>CALQQB010000008.1 GCA_943332615.1 Phenylobacterium deserti
ACGGAGGGGGTTTCTGCGCAATCAGCCATTGGCGAGGGGATCCACCCCCTCAGCCGGCTTCGCCGACAGCTCCCCCAGAAGGGGAGCACAAGCGCCTGAGGTGGAGCACTACGCCACCTCGACGCGGTAGCTTTCGATGACCGTGTTGGCGAGGAGCTTCTCGCACATGGCCTTGACCTCGGCCTCGGCGGCGGCGGGATCGGTGGCGGTCAGGTCGAATTCGATGGTCCGGCCGACCCGGACGTGGGCGACGCCGCCCCAGCCCAGGCCGTGCAGGGCCTGTTCGACCGCCTTGCCCTGGACATCCAGGACACCCGGTTTGAGGAACACATGGACCTTCGCGCGCATGTCTAGTGCAGACCCCCCTGAATCACCGTGGGCATCTCCTTCATGATGCCAAGCCGGCGTGCAACCTCAGTGTAGCTTTCGATCACGTTGCCGAGGTCGCGGCGGAAGCGGTCCTTGTCCAGCTTCTCGCTGGTGACCGAGTCCCACAGGCGGCAGCTGTCGGGGCTGATCTCATCGGCCAGGATGACGCGCGCGAAATCGTTCTCGTAGATCCGCCCGTACTCGACTTTGAAGTCCACCAGGGTGATCCCGACGCCCCCGAACAGGCCGGTCAGGAAGTCGTTTACCCGCAGCGTCAGCGCCATGATGTCGTCGATCTCCTGGGTCGAGGCCCAGTTGAACGCCGTGATGTGCTCCTCGGAAACCAGCGGGTCGTGGAGCTTGTCGTCCTTCAGGCAGAACTCGATGATCGAGCGCGGCAGGGGCGTGCCCTCAGGTATTCCCAGGCGGGTGGAGAGCGACCCGGCGGCCACATTGCGGCAGATCACCTCCAGCGGGATGATCTCCACCTCCTTGATCAGCTGCTCGCGCAGGTTCAGGCGCTTGATGAAGTGGTTCTGAACACCGATCGTGTTCAGCTTCGTCATGATGTACTCGGAAATCCGATTGTTGATGACGCCCTTGCCTTCAAGAACGGCTTTCTTGGTGGCGTCGAAGGCGGTGGTATCGTCCTTGAAGTACTGGATCAGCGTGCCAGGTTCGGGCCCTTCGTAAAGGATCTTGGCCTTGCCCTCGTAGATCTTCTTACGGCGGGTCATGTCGTGGCCTTCTCCATGGCGAGGTCTACCTCAAGTCGGCGAATGAAAAACGCGCGCGGTCAAATCTCGCGCGCGGTCCGACTCGGCCTCCCGCCCTATTCCAGGCAGGTTAAAAATAGCGAATGCGGCGCCTTGGCGCAAACTGGCCGACGACTTTCGCTTTCCATTGCGGCGCTGGTCAGCGCACGATATGGGAGCGCCCGCCCACCACGGCAGCGATCTGCAGTTGACCCCTAGGACCCAATGACCACCTTCGACGACCGCGAACAGGGCTTTGAGAAAAAGTTCGCCCTCGACCAGGAGCAGGAGTTCAGGGCGCACGCGCGCCGCAACCGCGCCCTGGGCCAATGGGCCGCGGGCCTGATGGGCCTCGAGGGCGCGCATGTCGATGAATACGCCAAGGCGGTGGTGAAGTCGGACCTGGAACTGCCCGGCGACGAGGACGTGCTGCGCAAGGTGTTCGAAGACCTGAAGGGCTCTGGCGTCGACGTCTCCGAGAGCGCCGTGCGTATGAAGATGGCCGAACTGCTGGCCCAGGCGCGCGAGAGCATGAAGACCGGGAAGTAACCTCCGATCCGCTCATCCCGGCGAAGGCCGGGACCCGGATCGGATGGCTGAGCGGCTGATTGGATCAGCCCAGCGCCTCTTGTGCCCGAACTCCAGTCATTCCATCCCCCTCCCAGTCTTCGCCGGGATGAGCGGTTGGTGCTGGGCGAGCACCGGGCGGCTGACCTTCTTCGGGACGATTTGGGACCAGGCCTCCAACACGAGGACGCGCAGTTCGCCGACGTCGAGATGCTCGAGTTCCACGTAGCTCCAGAAGTTCGTCGCCACCGGGCATTTCGAAAACGTCTCAGGGCGAACCTCGAACAGCAGCTCCTGGTGGCCCTTTTCGAGTTTCAGCACGCAGCGGCCGTTCCAGTGCAGCGCGAAGGTCTTCTTGCCCACGTTGATCCAGGGCTGGCCCTTGTAGATCACCTCGTGCGCGCCGGGCAGCGCCAGCGCGATGCGCCGCACGTCCTCGAACGTCGATATGGCCGGACCCTCCTCGTGCGCCGGGGAGGATTCCCGCGGTGGCGTCCGGACGCAAGCGCCCGGACGCCTTGCCGGCTTAGCGGCGGTAGCTGAGGCGCAGGTACATCAAGCGCCCCGGCGCGTCGTAGGCATTAGGATCGTAGTTGTTCAGGCCACAGGTGACGCAGCCCGGCGGGTCCTTGTCGAACAGGTTGTTCACGCCGATCGCCAGGCCCAGCCCTTCATCGACGAAGGACGGGTTCCAGCGCAGCTGGGCATCGACGTAAAGCCGGGCCGACAGCTTGTTGGGGTCGCCGGCCTCCTGGACCTTGGATGTGTATCGCCCGGTCACGGTCGCCCCGAAGTCGGCCTTGTCCCAGTCGAGCATCAGGGTGGACTTGGTCTTGGGATAGGCTTGGTCGGGGCTGCCGCGCTCGGTGCCTTCACGCTCGACGGCCATCAGTCCGGCGGAGGAGGGCACGTACTCGGTGAATTCCAGCAGGCGGGTCGAGTACCAGTGGGCGGCGAACTGGCCGATGGACCATTCCGGCGAGCGCCAGTCGATGTTCAGGTCCAGCGCCCGGGTCTTGATGCCGCCGATGTTGATCAGCGGGTTGGCGATGCCGGCGACCTGGCCCGAGGCGGTGCGGGTAATGGTGGAGCAGGCGAGCGCGTCGTTGGTCTGGGCGCAGCGGTCGAGCAGCGACTGGCCGTCCTGGGCCTGGATCGCCTTGGAGACGCGGATGCGGGAGAAGGCGAGCTCGATCGAGCCGCCGTTCGCCCAGCTGGCGTCCTTGAGGAACGCCGGCTCCCAGACGCCACTGAAGTTGTAGCTCTTGCTGGTCTCGGGCTTGAGGGTGCGGTTTCCGGACGTGACCACCGAAATCTGCGGGTTCAACTGCACATAGCTGCCGTTGGCCGGTACGCCGCGGAGGACGCAGTTCGCCCTGACGTTGGCCGGCGTGGCCGCCGAGAAGCCCGAGCAGGGGTCGGTGACTTCCTGGTCGAACCGCGAGGCGGTGCCGAACAGCTCGCCGATCGAGGGGCTGCGGAAGCCCTCGCCATAGGAGCCGCGGAACAGCACTTCCTTGACTGGCCGCCAGGTCGCGCCAGCTTTGTAGGTCGAGCCGTGGCCGGAGGTGGAATAGTCGAACCAGCGCCCGGCCAGGGACGCGTCCAGGCTATCAAAGAACGGCATGTCGGCCAGCAGCGGGATGCGCAGCTCGCCGTAGGCTTCCTTGACGGTGATTTTGCCGCTCGCCGGCTGGGCCGGGATGTCGGAGGACAGCCCCGCAGCGACGATGGCGTCAGGCTGGAAGAAGCCCTCGTTGCGCCGCCGCTCGACGCCAACCGCGAAGGCCAGCGGGCCAGCCGGCAGGTCGACAATCGCGCCGGTCAGGTTGGCCGAGAAGTCGGTCAGTTCCTGCTGCGAGGTATCCTGCTGGGTGAAGCCGATGAAGGCCAGCATCGCGGGCGTGATCGTGCCCTGGCCGCCGAAGATGTTCAGCGGCGTGCAGGCGCCGGTGCACAGGGCGACCGGCCCGAGGGCCTGCTGCACGCGCTGGGCGTTGACGTTGCCGGTGAAGGTCTGGTTGGCGTGGTTGCGCGAGTAGAGGGCGTTGACGTCCCAGTTCCAGGTGCGCTCGGCGACCTTGAAATCGCCGGACAGCGTGCTCGTGACGTTCCAGGTGTCGACTTCCTGTTCGTAGTGCCGCGGGCCGTTCTCGATCAGCCGGCGGCCGATGAAGGCGTAGGTGCCCGGCTGCAGCGTGAAGCCGAAGGGGTTGAACGGGTTGGTGACGTCCACGCGAACGGTGTCCAGCAGGTTGCCGTTGCCGGCGTCGGGACCCACGAACAGCGGCAGCGGACCCGCCTGGTTGGCCGACTTGCGCTGGACGTAGCTGGCGCGGACCTTGAGGCGGACCGAATCGCTGATGTCCTGCGACACCACGCCGAACAGGCTGATCCGCTCCGAGGGCGTCAGGATGTAGTTGAAGGGCTGGAAGTTGAACCGGTCGGCGGTGGTGAAGCCCTTGAAGCTCGAAGCCGCGCCGGTGGGGTCGCCGGCGACGTAGTTGGGCCGTTGGCCCACGGCCAGCGCCTGCTTCAGGGTGAGGTTCAGGTCGCGGCCGGTGTTCGGGTCAGAAACGATGAAGCGGCCCAACGGCGTGCCGGAGCTGCAGCCGCCATCCAGGCAGGAGTTGGAGAACGGAGACGGGAACCGGCTGATCGCCCGGTCGCCAGACAGGATCGGGTCCTGCTTGAAGTAGCCGCCGCCGACGACGATGTGCGTGCCGTTCGAGCCAGCGCCCCACGAGACGTTGAAGTCCTGGGCGAAGCCGTCGTTGTGATCGCTGGTTCCGATCTGAGCGTTCGCGACGAAGCCTTCCTGGCGGTCCTTGGAGATGATGTTGACGACGCCGGCGATGGCGTCCGAGCCGTAGATCGGCGAGGCGCCTTCCTGCAGCACCTCGATGCGGCTGATCATGGCGGTCGGGATGGTGTTCAGATCCACCGAGCCGGGGACGCCGGACGCCGCCGCGCCGGGCACCCAGCGCAGGCCGTCGACCAGCACCAGCACCCGCCGGCTGGACAAGTAGCGCAGGTCGATCTCCGCCGAGCCCGCGCCCACGCCGCCGCCGTCGGGCGGATTGCCGAAGTTGCCGGAGTTGTTGAACTTGCCGTTCAGGCCACCGCCCGCCGAGGGGATGCGCTGCAGGACGTCGACGGTCGAGGTCAGGCCCTGCTTGGCGACCAGCGCCTCGTCGATCTGGACGACGGGTTGGTCGCGTTCCAAGGCGCTGGTGCGGATGCGCGAGCCGGTGATGACGATCTCATCGACACTGGCCGTGGCGGCTTGGGCCTGGGCCTGGGCCTGGGTCGCGCCGGCGCCGAACGCCAGCAGTGCGGCCGTCGAG
Source organism: Phenylobacterium deserti (assembly GCA_943332615.1). Taxonomy (GTDB): domain Bacteria; phylum Pseudomonadota; class Alphaproteobacteria; order Caulobacterales; family Caulobacteraceae; genus Phenylobacterium; species Phenylobacterium deserti_C. The sequence continues at coordinate 5,039 of CALQQB010000008.1, forward strand.
GCGGCCACCGCAAGGTTGGTTCTCATAGGTAGAAATCTCCCCGCGCCCGCCCCACTGCGAACGCTCTCATGCGCGGAGAACCGGATTTGCGCGAGGTTATGTCAATACGGCAACACCCCTCCCGCGCGAAGATTTATCGGCAGGGTTGCAGTGAAGCCACGGCCTTGCCTGCGAACCCGCCTCAGGCGGCAGAGCTTGCCCGAGCCTGCGCCGCCTTGGCCTCTTCGTGTTCGCCGAAGACACGGGCGAAGATCCGATCGACGTTCTTGAAGTGGTACTCAAGGTCGAACAGCGCCTCGAGTTCCGAATCGGCGAGGGTGATCTCGGGGTCGGCCTTGAGGAAGTCGAGAAAGGCCCCTTCGCCGCGCCACACCCGCATGGCGTTGCGTTGCACCGCCGCATAGGACGCCTCGCGGCTGAGGCCCTTCTGGGTCAGGCCCAGCAGCACGCGCTGCGAGTGGACCAGCCCGCCCAGCAGGTCCAGGTTCCTGGCCATGGTCTCGGGATAGATCACCAGCCGCTCCACCACCCCGGCCAGGCGGCGCAGCGCGAAGTCGAGATGGACGCAGGCGTCCGGCGCGATGCCACGCTCGACGGAGGAGTGGCTGATGTCACGCTCGTGCCACAGCGCGACGTTCTCCATGGCCGGCACGACCGCCGAACGAATCAGCCTGGCGAGGCCGGTGAGGTTCTCGGTCAGGATCGGGTTGCGCTTGTGCGGCATGGCGCTCGAACCCTTCTGGCCCGGGTCGAACGGTTCCTCGGCTTCCAGCACTTCGGTGCGCTGCAGGTGGCGGATCTCGATGGCCAGCCGCTCGATGGAACTGGCGACCACGGCGAGGGCGGCGAAATAGGCGGCGTGGCGGTCCCGAGGGATCACCTGGGTAGAGACCGGCTCCACGGCCAGGCCCAACTGTTCGGCGACGTGCGCCTCCACCTCGGGCGCGACGTTGGCGAAGGTGCCGACGGCGCCGGAGATCGCGCAGGTGGCGATCTCGAAACGAGCCATGGCCAGCCGCTCCTTGGCGCGCTGGAATTCGGCGTAGAAGCCGGCCAGCTTGAGACCAAATGTGGTGGGCTCGGCATGGATTGCGTGGCTCCGCCCGACGGTCGGGGTGAAGCGGTGCTCGTAGGCGCGGCGCTTGAGCGCGGCCAGCACCAGGTCCACGTCTTCCAGCAGCAGGTCGGTGGCGCGGCAGAGCTGGACCGCCAGCGCGGTGTCGTTGACGTCCGAGGATGTCATGCCCTGGTGAAGGAACCTGGCCTCAGGTCCGACCACCTCGGTGACGTGGGTGAGGAAGGCGATGACGTCATGCTTCACCTCGCGCTCGATCTCGTCGATGCGCTCGGCGTCCCACGGGGCGTCGCGGCCCTTGGCCCAGATGACCTGGGCGGCTTCCACAGGGATCACGCCCAGCGCGGCCATGGCGTCGGCGGCGTGGGCCTCGATCTCGAACATGATCTTGAACCGCGTCTCTGGGGACCAGATGGCGGCGGCTTCCTTGCGGGCGTAACGGGGGATCATGGCCGGGGGTATCCGGCCATGATCCGTCGCAAGTCAAGCCTTGCCGCATGAACTCGTGGGCTCAACCCGTGAACCCAACGCGTTCGCGGACCTGGCGCCGCCAGGACGAGGCGGCGCGCCCGCACATGCTAGGTTCGAGTTGCGATCAGACTTCCCCACGCTCCGCGCGGGCGCGCGCCATGGCGCCCTTCAGGCCGAAAGAGGCCATGAGGTAGTGCAGGGCGCCCCACAGGCTGACCGAATAGGCGACGATGATCCCCTGACGAGTGGCCAGAACCAGGGAATTTGCGCAGGCGGCGCTCTCCTCTGGGCTGGAGCCCTTCGGCGCGACGCCGCCCGGGCAGGCGGCCTGGAAGGTCGCCGGATCGACGCTGAAGAAGTGGCTGATCGCCGCCCACAGCCCCGGCTGGTCCGGGTTTGCGAAGTGGTAGGCGGCGAAGTGGTCGATCACCCAGCCGGCGAAGGGCGGACCGCCGCCCAGGGCGATGAGGTTGACGAAGAACAGGAACACCGCTGCCGCCGTGGCCCGCCGGTGCGTCGGGACCATGTTCTGCACCACGCCGAAGCTGGAGCCGAGGTAGACGTAGGCGAACAGGCCCGGCAGCACCAGGAACATCGCCGCCTGCTGCCACGAGGGCGCGGTATAGACCGCCACGTGGAACGGGAAGGCCAGGGCGATCCCGATCGCTGGCGCGAGCGCGTACCAGCCTGGATTTATCTTTGCGAGCCGGTCGGTCAGCGGCCCGCCCACGAGGGTGCCGATGCCCTGGCTGACGCCCGCGATCAGGCCCGCAATCAGCCCGACTTCGCCATAGCTGAGGTGGAAGGCGCGGATGAAATAGGGCGGTGCGAACTGGCCGCCGCCGTAGCCGGCGAAGGAGACCAGCGTCATGCCCAGCACGATGTTGAGCACCGGCCAATTGCCAAACAGGGAGCCGACGACCGCGCCGATCTCCTTGATCTCGGCGCCCAGCGAATAGTGCGTCTGAGCAGCCGTGGCCCGAGCGGTGACGCCGCCGTCAGCCTCGGAGTGTCCGCGCGGCGGCTCCTTGACCAGCAGCTTGAGCGCGATCGCCACCAGGATCCCGGGTATGCCCACCAGCATGAAGGCGGTGCGCCAGGTGAAATGGTCCAGCATCTGGCCGCCGATCACTGCGCCCAGCATCGAGCCCAGCGGGATGCCGAACGAGTAGACCGCCAGCGCCGAGGCCCGCTTCTTGGGCTCGTAGTAGTCGCTGATGAGGCTGTGCGCCGGCGGCGAAAGCCCGGCCTCGCCTACGCCCACGCCGAACCGGTAGGCCGCCAACTGCCCGAAACTGGCCGCCGTGCCGCAGAGCGCGGTGAAGCCCGACCAGACGATGATCGCCGCGGTGATGATGTTGACCCGGGAAAACCGCTCCGCCAGGCGCGCGAGCGGGATGCCCAGCAGCGTGTAGAGCAGGGCGAAATAGAGCCCGCCCAGCAGGCCCAGCTGGGTGTCGGTGATCTTCAAGTCGACCTTAATCGCCTGGCCGATGGTCGAGATGATCGTCCGGTCGATGAAGTTCAGCGTGTAGGCGACCACCAGCAGCAACAGCACTAGGCGCTTGTAGTTCTCGCTGAAGACTGGGCGGTCGGAGGCGGCGGCCGCGTCTGTGGCGGTGGTGGTTGTCATCTGAACTTGGTTCCCCCGAACCGGTGCGGCCGTGCTGAGCTCGCCGTCGTTTTGTGCCGCAGAGGTTAGGGGGGGTTTCAGGCGGGGGGTAGGGGGAAGGCGGGGTTGGTTTGCCCTGCGTCAGGCAGGGACATGGCCCCAGACCACGACGCTAGACCGCAGCCAATGCGTCTATCTCGGCCGCCGAGTAGCCGAGTTCGCTCAAGAGCGCCTGCGTGTGCTCACCGATTCCCGGCGCCCTGCGTGGTGGCGCTTTCGTTTCGCCCTGGATCTGGAACGGGCTGTCCACAGTGCGCAGCCCGTCGCCGTCCACGATCTCTGGAAACAGGCCGTTCGCCTCGATCTGGTCGTCGGCGAGGTGGTCGTAGATCGTGCCGACGATGCCAAAGGTGACGTCGCCCGCGGTCAGCACCTTCGCCCAGTGTTCGAAGGGCTGCTCGGCGAACAGCGCGTCGAAGCGGCCGACCAGCAGTGGCCCGTTCATCAGCCGCGCCTCCGGCGTCGCGAACAGCGGGTCCTGTAGCCAGTCCGCGTGCCCCATGGCCGTCGCCAGCAGCGGCCAGTCCCGGGCGGGATTGGTGCTGGCCAGGATGAATTGGCGGCCGTCGGCGGCGCGGTAGTTCTCATTCAGCGCGCCGCGGTGGCCGCGCGGCGGGCGGGCCATGAACTCATAGCCGCAGAGCGCGGCCTGCACCTGGCAGCCGTTGGCCCAGAGGCCATTCGCCATCAGCGAGGTGGCGACCTCCGAGCCCTCACCGGTGAGCTGGCGCTTGTAGAGCGCGGTGACGATCGCGCCGTACATCGCCATGGCGGTTGGATGGTCGCCCATGCCGGGCATGGAGGGAGCGTGTTCCGCCTCGGCGCCGGAGCGCACCATGTCCATCAGGCCTGACCGGCCCCACCAGGCGGTGGCGTCGAAGCCGGTGCGGTCCCGCTCCGGGCCCTGCTCGCCATAGGGCGACAGCGAGGCGTAGATGAGCCGCGGGTTCAGGGGCATCAGATCCTCGGCGCGCAAGCCCAGACGCGCGCGCGCCGGAAATGGGAAATTGGTGATGAAGACGTCCGCCTTCTTGACCAGCGCCTGCAGCACCGCCCGCGCCTCCGGTCGCCTGAGGTCCAGGGCCAGGCTCTCCTTGTTGCGGGAGTCCAGGGCCCAGAAGTAATCGATGTCGTCCGGCGTGCCCCGGAGCCGGAAGAGGTTGCGGTAGGAGTCGCCGATGACCGGCGGCTCGACCTTGATCACCCGTGCGCCGAAGTCACTCAGCACGGTCGCCGCAGCCGGACCCGCGATGAAGCTCGCGCAGTCGATCACAAGAAGGTCGCCGAACAGACCGGTCGCCATCGTCGGCTTCCTCCAAACCACGTCGATGTGGTGGTATGAACGCAATTCCAACTGCCCCGACGTCAGTCCAGGCCACCGTCCTTTGGCGAGCGCTCCCCGGTAGGGAAGGTGAAGCGCCGATCAGAACCCGGACTGGCCCGGCGGCGGGGTTTCGGGGACGCCGCAGAGGCGGGCGGTGTTGGCGGCGATCATCGGGTCGTCGGCCTTCAGAGCGAGGGCCAGAGCCTCCTCGCAGTGGCCATCGTGGACGGCCTGGGCGACGGCCTTGACCAGCTTACGATCGCGGGTCTTGGCTTGGCGATTGGCCCGCGCCTGGCGGTCGAGAGTGTCGATCAGGACATCGCGGCTGGCGGTGCAGGTGGCTCGACCGCCCTGCGTGCCGAAGCATTCCATGCCGTTGGCTTGGGCGAGCGCCGCAGGCGCGGGGCTGAGGGCGGCGAGGCCGGCTGCGGCGGACGCGAGGATGGCGAGACGCATAGGGCGGCCCCTGCAGGTGAACAGTGAGATTACAATGTTCTACGGGCCCGGCGAGGTGAAAGCTTCAAGTTGCGCCAGGTCAGCTACGCGGCGATGGCGCGCGGGCCCCAGCGGGCGTGGTCGCGGATGTATTCGTCGAACATAGAACGAGGCTTGCGCGATCTCCGGCGGCCTGGGGAAGGCGCCTGCTAGACCATTCGTCGCCGAAGTTGGATCAGGCTCAGCGCGACGAAGGGTCTATCTTTAGGCAAGAGTCTTGAGCGATCGGCGGTTCAAGGGATCCGTCGAACGCCCTAGCTGACAGTCTCCTCGCGGATGGTCTTGCGGGCGGCCCAGAAGCAGGCGAAGGCGACCACGCCGAACATCGAGGCGCTGATCAGCGCCCACCGCACACCCTGGGCGGGACCCATGCCCAGGCCCTTGTTGAACCAGTCGGAGAGCAGCCCCACGCCCAGCGGCCCCAGGCCTAGACCGATCAGGTTGATGATGAACAGCAGGATCGCCGAAGCCGTGGCGCGCATGTGCGGCGGCACCACCGACTGACCCGTGCCGTAGACCGGCCCGTACCACAGGGTGCCCAGGAAGGCGTTGATCGACAGGATCAACAGGGCGATGGCCGCCGAGTCGATGGTCACCGCGATCACATAGACCGGGATGGTGACCAGGCTGGCGATGGCGGGGGCGACCATGTAGGCGCGCAGGTCAGCCTTGCCGTACTTGTCGGCGATCCAGCCGCCGGTCCAGGACCCGATGGCGCCGGCCGTGCCGCTGATCAGGCCCAGCGCCAGGCCCAGAAAGCCGATCGACTTCAGGCCGAAGCCCTCTGCGAGCCCGGCGATCTCGGCGGTGTGGTTGCGCAGGAAGAACGAGGCGGTGAACGGGGCATGGCCGTAGCCGATGAAGGCCTTGATGGCGGCAGCGAAGGCGATGAACCAGAAGGTCCTGCGCTTGGTGAGGTAGGCCATGGTCTGGCCAAAGGTGGCCGAGGCGGCGGCGACGCCGGCGGCGTGCAGCGCCATGATCTTGCGTGGCTCCTTCAGGGTGAAGAACGCCAGGCCCGCGAACAGCAACCCAGGGACGCCGGCCACCAGGAACGCGGCGCGCCAGCCGTAGGCGTCGGCCACCAGCCCCCCCATCACCAGTCCCAGCAGGCCGCCGATCGGGGTGCCCATAGAGTAGAAGGCCAGCGCCGAGGCGCGCTTCTCCCTGGGCATGTAGTCGACGATCAGGGAGTGGGCGGGCGGCGTGCAGCCGGCTTCGCCCACGCCCACGCCGATGCGGAAGAGGATAAGCTGCCAGAAATTGCCGGCGGTGGCGCACAGCGCGGTAAAGCCGCTCCAGGCGGCGACGGCGGTGCCAATGATGTAAGGGCGGTTCTTGCGCTCCGCCAGGCGGGCGATGGGAATGCCCAGGAAGGTATAGAAGACGGCGAAGGCCAGGCCGCTCATCAGGCCTAGCTGCCAGTCGGCCAGGCCGAGGTCGTTCTTGATCGGCTCGGCCAGGATGTTGATCACCTGACGGTCCAGGAAGTTCACGACGTAGATGCCCAGCAGCAGCCACATGGCGTAGCGCGTGTACCCGCGGGAAAAAGGCGTGGCCTGCGATCCGTCGGTTCCCGGCGCCGCGGCGGGCCCGACACCCGGATTTACGGCTTCGGTCATGGTGGGCGCTTCCTCGGTTTCTCAGGGGTTGAATCGATCTAGACGGCGCCGGTCGCCGGGCGGCAATAGTTCAAGTGTTTCAGGTCCGAAGCGTGGAGACGACAAATGGAAATCGTGATCGGGACCAAGGCGTGGTCGACGTGGTCGATGCGACCCTGGCTGGTCCTGCGCCGGGCCGGGCTGCCGTTCACGGAGACCCTGGTGGAGCTGCGCCAGCAGAACGGGGTCAGCGAGGCGGCGATCCGCGTCCACTCGCCGTCGGGCCTGGTGCCGGTGCTGAAGGACGGGGACCTGACGATCTGGGACTCGCTGGCGATCGCCGAATACCTGGCGGGGCTGACGCCGGGCCTGTGGCCTTATGAGCCGGCGAAACGAGCCTTGGCGCGATCCGCGGCGGCGGAGATGCACTCCGGGTTTTCCGCCCTGCGTGGCGAGTGCCCGATGGACCTGACGGCGACGCCGAAGGCTACGGCGCTGTCGGAGGCGGCGCGGAAGGACGTACGGCGGATCGTGGCGGTGTGGAGCGAGTTGCTGGACCGGTTCGGCGGGCCGTTCCTGGCGGGCGACTGGTCGATCGCCGACGCCTTCTACACCCCGGTGGCGACCCGGTTCCGGACCTATGGGATCAAGCCCCGCGACCACGGCGGCACAGCGGCGGCGGACGCCTACCTCCAGCAGTTGCTGGAAACGCCGGAGTTCCTCGAGTGGGAGCTCGCGTCGCGATGAGACGGGTCGCCGGCCTGCTGCGGGCGGTGAACGTGGGCGGGCGCAAGGTGCTGATGGCGGATCTGAGGCAGGTGGTGTCCCAGGCCGGGTTCGAAGCGCCGCAGACCCTGCTGGCCAGCGGTAATGTGCTCTTCGGGACGACCCTTTCGGCGGCGGAGACGGCGCGGACGCTTGAGGCGACGATCCTCAAGGCGCTCGGCGTAGCCACCGATGTGATGGTGCGCGACCATGGAGACTTGGCGGCGGTGATTGCGGCCAATCCGTTCCCAGATATCGCGAAGTCCCGGCCCAACGGGCTGGCGGCCATATTCCTGAGCGGCGAGCCTCAGCAAGAGCTCGATTGCTTGAAGACCGCCTGCATAGCCGGTGAGGACGTCCGATCGGGTCCAGGGTGCCTCTATGTATGGTTTCCAAATGGACTGGGGAATTCCAGGCTCTCGAACGCGATACTTGAGCGTCGGTTGAGTGTTCGCGCAACCGCACGCAACTGGAACACGGTCGCCAGGCTTGAGGCGGCCCTCGCGAGGCCATTCTCCCCCTGAAAACCCAATTTGGGTACCCGAACCTCACGCGATAGAGATTGGTAAATGATCCGCAATCTCTACAGCTTACGCCTGATCGAAGTGGATCGGCCTGAAACCATCGGGGCGGGAGGGTCGTGTGGACGAGGCTGCCAGGGGCGTCGCCGAAACGACGCTCGAATACATCACCGAACACATGAGCGAGATCGTTGTGCGCATCGATCGTGCGGGCCTGATCCTCTATGTTTCGCCTTCGATCCAGTCGTATGGCTACCAGCCGGACGAACTGGTAGGCACCCCCTTGATGGCGCTGTTCCCGCCCGAAGAACACGCCCGATACATTGAGATCGCCGGCGCGATGCTCGCCAACAATGCAGTGCCCGCCAAGGCGATTGAGCAACGGCTTCGCCGGGCGGACGGAAGTTGGGCCTGGATCGAAGGTTCGCCCCATATCGTGCGCGATGCCGACGGCAACCTGATCGAGTTCGTCAACGTCCTTCGAAACGTCACTGAGCGTCGCGCGGCGACCGAGGCGCTGCGCGCGCACGAAGCGCGGTTCCAGTTGATCGCCGAGACGATGAGCGACCTGATCCTCCAGGCGGATACCGAAGGAATTGTGACCTATATCTCCCCGGCGATCCGGCGGTACGGGTACGAGGCCCAGGATCTGATCGGGTTGCCCAGCGACGCCCTGGTGCATCCGGACGACAAGGACAGGGTGCGTGCCTATCGGCAGCAGGCCACGCCAGGACAGGTCGCCGAAGACTTGGGCGACACGGCCTTCCGATGCCGGACCGCCAGTGGCAAATGGGTGTGGCTCGAAAGCAGCATCCAGACCATGCGGAACGGCGCGGGACAGGTGACTGGCTCCCTCAACGTCCTGCGGGATGTCACCGCCAGGCATGCGCAGTTCCAGCTCTTCGAAACGGCCTTCCGCCATGCGGCGGTCGGCATTGCGCTGGTGTCGCTCCAGGGCAAATTCCTGCGCGTCAACGACGCCTTCTGCGCCATGGTCGGTTACGCCGAAGCCGCCTTGCTTCAGACAGACACGCCGAGCATCTCACACCCGGACGACCGGTTCGCTGGACACGACGAACGACGCCGGCTGCTCAGGGGCGAGATCGCAAAATTCCAGCAGGACAAGCGCTACCTCAAGCCGGACGGCACGGTCGTGTGGGCGCGCCTGACGGTCGCCCTCGCGCACAATGCGGATGGCTCGCCCGATCACTTCATCACCCAGTTCGAGGACCTGACGGCGCGGCTTGCCGCAGAGGAAGCCCTCAAGACCAGCGAGGCGCTTTTCCGTCTGATCGCTGAAAATAGCAGCGATATCATTGCGATGCATGACTTGAGTGGGCGCATTACATACCTCAGCCCCGCCATACGGTGGGCAGGATACGAACCGGACGAACTCCTGGGCCAGATGGGCACGGCCTATATGCCGCCCGAAGATGCCGGGTCGGTGGCCGCCGCGTTCGGGCGCCTGTTGGCCGGCGACGACGCTGGACCGGTGCGTGTGCGCTGGCGCGCTCGGCATGGGAAGACTGGCGACCTGATTTGGCTGGAATCAGGCCCGAGCCTGGTTCGCGATCCCTCGAGCGGAACGCCGACGGGGTTTATCGATGTTGTGCGCGACATCACCCAGCAAGTTCGCCAGGAGGAGGCGTTGAGCGCCGCCCGGGCTGAAGGCGAAGCGATGCTGGCCGCGCTTCACGAAAGCGAAACGCGGTATCGCCTGATCGCGGAGAACAGCTCCGATCTGATCACGATGACGTCCGCCGACGGCCGACACACCTATATCAGCCCCTCCATTCGATACCTTGGGTACGAGCCCGACGAAGCGCGCGAACTCGGCCTTGCACAACTGCTTCATCCAGACGATCTGGCCACGGTGCGGGCAAGTTTCCGGCGTCACCAGGAGGGTGCGGAATCGACCCGCCTGCGGTTGCGCCTGCGGCACGGCAAGACCGGCGACTGGAGGTGGATGGAGAGCGCCCCGGTCCAGGTCAAGGATCCGGTCTCCGGTGCGCTCACGGGCGTGCTGGATGTCGCGCGCGATGTGACGGTGCAGGTGGAACACGAAGCGGCCGTCGCCAAGGCTCGCGACGAGGCGGACGTCGCCGCCGCCGCCCTGAATGAAAGTGAAGCGCGCTACCGCATGATCGCGGAAAACACCTCCGACCTGATCGCCATCTCGGACCGCGAAGGTCGGCTCAGCTACCTTAGTCCCTCGATCCGGTGCCTGGGGTACGAGCCCGAGACTCTCGTCGGCGGTACGACCGGGCATCTGGTTCATCGTGAAGATCGACAGCTCATCTGGGACAATCTCCAGGCCCAGCTGGCGGGCGCTCCGGTGCGGCGCCTGCGTTGGAGATTCAAGCACGGCAAGAGCGGCGACTGGCTGTGGCTGGAGTCTGAGCCGACGCGCCTGTTGGACCCCGTGACAGATGAAGCCATCGGGTTCCTGGACGTCATTCGCGACGTGTCCATGCAGGTGCGGCAGGAGGAGATCGTCGCCCAGGCCCGCGCCGAAGCGGAAGCGGCCGCGGTGGCGAAGTCGCAGTTCCTGGCCAACATGAGCCACGAGATTCGAACACCGCTGACCGCTGTGCTTGGTTTTACGCGCCTCCTCCAGCAGGAGGCCCGACTCGACAGCAGGGCCGAAGGTTATGTGTCGCGCATCGCGGCCGCCGGTTCGGCGCTGCTGGCCCTCGTCAATGACATCCTGGACTTTTCCAAGATCGAAGTCGGAAAGATCACCCTTCGACCACAGCCCACAGACGTCGGGGTGCTGGCGCGGGAGTCGCTGGCGTTGTTCGCGGCCCAGGCCAGCGAGAAGGCAATCACCGTCGAGCTTGAGACGGTGGGCGGCCTGGCCTCGTCCGTGATGATCGACAGCGACAGGCTGCGGCAGGTTCTGATCAACCTGATCGGCAATGCGGTGAAATTCACCCAAACTGGCGGCGTGATCCTTAGAATTGCGCCGATCGAGGATGGCCGGTCGCTGAGGTTCGAGGTCGAGGACACCGGGCCCGGCCTTCATGCCGATCAATGCGCCCAGCTCTTTCAACGGTTCAACCAGATCGACGGATCGACCATGCGCCAACATGGCGGCACCGGACTTGGGTTGGCCATCAGCAGAGGTCTGGTCGAGGCCATGGGTGGCGAAATCGGCCTTTCCAGCGTTCCGGACCAGGGCTCGATTTTCTACTTCGAGCTGCCGGTGGAGGCCGTGATGGCGGAGGAAACCGTCGAGGAAGCGGAAGTGGTCTCGATCGAGGGCCTGCGGGTCATGGTGATCGATGACAACCAGATCAATCGAGAGTTGGCGCGCCTCATGCTGGAAGCCCTCGGCGCCGAGGTCGCGGAAGCTGAAAGCGGCCCGTCGGGCCTGGCGCAACTGGCCAGACTGGCGGTGGACGTGGTGCTGATGGACGTGCGTATGCCCGGAATGGACGGACACCAGGCGTTGTCCACGCTGCGCGGCCAGCCGGGCCCGAACCGCAATATCCCGGTGCTGGCCTTCACGGCCGACGCTGAGATTGGCGAGAGCGCCAGCCTTGATGCGTTCGACGGCGTGGTCCGCAAACCCATCGAGGTGGCGGCGCTGTCGGGCCTGATCGCCGCGGTGGCCGGCCGCGATCGTGACATGGGCGCGAAGCTGGCCAGCTGCTGAGCCAAGGTTCGGGTGGGAGGTGCGACATCGAGAAGCGGGCCGCGCCCTGTCGCGTCTTCACGATTGGGAACCACCAGTGAGCTAAGGCCATCTCCGAGAATGGCCCACACGGCGAGATGCGCGAGCAAGCCAAGGCGAGGTTTGAAGGTGCGAAATGGAGACGGCGGCGGCGCCCCGCAAACGATGCTGGAGTTCATCGCCGAGCAGACGAGTGACCTGTTTGTGCAGGTCGATCGTACGGGTCTGGTTACCTATGTCTCGCCGCCAATGTGCGCGACCTGCTGAGCGGTGAGAATTCCACGGCCGTCGATCGTGTTCATCGGTTCATTCGCGCCGACGGGAAAATCCTCTGGGTCGAAGGCAATCCCAGCATCGTGCTGGGGGCCGACGGCGAGGTTGCGGGCATTGTAAATGTCTTCCGGGATGTGACCCGCAGGCGTCTGGCGGAGATTGCGCAGGTCAACGGCGAAGCCCGCTACCGCGCCATCGCCGAGCGGACTGCCGATATCATCGCCATGTCGGACAACGACGGTCGGATCATCTTCACAAGCCCATCGACGCGCTGGAGTTGGCCGGGCGACTCGCGAAAGCCGCGGCCGGCGGAGCGGAATCCGCGCGGAAACCAGCCCGCACGGTGATCAGCTAGACGACTGAATTCGCGGCGTTTCGCCACCTTTTTCCAGCAGTCGTTAACCCGGCGTCATTGGATGTCGCGCAACATGCTCGCGACTGGCGCCCGGAGGCGACCGGTTCCGGGAGCGATGCCTTGGACTCGAAGAATGCGGCTGGAGCGGCGGCGCTGGCAGCGCACGCGCGTGAACAGGCCGAGTTGTTCGCGTCGGCGTTCCAGCACGCGGCGACGGGCCAGGCCCTCGTCGGATTGGACGGCGCTTTCCTGAGGGTGAACGAGACCTTCTGCCGGATCGTGGGGATCGCCGAGGCAGTGATGCTGCATCTGGATTTCCAGAGCATCACCCACGCCGATGACCTGCACGCCGACCTCAGCCTGCTGGAACAGCTGACGCGCGGCGCGATCGACAGCTACCGCATAGACAAACGCTACATCCATGCTGACGGGCGGACGATCTGGGTCCACCTGACCGTCTCGATGGTGCGCAACCCTGACGGTTCGCCCAAGCACTACATCGCTCAGGTGCAGGACAAGACCGAGCAACGCGAGGCCGAGGCGGCGCTCCGCGAGAGCGAGGCCCGCTATCGGCTGATCGCCGAGAACACCTCGGACATGATCGTGATGTCCGACGTGACCGGCCGGATTCTCTATGCCAGCAATGCTGTGCGGCGGACTGGATGGTCGCCCGATGCGCTGATCGGCGCGAACCTGGGCGACAAGATGGACCCCGAGGACACCAAGGTCGTCTCGCGGGTGTTCGGTCGGATGTTGCGGGGGGAGCCGCCGCAGAGCGTGCGCTGGCGCGGCCGCGACACGATCGGCGGCGGGTGGATCTGGATGGAGTCCAGTCCCAACCTGCTGCGGGACGACGAGACCGGCGAACCGACCGGCTTTCTGGATGTGATTCGAGATGTGACCCTGCAGGTGCGCCAGGAAGAGGCGCTGGCCCAGGCGCGCGCCGAGGCTGAGGAGGCGACGGCGGTGAAGTCGCAGTTCTTGGCCAACATGAGCCACGAGATCCGCACGCCGCTGACGGCGGTGGTTGGCTTCACCAGCCTCCTGCGGGAAGACCCGTCGTTGTCGCCCGCGGCGGCGGGCTACGCCGCGAAGATCGCGGGGGCGGGCAATGCGCTGCTGGCGATCGTCAACGACGTCCTGGACTTCTCCAAGCTGGAGGCCGGCCAGATCGAGATCCGCGCGCGGCCGGCTGACATTGTGGACGTGTGCCGCGAGACGCTTGGCGTGTTCACGGTGCAGGCGGAAGCCAAGGATCTGCTGCTCACCTTTAGGTCAGACCCACATCTGCCGCCGGCGGTGATGATCGACGCGGAGCGGCTGCGCCAGATGCTGGTGCGCATGATCGGCAATGCCGTGAAGTTTACCGAGCAGGGCGAGATCTGCGTGGCGGTGCTTGCTGGCGCGGAGCCAGGCCAGGTGGTGATCGAGGTGGCCGATACCGGGCCTGGCCTGGACGAAGACGCCCAGAAGCAACTGTTCCAGAAGTTCACCCAGGTCGATGGCTCGATGACGCGCCGCCATGGCGGCGCCGGGCTGGGCCTGGCGATCTGCAAGGGCCTGGTTGAGTCCATGGGCGGGACGATCGGGGTGGACAGCGCGCACGGCGAAGGCTCGGTTTTCCGGCTGACCTTGCCGGCGCCGGCGGCCGACATACCGGCCGGCGTCAACGACGACAACCGCGCTGAAATCCCGTCCATCGACGGCACGCGGGTGTTCGTGGTGGACGACAATCCGATCAACCGCGAGCTGGCGCGCAAGGTGCTTGAGGCGGCGGGCTGTGAGGTGACCGAGGCCGGGTGCGGAACCGAGGCCCTTGAGCGTCTCGGCCTGTTGCCCGTGGATATCGTGCTGATGGACCTGCGGATGCCGGGGCTGAACGGACACAAGACGCTCGCGCGTCTGCGTAAGGCCGGCGGTCCGAACCAGGACATCCCGGTCATGGCCTTCACCGCCGATGCCGATTTCGCCGGCGACGGCGAACTGGACGCCTTCACCGGGGTGGTGCGCAAGCCGATCGCCCCGCTCGAGATGTACGCCACCATCGCCCGCGCCACCCAGTGGTCGGGCTACGACGAAAACGATCAGGAGATGCCCGATGCCGTTGCTGGGTGAGACCCGTCCGAGGCGCGTTCTGGTGGTCGATGACGATCCGTTCCTGATCGAACTGATCATGACGCGGCTGGCGATCGCCGAATACGATGTCCGCGGCGCCAGCGACGGCGTGAAGGCGATCGAGCGCCTGCAGGATTTTCGGCCTGAAGCCATGGTGCTGGACATCAACATGCCGCGCCTCGATGGCTTTGGCGTGCTGAGCTACATGAAGGCTCAGGGTCTGAGCGACAAGACGATGACCATGGTGCTGACGGCGCGCAACAACTCCGAGGACGTCGCCAAGGCGATCTCGCTGGGCGCCAAGGATTATCTGTCCAAGCCCTTCAAGGACGAACAACTGCTGGCGCGGGTGGGGCGGCTGCTGTCGCGGCCGAGGGCGCGGGCGGCTTAAGGGTACAGCCCTGAGAGACACGAAAAGACCGGCCTCGCGGCGCGCTGCGATCAGGCGGTCGAGCCCCGCAGGCCGCAGATGAGGCCGTCCGGCGCGTAGTGGTCCGGTTCGGATCAGCAGCGTATCGGGAGGTCGCGACCCGACGGCCCTTAGCGGCCGCCATGGTCCGGAGCCGGGGCGGCGGCTGGCTTCGGGATCAGCATCATGCCGCAGTTCGCCGCGGGACAGACCCCCGGCGTGTCGAACACCTTGCCGTCGGCGTCGCAGCCGCAGGGTGGGCAGATCCATTTCCCGGTGGCGGAAGGCGACCCGCCCGCGGGGGGCTGGGCGAAGGCCCAGCCGGCTCCGGCTCCGGCGCAGGCGACGCCCAGGGCTCCAGACTGCAGAAATCGGCGGCGGGAGGTCATTCGAAGGCCCCTATCGGCAGCATCGGCGCTGAGAAAGGTTAGGGGGCAAGGCGACTTGGCCGCAATGACGAGGAACCGTCAAATTCTGCCAGCCGCGGGTCTAATCCATGAGTTGCTTGTCGACGCCGAGGCTGGCTTCGAAGTCCTGCAGCACGTCCATCAATTCCAGGGCTGTGGCGGCCAGAGGCCGGCCTCTGGGGAACTGATAGCGCCAGTAGGTAGCGATGTGGCTGACCAGGCCGCAGCCTTCGCCGAGGGTCAGAAACATCTCCGGTGACTTCAGCAGGAAGTCGCGGAAGGCGATGGCGTTGCCCTGGATGGTGAGCTGGCTGAAGACCTCGTCGTAGACGCCGAGTTGGCTCATGACGCTCTTGACCTGCCGCTCCATCTTATGGCGCAGGCGGATCTTGGTGCTTTCCAGCTCGGACGCGGTCTCGGAATCGATGGAGCCGGTGACGCGCACGCGGCCCAGTTCCATGAACACGTCCCGCAGGTTGGCCCAGAGGGTATTCAGCACCCATTTGTAGTAGAGAAAACCCTTCCAGGCGAAGATTCCCTCCTTGTAGTTCTCCTTCTCCAGGCGGAGCGTGAGGCGCAAGGGCTCAAGGCGCTCGTCCGTACGCGCTGAAAGCAGGGCCTCGACGAGGCGGGCGACATTGCCCTCCATCCCATCGGTGTCGCGGTAGGCGAGCTCTATCAACTTTGAGATTTCAGCACCCACGAAGCGCTGCATGCGCGCCAGGTCCGGGGCGGAGATCTCAAAGTGGCTGGCGCTGATCTCGAATCCGCGCCGCTTCATGTGCTCGCGCAGCAGGAAGGGATCCAGCGATGGCAGTTCGTCTATGGCCTCCAGCACGGCCACGTCGCGGGGCAGGTCAGGCGCCTCGCCGCGCAGCTCCTCGAAGACGTCGAGCCAGCCCCGTTCGGAGACAAACAGCGAGCGGCCGCCCAGGCCCAGGTCCGAGCGCTCGAACGGGATGATCAACTTGGTGGCGGTGTAGCGCAGGCGATCGAAGGACTCGCGTTCGGAATCCCGCAGCCGATGGCGCACGATCACCGCCCCGTTCAGGGTCGAAGCGAGGAAGAAGGGCGACTTTCTGTGCTCCGGGTTATCGACGTTGCGGTTGGCGAGCGCGGCGAGGTTGAGGACACGGCTGGTCGATGCGGTCTTTTCCAGACCGCGCAGGCTTCTGAAGGTCCTGTCGGACGACTTACCCACGTCTCTTTTGCTCCCGGGGAACGCGAGCCAACGGGAGAGGAGGCCGCGAATCAATCAACTGTAAGCCGTGGTGTGTAACCGGCGTCTAAATCTCGTGCGTCGATGGCGGGCTGTATTTTCAGTCTGCGGTCCCTGAGCCAAAATCATCGGAAATCGCGTCCTCTTCGGAAGTACATGCGACAAAGTGGTGCGGGCGGGAAAACGGCGGTCTCCCAACGCAACCGATGCGCGACCCCTGACCCGCCCGCGCGGCACGGAGTCCTTGCCACGGCGCGGGTTCTTACACAGGTTGCGCTGGTGATCGGACGAGGGGGCAGGGCGATTCTTGGGGCGATGCGGCAGTCGGCGATGATGGTCGCCCGGCCTGTGGGTGTTGGGCTGCTGAGCCTTGGGCTGACGGTGGCCGCGCTCACGACTCCTGCGCTGGCGCAGGCTTCTCCCTCGTTTCCGTCCGCGTTCGAGCGCGAGGCCCTGCTCGCCTGGCTGGGCCGCGAGACGGACATCACGCCGGAGCGCGTGGTGGCGGTGACGCCGCAGGCGGTGACCGCCGTGGTGTCCAGCTTCCCCGCCGCCGCCAATCAGGGTCCGCGCCTGGTGATCCGCGCCGAGGCCCTGAGCCCCGAGACCCATGCCCGTACCGGGGCCTTGTCATGGCACGTTTCGATGACCGCCGATTGCGCGGGCCACCGCGTGCGGATGGGCGAGACCACGGGTTATCCCGAACGCAATCTGCTGGGCGGACGGCGCGTACTGCGACCGGCCGAGTCGGACTGGCGGGTTCCAGAGGCGGGCACCGCCCTGGACAATGCTTGGCGCATGGCCTGCGATCCGCGTTTCCTGGGGCCCTTCCAGGATCCCGCCACGCGGATCTCGCAGATCGATGCGCCGGCGCCCGAAGCCGCGGCGCCCTTGGCCGCCACATCACCGCCGGCCACCGCCGAGCCGGTCAAAGCGCCGCCGCGCCCACGTCGCCCTTCTGCTCCCCCTTCTGCTCCCCCTTCTGCCCCCCCTCCTGCCATGACACCCGCCCCGATCGCACCACACGTGGGCGGCCTCGCCGTGCAGATTGGGTCGTTCCCCGACAAGGCTTCGGCCACTGCGGCGCTGGTCGCTCTGGGTGATGGACGATCCCACGCGCTCGAACAGGCGGTGGTGAATGGCCGCACCTGGTATCGCGCGGTGGTCAGCGGCTTTGCGAACGCCGGCGAGGCGAACGACTACTGCGCCCGGCGGCGAGCGGCGGGTGGCGGCTGCCTCGTCCGTGGCGCACCGCGCGTTTAGGGGCCTCCACCGTCGTGGTCGCGAAAAGGCCACAGCGGCGCCGTTGACTTCCGGTCGCGCGCGAATGTGTATGCGCATCTGGGACGCGTATGTTTGCAACCATGAGACACGTTTTGATGAGCCCGTTGAGCGGGCTGATCGCCACCGCGGCGGCCGTCGTGCTGGCGATCACCCTCGGCGTGGCGTCGTCCAGCTGGGAGACCAAGCGGGAACGCTATGAGGCGCGCATCATGGAGCTGACCCAGGCGTCCGAACGGGTGCAGTCGACCCTGCGAACCGATGTGGCGACCTGCCACGCGGCCGGCGAGGCGAGGCGCCTTGCCACCGAGGGTGGCCCGGCCGTCGCGTTGACCTCGCTCGGCGCACGCAAGCTGCTGGAGCAGCAACCGGAAGGGATTGACGCCTGCGCCCGCATGGAGAGCGCCGACCGGGCGGTGCTGTCGAATCTCAAGTGATGAGCGCACGACCGGTTCGGATGATCCTGCTGGTCGGGATCGCGGTGTTTGCGCTCGCAGCCTGCCAGAGCCTCTCCGCCAGGAAGCCACCCCCGAAGCCCGGCGTGATCCCGCCGGCCCCCGTGCAGACCATCTCCCGGCCGCCGCCACCGGTTCCAACGCCCCCGCCCCCGCTGCCGGCGCCGAAGGCCTGCGTGCCCAAGACCCTGGGGCTGCCGCCGCACTATCCCGACACCGACGCGGCCCTGCGCGCGGCCGGGGGTGCGGCCGACCGCTACCAGCTGCTCGCCGCCGGCCGCATCCTGCGCCAGCAGCGGCTGGAGGATCTGGAACGCGTGATCGCCGGCTGCCGCTAAACGCTGATCGGCACGGTGCTGAGCTCGTATAGCCGGCGGCGCCACTGCCGGTGAGGCTGGAGGTCATGGCGACGATCTGGGTGGCGGTGTTGTCGCCGAACACTCCGCCGCTATGCGAGATCGAACGAAGGGAAGGTGTCCCGGCCGTGTCTCAAGGCGCCTCCAGAACGAGAAACGCCCCGGCCTTGCGGCCGGGGCGCTGCATCGTCGAGCCCTTGCGGGAGGCGGCTAGTAGCGCATCTGAAGTTCGATGCCGTAGCTGCGCGGCGGCACGTAGGACACCGTCTGGTTGACGAAGCCGATGGTGCCGGGCAAGCCGGTCGAAACGCGGCCGCCGCTGATGCCGGCGGACCCACGCTGGTCGAACACGTTCTTCAGATAAGCGATGGCGGTGAACTTGCCCTTGGTGTCGTTGAACAGCAGGCGGGCGTCGGTCTGGCCGTAGCTCTTGGCCTTGCTGTAGTAGCGGTTGAACACCGAATAGTAGGTCGCGTCCCGCCACACGTAGGACACCGAGGCCGAGATGCTGCCCGGCTCAAGTTCCCAGGTGTAGTTGCCGTTGACCGTGACCCGATGCGGGGTCGATGACGGCAGGGTCTGGCCCTTCAGGTCCTGGTTCAGCGAACCGGTGGCCGGCAGCGGCGACAGGTTGCCCGCAAGTTGGGCTTCCGGCTGCACGCCGCGGGGGTCTTCCGGGTCCTGGTAGCAGCAGCCCTCACGGACCTCAGCCTTCAGGTAGGAGTAGTTGGCCAGGATCTGCAGGTGGTCGATAGGCTGCCAGACCGTCTCGAATTCGGCGCCGTAGTTGCGGGCCTTGGGCAGGTTCACGAACAGGGTCTGGTTGGCGCCCAGCGTGGTGTTGAACGAACTCACCGGAATCTGGATGTCCCGATAGTCGTAGTAGAAGAACGACGCGTTGACCTGGAGGCGGCCGCCAAAGCTCTTCTTGGTGCCGAGTTCGTAAGCGTTGATTTTCTCGTCTTCTGTGGTGACGAAGGTGTTCAGCGTCGTCGTGCCGGAGTTGAAGCCCCCCGCCTTGTAGCCGCGCGAGTACTTCGCATAGACCAGCGTGTCCGCATCGGGCTTCCAGTCGAGGCCCAGGGTGCCGGTCACCGCGCTCCAGTTGTTCTTCAGCTGGCGGTGGCGGATGCCGGTGGTCGGGTCAGTGTAGATGCCGGCGACGCCGCCCACGACCGACTTGTCGGTGACCTGCACGCCATTGATGGTCGAGAAGCCCGGCGAGAAGGCGTTGGTGCCGTCCACCGGACGGTTGGTCAGGGTGCTGATCGGGCAGTTCGCGGTATAGATGCAGAGCAGGCGCGCGCCCTCGAACGACCGCTTACTGTCGTAGGTATAGCGCAGGCCGGCGGTCAGCTTGAGGGCTTCGGTCGCCTGCCAGTCGATCTGGCCGAACGTCGCGTAGGATTCGCTGACGTTCTCCGAGGTGCCGTATGCGTAGCGGCGCAGCGGATTGGGGGCCATGGCCACACCGGTCTGACCGGTCGGGCTTTCGAACCGCGCGTCATCCGGGTAGCGGGCGTCCGACAGAGTGTAGTTGGAGTTCTCCCGGTACTGGTAGAGGCCGACCAGCCACTGCACCGGGCCGTCCGACGTCGAAACGAAGTTCAGCTCGTTCGAGAACCAGGTGACTTCTTCTTGGTACTGGTTGTGCTGCCGCGGGAAGTAGACGGCGTTCGTGGTCTGGCCTGGGATCAATGCCGTGGTCGGGCCGCGGGCCGGGATCGGCAGGAAGAACGGCGCCTGGCGCGAGGTGCCATCAAGGTCGGTCTGCAGACGGTAGTCGTAGTAGGTCAGGCCGGTCACATACTTGACGTCGAAGCCGTCGAAGTGGGCCGTGGCGTTGATGGTGTAGGTGTTGCTTTCGAGGTTGATGTAATTCCCATCATCCGTGTTGAAGCACAGTTGGCAGGTGTTGCCCGGCAGGCTCGGGCTGAGGCCAAACGCGGCGGAGTTGGGCGTCAGCGAGGCCGTGAGCGGGCTGGTCACGTCGCGGATGCCGTAGGCGGCTGTGGTGCGGCCGCCGGGGCCGCGGCCCAGGGTGTGCCACTCGGTGGTATTGGCCTTCGCCCACCATTCGAACTTGTCGTCGGCCAGCTTGCCGTCGAGCTGAACTTCGCCGGTCCAGTAGGTGCCGCGGTCGCCCTCGTCCTTACCGTTCGGGTTAAGGTTGGTGAAGATGCCCTTGCCGATATTGCTCCAGGTCGCAACCGCGCGGCCCCGGATGTTGCCGAACAGCGGGCCGGAGATCGCGGCTTCGCCGATCTTCGTGTCGCGGCTGCCGTACGTGGCGCGCACCTCGGCGTAGAGGTCGTCCGTCGGGCGCTTGGAGATGATGTTCAGCGCGCCGCCGACGGCGTTCTTGCCATAGAGGGTGCCCTGCGGGCCGCGCAGCACTTCCGTACGCTCGATGAACAGCGTGGAGCCGGCGAAGGCCGTCACCGACGAGGTGTAGAAGCTGTCGCTGTAGAGGGCGACGCCGCCTTCGACCGAGCGGTTGTTGGAGAAGCGGCCGATGCCGCGCAGCGCGATCCGGTCGTTGTTGGTGGAGTAGGACAGACCCGGCGTGAAGTTGGTCAGATCCTGCACCGAGTTGATGCCGACCAGTTCGCGGCGCTCGTCGGTGAAGGCCGAGATGGCGATCGGCACGTCCTGCAGCGACTGCTCGCGCTTTTCGGCCGTGACCACGAGCTCTTCGATCTCGTTTGACCTAGAGGCCGGGGCGGTCGCGGTCTGGGCAAAGGCCATGCCCGACGTGAAGGTCGCCGCGCAGACGCACGACAGCAGAATGGTTTTTCTAGAGATCACCAGCATAATTCCCCCAAGCCGAATTCATCTGAGCTAGCGCCTTAGCGCGCTTGAGTTTCGAAGTACCGGCATGGTGAGGGGCGCGTCAACAAGCCTTGACGTGTACGGAAACCGAATTCCGGCGACCGTGGAATTGAGGCCACGGTTTGGCGGACGTGTCGAAATCTCGCCACAGGTCCCGCAGTCGGCGGATCGGCCGACCTGAGATGTCATCAGACTGGGCCAGGCCGCGGCTGTCTACCGCCATGATCGGCGGGTCCGTGATTTTGACGCCGCGTGACCGCGCGGCGGGCGCCGGCGCCCTCACAACGGGCAGGTCGCCTACTCCGACAGCTCCACCGCCTCGGTCTTGCCGCCATCCTTCTCGGTCTTGCGGGCGCCGGCCAGGATTCCGGGCAGGGCGTAGTTCCCTTCGTGGCAGGCGTATTCGTACATCGGGCCCTTGGTGCCGTTCAGGGCCATCTGGGCGCGCCAAGGCTGGGTGAAGACCTTGGGGTCATCGACGCGGAACTCGTAGAGGATCTGTTTGGCGGCTGTGCGGGTGAAGCGCTCGGTGACCCTGGCCTCGGGCGAGAGGAACAGGCTGGCGCCGAAATAGGGCCGCAGGGACTCGTCGGGGACGAAGTTGGTGGTCTCCACCACCAGGGTGTCGCCTTCCCACCAGCCGACAGAGTCGCCCATCCAGGTGCGGATGTCGGCTTTCGGGTGTTTGCGGTCGGTCAGGCGGATGATGCGCGCGTCGTGGTTCATCTCGACGACGATGGCCACGGCATCGCGCGACTGCTGAATCTGATAATTATTGTTGTAGAGCACGTTCAGCATCGGCGGGCCGGCGCTGGAGCCGAAGCCCAGGATGCAGCGCTCGCCCAGCGGGCGGACCTCGGGGCCATCGAAGTCGGTGCGGGCGCGGGTGAGGGTTTTGTCGAACAGCGCCTTGCCCGCCGGACTGTAGGGCAGCTTGCCGTCGGCGGGCTCGATCAGCCAGGAGGTGCGCACCTCGCCGCCGATGCGGCCATAGGCCGTGCCCGGGTCGATCCAGACCACGCCGTAGCCGCCGGGATCGTCGGCCTTGGGCGGGGCGCCGTCCTTGGGGTTGATCGGCTTGTTCCCCGCTTCCATAGCCTTGGCGCGCATCGCTTCGGCCGCCTGGGCCTGGGCTTCTGGAATCGTCAGGGTCTTGAAGTTCGGCGGCCGCTCCAGGCTGGTGAGCGAGGCGTTGGTCCAGACGCCTTCGAAGTCCGGCTGGCCGAAGGCGTTGCGGGGCGCCTTGTAGGCGGGCGGCGCGCCGGCGACCGCGGCGGTGGCCAGCAGGGCGAGGAACAGAGCCATGGTCAGGCTTTCCTGTCGGAGAGCGCGGCGTAGACCGCCTTGGGGCTGATGTCGCGGACGGCGGGGGTGCCGGCGCCGGGGACCGAGCCGTTGAGGTTCTGGATCATGCCCACGAAGACGATGTCGTTGGTCGGATCGATCCAGAACCAGGTGCCGAAGGCCCCGCCCCACCAGTAGCTGTCCTGGCCCTGTGGCAGACCGCTCTCGGCCGGGCGTTCATGGACGGCGAAGTCCATGCCGAAGCCCAGGCCCTTCTGCACCGGGCCGTAGAGATCGACGCCGACGCCGGGTTGCAGCACCGACTTGCGCATCAGCTTGACGGTCTCGGGCTTTAGCACCCGGGCGCCTTCCAGCCGGCCGCCCTGCAGCAGGGCCTGGCAGAAGCGGAAGTAATCCGGTGCGGTGGCCAGCAGGCCGCCGGACCCGGCCAGGAACCGGGGCTTGGCGGTAGCGATGCGTTGCTCGCCGGCGGGGACGACCTTGTCCTCGGCATAGGTGTGGATGCGCACGACCCGCGCCGTCTTGGCCGGATCCACCCAGAACTGGGTGTCGGGCATCTTCAGGGGGGTGAAGATATGCGCCTGGAAGTAGTCGGCCAGGTCCATGCCGGAGAGCTTCTGGACGATGTAGCCCTGGATATTCACGCAGGGGCCGTAGGACCAGTCGGTCCCCGGCTGGCTGTAGAGCGGCAGCTTGGCCAGCTTGTCGACCATGCCCTGCAGGTCGGTGGCGCCGAGCTGGGCGGGCTCATAGTTGGCGTTGGTCCCGAAGCCGGCCGTATGGCTCATCACCTGGGCCATGGTCATCGGCGTCTTCTGGTCGACCAGCGAGCCATCCGCGGCCTTGACCTTCAGCCCGGCGAACTCGGGGATGAACTTCGACACCGGATCGGTGAGCTTCCACTTGCCCTGTTCGTAGAGCTGCATCATCGCCACGCCCGTGATCGGCTTGGTCATCGAGGCGATGCGGAAGATGGAGTCGATCGTGATGGGGGCCGGGCCGGAGGCGTCCTGTTTGCCGTAGGCGTCCAGGTTCACGACCTTGCCGTGCCGGGCCAGCAGGGTGACGACGCCGGCCAGCTTCTGGCTGTCCACCAGGCTGTGCATCTCGGCGTTCAGCTGGGCGATGCCGGCGGGCGTGAAGCCGGCCGAGGCCGCGGGTTGAACAGCGATCTTGGCCCAGGCCGGCAGGGCGGCGAACGCGGCGCCCGCGCCCAGCATCAGATGGCGGCGATTGAACATTTTAGTGCCTCCCCATGTCCCGGCCCGTCATCGGGGCTCTATTGGGGCGCAACATCGCCCTGCCGCGCAGTTTCGACCAGCCGTTTTGCCAGGATGTTTCGGCTAGCGTGTGCCGGGGCCCGCCGACTTGACGAGCTCGGGCGGGAAGGGACCCTGAGCCGCGCCGTCGCGCCGCCGCAGCATGGCGCGGCAAGTCCGGCCGCGGCCAGCGGGGTGGGCGCCACGTCGATGTCGGCGACCACCTTATCCACGACGGTTCCCGCCGCGAACAGTTCGGGTCAGCGCGCCAGCATCGGGATGCGGATCGATTCCTCATAGGCCGTGCGCTTGTCGGTCAGGCTATGCTCGCCAATCGCGAAGCCATTGTCGCCCATGTAGAGGATCAGGGAGCTATGCAGGACGCCGCGCGTCCCCAGGCGCCCCATGACCCGCCCGGCGCTCTCGTCCACCGCCAGCAGGGTCTCGGCATAGCGACGATAGTATTCGGCGATGCTGATCTTAGAATTGTATTTAAAATCAATGACATGACAGCTATTTCTCGGGTTCTGCACCCGCATCGGCCGTGTGCCCGGATCGACGGGCGGCGTCATGGTCGCCAGGTAGGTGAAGGGCGCGTTGGCGTAGCGGCCCTTGTGCCGAGCGGCCGGAATGAAGTCCGATTGCACCGCCCTGTGCGACAGGAACAGCATGAACGGCTTGTCGCCCTTCCGGCCCTCCAGCCCCATGTGCCACTTTACAACGAAGGCGGTCTCGTAGCCGGCCCGCTGCAGATATTCCGGGAAGAACACCAGGCTGGGGTCGATGGCGTGGGTGTTGTCCACCATCCGGCGCTGGTGGGCGTAAAGGCCGGTGAAGATCGAGGCGCGGGACGGCGAACACAGGGCCGTGGTGACCATGGCGTTCCTGAAGTGCACGCCCTCGGCCGCCAGCCGGTCCAGCTGCGGCGTCGTCAGCCATCTGGCTCTCCCGATTCCCCCGACTGATCCCCCCGGGGCTGTCATCCCTCCGGCAACCGGACGATCCGTCAACGGCGGATGAAAACGGCGCGTACAGATCGGCGCGGGGCGGGCTAGATTGAAATCCAAGGACCAGGGGGAGTCGGGTGGCAGGTACGGTAACGGCGGTGGACGCCTTCGCGAAACGTCCGCTCTGGACGCAGCTCTATGTGCAGGTGCTGGCCGCCATCGTGCTGGGCGCCCTGGTCGGCTATTTTGCGCCTCAGACCGGCGAGGCGATGAAGCCGCTGGGCGACGCTTTCATCAAGCTGGTGAAGATGGTCATCGCCCCGGTGATCTTCCTGACGGTCGTCACCGGCATCGCCGGGATGCGGGACCTGGGCAAGGCTGGCGGCGTCGCGGTCAAGGCGTTCATCTACTTCTTTGTGGTCTCGACATTCGCCCTGATCCTGGGGCTGACGGTGGCCAATGTGGTGAAACCGGGCGCCGGGATGCACATTGATCCGGCCAGCCTGGATCCGAGTAAGGTGCAGGAGTTCACCGCCAAGGCGCACGACCTGTCGCCAGTAGGCTTCCTGCTGGAGATCATCCCCAATTCGGTGGTCGGCGCCTTCGCCGAGGGCAATATCCTGCAGGTGCTGTTCTTCGCGATCTCGTTCGGCATCGCGCTGGCGATGGTCGGCGAGCGGGGGGCGCCGGCGCTGCGGGTGCTGGAGAGCCTGGGGCAGGCGGTGTTCCGGTTGGTCTCGATCTTCATGCGGGCTGCGCCGATCGGGGCGTTCGGCGCCTTTGCCTTTACGGTGGGCAAGTACGGCATCGGCTCGATCGCCAGCCTGGCGGCGCTGGTGGCGACCTTCTACGCCACCTCTATCGGGTTTGTGCTGCTCGTGCTGGGCTTCATCGGCTGGCTGAACGGCTTCTCGATCTTCAAGCTGATCCGCTACCTGAAGGCCGAGCTGCTGCTGGTGCTGGGCACCGCCTCGTCCGAGGCGGCGCTACCCAGCCTCCTGGAGAAGCTGGAGCGGGCCGGAGCGGGCAAGGAGGTTGTCGGCCTGGTGGTGCCCACCGGCTACAGCTTCAACCTGGATGGCACCAACATCTATATGACGCTGGCGGCGCTGTTTATCGCCCAGGCCCTGGGGATTGAACTGACGCTGATGCAGCAGCTGCTGTTGCTGAGCGTGGCAATGGCCAGCTCCAAGGGCGCAGCGGGGGTGACGGGCGCCGGGTTCATCACGCTGGCGGCGACCCTGCAGGTGGTCGATACCGTGCCGGTGGCCGGGATGGCGCTGATCCTGGGAGTGGACCGGTTCATGAGCGAGTGCAGGGCCCTGACCAACTTCATGGGCAACGCGGTAGCCACGCTGGTGGTGTCGCGCTGGGAGGGCTCGCTGGATCGCGTGGCTCTGGCGGCGGCGCTGAACGGGGAGAGCGAAGAGTTGGCCGAACCCGCCCCGGCCGGGGCCGCGGCGGATTAGCCGACGAGGCTTAGAGCGCTGGTTCGAGCGCTGCCGGTCAGCCGCTTGATTGATGCCATCAGTCCGGAGACCAGAATCGGCTTTGAGACGAAGTCGTTGAACCCCAGAGCCAGATACTCGGCCGGGCGGCGTGAATAGACGTCGGCAGTGAGCGCGATTACGGGTACGGCGCATTGCCTTCCAGGCGTGCCCCGAAGCTCGGCGATCACCTCAAGGCCTGTCATGCCGGGCATGTGTATGTCTAGCAGGACGATGTCAAAGGCTTCGACAGCCAGGCGGTCCAGTGCGTCACGGCCGCTGCAGGCCATTACGGCGTCATGACCAAAGGCGCCCAGAATCTCCTGCACGACGCGGAGATTCATCGGGTCATCATCGACGTGCAGAACCTTGAGGGGCCTGCCGTCCAATCCCGGGCTTAGAGACACGGGGTGGCTCCAGTGAGCGCGCACAATACTTGCGCGCCCTATCTAGCGGTCATGGACTTTAAGAGATGACGAACGCGGAGACCCAATCGGCGCCAATTCCAGTCAATCCCGGGGTCAATTCCTAATATTCGTTAGCTTTTGCGCAGCCTGGGCAAGCTTTCACGACATAATCGCCACGAGGTTGTGAACGGTCGCCGCCAAATCGCATTGGCATTCTGGCGGCGTCTCACCGATCCCAGGCCAGAGCAACGGGCGCCGCCGCGCCGCGCGCCGGCGGGGGGCGCGGGTCTCAGCAGCCAACGCTGAAAGGCAGGGTTGGCGTAGTCCAGCCGGCCGTCACGATCAGAGACCAGAGCACCCCTCGGGGCTGAATCGGTCATGCGGTAGAGGCTGGGCCGGTCCATCGGCGCGCGGGCCAGTTGGGCCGCGAGTTCGGCGACGCGCGCAGCGAGAGGCGCGTTCTCCGCCTTGAGCCCCTCGGTCGGAGACATGGTCCGACAGTCCCAGTATAAACGCCTCCCGACGCAAGCTGACGGTAGCGCGGCGATAGCGGCGTGGCGAGATTTGCGCGCATGTTAAGGATAGAAGCGGAGACGACCGTCGATGATCAAACTAACCTTCTGCCTGGTGCGGTTGCCACACCTGAGCCGCGAGGCCTTCCAGGCCTACTGGTTCGACACCCATGGACCCCTGGTCGCCAGCGTCGCTGAGGCCCTG
Source organism: Phenylobacterium deserti (assembly GCA_943332615.1). Lineage (GTDB taxonomy): Bacteria > Pseudomonadota > Alphaproteobacteria > Caulobacterales > Caulobacteraceae > Phenylobacterium > Phenylobacterium deserti_C. The sequence goes on from CALQQB010000008.1 coordinate 32,463, forward strand.
CAAATCCGCCGGTATGTGCAGATGCACAGCCTGCCATCCGAGGTCAGCGCCGGCCTGATGGCCAGCCGCAATGCGCCGCCGGAGTTCGATGGCGTGGCTGAGTTGTGGTTCGACAGTCTGGAGGCCCTGGCCGAAAACGGCCGCCGCCCGGAAGCCCAGGCAGCGGGCGCGATGCTGCTCGAGGACGAGCGGCGGTTCATCGATCTCCCGAAGTCACCCCTGTGGTGGGGACAGGAGCGGGTTGTGGTCGGTTAGCCCCTTAACAAGGATAGCGCCGCTCGATCTTCACGTGGTGTCCGATGTAGGGGTCCCAGACGCGCTCGCGGCTGATGCAGATGCGTTCGCGATAGGCCGGACGGTCGTAGTAGTCGCCGTTGTAACTGTCGTAGCGCGGGTCGTAGGTGTAGCCGTTGCCATCTCCGCTGGCGTAGCCGCCGCTGTAGCCATAGCGGCTCGACGATGCGTAGCCGTTCCCGCTTTTGCCGCTGCCGGCGATGGCCGCGCCAATGGCCAGGCCCGCTATACCGGCCACTGCGGCGACAGCGGCTTTGTCGGAGCCGCTGTGATGGCGGCCATAGTAGTTTCCGTGTCGCCCATAGTCGCGGGCCTCGGCGGGGGCCGCGGCCGCGGCGACGGCGCCGGCGGCGGTCAAGGCGGCGAGGGCCGAGGTGATGAACTTACGCATGAGGCCTCCTGAGGTTGAGGCCGAGTTAGTCCCTCGCTGCCTGAACCGTGCCTGAACAAGGCGCCTGCGACGACATAACGTGGTGCGATGAAGGCCTCCGGATTAGTGGGTCCGCAGGGTGGCGAGGTGCAGGCTGCCCCTGCGAAGACACGAAGCCGGAAGGATGGGCGCCGTACCGTCATTTGTAGAGGGGCTGGCCCATGTGGCCGCCGACAACGCCCGGGCGTTCCCGGTGCGGCTGCTGATCTGCGTGTCCGGTGCGACCCTGTTCGGGCTTGCCTTCGGCTGGAAGGCCAGCGCGCTGGCCTTCGCCGCGATCACGGCGGCCGAGGGCTTCGGGTCAGCGGTCAGCCGCGAACCGCGCCCAGGCGACCCTTTGCTGACGATCCTTCGTCTCGCGGGCATCGTGCTCACCAGCATGGTCTGGACCACCATGGCCGTCGTCTACCGGCGCTGAGGCGGCCAGCGCCGCCACGTCCCAGATCATGGCCATGATCAGCCACGAGCTGCGCACACCGATGAATGGCGTGCTGGGCATGGACCGGGCCCTGAACCAGTCGCCGCTGGACGGCCGCGAGCGCGAGCAGGTGGAGATGCTGGTCCGGTCGGGGGAAGGCCTGATGAGCATTCTGAACGACCTGCTGGAACTGTCGAAGATCGAGGCCGGAAAGTTCGAGTTGGAACATGAGCCGTTCGATCTGCACGATCTGGCCTAGCGCAGTCTGGCGCTGTGGGCCGGTGCTACCCGTGAAGAGGGCCTGGCGTTGAGCCTGGAGATCGGACCGCACGTTCCACGGCACGTCGCTGGCGACCCGACGCGCCTGCGCCCGATTCTAACCAACTTGGTTTCCAACGCCCTGAAATTCACAGCTAAGGGCTCGGTGGGGCTTCGGCTCTCCAGCCTGGTGAGTGTGGGCGATAGATCCTCGATCGAGTCCGCAGTGTCCGACACCGGCATCGGTATGACGCTTGAGCAGTAGGTCCGGGTGTTCGAGCCTTTCGCCCAGGCCGAGACTAGCACCGCGCCCCAGTTCGGTTGGACCGGACTGGGGCTCTCGATCTGTCGCCAGTTCGCGACCCTGATGGGCAGCGAGATCACCGCGCGGAGCGCGCCTGGCGAGGGTTCGACCTATATCTTCAGGCTACGGATGCCGGTGGCTGCACCGGCCGCCGACGCTATGCCGGGGCATCGACGAGAGCCTGCTCGCCCAAGGTTTCGATGCTTCCGCCACCAAGCCGATCGTCCCGCAGGCCCTGATCGAAGCCATCGTCACTGCCCGCCTGCGGCTCGCTGCGCGGCGCGAGGCCATCGCGGCGGCGTAGCGGCTACTTGCGCTGAGCGGCCGTCCGCGCGCGGATCGGCTTGAACTCCGACCCCGCATTCCAGTCCGGCCAGGCGGTCGAGTTCGCGAGGTCGCGGCCGGCCTCGAAGGCCAGGGTGACGTCGTCGGCGGCGCCCTGGTAGTTCTGGCTCTCGTCCCAGCGGTCGCAGGTCTGGTGGTAGCAACGGGCGGTGTAGGCCTCGACCCAGGCTTCACCGGCCGCCCGGCCGCCCTGGATCAGGTCCGCGCCGCCGCTCATGCCCATGAACAGGATCGTCGGCACCCCACGCTTGGCGACCGAGAAGTGGTCAGCGCGGTAGAACAGGGCGCGCTCGGGCTTCGGGTCCGGGGTGATCGTGCGCGCGTGGCGGGCGGCGACGGCGACAAGGCTGACTTCGAGCTCATTCTGGCCCGCGCCCACCAGCACCAGGTCGCGGGCCGGGCCGCTCACCTGCAGGACGTCAAAGGTGTAGTTCGCGACCATCCTCGCCAACTCCGATTCATGGGCCTGGGCGTAGTACTCGCTGCCCAGCAGGCCGCGCTCCTCGGCGGTCCAGGCGGCGAACAGGATCGTACGCGTCGGCGGCGGGGCCGCCTTGAAGGCTCTCGCCGTCTCGATCACCCCAGCGACGCCGACCGCGTCGTCGATGGCGCCGGGGCGAATGACCGCTCCGGAGGCGTCCGCCGGGCCGATGCCGTAGGCGTCCCAGTGGGCAGCATAGAGGATCGTTTCGTTCGGACGGCTGGCCCCGGGAATCTTCGCCAGCACGTTCTGGCTGTTCAGTTTCGTGAAACGGTTCTGGTAGTCGGCGGAGAAGGTGGCGCCCTTCAGGACCACCGGGCGGAAGGCGGCGGTGCGGGCGCGGGCCTTCTCAGCCTCGAAGTCCAGGCCGGCGGCCCTGAACAACTCCACCGTCAGGTCGCGCTGAATCCAGCCCTGCAGCAGCAGCTTGTCCTTCGCTGGCGCCTTGCGGACGACGTCGTAGCTCTCGCCATTGGAGGCCACGACCGTGCTCCAGCCGTAGGCCGCTCCGGCCGTCTCATGGATGATCAGCATGCCCAGCGCGCCGCGGCGCACCGCCTCCTCATACTTGTAGACCCAGCGGCCGTAGAACGTGGCCGCACGGCCACCGAACTTGCCAGCGACCGGGTCACCGGGGCCGGCCTCGAAGTCAGGGTCGTTGATCAGGACGAGCGCGATCTTGCCCTTCAGGTCCATGCCCTTGAAATCGTCCCAGCCGCGCTCCCGAGCGGTGACCCCATAGCCGACGAAAACGATGGGCGCGGCGCGGATCGCCACCCGCGCGACCGGCCGCTGCGTCTCGATCCGCAGGTCGGTCTGTTCATGCAGGGCTTTGAGCTTGCCGCCGGCGCTGAGCGTGTAGGTTCCGCCGGCCTGGGTCTGGTAGCGCCAGAGCGGCACGGCCTGGGTCCAACCACCATCATCGCCGGCTGGTTCCAGGCCCAGGGCCGTGAACTCCCGAATGATGAAGTCGACCGTCATGGTCTCGCCCGGTCCGCCGGGGCCACGCCCGGCATAGGGCTCGGACGCCAGCTCACGGGTCATGTCGGAGAGCCGCTGAGCCGAAATGTCCTGTGCGTCGGCTGCCATTCCGGCAAACAGGATTCCGGTAAATAGGGTTAGGGTGAAGGTAAGGGTCGCGAAGGTAGCGTTCATCATCGACCTATAGTGCTCTGGACGACACAGCGGGAAGCCCATGGTGCCGAACGGCTGCCTCCCGCGTTAGGGGTAACGGTATCTGGGGCTTGCGGGCAGCCCCGTCTTCAGACGACATGTTGACGAGCGAACGGGACAGACCATGAGCGGCAACGACAAGGTGGTGACGGCGACGACGCTGGGGCGCAACCCGATCCCGGTGGCGCTGATCTGTCTGGGTGCGGCCTGGCTGGCGCTCACGCCCCGGCGGCGGCGGCGGACGAGCGAGCCCAAGCCCACGGGCTATTTCGACATCTATGAGGGTTTCGATTCCGACGAAGACGGGCGCGCCCGTCTTGCGGCCCGCATGTCGGTCGCGCGCGCCAGGCTGTCGGGCGCCTTCGATGCCGCCAAGGGCCAGGCCGAGGCCGTGGCCCGCGCGGTGCGGGCCAGCTCCTATCACCGCTCGATCCGCAAGAAGCTGGGCGCCGCCGTCGAGGTCGAGACCGTCGCGGCCGTTGGCGTGGGCGTGGTGGTCGGCCTGGCAATCGGAATCGGCCTGATGGCGGCCTCGCGCCGCCGGGATTAGGCGTGGGCGGCGGGCAGGACCGTTCCCATCCAGGCCACCAGGCCAATGACGGTCGCACCCAGCAGGGTTTCCAGTACGAGTGACGTAATGAGCGCGCGGGGCGATGGTTCGCTCCGGGCAATCGCGCGATCCAGCGCCGGCGTCAGTTTCCACCGGTTCGCTGCGGCCAGGGCCAGCATCATCATGAACAGCACCAGCTTGGCGGCCAGAAGGCGGCCGTAGGGCGTGGCCGTCAGGTGGAGGGCGGCGGCGGGACCGACCAGCACGCAACTGTTCACCAAGCCCGAGAGCAGGATCAGGCACACCAGCGCCGGCCCCAGTCTCGAGAAGTCGCGCAGGGCCGAGGCGGCGCTGGCTGGGTCGCGGTGGTCCAGCGCCAGCAGCGCCAGGACGGGAAGGGCGCCGATCCAGGCCGTTGCGGCCAGCAGGTGAATGATGTCGGCGAGGAGGTGTGCGGCCCCCAGCACGCCGGCACCGATCCCACCGTGGCCGGTCCAGGCGAAGGAGGCCGCGGCCAGTCCGCCGAGCCCGGCCAGGACCGTCCAGGCCGATGGGCGTACAATCGAGACAGCGGCGGCCAGCAGCAGCAGGCCGACGCGGACCAGGCCGGCGCGGCCAAAACTGGTGTCGGTCGCGACAGAACCGATGGCGGAGAGGTCGGCGATGCCAATCGCCTCGGCCGCCAGCCACCCGCAGGTGGCGGCGACCCCGATCAGCGCCGCTGCGGGGCTGAGCCAGCGCGGCCAGGCCGGCGCTGCTGTCGTGGCCAGCAACAGGCTGGAGCCGCCGACGATCGCCACGGCCCCGTACTGGACCGTGCGGGCGAGGACGGTGGCGTCCACGCGCCCCGGCCTATCTGACGCTGAAGTTGAACACGCCTTCGGACTTGTGGCCGTCCGCCGACAGCACGTGCCACTTCACCAGGTAGGCGCCCGGCGCGAGAGGGGCCTTGGGCGTGGCTTCGATGGCGACGCCGGCGGCCTTGGAGGTGACCGGCACCGGTACGCCCACGGCTGTGGTCAGGTCCGCGGCGGAGAATTTTGGCTCAAGCTTCTCGTTGAACTGCAGGTGCAGCGCCTTGGGTGCGGCCACGGCGGCATTGGCGGCCGGCGTGCTGGCAACGAGATGGGCATGGGCCTGCGCCTGAGCCGCCAACAGCAGGGCAGGAACGGCGGCGGCGGTGGCCAACGCGCGGCCAGAGGTCATGACGGTCATTGGAATCTCCATGGGGTCAACTCTAGGAGCGCGCGACGGGCTGTGCATGCAAGGGGTGCGAGGCCACGAGCTAAAACCAAGCCCGCAGACCTAACACGATCCGAGTGCTCCGCACGTCCTCGCCGGCGGCGCGGGCGACGTCCGCCGCATCGCCGATCTTGTGGTTCCAGTTTCCGCCGACATAGGGCGCGAACTCCGGTGTGAGCGCGTAGCGCAGGCGAAGGCCCAACTCCAGGTCCGAGGGGCCGGCCCCGACGCCGATCGATGCATCGTCCTGGGCGGCGAGGTTCGCTTCCGCGCGGGGTTCCAGGATCAGCCGTTGGGTCAGACGCAGATCGTAGGATCCCTCGAGCCGTGCGGTCAGATCGCCTTTGTCTGACAGAAAGACACGGCCCTCGACATCGAACCAGTTGGGCGCAAGGCCTTCGACGCCTAAGACCGCATAGGTTCGCCGTGGCCGGGGCTGAAAGTCCTGCCGCGCGCCCGCCTCAAGGTTGAAGTAGGGCCCCACGGCGCGGGAATAGAGGGCCTGAACCTCGGCCTCTTCCAGGCGGCCTGAAGCACCATCCCCTTCGGATTTCAACACGATGCGGTGGATGTCGTCGCCCCAGGAGGCGCGACCATCCCAGCCATATCCGTCGCCCTTGCCGCCGGGGCGGTATTCCGCGCGGTCGAACATCACCTTGGACCAAGCCATGTTCCCGTGTTCGTCGTAGAGCGCAGCGCGGGCGGCGGCCATGGCAGCCTGGGGGAACATGCGATCGGCCGCGTAATCCGTCGGCGCCGGGGGCGCTGGCTCGCCCGCCACAGCAGCCTGACCGCCCATGTTGTGTCCCGCGTGCGGATCAGCGGCCTGCGCAGCCGAGGGCATGATGTGTCCGGCATGTGGATCGGCCGGCGCTGGAGGCATCACATGTCCGGCGTGCGGGTCGGGTGATGCGGGCGCCATCACGTGTCCCGCGTGGGGATCGACGAGGGCTGGCATCGTATGGGCTGCATGAGGGTCCGGCGCCTGCGCGCGTGCGGGTGCGGCCAGGAGAATGGCGCCAAGGGCGATGAGGGCGCGCCGCATCACGCTGCGGTCCCGTCGAGCGGTCGCACGGTCACGACCTTGAACATGCCGGCATGCATGTGCAGCAGCATGTGACAGCGGAAGGCCCAGTCGCCGGGGGCGTCGGCCGTCAGGTCGAACGTGACCTTGCCGCCCGGCATGACGTTGACCCTGTGCTTGCGCGGATGCTGACCTGGGTGGCCGTTCACCAGCTCGATGAAGTGACCGTGTAGGTGGATCGGGAGGTTCATCATGCTGTCGTTGACGAGGGTCACCCGCACCCGCTCGTCGCGCCGGAAGGGTATGGGTTTGACGACCTCGCTGAACGTCTCGCCATCGAAGGCCCACATGAACCGCTCCATGTTGCCGGTCAGATGGATCTCAAGGCTGCGCGAGGGCGGCCGGGTATCAGGCCTGGGGGTGAGAGCCACGAGATCGGCATAGACCAGCACCTTGCCCGGCGCCTTTCCCAAGCCCGTGCCGCGATCAGCCGTCCTGTCCACCGCCATCGGGGAGATCATCTGGACTCCCGGGCCCAGCTTGACGCTGGGCGCCGTCTTTCCGTTCCGCATTGCCATGCTGTGCCCGCCGCGCATGTCCATCCCGGCCATGTCGCCCATGTCCATGCCAATAGCGCGCATGGTGAGCACCGGGCGTTCGCGCGGCGTTGGGGCCTCCGCGACGAGACCCGGGCGCGGCGCCAGTGTCGCGTGGGCCATGCCTGAGCTGTCAGCGGCCTCTGCGACCAGCGTGTAGGCGCGATCCTCGCTCGGGGTGACGATGATGTCATAGGTCTCGGCGTTGGCGATCTGGAACTCGTCCACCTCCACCGGCCGGACATCCTGGCCGTCGACCTGCACCACGGTCAGCTTCAGGCCGGGGACTCGCACGTTGAAGATCGTCATCGCTGCGGCGTTGATGATGCGGAGGCGGACGCGCTCCCCGGGCTTGAACAGACCCGTCCAGTTCTCGGCCGGGCCATGGCCGTTCACCAGGTAGGCGTACGTCGAGCCGGTTACATCGAGGATATCGGTGGGGTCCATCCGCATGGTGCCCCATTCTACCCGTTCGGCCAGGGTCTGATCCCTGCCGGCCAGTAGGCCCTCGACGGTCTGCTTCCGCCGATTGAAGTAGCCGGTCTGCTGCTTCAGCTTCTGCATCATGAGGTGGGGGTGCATGAAGCTGTAGTCGGACAACACCACCACGTGCTCGCGATCGTAGGGTGCGGGCTCGGCGGCGGCCGGGTCGATCACGATCCGAGCATAGTGGCCCATCATCTCTTGGAGACCGGAGTGGCTATGGCACCAGTAGGTCCCGGCCTGGCGCACGGGGAACTCGTAAACATAGGACTGGCCAGGCTTGATGCCGGGAAAGCTCAGGCCCGGAACCCCATCCATCTGGAAGGGCACCAGCAGGCCGTGCCAGTGGATGGAGGTGTCTTCGGCAAGCTGGTTGGTGACAGCGATCCGGACGTTCTGACCTTCCTTCAGTCGCAGCAGAGGGCCGGCGATGGAGCCGTTCATCCCCACCGCATGGCCGGCGCGGCCGCCGATGCGCAGCGGCGCATGGCCGACGGTGATCGCGATATCCTCGCCGCTGAGGGTGGGGGCTCCGGAGAGGCCGGGGGGCTGGCTGTGCGCCCAGCCGGGCAGGAGGCCGCCGAGCGCTACGCCGCCGCCAAGGCCTGCCGCGGCCTTCAAGAGCCTTCGGCGGTCGATGGTGTGGGTCCTGGGGCGCATGAATCGGCTGCTAACTGCTAGATGCGGCGGGAATTGGCGCGCCTGGCGCGCGGGGAGCTATGGTGATGCTGAAGCTTTCGACCCAGATCCATAAGTGGCTGGCCCTGATCGTCGGGCTGCAGGTTCTGGGCTGGGTGTTGGGCGGGCTGGTGATGACCGCCATCCCTATCGAACGCGTGCGCGGCGAACATCATGTGGCGGCCTTCCAACGGCAGGTGCTGCCGGCGAGCGGCGTCCTGGACTATCGAGCCGCGGCGGCCGTGATGGGCGTCGAGGCTGTGGAGGCGACCCTCAAGACCACGTTGCGGGGCACGGTGTGGGTGCTGAAAGACGTCGATGGCGGCGTCCATACGGTCAATGCGGTCACCGGCGCTCACATGCAGCCGATGACTGAGGGCGAAGCCCGACAGTTGGCCGGAGCGCAGTACCAGGGGAAGGGCCAGCCCATCGCGGCGCGTTGGTTTTCGACCGCGCCGCAGGAAGCCGGCAAACCCGGGCCGCTGTGGCGCATCGAATTCAGCGATGTCGAAAAGACCAGCTTCTACCTTTCGCCGGAGACCGGGGAGGTGGTCAGCCGGCGCTCCAATATCTGGCGGCTCTATGACCTGTTCTGGCGGATCCATATCCTGGACTTCAAGACGGGCGACAACTTCAACAACCCGCTGGTCATCGCGGCCGCCGCGCTGACCCTGCCGGTCGTGGTGACGGGCTTGATCCTGTTGTGGATCAGGCTCGGTCGGGATTGGCGGGCGGCCAGGGCGCGCGCCCGTGGAGCGCGCGCCGCGGGCTAGGTGTGTGGTCCCAGATTCTGATGGTGCATCATTGATCCAGAGTCGCCAGGAGGCGGATGCCCTATGGGAAGTGTTCTTCACGGCAGCGCCTGCACGACGCCGCGTATTCGAGCCGAGCTCCAAGCGTCGCAAGAGAGTAGCCGGGCCCTTGCCCGAACCCGGAGTTGGCCGACATGACGCGGCGGTTCTGAGTGGGCTGACGCTGGACTTGCCGGTGGTTGTCCTGGAAATGGGCAGCCATCTGACCGGGCTGACCATGCGGATCCGCGGCCAGACCTCGGCCTGGATCCAGTTCGCGCTCGCGACGCCCGTGGTGGTGTGGGCCGGCTGGCCGTTCTTCGAGCGCGGCGCGCGTTCGCTGGTCACCCGCAGCCTTAACATGTTCACGCCCATCGCCATGGGTGTGGGGCTGCAGCGTGGTCACTACCCTGGCTCCGCAGGTCTTTCCACCGGCGTTCCGCAAGATGGCCGGCTCGCCGCGATCTTCGCGATCGCCGATCCAATCAAACCCACGACGGCCGAGGCGGTGCGGGCCCTGCAAGCCGAGGGCGTGCGGCTGGTGATGATGACCAGTGACAACAGCACCACGGCCCTGGCGGTCGCACGGCGCTTGGGCATCGACGACGTGGAAGCCGAGGTGCTGCCGCAGGACAAGGCCGCTGTGGTCGAAAAGCGGCGCCGCGAAGGCCACCGGGTCGCCATGGCCGGCGATGGTGTCAATGACGCGCCAGCGCTGGCTGCTGCGGATGTCTGCGTGGCGATGGGCGCGGGCGCAGATGTGGCGATCGAGACCGCCGGTGTGACCTTGCTCAGGGGCGACCTGCAGGGCCTGGTCAAGGCGAGACGGCTATCGCGGGCGCGCGATGCGCCATATCCGGGTGAACCGGATCTTCGCCGTCGCCTACAACGCCGCCGGCGTTTTCTCTCCGGTGTTTGGCCTGCTGCTTTCGCCGCAGATCGCGGCGGCGACCATGGCGCGCTCGTCGGTCAGCGTCATTGGCAACGCCCTGCGGCTGCGGAGCGTGCGCCTTTAGCCAAGGGGCCCCTTTCAGTTTCCGCTTTCGTCCTCAATGGCGCCGCGATTGCCGTCCTTCTCACGGCCGTGCCTTTCCTCTTCGCGCGCCCCGGCCAGGATGCCGCGCATGGCGTAGTTCCCCTCGTGGCAGGCGTATTCGTAGATCTGGTCCTTGGTGAGATTCAGGGCCTCTTCGCCCTTCACCGGGACGGTGTAGGCGGCCGGGTCGATCACCTCGAACCTGTAGTCGATCTGCTGGGCCGAGATGCGGGTGAAGTGCTCGATCACCGTCTGGCCGGCGGTGGCGCCGCGGAAGACGTTGTCGGGGCGGAAGTTGGTGGTCTCGACGACCAGGGTGTCGCCCTCCCAGCGGCCGATGCTGTCGCCCATCCAGCTCTTCACCGAAGGCGGGAGATGGGCACCGACCAGGCGGACGATACGGGCGTCGTGAACCATCTCGGTGACGATCACGACCGCCTGGCCGGTCTGCTGGATCTGGTAGTGGTTGTTGTAGAGCACCGGCAGCAGGGGTGGGCCGGAACTGCCGCCGAAGCCGACCAGGCAGCGTTCGCCGACGCCGCGCCGTTCGGGCCCGTCGAAGTTGCCGACCCGGGCGTTGCCGAAGTCGGCACGCTGGCGTGCCGCGGCCTCAGGCTTGATTGGCAGCCGGCCGTTCCGGGGCTCGGTGAGGATCGAAGTCCTGATCTCCTGACCGATTCGGACCAGCCGGGTGCCGGGGTCGGTCCAGAAGGCGTTGTAGCCGCAGGCTGCGCCCTGGGCGCCGCTCTGGCATTCGGGCAGGTCGTCGACTTTCTTGGTCTGGTCGGTGTCGGCGCGCAGCGCGGCGTTGCGCTTGTCGCTGGCGCCCTCAATGGCCCTGGCCTCTTCAGGCGTCATCACCAGCCGGTCGCCGAACCTCGGGTCCCGCTCCAGCCGGGTGATGGTGGCGTTGCTCCACACGCCCGAGAAGTCCGGCTGGCCGAAAGCGTTACGCGGCGCCTTGTAGGGTGCCTCCTTGTCGCCGGGGACCGCGGCGAGCCCCGACGAGGCCACCAGCGCGAGCACCAGCGCGAGCACGGCCCTCATCAGTTCGAGCCCTCCTCGCGGGCGCCCCCGCCTGTGATCGGTTTGCCGGCCTTTTCAGCCTCACGCGCGCCGGCCAGGATGCCTTCCATGGCGTAGTTCCCCTCGTGGCAGGCGTATTCGTAGAGTTGGCCCTTGGTGGCGTTGAAGGCCACCTCGCCGCTGAACGGCTCGATGTAGGTGGACGGGTCATCGACCGTGAAGCGGTACTTGATCTTGTTCGGCCCGATCCGGGTCAGCCACTCGGTGACCTTCTGGTTCGGCGAGCCGCCACGCAAGCCCTGTTCGGGGCGCATGTTGATGGTCTCGATGACCAGGGTGTCGCCGTCCCAGCGGCCGATGGAATCGCCCATCCAGGTCTTCAGGTTGTTGGGGTCGTGCCTAGTGTTCAGGCGGATGATCCGGGTGTCGTGGACCATCTCGACCTCGATCACCACGGCGTCCTTAGTCTGGGTGATCGCATAGGTGTTGTTATACATCAGCGGCAGCATCGGCGGCCCGGCCGAGGAACCGAACGATAGCAGGCAGCGCTCGCCCAGGGCGCGCTGTTCGGGACCGTCGTAGGCTCCGCCCGGCGGGCGGCCGCGGCGGCGGTCCATGGCGGCCTTCGCCATCGGCGGGAACTGGCCATTTTTCGGTTCGACGAGGATCGAGGCCCGTTTCTCGCCGTTGAAGTCGATGACGTTGGTGCCCGGATCCTTCCAGCCCTGGTTATAGCCGCAGTTGAAGCCGGAGATGCCGTCCGCCCCGCAATCGGCGTTCTTCAGGTCGCCAACCTTGAGGGTGGGGTCGGTGGGCAGGTCGGCTCGCCTAACCTGGTCGGCGGTGGCCTGCTCCAGGCCGCGCGCCTCGTCCGGTGTCAGCACGTTGCGCTCGCCGAACTGGGACGGCCGGGTCATCGGCGTGATGGTGGCGTTGGTCCAGGTGCCTTGCAGGTCGGGTTGGCCCAGCGGCGTACGCGGGGCCTTCCAGGCGGCCTTGGCCGGGGCGGTCGCGGCGAAGGCCAGCGTCGGGATGGCGGCAGTCGCGCTGAGCGCCAGCGCCAGGGTGATCGAAAGGAGCTTCATTCCGCGCCCTCCTCACGGACTTCGCCGCGGTTGCCTTCCATTTCCTTGCCCCTCTTTTCTTCCTCGCGCGCTCCGGCCAGGATGCCGGGCAGCGCATAGTTGCCTTCGTGGCAGGCGTATTCGTAGACCATGTCCTTGGTGGCGTTGAAGGACTCCTCGCCCTTCACCGGCGCGTCGAACGCCGCAGGGTCTACCACCTCGAACTGGTAGTGAATTTGCTGAGGCGAAATGCGGGTGAAGCGTTCGACCACCTTCTGGTTCGCGGTGGCGCCGCGGAACGTCTGGTCACGCCGGAAATTGGTGGTTTCGACCACCAGCGTGTCGCCCTCCCAGCGGCCTATGCTGTCGCCCATCCACTCGCGCACGCTTGCAGGCTTGTGGGTGTCGTTCAGGCGGACGATGCGGGTATCGTGCACCATCTCCACCTGGATCATCACCTCGCGGCCAGTCTGCAGGATCTGGTAGTGGTTGTTATAAAGCACCGGCAGCATCGGCGGACCCGAAGTCGAGCCGAATCCGACCAGGCAGCGCTCGCCTAGCGGTCGGCGCTCAGGGCCGTCGAAATTGCCCACGCGGGCGTTGCCCTGAGCGTTGCGGATGCGGGCCTGAGCGGCCGGGTTCAGCGGCAGCCGCCCGTTCTTCGGCTCCACGATGATCGAGGTGCGGGCCTCGGCGCCGATGCGGACCACCTTGGTGCCGGGATCGACCCAGAAGTTGTTGTAGCCGCAGGCCGGCCCCGTCTGGCCGCCACCGCAGGAGGGCAGCTCATCGACCTTGGTGCCGTCCTTGGTGGCCTCGTTGGCGCGCTGGACGCGGGTGGCGTTGCCGCTTTCCAGCTGCTTCGCCTCGGCCTCGGTCAGCACTTTGCGGTCGCCAAAGATGGGGTTGCGCTCCAGCGTGGTGATGGTGGCGTTGGTCCAGACCCCGGACAGGTCCGGTTGACCCCAGGCGTTGCGCTGCGCCTTCCAGGACTCGGCCGCCAGGGCAGGGCCGACGGCCAACACCGCCAAAGCCATAGCGAACGCGAGCGCTCGGATCGTCATCGCTGGCCTCCCGAACCAAACCGGATCTTCGAGTCCGATCGCGTTGAGGATACGCCGGTTGCGACGGAGGGGAAGGGAGGAATTTCGCGGGCTTACTCGGCGCCCTCGTCCTTCACTTCGCCACGGTTCCCCTCAAGCTCCCGCCCGCGCTTCTCCTCGGCGCGGGCCCCCGCCAGGATGCCGGGCAGGGCGTAGTTGCCCTCGTGGCAGGCATATTCGTAGACAGGGCCCTTGGTGGCGTTGAGCGCCACTTCACCCTTGATCGGAGCGGTGAAGGCCGAGGGGTCGTTCAACTCGAACTGGTAGAGTATCTGCTGCGGGCCGATACGGGTCAGGCGCTCGACGACTTTCCCGTCGGGGCCAGAGCCGCGGAACGACTGTTCGGGCCGCAGGTGTCCTGTCTCGACAACCAGGGTGTCCCCCTCCCAGTGGCCGATGCTGTCGCCCATCCACTGCTTGACCGAGGCGGGGATCGGCCTGCCGCCGAGGCGGATGATGCGGGTGTCGTGCACCATCTCCACCTCGATCAGCACCTCATCCTTGGTTTGGATGATCTGATAGTTGTTGTTGTAGAGCAGCGGCAGCATCGGCGGCCCGGCCGAGGTGCCGAAGCTGAGGATGCAGCGCTCGCCCAGCGAGCGGCGCTCTGGCCCGTCGAAGTTGCCGACCCTGGCGTTGCCGAAACGGGCCTGCATGCGGGCCTGAGCCTCCTTGGTCAGCGGCGGTAGGCGGCCGTTCTTCGGCTCCACCAGGATCGACGAGCGTGGCTGCCCGTTGACGCGGATGATGTGGGTGCCCGGGTCGATCCAGAAGCTGTTGTAGCCGCAGTCCACGCCGCGGAAGCCGCGCCCGCAATCCTCTGGCAGGTCGGTGACCTTGATCTTGGGATCGGTCGAGGCCTGGCCGGCGACCACAGTCTTGCGCTCGGTCCCCTCGATCCTTGCCACCTCTTCCTCGGTCAACACCAGCCGGTCGCCCAGCTTGGGGTCGCGTTCGAGGGTGGTGAGGGTGGCGTTAGTCCAGACGCCCTCCAGGCTGGGGTGGCCATCGACGGTCCGCGGCGTCTTCCAGCCCCTGGGCGCCACGACGCCCATCGGATGGTTTGGTACGACGCCCTGGGCCTGGCCGTGTATCGCGAAGGTTGAAAGCGCTGTGGCGGCGCACAGCGCCAGGGCGGCGCGGGTCAGCTTGGACATCGTCAGACTCCCGGTCCCGGTTCGAAGTCCGGGTACGGGGAGGCTAACGCCGGGGCGCGGCGCCGACAACCATGCGCGCGCCTTGTCATGAGTTTGCTATGGTGGGGGCACGACCCGGAGAGGGGCCGGGGTCAGCCACAGCCGCCCGACGTTGAGGTCGAGGGCGATGCGGAAAGGGCGCAGCAGGCCTGCGCCGACCAGGCCGACAGGGCCGGGCGCCGAGGCGGCAGGCGCGTAGATCTGCACATCAATGTTGCGCAGGCTGAGCTCACCAAGACGGACGGTGGCGGCGATGGCGGTGCGCGCCGGGTTAAGGCCGCTGAGGGTAATCGAATGGCCTTGGCGAACCAGCCGGCCGGGTGCGGTGAGGCCAGCACGACGGGCGGCGGCGTCGGACAGGGCTAGGTCGCCCGTCGCGCCGGTGTCGATCAGCAGGTCCACCGGGACCGTGGCTTCGATCTGCACTCGGGCCAGCGGCGCGCCGCCCTCAACCTTCAGCGGGATGGCGATGGAGTCGTGGGCCGGGTGGAAGACGCCCGGCGCCAGGAAGCGGGCGCGGCGCAGAGGGAAGTCGGCCTCCAGCACCAGCCGTCGCAGCACGTCGCGGCCGATCAGCAGCTGGAAGTCTCGACCACTAGCGGCGGCCATGCCGGCCAGGTCCAGCACGGCTGCGCGCAGGCCGGGGACCGCCAGGCCTGGCATCGTCAGGCCGAGGTGTACGGTGTGGGTCAGCCGCGGCCGGCCGGCGACACCATAGGCCAGCAAGGGCGCGGCCAGGACGCGCTCCAAACCGAGGCGCGCAGCCAGGCCGGCGTCCACGGCGCTGAGCTGGGCGCCGGAATCGATCACCGCCCTCACCGGCGTGCCGTTCACCGCGACGGTCATCTCCACCAGGCCAGGGCGTTCGGGCAGGCGCTGCCAGGGTGTGTCCCGGCCGTTGGCGAAGCGCGCATTGAGGGGCGGCCAGGGCAGGCGGTCGCGCACCGCGAACAGCGCGCCCGCGCCGACGGCGACCAGGGCGGCGCGGGTGATCAGGGCGCGGCGGGAGATCACTGGGTCTGCAACTCGCTCGCGGCCTCCCACGCGCCGTCCAGCCAGGCCACGATTTCGGCGGCGCCGGGGTGATCGAAGGCGGCAAAGCGCGCGCGAAGTCTGGCCTTTCGCTCGGTATCCAGACCATGAAGGCCGGTGTCCTCGAGCAGCAGCAGGTTGCGTTCCACGGCGTTGGCGAGGTCTGAGCCAAGCACTGTGTTGGCGGCGCGGCGGAAGGCGGCGAGGTACTGGTAGGCCTCACCCACGGCATAGCTCTCGGCAAGCGTAAGCGCTGGAATGCGCGACAACACCGCCTGTGACGCTGGATTCACCGCGTGGCCCGCGATGTGCGGCCCGATCGCGCCCGGGCGGCCGGTGAAGGCGCGCAGGTGCAGGTGCGGGCTCATCCGCGGGCCGTCGTTGACGGGGTAGTTGTCCCAGAGGAACGGCTTGCGGCCGATCTGTTCGCCGACCCGGGCCAGATGGCCGGGGGAGACCTCCCGTGCGCAGACCTCTTCGCCCGTCCACATGATCTCGATGGCCGGGTCCAGGGCGCGGCCCAGGTCTTCCAGGTAGTTCGCCGGGCGCTGGCCGAACACCCGGTCCAGCACAGCGTCGTCGGTGTAGTAGCTGGGGCACATGATCACCCGCGATGCGGTGGTCCGCGCGGCGATCCAGTCTATGATCTCGACCTGGCGGGCGGCGAGATCGGGCAGGTCGCCTCGCATGTCGTCGAAGAAGATCCCGAGGTCGTCCAGGCCCAGCACGTCCAACTGGGCGAGCTTCGCGGCGAGCGCGTCCTTCGCCGGGCCATCGAACCCCAGATAGAGTTCGTAGGGGCTGAGGCCCACGCCGAATCGCACGCCGGCGGCGCGGCAGCCCGCGGCGAAGGCGGCCAGGTTCGCCAAATCCGAGTCGGGATAGGGCTCACGCCACTCCCGGCGCAGGCGGCTGTCCGCCTTTGGGGCATAGAGGTAGAAACGGTATCCGGCCGGGGCCAGGGCGGCGACCATGGCGGCCCGCTCGTCCCATCGATAGGGCCGGCCGAAAAAGCCCTCGATGATACCGAGTTCCGGGGTCATGCGCCCTGCATATCCGAAATCGGCGGCGCGCTACATCAGCCCTAGCGCCTTGAAGCTGGCGACGCCGTCGCGGCCGGCGACGAGATGGTCATGGACGGCGATACGCAGGGGCCGGGCGGCCTCGACGATCTGGCGGGTCATGTCGATGTCGGCGGAGCTGGGTGTGGGGTCGCCGCTGGGGTGGTTGTGCACCAGGATCACGGCGCTGGCGGAGAATTCCAAGGCGCGGCGGACCACCTCGCGCGGATAGACCGGGGCGTGGTCGACGGTGCCGCGGTTCATGATCTCGTCGGCGATCAGCTGGTTTTTCTTGTCGAGAAACAACACCCGGAACTGCTCACGCGCCTCATGGGCCAGTGCGGTCTTCACATAGGCCAGCAAGGCGCTCCAGGAGGAGATCACCGGGCGGCGCGTCACCTGTTCGCGGGCTGTGCGCAGGGTGGCTTCCTGCAGCAGAGTCAGGTCCAGCGCCACCGCCTCGCCGACGCCAGTCACGGTGCGGAGGTCGTGAAGCGTTGCGCCCAGCACCCCGCCCAGTGAGCCGAAGCGAGCCAGCAGCTGCTTGGCCAGAGGTTTCACATCACCGCGCGGGATCGAACGGAAGAGGAAGAGTTCCAGCACCTCGTAGTCGGGCAGGGCCGCCAGGCCGCCCACGGCGGCGCGTTCACGCAGACGGTCGCGGTGGCCGGCATAGTGGGGCTTGGGTGGCGGCCTCGAGCGCCACAACTCGCTCTGCGCTGAAACATCTTCGACGGAGAACGGGCTGGCGATCATGGCGCCTCAGTGTTCCGCAATTGTTCGCGTCTGGCAAGCCGCGATCTGGCAAGCCGCGATCTGACACCCCCGATCGGGGGACGCCGCACCGCCGCCGCTCCGGCAGGATGGCCGCAGGATGGGGATGACGGCATGAAGATCACGACGCTGATGAGCGTACTGACGGCCGCGGCGGTGTTGGTCGCGATGATCGTGGCGGCCCCCGCCTAGCTGCGGCCCCCGCCTAGCTGCGGCCTGAGATCAGCCGCCGGTCACCCTGATGGCATTGTCATCGGAGTTGCGGTCGATCTGCTTGTTGTAGGGATCGACACCGGCGAATTTCGGAGCCCTGGGCACCGTGACCGTCAAGGTCTGGACGCCGCTTCTCAGACCGGTGGTGCGGAACATGAGCACCTCCTTGGCCGAGAACCCGGGCTTGCCAGGCTCGGCGGTGAAGACGCCGATGTCAAAGACTTCGCCGGCTGGGATCGGGACCGGCGTCTCCTTGCCGCGCCCGTCGGCGTAAGCCTTCTTCGCCTCGACGGTCAGGGTCACATCGTAGCGCCCGTCGGCGCGCTTGGTCACCGCCGCGGTGCGCGTCTTCAGGTCGTAGAGGGTGATGTTCTCGAACAGGTCGGTTATGAGCTGCTGGGCGGCGGGATCGGCGCCGGCCTGGGCGCGCAGGGCGTCCACCAGGTCCTGCGAGCGGGGATAGGGCGCACCCTTGAAGGCGTACTGTTTCAGCAAGGTGCGCAGCGCGGCGTTGACCTTGGCCTCGCCGATCCGGTCGCGCAGCAGGTACATGACCAGCGAGCCCTTGCGGTAGTGGATGTAGTCCTGGTTCTCCACCCGCAAGAGCGGCTGCTCCTCGACGAGTTCGGCGCCGCGCGAGCGCAGATAGCGGTCCAGTTCGTACTTCAGGAACTTGCGGATCCCGGCATGGCCGTAGGTCTTCTCCATCACGATCAGGGCCGAGTACTGGGCGAGCGTCTCAGAGAGCGAGGTCGCGCCCTGCATGTCGGCGCCGATGATCTGGTGGGCCCACCACTGGTGCGCCAGTTCGTGGGCGGTGACATAGGTGACGTAGTCGATCTTGTCGGGCTTGGTGTTGTCGGTGACGAAGCCGATGCCCTCGGAGTAGGGCATGGTGTTGGCGAACGCCTGGGCGAAGCGGGCGTAGTCCGGGAACTCCAGGATGCGGGCCTGGTGGAACTGGTAGGGACTGAAATTGGCCTGGAAGTAGTCGAGGCCGGTCTTCAGCGACCCAATCATCCGATCGACGTTCCAGGGGTGCTGGGCGTCGTAGTAGATGGCCAGCTCGATGCCCTTGTAGACCTCGCGCTTGATGGCGTAGCGGGCCGACTGCACCGAGAAGAAGTTGAGCACCGGGGCGTCGGTGCGGAAGCGGATGGTGCGCCGGCCGTTGCGGGTGACGTCGGAGATCCGGTAGCCTGGGGCCACTGGCGTCTGGTCAGCCTCGGTGGTGACGCGGATGTCGGCGTTTACCCAGTCGGCGTTGGCAACGTAGTTGCGGGCCTGAGCGGCGCGGTCCTCCAGCTTCGGCGGACGCAGCTGGGGCGGAAGGCCGTATTTCCTTCGCTTGGCGCGGTCCTGCAGCAACTGGTTGCGGTCCATGCCGATGATCGGGGCGAACTCGTAGTTGTTCAGGAAGGTCCCGTTGGCGACGACCTTGGTCATGTTGCCGGAGTTCTTGAAGCCGCGCTGTTGCAGCACCGTCTGGAACGACAGGGCCGAGGTCCCGCCGGGGGCCAGCGGCTTGTCGAAGGTGAAGATGCGGTAGTTGAAACGGTCGAAGGTTCGCACCCGCGCCGCGCCGGTGACCGACATCTGCAGGGCCTTGGTGTCGCGGTCGAGGCGCACATGCAGCTCGCGGATCGGGGCGGTGGTGTCGTTGACCAGGTGGTAGACGCCCTCGGCTTCCAACTTCGGCGCATGGGGATAGATCTGGACGTCGAGCTCCACGTCGGCGACGGAGGGCTGGGCCACCGTCTGATACTTTAGGAAGCCCTTCTCGTAGTCGGCCAGCCAGGCCTCGTCGCCAATCCGGGTGCGGTATTCGTTAAGGATCACCGTATTGTAGAAGATCTGCGCGCCCAGCCCGATCCAGGCGATCAGGGCGAGGGCGCCGATCACCCCGGCCGGGCTGGCCAGGCGCCGCGGAAGCCGCGCCACCCGGGTCCGTAGTCGCAGGTCGGTCCCGCGCGGCCAGAGCGCGTAGCCCAGCACCACCAGCACCACGGCGAAGGCGATCCAGTAGGCGCGGAACCAGGCGGCGATCCCGGCATAGGCGCCGTCGCCGTTCATATCGGAGAGCGGCGCGGCGGGGTGGCCCATGTAGAGGTAGAGGTTGTGCTCCCAGCCCATCCGCGGCGCCACCAGCCGGCCGATCAGCACCAGGATCAGCAGGCCCCAGCCGACGAACTTGTTGGGCGCCAGCGCCTGCAGAAACACGGCCAGGATCGCCAGCAGCGACCAGTCAATGGCGCCGGGCAGAATGTACCAGAACAGGTAGTGGGCCGGCTGCAGGTCGGTGAAGCCCTTGCCGAGCTGCACGGCCATGCCGGTCAAGGCCGCCACGGTCAGCATCGCCAACAGCACGAGGCAGATCGCGATCGCCTTGGGAACCAGCAAGGCCCAGTCGGGCAGGGCGGTGGCGTCGATGATCTCCTGGGTGCGCCGCTCGCGTTCGCGCCAGACCAGCTCGCCAGAGTAGTAGATCGCCACGATCCAGACCAGGATCACGAAGCTGCCCTGCAGCGAGGTGATAATCCAGCGCGTCACCGGATACAGCGCCGCGCCCTGCAATTCGGCGCCCAGCAGCAGGTTGGCGAGGGCGTTGAACATGCCCAGTAGCAGCAGCACGATGAAAGCCGGGCTCTTGAACACCTGGCTCACCTCGAAGCGGGTGCGCACGACCAGCTGGGTCCAGGCGGTGAAGGAATTGAACACCGGCCTCGCCAGGGGGCGAGGCGCGGGCGACGCGGCCACCGGGCCGGCCTCCGGCGCCGCCGGCTTGCGGCGCCCAGCGCGGGCCTCGAAGCTGTAGATGAAATAGGCGCTGGTCAGGGCCAGGCAGCCCACGGGCGTCCAGACCACGCGGTTCCACAAGAGGGCGCCGGCAATGGCCGGGGTCTTCGTATTGGCGTCGGCGGCGGTGTAGTAGCGGGTGGCCAGCTCGAAGGCGGTGGTCCCGAACGGGTCGAGCATTGCCGCAAGGCCCAGTCGCTCCGGATCGGCCAGCGCCACCTGGGCGGCGAGGAAGATGGCGAGAAACGCCGCCACGCCGATGTAGGTCGCCATCATCGAGCGCGTGGCCGTCGCCAGGGCGAAGAACAGCGCCGAGACCAAGAAGATGGTCGGCAGGGCGATCCACAGATAGGCGAAGGCGTAGGCGCCGGGCAGGTTCGGGCCCAGCCGCTCGGGGTCGATCCAGGGCATGAGCGATCCGGCGAACATCCCGAAGGGGACGATCAGGAACGCCAGCGCCACCGCGGCGAAAGCGCCGGCGAAGCGGCCGAAGAGGTAGTCGAACTTGCCGATCCGGGTGGAGCGGATGATCGGTCCGAAGCCGGTCTCGTCGTCGCGCACAATGATGTTGGCCACGAAGGCGGTCGAGGCGAACATGAAGATGGTCGCCATCGTGCCGATGCTCTGGGCGATGGCGGACGGTGAATTCTTATGAATGTTGCCGACTGCCCCGATGTTCAGGTTCTCGGAGACCACGGCGATGAACGGGAACAGGAAGAAGACCACCAGGGTGATCCAGTAGATCGGCTGGCGCAGCTGGTAGCGTAGCTCGAAGGCGGCGACGTTGCCGAACATCCCCGTCTTGCCAAGCATGGGGCGCCTCAGGCCGCGCGGCGCGAGGCGGCGAGGGTGGAGAAGTAGACGTCCTCGAGTCCGCCGTGGATCGGCTCAAAGCTCGTGTCCGGCCGGGCGTCCGCCAGGACGTGGATGATCAGCCGGCCGGCCGACAGCCGCGTGGCGATCACGTCATGGCGGCCGCGCATCGCCTCCACCTCGCCGCGGTCGATGATTTTGCGCCAGACGTGGCCGGCCAGGTCGCGCACCAGATCGCCGGGCGCGCCCTCCTTCAGGATCCTCCCCCCCGCCAACACCGCCATGCGCGGGCAGAGGTCGGAGACGTCATCGACGATGTGGGTGGACAGGATCACCACCACGTTCTCGCCGATCTCGGCCAGCAGGTTCAGGAACCGGTTGCGCTCCTCCGGGTCGAGGCCGGCGGTGGGCTCGTCCACGATGATCAGGGTGGGCCGCCCGATCAGCGCCTGGGCGATGCCGAACCGCTGGCGCATGCCGCCGGAAAAGCCGGCCACGGCCTTCTTGCGCACGTCCCACAGGTTCACCTGGTTCAGCAGGGTCTCGACGGTGTCCTTGCGCTCGGCCTTGCCGGCGATGCCCTTCAGCACGGCCATGTGGTCGAGCAGGTCGAGAGCCGAGACCCGCGGATAGACCCCGAAGTCCTGCGGAAGGTAGCCCAGGGTGCGGCGCAGCTTCTCAGGCTCGGCGACCACGTCGATGTCGCCGAAGGTGATCGCGCCCGACGTGGGGGTCTGCAGGGTGGCGATGGCTCGCATCAGGGTCGACTTGCCGGCGCCGTTTGGCCCCAGCAGCCCGAACATGCCCTTGCCGATCTCCAGATCGACACCGTCCAGCGCGCGCGTCCCGTTCGGATAGACGTGCGTCAAACCCTTGATCGAAAGCATAGGCCCGTACTTTCCACCCCGTCCCTGCACCGAAGCTGCCCCGGCGCGGCATGGGCGGCAAGTGAGGGATGCGTAACGTTTTCTCGGAGCCGCCGTTACGCTCAGCTCAGGTCGATCGCCACGGCGGCCAGGTCGCCGCGCCAGCGGCGCTTGGCCTCGGCGCGATGGTCACGCGCGGCGCCGGAGCGGCCCTGGGCGGCCTCCGCATCGGCCAGGATGCGCAGCGCCAGCGCGTCCTGCGGCCATTCGGCCAGGCTGGCATGGGCGGCGCGCTCCGCCTCGGCGTAGCGGCCGGCCTTCAACTCGGCCGCCGCCAGGCTGCGGCGCACCGGATACCACCAGGGCGGGGGGTCGAAGTTCTTCGGTACGGGGAAGGCCTTCTCCTGGACGATGGCGGCCTTGGCGAACAGCACGGCGGCCTGGTTGGGCTGGCCTCCCAGCATCGCGGCCCGGCCAGCCAGGACGCCACCAGCGATTTCGGCGACCTGGATGTTGCCGGTTTCCGACGCTTTGGCCGCCTCGGCGCCCAGCGCTGTGATGGCCGCGGCCTCGCGGCTAACGCCGGCCGCGTCGCCCTTGATGGCATAGGCCTCGCCGCGGGCGTAGTGGCGGTAGATCTTCAGGATGCGCAGGTCGGTCGGCGTCTCCGTTAGCGCCAGCGCGCGGTCCGGCGCGAACCGGCCCAGCGCGACCAGGCTTCGGGCCTGGGCCGTCGTGCCCCGCTCCACATTGGCCGCCTTCGGGAAGCCGACGGCTGCATGCTCGGCGTATTTCAGCGCCAGGCCACCGTCGCCGGCCATCATCGCCCCGCCCAGGCCGAACAGGTAGTTGTGCAGGTAGTACCGAGGCCCTGTGGCGCTGGCGGCGACGGAGACGCCGGTCTGGGCATCGACCTTCAGCGCCTGGGCGTTCTCAAGCGCGACGTCCTCGTACAGACCCACCCGCATGAGGGTGTGGGTGCCCATGTGGACCAGGTGGCCCGCCCCGGGCGCCAGGCCCGCGAGACGCTCGGCATAGGGCAGGGCCAGCGGCGCGTGTCCGGCGAACTCGCTGGCGTGGATGTAGTAGTGGATCGCCGCGGTCTCGTCCGGCTTGCGGGCCAGCACGGCTTCCAGGATCTCCATCGCCCGGGGCACGCCGGACACGTCGTCCTGCCGGGCCGGGATCAGCAGGGCGTGCGCCGCATGGGTGGCGATGGCGTCATCGGCGGGATAGCGCCGCGCGATGGCGTCCATGGCGTGGCCGTACGCCTGCTCGCGGCCCTCGGGCGGCGCGACGGGGCGATAGCGCAGCTGCAGGGCGGCGATCAGCGAGGCGGCCCGGTCGTCGCCGGGCTTCACCAGCTTGGCGGCGCGGTCGGCGATGGCCAGAGCGGCGGCGGTCTCCTGCGGCGTGGCCTGGGTGTTGAGGGTAGCGCCCAGCGACAGGGCTTCTCCCCAGGCGCACATCGCGCAGGTCGAATCGAGGGCGGCCGCCTTGGCCAGGGCCTGCTTGTTCTCGGCGTGCAGGAAGGCGTGATAGGCCTGCATCCCATAGCTGAACCAGGCCTGGGCCTCGGGGTTGGCGGTGTCGGCGGTGAAGCTGCTGTTGCCGACGCCGGGCAGGATGATGCCTTTCGGCGCGACGCCCGCCGACAGGGCGCTCTCGGCGCCGCAGATCGCGTTGATACCGATCTCGGTGGGGTTGGAGCCTAGCGCGGACGGCGAGGCCAGGACCATGGCGGCGCCAAGCGCCAGAGTGAACTTCAGCATGGCCGGAGCATCGCGCCGTTGCCCGGCCGGGGCAATGGCCTGGACTGGCCGCTTTCGAGGACCGGCGAGCTACGCAACCGTGATCGGCGGCCGGTACTGCCCGGTCGGCGACAGGGTGAAGACTTCGAAGCCGGTCTCGGTGACGCCGATCGAATGTTCGCACTGCGCCGACAGCGACTTGTCGCGGGTGACCGCCGTCCAGCCGTCGGCGAGCAGCTTCACCGGGTGCTTGCCCAGGTTCACCATCGGCTCGATCGTGAAGAACATGCCGGCCCGCAGCAGCTCGCCCGTGCCGCGCTGGCCGAAGTGCAGGATGTTGGGCGCGTCGTGGAACACCTTGCCCAGCCCGTGGCCGCAGAAGTCGCGCACCACCGAGCAGCGCATGCTTTCCACATAGGACTGGATGGCGTGGCCGATATCGCCGGTGCGGTTCCCCGGCTTCACCATGGCAAGGCCGCGATCCAGCGCCTCGTAGGTCACGTCCACCAGCCGCTTGGCGCGAGGGGCCACCGGGCCCACGCCGTACATCCGCGAGGTGTCGCCGTGCCAGCCGTCGACGATCACGGTCACGTCGATGTTGACGATGTCGCCCTCCCGCAGGGCCCGCTCGCCCGGGATGCCGTGGCAGACGATGTGGTTGGGGCTGATGCAGACGGTCTTGGTGTAGCCGCGATAGCCCAGGCAGGCCGGGATCGCGCCATGGTCTACGATGAACTCGCGGGCTAGGTCGTCGAGGGCGCCGGTGACCGCGCCGGGCACGACGTGCGGGGTCAGCATGTCCAGGCACTGGGCGGCCAGCAGGCCGGCCTTGCGCATGCCCTCGAAGGCCGCAGCGTCGTGCAGCTTGATCTGGCCCGTGCGATATTCGGCGTCGAGGATGTCGGTCATAGGGTGTGCTCCGGGCGCCTATGTCGCAATCCTAGCACGGAAGTTCAACCGGACGGGGCGTCGCGCCACGGCCTGCGGTCGGCCAGGACCACGCGATCGGTCGAGATGGCGCAGTCGTAGGCCAGCACCTCGACGCCCGCCTCCGTCGCCGCGGTCAGGCCTTTGGCATAGGCCGGGTCCAGTTCGGCGCAGGCGGCGAAGGCCTCGCAATCCATCCGCTGGATCACGAAAAGCATCACGGCCCGCTGGCCCGCCTCGACCATGGCGGTGAGCTCTCGCAGGTGCTTCAGCGAGCGGGCCGCCACGCAGTCGGGGAACTCGGCGAGCGTGCCTGTGCGGCGAAGGTGGCAGTTCTTGACCTCCAGCCAGCAGGGCGACCGCTCGGGGTGCTCCAGCAGGAAGTCCACGCGCGAATTAACGCCGTAGCGGACTTCGCGCCGGTGGGTGGCGTAACCGGCGAGCTCGGGAATGGCGTCGGTGGCCAAGGCTTCGGCGACGATGCGGTTGGGGTGCAGGGTGTTGATCCCCACCAGTCCGCCATCGACTTCCACCAGTTCCAACGTGTGGGCCAGCTTGCGCTTCGGATCGTCGGAGCGGGAGACCCAGGCGATCAGGCCCGGCGTGTTCAGGCCCAGCATCGCGCCGGGGTTGGGGCAGTGGGCGGTGATCTCGCGCCCGTCGTCCAGCACCACGTCGGCGAAGAAGCGTTTGTAGCGGCTGACCAGCGTGCCGCGCGCCAGCGGGGTGGGAAAGTCCATCGACGCCTCAAGGGATGAGCGAATCCATTGCGTCATCGGCTATCACAGGCGGAGGGAACTGGGGCATCCTGGGCGTAGAGCCCTGGCGCCGAGCGGAGAAGAAGCCTTATGCCGAAGATCAAGGACCTGGGGCTGGTCGCCATGCCGACCACGACCGCCCCGGCAAAGACCGCTGTCGCGCCAGCCGACGACCGTGTCACCTGCGCCGTGCTGATCATCGGCGACGAGATCCTCAGCGGCCGGACCCAGGACACCAACCTGCGCGACATCGCCCGGTACCTGGGCGTGATCGGCGTTGACCTTGTCGAGGCGCGCACGGTCCCGGACGTGATGAAGGAGATCGTCGACGCGCTCAACGCGCTGCGTCGCCGCTACGACTACGTCATCACCACGGGCGGTATCGGGCCGACCCATGACGACATTACCGCTGACGCCGTGGCGAAGGCGTTCAAGGTGAAGCTGCACGAGCACCCGGAAATCATCGCCATGATGGCCTCTCGCTGGGGCGGGGAGCTGAACGCAGCGCGGCGGCGCATGGCCCGCGTGCCGGTGGGCGGCGAGCTGGTGAAGAACCCGGTGCAGGGCCCGCCCGGCTTCACGATCGGCAACGTCTTCACCCTGGCCGGCGTGCCGCAGATCATGCGCGGCATGCTGGAGGACGTAGGCCCTCGGATGCGCGGCGGCCGGCCGACGGTGTCGAGGACGGTGCGGGTCGAGGGCTCCGGCGAGGGCGTCATCGCGGCGCCCCTCGAGGCCGTGGCCAAGGCCCATCCGGACATGTCCCTGGGCAGCTATCCGTTCTTTGGCGATGGCAAGTACGGTTCGAACCTCGTGCTGCGCAGCCGCGATCCGGCGCAACTCGGCGGGGTGGTTCAGGAACTGATCGCCGCCTTGAAGGGCGCGGGCATCGACAATGTGCGTGAGGTGGACGTAGCCTGAGGCCACAGATTTCCGAGGAGCGTTGCTGATGATCTCCCTGGTGTTCGTGGCCGCCCTGCTGGCTGCCGCCCCCGCCGCCGCGCCGGCCGGGACCACGACCGTCGCCCCGATGAAGGCCGACAAAGCCAAGCCGGGCCCCAATGAGGTGGTCTGCCGGAAGGAGCCGGTGCTCGGCAGCCGGATGAAGAGCCGTATCTGCATGACCCAGGGCGAGTGGGACGCGCGGCAGGCCCAGGACCGCGACGACCTGAACCGGGCCCAGACCCAGGTCCCGCAAAAGGCCAGCTGACCCAGCGGCCGCCCGCCGTCGCCACTGCCCGCCATCACCGAAAGTTCGGATCTTCCGCCTGTGGATAAGGTGTGCGTTAACTTTGGGTAAGTTGTGCATTAGCCATTGCTAAGACAGGGACAGCGCAGAAAGCGCGTTGGAAACGGCCTTTTTGGGAGGGCGCAGTTGAAAACGCTCGCGGTGATGTCTCGCAAAGGTGGGGCCGGGAAGACCACGATGGCGGTCAACCTGACCCTGGCCGCCCGCGCCATGGGCGTGCGCGCGGTCCTGGCCGACGCCGACCCGATGCGCAGCGCCCATGAGGTGCTGAAGGGCCGCGAGGAGGCCGCCTCCCTGCTGTTCGAGACCAGCGCCTCGAAGCTGTTCGCGCTCACCGAGGCCAGTCGCCGATCCGGCGTCGAACTTCTGATCATCGACACCCCTGCCGCGCCCGAGGCCGATGTGGCCGAGGCGGTCAGGGTGGCCGACCTGTGCCTGGCCGTGGCGCGGCCGACTTATCTCGACCTCGCCGCGGCGGTGCTGTCGGTGGCGGTGATCCATCGGCTCGGACGCGAGGGGCTGATCGTGCTGAACCAGTGCGCGTCGTCGCGCGCCGGCGTCGAGCCGCCCTCGGTGCTGAAGGCCTTCGACGCCCTGCGGTTCGCCAACCTGCCGGTCGCCCCCACCGCGATCCGGGCGCGGATGGTCTACCAGACCGCCTTCGCCCAGGGCCGCTCGGTGCTGGAGATCGATGGCAACGGCCAGGCGGCCGGTGAGATGCGCGATCTGTTCAGCCATGTCTGGCGGCGCCTCAACGGCGAGCGGCCGGCGGCCATGGCCAGCGCCAACGACGATCTCAGTCGCCGCGGCCCGCGTCTGGCGCTTTCGGCCTCTGCATCGGCCTGACCGACGTCCATTGACGAACGCACATTGACGAACGTTGGGGCGCCCGCGACTAGTCGTCGCAAAACCGGGAGGACTTTTCACAATGGCGTTCAACCCCTTCGACCTTACGGGCAAGGTCGCCCTGATCACCGGCGGCAACGGCGGCATTGGCCTGGGCATGGCCGAAGGCTTGGCCGCGGCCGGCGCCAAGGTGGCCATCTGGGGCCAGAACCCCGAGAAGAACGCCGCCGCCGAGGCCAAGCTCAAGACCTACGGCGTCGATGTGCTGGTGCAGAAAGTCGATGTGAACTCGGAAGATGCCGTAGTGGCCGGCGTGGCTGAGGTGCTGAAGACCTTCGGCCGCCTGGACTTCTGCGCCGCCAACGCCGGGGTCGGCGGCGGGGCGCCCTTCGCCGAAATGACCACTGAGAAGTGGCGCCGCGTCACCACCGTGAACCTGGATGCCGTCTTCTGGACCTTCCGCGAGGCCGCCAAACACATGGTGGCGCGGGCGGAAGCTGGCGATCCCGGCGGTTCGCTGCTGGTGACATCCTCCACCTCGGCCATCCACGGCGCGCCGCGCAACCAGGCCTATGCGGCCACCAAGGGCGCGGTGCTGTCGCTGGTCCGGGGGCTGGCGGTGGAATACGCCCGATACGGCATTCGCGCCAACTCGGTGCTGCCGGGCTGGATCCGCTCGGACATGACCGCCGCAGCCCAGAAGTGGGACAAGTTCAACGACCAGGTGATAGGCCGAGTGCCCATGCGGCGCTGGGGCGACCCGGAGGACTTCTCGGGCCTGGCGGTCTATCTCGCTTCTGACGCCTCGCGCTTCCACACCGGCGACGCCTTCGTCATCGATGGCGGCTACACGATCTACTAGGAGCGCCAAGATGGCCGACCGTTACGCCCGCTACGAACGCCTGAAGTTCGAGCGGCCCGCGCCGGGTGTGCTGCGCATCGTGATGAGCAATCCGGGCAAGCTGAATGCCGCCGACGCCACGATGCACCGCGAACTGGCGGAGATCTGGCGCGACGTGGACGCCGACCCGGACACGCGCTGTGCGATCCTGACCGGGGAGGGGACGGCGTTCTCGGCCGGCGGCGACTTCGAGATGATCCAGGGGATCGTCGATGACTTCGAGATCCGTGCGCGGTCCATGCGCGAGGCCCGCGACATCGTCATGAACCTGATCGACTGCCAGACGCCGGTGATCAGCGCCATGCGCGGCGTGGCGGTGGGGGCGGGGCTGGTCTGCGGTCTGCTGGCGGATATCTCGATCGCCACGCCCGAGTGCCGGATCATCGATGGCCATACGCGGCTGGGGGTGGCGGCTGGCGATCACGCGGCGATCATCTGGCCGCTGCTCTGCGGAATGGCGAAGGCCAAGTACTACCTGCTGACCTGCGATCCGCTGAACGGGGCGGAGGCCGAGCGGATCGGTCTGATCTCGCTGGTGGCCGCGGACGCCGACCTCGACGCCAAGGCGCTGGAGGTGGCGAGCAAGCTGGCGAACGGCGCGCCTCGGGCCATCGCCTGGACCAAGCACGCCTTGAACCACTGGCTGCGCTCGGCGGGCCCGGCGTTCGATGCGTCGCTGGCGCTGGAGTTCCTGGCGTTCACCGGCCCTGAGGCGGCGGAGGGGCTGGCGTCCCACCGCGAGAAACGGAAGCCGAAGTTCGTCTGATCCGACTCAGGCCGCGCGCGGTGCGGTCCGGCGCAGCAACAGCAGCGCGATCATGGCGAACGCCGGGAAGGCCAGGCCTCCGGGCGCTGGGAACCACCACCAGCCGGCGCTGAGATCGAAGGTTCCGACGCCGGCGGCGAGGGCGGCGGCCAGCGCCATATTGGGCAGGCCGTGCCCGGCCGCCGCCGCCCACCACGTCCCGGCCCGCAGCTGCAGGTGTGTCAGCAACAGCCTATAGACGACGCAGCTCGCGACGAAGGCCAGCAGCATGGCCGGCGGCGCGGTTTCCAGTTCTGGGAACAGGCCGACCTTCAGGAAGGCCGGGATCAGGTGCCAGGCAGCCCAGATCAGGCCCAGAACCGGAATGCCGGCGCGCCGTCCGAAGGCCGCCGTCGCCAGCGCCACCCCGCCACCTGCCCAGCCCAATTCCTCGAGCACGCTCGTCAGGGCGACCGCGCCCACCGACTGGGCGATCCCTTGCGGCGCGGCGGGCGGCGTCCCGAAGGCGGCGACGCCGGTCATGAACGCCACGGCCAGCGCCAGGCCGGCGACGGCCAGGGTGACGCCGGCCGCCAGGGGGACGCCTGACCAGCGCGCCTGTCCCCGCTCGCCGAGGCCCCGATTGAGGAGCAGCCCCGCCACGGCGGGGCTGAGGATCAGGGCCAGCTTGCCCAGGTCGCCGATCCGCGGGTCGTCCAGGGCCATCAGGCCGCCTGGAACCCCCAGCACGACCAGCGCGAAGACGGCGAATTTCCACCGCGCGGCGTTCATCGCGACCCCCTGACCTGGGCGGAGTTGTGCATGCCGTGGGCCATGGCGCCAGCCCCTCTAATCGGTGAACACCACGGTCTTGCGTCCGTTCAGCAGCACCCGGTCCTCGACGTGCCAGCGCACCGCGCGGGCCAGCACGCGGCGTTCGATATCGCGGCCCTTGCGGACCAATGCGGCGGGGGTGTCGCGGTGGCTGATGCGCTCCACGTCCTGCTCGATGATCGGACCCTCGTCGAGGTCGGCGGTGACGTAATGGGCGGTGGCGCCGATCACCTTCACACCCCGGCCGTGGGCCTGGTGATAGGGCCGCGCGCCCTTGAAGCCCGGCAGGAACGAGTGGTGGATATTGATGCAGCGCCCCGCCAGCGCGCCGGCCAGGTCGCCGCTGAGCACCTGCATGTAGCGGGCGAGCACCACGAGTTCGGTTCCGGTCTCCTCGACGAGGCGGAGAAGTTGCGCCTCCTGATCGGCCTTGGTCTCCGGCGTGACGGCCAGGTGATGGAAGGCGATGCCTTGCAGATCGGTGTGCGGGAAGGTCGAAGCTGGATGGTTGGAGACCACGGCGGTGATGTCCATCGCCAGCTCGCCCTGCCGCCAGCGCCAGATCAGGTCGGCGAGGCAGTGGTCGGCCTGGGAGGCCAGGATCATCACCCGGCGCCGTTCGCGACGTCCGCGCAGGGTCCAGGTCCCCGCATAGCTCTCGGCCAGCGGCTGAAAGGCGGCGCGCCAGGCGGCGGCGGCGTCAACGCCAGGGTCGAACACCACGCGCATGAAGAATCGCCCAGTCTCCTGGTCATTGTACTGCTGGGCGTCGAGGATGTTGGCGCCGCGCTCGAACAGCAGGGCCGAGACGCGGGCCACGATGCCGGGTCGGTCGTCGCAGGAAAGGGTGAGGATCATCGCCGCCTGCCGTGGCAGGCCGACCCTGGGGCGGTCAAGTCGCCGCTAGAGCCCCATTTCGAATGAATCGAAACGGGGCTCTAGAGTCTTTGCTTGGTCGATCTTCCTGCTCGGCTGATTTGATCCAAGTCAGCCGGGAAACGCTCTAGTTGAACTCGTCGGTGACGGCGCTGGAGAGGATGGCGGGGACCTCGCTCTCCGGCGCCTCCACGGTCTGCGGCCCTGATGCGGTCTGCCGCGTGATGCGGTAGCGGAAGCCGTGTGGGTTCCTGGAATCCGGCGGACTGCCGCCCCCTTCGAACAGCTTGTCCACAACGTCCTTGTCCGCCGCCGAGAGGTCGGAGAGCGGAAGCTTGCCGTGGCTCCGCAGCCGCGAGCCCGGGAGGCCGAAGCCGCCAAGGCCACCGATGCGTTCGATCGTCAAAAGGTCCATCGCTCACCGCCCGTCGCCACGAATGTGGGACTGGAACTCCTAGAGACCAACCTGTTTCCACGCCGCGTCGATGGCGTTGATGACTTTGGTGTCGCCTGGATAGAGGCTCTTGGAGGCGTCCCGGGTGCGCTTGGCGAACGTCGACATCTTCATGTTCGGGCTCTTGCCGGCGGTCATCGCCCGATACCAGATCTGTCCGGCCTTCTCCCAGCTCTTGCCCCCGATCGCCATCGCCGCTTTGTAGAAGGCGTAGTTGGGGATGCCGCTCGAATAGTGCGGGTCCATGCCGGGCGTGTAGTTGCTGAAGTGGAAGGGCTGCGGCGCGAGGCAGTGGTTCGCGCCGGGATCGGCCATGTCGCGCAGACAGGTGATGCCCTGCGCCTTCGGCTTCGGCCCCATGATCTCGTGGCCGATCAGCCAGTCGGCCTGGGTCACGGTCTGGTTCTTGCGCCATTGGCGGAACATGGCGCCGAACACATCGGACATGCTCTCGTTGAGGCCGCCGGATTGGTTCGCATAGACCAGTTGCAACGTATGCTGGGTCACGCCGTGGGTGAGCTCGTGGCCAATGACGTCGCTGGATTTGGTGAAGTCGACGAAAATCTGGTTGTCGCCGTCCCCATAGAGCATCTGCGAACCATTCCAGTTCGCGTTATTATAATTCACGCCAAAGTGGACCGACGACAGCAGGGCCATGCCCGCGTTGTCGACCGAGTTGCGGCCGAAGATCTTCTTGTAGAACTCGGCCACGGCAGACGTTTCGTCGAAGCACCGCTTGATCGAGCCATCCGCCGAGCCGCCGGGGTTGGTGACCGGCGTGCCGGGAAGGCTGTTGGTGTGTTTGCAATCGTAGACGAGGATCTTTGGCGCGGTGGCGATGGCGTTGGCCAGCAGGCCCTGCGGCGCCATTTCCTGGCTCACCCGCGTCAGCTGCATCGCCTGATTGCGGACCTTGCGCACCTCGGCGTCGATCTTGGCGGTGTAGCTATCGTCGCCCTCAAGCCTACGAAGCACTTCGTTCGGCACGATCGAGCAGTACCTGCAGTACATCGTCACCTCCTGGGCTTTCGCCACCCGTTCGGATAGCGCATTCGTTGAAACACATCCCACGGTCTGCAACCTGTCCACTCCAATCGAGGACGCGCGGTCTAAAATCCTACGTTGAGGGCAACGCGCCGGACGCGCGAATTATGCCCCTTTGCTCGCGCGGGTTCGTCCGCCATCCGGCGGCCGATTGCGCGTCCGGATGAGGTGGCGTCGGCCGAAGAGAAGCTTTCCAGCCGGCGCGCGCTCGGACACTATCGCGGCAAGGCCTCGGAGGAGGGGCCGCCCATGCGTCCGCTCACCAGCCTCGTGATCGTCGCTGTCGCCCTGCAGGGCCTCTCGCCTGTCGTGGCCACCGCCCAGCCGCGCGGCGATCGCTACGCCACCGAGGCCTGTGCGGCATCCGTGCAGGGCGAGGTGCGAAACCGCTATCCCCAGGCCTATGGCGTCCGCCTGGTGACCCAGGAGCCCCAGCCCGGCGGGCATGACGAGACCCAGGTCCGTGGCCGCGGCGAGTTCGACGACCGCAATGGCGGCGCGGCCCGCTTTGACTACGGCTGCACCTATAATGCGCGCACGGGCGCCGCCTATGCGCTGGAGGTCCGCGATGTGCGCCCGATCGCCGACACCCGCGCCGGCGGCAAGAAAAAAGACAACAGCGCGGCAATCGCCGGCCTTGTGCTGGGCGCGATCGTCGTGGGGGCGATCGCCGCCAACGCAACCAAGGACCGCGACCAGAACCGCGACCGCGAGGACTATGGCCGCGGCCGCCGGGGGGATTTCAGCCCAGAGCCGGGCGTGGTCTGCAACGCCCGCGAAGCCTCCTGCTACAAGGACGGCCGCTACTCCGAGAAATGGACCCGGCGGACCTTCGCCTACTGAGCCCCGCCGGATAGACCGATCACGCGGTCGGTCGGCCTGCGGCGTCCGGCTTGCGGTCCGCCAGTTCGGCCCGCGGCGACGGATAGCGGAAGCCCGCGCCTCGCCCGTCAGCCGCGGCGAGCTGGCCGGCCGCGAATTCCCAGTTGGCGACGCTCTCGAACCAGCGCTCCAGGAAGGCTTTCCGGTCGTTCTTGTAGTCCAGATAGTAGGCGTGCTCCCACAGGTCGCATGCGAGCAGCGGGAACAGGCCCTCGCGAACCAGGGTGTCCTCTGCGTCGTGGGTGGAGATCACCTTCAGCCCGGCCGATCCGGTGACCAGCCACACCCAGCCGGAGCCGAAGTGATTGACGCCTTCTTCTACAAAGGCGTCGTTCAGCGTCTGCTGGCCGCCGAAATCCTGAATCATCCGGGCAAGCTCTCCGCCGGGCGCCGCCACGCCGGCGGGGCGCATCGAGTCCCAGAAGAAGGCGTGGTTCCAGGCCTGGGCAGCGTTGTTGAACAGCGCCTTGTCGCCCCGTTTGTGGGCCTCGCGCACCACCTCCTCCAGCGGCCGGCCCGCGAGACCAGCCTTGGCGGCCAAGTCATTCGTCTTGTCGACGTAGGTCCTGTGGTGCTTGTCGTGGTGGGCGTGCAGGGTTTCCCTGGAGATCAGGGGCGAGAGCGCATCGTAGGCATAGGGAAGTTCGGGCAGGACATACATCGGTGGGCCTCCGGGGTTCGGTGGTCCTCCAACAGTCTGGGAGGGCAGAGCGTTCCGTCGTGGCGTTGCAAGAGCGCCTAGCCGAACCCCGCGACGCCCCCTAAAGCGGACCTGCAAGCGGGCGTGGCGGAACTGGTAGACGCAGCGGACTTAAAATCCGCTTCCGGTCACGGAGTGTCGGTTCGAGCCCGACCGCCCGCACCAGGCGCGCCGTGCGTGCGCCGACTTCGCCAAATTTGACGGCCGCCGCCTTGTTTTCCCCTAGGGCGTCCCAACCTACTGTACCGAAGCTTCGATTGCGCGCGTGAGTCCGGTTCGCCCGAGTTGAGTCGGGGCGCGGCCGACGGGGAGGACAGTACGGTCATGTCGACCACCGAACCCCCGGAAGTCGCGGCCCCGCCTCCGTTTGTCGATGCGCGCCCGGGGGCGCGGGGCACGCCGCCCTTCGCCGCCCTGCGGGCCTTCGACGCGTTCGGCCGCACCGGCAGCATGCGCCGCGCCGCACGAGACCTGGGCATCGACCATGCCGCGGTCAGCCGGCATGTGCGCGCGCTGGAGACCTGGGTAGGCGTGCTGCTGGTCGAGCGGAGCCAGGCCGGGGGGCGGCTGACCGTGCATGGGGAGCGCTATCACCGGCGGGTGT
This sequence comes from Phenylobacterium deserti, assembly GCA_943332615.1. Lineage (GTDB taxonomy): Bacteria > Pseudomonadota > Alphaproteobacteria > Caulobacterales > Caulobacteraceae > Phenylobacterium > Phenylobacterium deserti_C. The sequence continues at coordinate 67,081 of CALQQB010000008.1, forward strand.
CTGCGGCCCTGCACGAAATCCAGACGGCCACGGCCAACATCATGGAACCGGATGTCAGCGCGCCGCTGAAGATATGGTGCCCGTCGGGCTTCGCCTCCTGGCTGGCCCCGCGGCTGGGGCGGTTCCGGCAGGACAATCCAGACTTCGATGTGGAGGTGCAGCCGACCGAGGCGCGGCCCGACTTCGCCTCCGGCGAGGCGGATGCCGATATCCGCTTCCTGCTGGGCCGTCGGCGGCCGGAACGGATGTTCAGCGGGGTCAAGTCGGTCGAGCTGGCGCGGCCGGACGTGATCGCGGTGGCCAGCCCGGAGCTGCTGGCGGCCAGCTGCCCGATCCTGGAGCCCACTGACCTGCTGGGCCTGCCGCTCCTGCACAAGAAGGACGACACCCAGTGGCGCGCGTGGCTCGCGGACCAGGGGTTGCCCCGCATGCACCACCTACCGGGCCTGCGCCTCTGGTACACCACCATGACGCTGGAGGCCGCGCGATCGGGCCAGGGGGTGGCGCTCTCCAACGCCGCCCTGCTGCGCGACGACCTGGCGGCGGGACGTCTGGTGCAGATCGATGTCGGGCGGCCGATCACCAGCGGGGCCTATTTCTTCACCACCCGGACCGACCGGTGGCTGTCTCCCCCCCTGGTGCGTTTGCGCCGCTGGCTGCAGCAGGCGCTCGCCGACTAGGCGAGTTTCCGGGGCCAGCTGTTGACCGCAGATCAACATGCCAGCACCGTTGTCACCTTTACGATCCCCCGTTCCGGCCTGATCTTCGTCTCACCAAGGGACCGCAAGAGTCCCGGGAGGGACGTCAGGCGAATTTCAGCCGGTTGATTTCAAAAACCGTGGGAGGCGGCTCCCGCGCTCGGTCGCCTCGTGATTTCGAGGCGCGCGCGAAATGAGCCCCACCACGACACATTGGGGGTATTTCCATGTCATCGCGCCTATTCACGACCGCGTCGCGGGCCTCGCTGGCCCTGGCGCTGGGGCTCTTCGGGCAAGCTGCCCACGCGCAGTCGGCCGCGCCCGCCGAAGTCCAAGAGGTGGTGGTCACCGGGTCTTTCATCGCCGGCACGCCTGAGGACGCCGCCGTCCCGGTGGACGTGATCAACAGCGAAGCGCTGGAGAAGCAGGGCTCGCCGACCATGGTCCAACTGGTGAAGACCTTCACCGGGGCCGGGGCCGGGATCGGGGAGAGCAACCGCTACAATGGCGGGGCGGGGTCGGCGACGGTGAACCTGCGCGGCTTCGGCTCGGCGCGAACCCTGGTGCTGATGAATAGCCGGCGGATGGCCGACACCACCCAGGCCGCCTTCTCGGGCGGCGGCACCGACCTCGACTTCATTCCCTCGGCGGCCATCGGGCGGATCGAGGTGCTGAAGGACGGCGCGGCCGCCACCTACGGCTCCGACGCTGTGGCCGGGGTGGTCAACTTCATCACCCGCAAGGATCTGAACGGCTTCGAGTTCGACGCTCAGTACGGCTACGTCCGAGACACCACGGGCGACTACGAGGGCAACCTCGCCTGGGGCAAGAAGTTCGACAACGGCAACGTCCTGCTGACCGCCGGCTATCGCCGCCGCAGCGTTCTGCACACCCTGGAACGCGACTGGGCGATCGTGCCCTACGCCCAGGACCCCAACGCCGGCTGGACCACCACCACCAGCGTCGTCAACTACCAGACGCCGGGCGCCACCAACTTCGCGGCTGGAACTTACATCGGCCCCGACGGCCTGCCCTATTCGTTGTCGGCGGCCCAGCCGATCCGCGACAATGGCTGCACCCAATTGGGCGGGCAACTGACCAGCACCGCCGGCGTGCCGCAGACCGACGCCACGGTCACCACCACCTCGCAGTGCCGCTTCCAGTTCACGCCCTTCAACGATCTGGTGAACGACGAGCACCACTACCAGCTCTACGGCGAGGTGAACTTCGAGTTCAGCGAGGCAATGCAGTTTCACGGCGAGGCCTTCTGGTCGCGCCACGAGGTGCCGCGCCAGCGGATCTCGCCCTCCAACTCGACCACCAACTTCCCCACCGCCGTGCAACTGGGCGGAACCTCGGCCTCGACCGCGACGCCCAACTTCAACGGGCAGGTGCCGTTCTTCGTGCCGCGCTCCAATCCCGGCTACCAGGCGACCTTCAACTTCGTCACCAACCCCACGAAAGGCTGCATGGCGCCCCTGACGCGGGCCCAGTGCGCGGCGGCCCTGTCGGTCGCCGGCCTGTCGCTGCCCCAGGCCACCTGGCGGGCGATCGCCTTCTCCGGTGACCCGAATACCGAGAACGGCGGCGGCTTTCAGACCGTGAACGCCGAGGCTTACCGGGTCGCCGGCGGCTTCAAGGGCAAGATCTTCGACGGGATCAACTACGACACCGGCCTGACCTACATGTCGACCACGAGCAACGTCAGCACGCCCGACATCGTGGTCAACCGGCTGCAGGATGCGCTGAACGGCTACGGCAGCCGCAAGGGCGATGCCAACCAGTGCACCCAGGCCGAGAAGATCGCAGTCAATGCCGGCAATGCGGCGGCGGGCTGCTACTATTTCAACCCCTTCGCGAACGCCCAGACCATCAAGCTGGGGGGCGACGTGCCGACCGGCTACTTCAACCCGGCGGTCGCCAATGACCCGCTGGTCTTGCAGACCCTCTACGAAAAGCCGCTCACCACCCTCACCAACCGCATCCTGGTGGGTGACCTGGTGTTCTCGGGCGAGCTGCCGTTCGCCCTGCCGGGGGGGAGCGTCCGGGCGGCGGTCGGCGGCCAGTACCGCAAGCGCACCTTCCTGGGCGACTACAGCCGCCTGAACAACTCCGAGATCACCCCCTGTGTCGACTCCGTCGATGATGGCGTTCCGGTATGCTCGGCGCCCACCGGCGCGCTGATCTTCAACGCGTCCAACGGCAACTACCACTACACCGACGACGTCTGGGCCGTGTTCGCCGAGGTGAAGCTGCCGATCTTGGACAACCTCGAGGTCACCGGCGCGATCCGGCACGAGGACTATGGCTCCATCGGCACCACGACCAACCCGAAGATCGCAATGCGCTACGAGCCCCTGGACTGGCTGACGTTCCGGGCCTCGGCCAGCACCACCTTCCGGGCGCCCACGGCCCTGGTGACGACGCCGCGGGACGTGAAGGGCCAGTCGAACCTGGGCGGCTCCTACAAGGCCACCCTGACCAGCAACAACCCGAACCTGAAGCCGGAGACGGCGCACGCCTACAACGTCGGCTTCGTGACCCGGTTCGCGGGCTTCACGGGCTCGGTCGATTACTACCGCTTCGACTTCAAAAAAGAGCTGACCAGCGAGACCCCGGCACTGATCTTCACTCAGGCCGCGAAGCTGGCCACGGCAGCGACCTGCAACGACCCGTCGCTGGCCGCGGTCAAGGCCCGCTTCGACTACGCCGCCGGAACCGTGAACTGCGCCACCACCGGGATCATCCTGACTCGCTCGAATCAGGTGAACGGGCCCAACACCAAGACCTCGGGCATCGACGTGCGCGGGCAGTACGACTTCGACATCGCCAAGCTGGCGTCACTGTCGGAGCTCAACGCCACCATCGGCTTCGAGGCCACCTATCTGATCGAGTACAAGCGCAGCGCCTTCACCCTGCTGGGCGACGACAGCATCATCCTGCAGGCGGCCGTGGATCGGTCCGGCTCCCACGACCTGCTCTCGGCCTTCTTCTCCTATCCGAAGATCCGCGCCACGGGGTTCGCCAGCCTGTCGGGCGAGACCTGGAGCGTGCGCTGGCAGACCCTCTACCACGAGGGCACCCAGCCTTCGGCGGCCCTGGTCACCTATGACGCCACCAACACGGCGGTGCTGACCGGCAAGTCGAAGGCCTTCTGGCAGCACGATGTGGTGTTCCGGATGGAGACCAAGTGGGACGCCGCCTTCACGGTCAGCGTGCAGAACATCTTCGACACCGACCCGCCGTTCAAGCACAGCCAGTACAACTACGACTACACCTCGGCGAGCCCGCTGGGCCGGGTCGTCGAGTTCGGGGTCAAGAAGACGTTTTAGGGGCGCCACTTTCCTCCCCCTGAACGCGACTGAGCCGCCCCTCATCCCAGGGGCGGCTTTTTCTTGGGAGACTATGGGGTGGGTCCGGGCGCGCGCTCGTCCAGCAGGCTGACGGGCCCGACGCCGTTCAGCGCGTCGGTGAGGGTGGTGCGGTCCAGGATCTCGGAGACTTCGTTGCGCACCCGGGCCATCACCTGTCGAAGCACGCAGGCGGCTTCGTCGGGACAGTCGTCGCAGCGGCGGTAAAAGTTGCGACTGGCGCAAGGCAGCAGGGCCAGAGGCCCGTCCGTCTGGCGGATCACCTCGCCGAAGGTGATCTGGTCGGCTGAGCGCGCCAGCCGATAGCCGCCGGCTGCGCCCCGGCTGCTTTCCACGATCCGCGCCTTGCGCATCTCGGTCATGATGGCTTCGAGGAATTTGCGCGGGATGGCTTCCTGCTCGGCGATGGCGGCCACGCCCAATTGCTCCGGCACGCGCCGGGCCAGGCAGAGCAGGGCCTTCAGGGCATAGCGCCCGCGTTGCGACAACATCCGTCCAGGTCCAGTCGGCCTCCCTGGCTGGAGGCGTCCCCCAATCCGCCCTGATCCGTCGGCCGGATCAACAGACTTCGCGCGCGGCGGATCAGGAAGGCGGCTACGCCGCGCCTGGCCGGGGCGTGCGGAGTGCGTCTGGCCCCCGCGCTCCAGCGTCTTGGTCGCTCCCGCCCTCGCGCCGCGATCAACTGCCCGCGCCGATGTAACCCAGGATGGACGCCCGGTGGACCGCCTGGGACCGGCCGGCCACGGCGAGCTTGCGGGCGGCGTTGCCCATGTGGAAGCGGACCGTGGGCAGCGAGATTTCCACCAGCGTGCTGATGTCAGCGTCGGTCTTTCCGGCGGCGGCCCACTTCAGGCACTGGATTTCGCGACGGGTCAGGCGGGCCGGCGTGCGGTCGGAACCGGCGATCGCGTCCTCGTAGGTGGCGACGAACTTCATCGCCAGGATATGCATCTCGCCCGCGTGTTCGGCGAAGGCGGAGGCTACGTCGAAGGTGTCGTCCGGCGTGGCCCAGATCACCACGCCGATGACGCCGCGCGGCAGGTAGGCCGGGGCCACGATCGCCGCGCCGACCCCCATCCGGTCGATGGGTCCCTCGGAGGTGATGGCGTCCAGCGACCGGTTCGACCGCCAGGAGCCGAACCGGCCGTTTTGAAAATAGTAGGGCTCTGCACAGGCCCGCGCGGCGTGGATGAACGCGGCCTTGAGCGCGAAGCTGTGGTCTTCCCAGTAGCGCAGCTTGGGATCGATCCAATGGAACACGGTCTCGGCCAGGGGGTGACCGTTGGTGTCGAGCGGTGGGCGGCTGGAACCGATGTCGGCGGCGGCGGAGGTGTAGTCGAGGCCGACCTGTTTGCCTTTGGCCACGATTTCGCGGGCCAGAGCTTCGGCATCGGCAAGCAGGGTCGCGGCGGCGACGGCCATCGGTGGGGGAGCCCCTATCACTTCCACTAGCTTGTTCTCGCCCGCGCCCGTCCGCAAGGTCGCTCAGTGCGACGTGAACGCACGATAGCGGCGCTTATATGGACCTTGAGTTGCGTGACGACGACCTCGCCTTCCGGGACGAGGTTCGGGCCTTTCTGGATGCGAACCTGACGCCGGCGCTGCGCGTGGCCGGGAGCAGGGTCACAAGCGTGTTCTGCGAGCCGCGCTACAGCCTGACTTGGCAGCGGATTCTGCACGCCCGCGGCTGGGCCGCGCCCAGCTGGCCGGTGGAATACGGCGGCCCGGGCTGGAACGAGGTGCAGCGCTCGATCTTCGCCGCCGAATGCGCTCGGGCCTCGGCGCCCGGCCTGGCGCCGATGGGCCTGCGCATGGTTGGCCCGGTGATCATGGGCTACGGCACGCCCGAGCAGAAGGCGCACGACCTGCCGCGCATCCTGTCCGGCGAGGACTACTGGTGCCAGGGCTACTCCGAGCCCGGCTCCGGCTCCGATCTCGCATCGCTTCAGCTTCAGGCCCTGAGCGACGGAGACGATTACGTTCTCTCGGGGTCTAAAATCTGGACGACCCACGCCCAGTACGCCAACCGCATGTTCTGCCTGGTGCGCACCAACCGGGACGGCAAGCCGCAGGCCGGGATCACCTTCCTGCTGCTGGACATGGCGACGCCGGGCCTGACGGTGAAGCCGATCATCACCCTGGCCGGCGAGCACGAGGTGAACCAGGTGTTCTTCGACAACGTCCGCGTGCCCAAGGCCAACCGGGTCGGACCCGAGAACCAGGGCTGGACGGTCGCCAAGTACCTGCTGGAGTTCGAGCGCGGCGGCGGCTCGGCACCGGGCCTGAAGGTGGGCCTGGATCGCGCGGCCGGCATTGCCGATGTGGCCGGGGCCGACGACCGCGCCCACCGCCGCCGGCTGGCCGAATCCCAGATCGCGGTCACCGCCATCGATATGTCCGAACGGCGGGTGCTGAGTGCGCTGGCCAGCGGTAACCCGCCGGGTCCGGCATCGTCGATGCTGAAGATCAACGGCACGGAGGCCATGCAGCGGATCGACGAGATCTCCATCGCCGCCCTGGGCCCCTACGCCCACGTCGAGCAGATGCAGGCCCGCGAAGCCGGGTCGAACATCGAGCCTGTCGGACCCGAGGCGGGCCTTACCGCCATGCCCCGCTACCTGAACAACCGGGCCGCCACGATCTATGGCGGCTCCAACGAGATCCAAAGAGACATAATCGCCCGGCTCGTCCTCGGGCTGTGACGGAGGAAACGACGACCATGACCCTGCTGCTCAACCTTCGCCGGCCACCGTACCGGACCTATTCGATCACCCAGCTCTGCCGCGAGTTCGGCGCGACGCCCCGGGCGCTGCGGTTCTACGAGGAACAGGGGTTGCTGGCGCCGGCGCGCCGCGACACCAGCCGGGTCTATTCCTACAAGGACCGCGCCCGGCTGAAGATGATCCTCAACGGCCGCCGGGTCGGCCTGTCGATCGCCGAAATCCGCGACATCCTCGACCTTTACGAGGAGGAAGGCGAAGCCGCCCAGAGCGCCGAGGCCCTGCGCATCTTCCGCCACCGCATCGCCCAGCTGGAGAGCCAGCGGGTCGAGGTGGAGGAGGCCATCTCGACCCTCCGGCAGGCCGCCAGCCAACTGGAGCGGCAGTATCCCGAGGTGGCCCGGCTGGATGCCTGAATGAGCGCCGCCCACGACCTTTCGGATCGACCCCGACCGCAGGTGATCAGCGGCGGAAGGGTGAACTACCACGAACCGGTCGGCGACGCGGGGCGTTGGGCCGGACTCAATGGCCTGGCCATGGTTGCGCGCCGGACGCCTGGGGAAGTGACCCGCGCGGCGTAGGGCCGGCTGGGTCGGGAGCCGGGATAGGGTCTCTACTCAACACCCCCTCATCCCGTCGAACGCCGGGATGAGCGGAAGTTATTGAAAATATTGGGTGTGAATTGGACCCGGGAACCGGACGAGCCGGCCTCTAATCCAGCGCCCACGCCTGGAACGAGCGGCTGGCCAGGGCCGGCAGGGGCGCGCGGATGGTGAAGGACGCGCCGCCGTCGCTGCGGGCGGTCAGGGTTCCGCGCAGGTCGCGGACGATGGCGGCGATGATCGACATGCCCAGGCCGCCGGCCCGTGCTTGGGGTTGGGCCTGCTCATGGGGGTGGGCGGGCTCAGGGGTGGGGGCGTGGTCCAGCCCCTTGCCCTCGTCGGCGACCGTCAGCACCAGCTCGGCGCCCTCGCGGCGGGCGACGATGTCCAGGCGTCCGCCCGGCCGGCCGTCGTAGGCGTGCTTGGCGGTGTTGATGGCGAACTCGTTGATGGCGATGGCCAGCTGCTGGGCCGTCTCGCCGGGCACGGTGATCGCGTCCGTCCGCACCAGGCACTGCAGGCCCGTGGTGGCGGCAAGCGCGTGGCCGAGGCCGGTCAGGAACGGCCGCAGGTCCACGCTGCGGCGGTCGGCGTGATCATTGAGATAGCGGTGCAGCTGGCCCACGGCCACGATGCGCGCCCGGCTGGCCTCCAGCGCCGCGTGGGCGACGGGGTCGCGCGACCGCAATTGCTCGAAGGTGAGCATGTCGGCGGCCAGCTGCAGGCTGTTGGCGACGCGGTGGTTGAGTTCCTGGATTTCCCGAGCCTGGCTCTCCAGCCGCGCACGGGCGACGGAGAGTTCGCGGGTCATTTCGGCGTCCGACATCTCGGCGCGATACACAGCGCCCCCATGCCTGGTTTGCGAGGGTTCAGATTCCTGGATGGGACGGGTCATTCTGCGTCACGCCAAGTTACTCAACATTTAGTTGTATTATCTTGGGTCTCAGTTGACAACCTATGTTAGGCGAAATGATGGCGCGCCAAGCATTAATGAACTCAGCGGTAATAGAAGTTAACGCCGCCTTAACATCGGAGCGTGGTCAGATGCAGACGACGCCCGCTCGCGCTGAGGTATATTCACCCTTGGCGTAGGCGATCTGTCCGTTGACCAGGACCGTGTCGATGCCCGTGGCGTCGCGGACGTAACGCATGCCGTCGCCGGGCATGTCGAAGGCGGGGCGCTCTTCGCCCCGGTCGATGCTGTCGGGGTCGAACACGACGATGTCGGCGGCCAGGCCGGGTTGCAGCCGGCCGCGATCCTTCAGGCCCCAGATGTCGGCCGTCTCGGAGGTGATCTTGGCCACCGCCTGCTCCATCGTCATCGCGCCGGCCTTGCGGACGAACTCGCTGAACAGATAGCCGGTGTCGCCGTAGGTGGAGAACGAGGACAGGTGCGCTCCACCATCGCTGGCGCCGATGTGGACCAGCGGATGAGCCAGCATCGGGCCGATCCGGTCGGTGGACTGGTGGCCGGCGCTGGCGCTGAGGAAGGACACGTCCAGGCCGTTCTCCAGGGAAAGTTCGATCAGGGCCAGGGCCGGCGCCTGGCCGCGGGCCTTGGCGATCTGCGACAGGCTCTGGCCGACCAGATCCGCCGGGCAGGCGTCGCCGCCGCGGGCGACCAGCCGACCCATCATCGCCTCGCCGCCATCGGGGCCCAGGTCGGCGACCATCTTGGCCACCGTTTCCGGGTGGCGCAGGGCGGCCAGGCGATCGACCAGGGGCTGGCGCAGGATCCGCACCCAGCGGGGCAGGCGGGCGAAGAACAGGCTGGGGCGCAACAGGCTGAACGAGATATCGATCGGCCGGGTCTGCATCTGCGGCCACACTCGCGCGCCGCGCGCGAACTGTTCCTCGACTCGGGCGATGGCGCGCTCGGCGTTTTCGGGCGCCGCCAGGGTGTCGAACAGCGGCGAGAAGGTGGTGGGGATGTCGTGCTTCAGGCTGAGCTCGGCCAGCTGGTCGATGCGGGCCAGGGTGATGTCGGTGGCGTAGAACTCCGGCACGCATTGCAGCATGCGGCCGAACTCGCCCAGCACGGCGCAGAGCGCGTCCAGTTCCTCGAACTGGGCGAAGCGGCTGGGGACCGGGCGGCCGTTCTCGTCCACATCCACGAAGCTGGTGGAGAGGCCGACAGCGCCGGCCTCCAGGCACTCGCGCAGCAGGTCCTGCATGGCCCGGATCTCGGCGTCGGTCGCGGCGCGCTCCTGGGCGGCCGGGCCCATGACCCACAGGCGGATGACACTGTGGCCCACCAGGGGCGCGACGTTGATCGAGAGGTCCTTCTCCAGGGCCTCGCGATAGCCGGCGAAGTCTTCCCAGGTCCATTCGAAGGCGGTGGTGAAGGCCTCGGGTGGCATCTCCTCGATCTGCTGGAACATGCCGATCAGGCGCTGGCGGTCGGCGATCTTCAGCGGGGCCAGCGACAGCGAGCAGTTGCCGGGCACCACGCAGGTGATCCCGTGCTCCAGCGCCGGCCTGGCCGCGCCATCCCACAAGAGCTGCACGTCGAAGTGGGTGTGGGGGTCGATGAAGCCCGGCGCGATCACCCGGCCGCCGGCGTCGACGATCGTTCGCGCCTCGCCGGAGACCTGGCCGACCGCCGCGATCTTGCCGTCCTTGATGGCGACGTCGCCGCGGTAGCCGGGGGAACCGGAGCCATCGACCACCACGCCGTTCTTCACGATCACGTCGAACATCAGCTTGCCTCCAATATGCGTCGCCAGGACTGCCCGGCGAGGTCATCGACATGCGACGCCCCGCAGGCGGCCATCAGCTTCAGGCCGGTCTCTTCATCCAGCACCACCGGGGACTCGACCCCGTTGGCGTGGCGCAGCCGCACCAGCAGTTCGGCGGCCCCGTCGTGGCCGGCGACGATCTCGGCGCCCACGATCACTGCCTCGGGGACCGCCTCAGGCATGGGCGAGCGGTGGTTCCACGAAGATCACGTCGGAGCCCAGCATCAGGCCGGGCGGTCGGCGCATGACGAAGACGTGCAGGTTCCAGCTCTTGATGGCGTCAACGGCGCCTTCCAGGGGTTGGTCCGGCATAGCGCGTCGCGCCAGCTCCTCCACCGTCTCGTCGGGACCCGGCGTGACGAAGCGGCGCTGGCGCGACAGGCTCATTACAGGCGCTCGATGATGATCGCCGGGGCCATGCCGCCGGCGGCGCACATGGTGACCAGGCCGCGCTTGAGGTCGCGGCGTTCCAGTTCGTCGAGGATGGTGCCGATCAGCATCGAGCCGGTGGCGCCGATCGGGTGACCCAGGGCCATGGCGCCCCCGTTCACATTGACCTTCGAGCGGTCGAGCTTCAGGTCGCGGATGAACTTCTCGGCGACCACCGCGAAAGCCTCGTTGATTTCCCACAGGTCGATGTCGTCCGGGGTCAGGCCGGCCTTCTTCAGCACCTTCAGCGCCGCCGGGACCGGGGCGTTGAGCATCAGGGTCGGGCTGTCACCGACGTTGGCCGTGGCGATGATCCGGGCGCGGGGCTTCAGGCCGTTCTTCTTGGCGTACTCCGGCGAGGCCAGCAGCACGGCGCCCGAACCGTCGACCACGCCCGAGGAATTGCCGGCGTGGTGGAAGTGCTTGATCTTCAGGTCGGGGTAAACCTGGTTGATCAGGCCGGCGAAGGTGGTGCCCTGCTCGTCGAGCGGCACATTGGCCATGGCTTCGAACGAAGCCTTCAGGCCCGACAGGCCTTCCATGGTGGTCTGCGGACGGGGGAACTCCTCACGATCCAGGGCGAGGCTGCCATCGAGGTGATAGACCGGCACCAGGGCGCGGTCGAAGTAGCCGTTCTTGATGGCGTGGTCGGCGCGCTGCTGGCTGACCAGGGCCAGTTCGTCCAGCGCCTCGCGGCTGATGCCTTCCATCGTGGCGATGGCGTCGGCGCAGATGCCCTGGTGGGATTGCGGGTGCAGGGCGCGCAGGTGGACATTGCCGGCGTCCATCAGCGGCGGGCCGTCGCCGGGCTGGCGCGGCGGGGCCGACGAGGCGGTATAGGACATCATCTCGCAGCCGCCAGCGATCACCAGGTCTTCCATGCCCGACATGATCTGGGCCGCGGCCAGGTTCACCGAGGTGATGCCCGAGCCGCAGAAGCGGTCGAGGGTGACGCCCGAGGCGCGGACGTCGAAGCCGGCGTCCAGGGCCGCCATGCGGCCCATGTCGCTGCCCTGCTTGCCGCGCTGGCTGGAGCAGCCCCAGATCACGTCATCGACTTCGGCGGTGTTCAGGTTGTTGCGCGCGGCCAATGCGGCCAGCACGTGGGCGGCCAGGCGTTGGGGATGCTCGTCGGCGAGGGCGCCCTTGCCGACCTTGCCGATGCCGCGCGGGGTGCGGCAGGCGTCGATGATATAGGCTTCGGGCATGGTCGTTCCTCGGGTCAGAGCTGATAGGGCCTTTGAGCGGAGAGTCCGCCTACGACGCTAGGTCAGTCCAGCGAGAATTGCGGACGCCCGAACCCCCATCGTCATCCGGCGGCGCGTCTGCGCGAACCCTGGATCGTCCGGACGGCGGGCACGCCGAGCGGCCCCGGAGCAGCGACGCCGCGGGGCTCAAAATATAGGGCGGGCTCAAAACACGGGCGGATGCGGAGGGGGGATGCGGATGGAGGGGTCCCGCGGACAGGCCGCGGGATCACGCTAAATTGCGCGAGGCGGGCCGCGGGCGCGGTTGGGCGCGAGGGCGACGACCGAGCCGGATGACCGCTCGGCTGGTGGCCACGCCGGATCGGACGCCATCCCCTCCGATCCCGCCGGATGGAGCCTTCGCGCCTCGGTGACCAGGGCGTCGCAGCGGGCGCGGTAGCGGTCGGAGACCGCCGGCAGGGCGCGGGCCGCCGACGTCAGGACGCGGGCGACGGTGGCGATCTGCATGGACAGGTCGCCGGGGGGCAGGCGGTCATAGAGATTCTCGCGCGCCTCCGGGCGCTCGCCACGTTCTTCGACGAATTTCGACTCGTCGCGTTCGAGTTCGAGTTCGGGCTCGACCTTGGGCGCGGGCTCGCGTTCGCCGAGCTGGGCCGGGGCCCCGGTGTCGCCGCTCCGCAACCGCGCCGCCAGCGCCACCGACATGCGCAGGCAGCGGCCCACCTTGGCATAGGCGTCGGCCAGGCCGATCAACTCGGCGGCCGCGTGTGTTTCGTGAATCGCCACGGAGATATCGCGCGCCACGGCGAGGCTGAGCTGGGTGAGTTCAGCCAACTGGCGTTGCGCGGCGATGTCCGGATCGGACGACATGGAACAAACATAGAACATGACGGCGCTCGCGTCAAGTCGCCCTTCGCCGCTGCCCAGGGCCGCGACGGTTGCCGATCCGCGCCGGACTATCAGGCGTCCCGCGCCCACAACTGGTGCGCCATCACGCCCACCCGCGCCTCGATGGCGGCGGCGGCGTCGAGGCAGACGTCTTCGCGGTAGCGCGAGGCGATCAGCTGGACGCCGATCGGGTTGCCGCCGGCGAAGCCCACAGGGGTCGTGGCCACCGGCAGGCCCAGGACGCTGAGGGCGGCGTTGAAGCGCAGGTCGTTCTCGAACAGGGTGCGGACGGCCGCGTCGCCCTTGAGGTCGGCGTCGAAGGCGGGAGTGGGCTTCACGGAGACGGGCGCGAGCACGACGGGCCAGGTCTCCAGGAACACCAGCCACTCGCGCAGCAGGCGCGCACGCAGGGCGACGGCCCGCATGTAGCCGGCGGCGTCCAGGATGTCGGCGATGTGCAGGATGCCTTCCAGGGCGCCGATGAACGGCGGGCTGCCCAGGGCGCGCATCTGCTCGGCCTGGACGGTCTCGATCTCGGTGGAGATCAGGTCGACCCAGAGCTTGAAGGTGGCGGTGATGTCCGGGACTTCGACCTCCGTCACCTCGTATCCGGCGTCGGCCAGGTAGCCGGCGGCTTCGTCGATGCGGGCTAGGACCTCGGGGTCGCAGTCCATGTCGGCGGGGATCCTGGCCTTCGCGACGCGGCGTGCGACCGGCGGGCCGGTGAGCGGGGCGGGGACCCACCAGGGGTCGCGCACGTCGCGGCGGCTCATCACCTCCAGGGCCAGGCGCACGTCGGCCACCTCGCGGCACAGCGGGCCCTGCACGGACATCAGCTGCGCCATCGGCGGGCGCTCGGCCGGGGCGCTGGGGTTGAAGGCCGGCACGCGGCCCAAGGTCGGCTTGATCGTGGAGACGCCGCAGCAGAAGGCCGGCCAGCGTAGCGAGCCGCCGATGTCGTTGCCGTGGGCGATGGCGCCGATGCCCATCGCGATGGCGGCGCCGGCGCCGCCGGACGAGCCGCCGCAGGTCACCGCCGGGTCCCAGGGATTAAGCGTCTGGCCGTGCAGCGGATTGTCGGTGAAGCCGCGCAGCGAGAACTCCGGCGTGTTGGTCATGCCCAGCACGATGGCCCCGGCCTTGCGCAGGTTGGCCACGATCGGCGCATCGCCGGGGGCGATGACGCCGGCCAGTCCCGGAACGCCGTTGGAGTTGGCCTGACCCTCGACATCGACGTTGATCTTGATGGTCACCGGCACGCCGTGCAGCGCGCCCAGCTCGGCGCCCGAGGCCTGGGCGCGGTCGGCGGCGTGGGCGGCCTCCAGGGCCTGTTCGCTAAGGTCGATGACGACGGCGTTGAGCGCGGGGTTGGCGGCGTGCAGGCGCGCGACGTGGGCCTCCATCACGGCCTGCGAACTGGCCTTGCCCGCGCGGATCGCCGCCGCGGTCTCGACGGCCGACCACTGCCAGATGTCCGAGTCAGGCATCGCGCGTTCTCCCCTTGAGCCCAGGATGGAGCTTGCGCGGCGCGCGTCAACTTGGCGGCCGCCGTTTCAAAGCCCAGGTGACGGGAACCGTCGTTGGGATGATGATGTCGCCAAATGAATTCGGGAGGGGACAATGAAGACATCGTTCATGGCGCTGGCGGCGCTCGGCGCCTTGATGGCGGCGCCGGCTCTGGCGCGGGATATCGGTGGCGTGGCCTGCACGGCGCCGCAGCCGGCGCGTTGCGAGGCGGAGGCCTGCTCCACCGGCGGCGCCCTGGCGGAACTGGGCAACGTCACCGACCCGAAGACGGGCCGGAAGTTCTTCCTCGACTATCCCTGCGACCTGAAGCCCGGCGAGAAGGTGGTGTTCATCCTGAACATCCACGGGGCCGGCTCGATCGCCAACTGGCAGCGCCACTACTTCCCGGCCGCCGACTATGTACAGAAGTACCGTCTGGTGGTGGCGACGGGCACGGCGGCGACCGCGACGCCCGTGCGCCGCTGGGTGGGCGAGGCCGACGACGCCTACCTGCAGAACATCACCGACTTCGTGTTCGACTCGTTCGGCAAGAAGAACATCAAGGCGATGTGGCTGGCGGGCCATAGCCAGGGCGGGATGACCTCGAACCGCATCGTCTGCACCGACTACTTCAAGGGCAAGGTCGATGGCTGGCTCAGCCTGTCCGGCGGCCGGGTCGGCCAGGCGCCGCTGAATCCGCGTTTTGGTCCTCCGAAGGCCGACGGCTCGCCGCCCGATCCGCGGCCGGCCGGCGCCGGCGGCATGGGGAGCTCGGCCACACCGACCTGCGACTTCTCCCACATCTACGAGACCGGCGAGCACGAGATTGTCTCGCTTCCGGACAGCTCCCCGTGGGCCGCAAAGTACGGCTGCGGCGCGCGCATCCGCGAGAAGGACATCGTCGATGACAAGGCCGGCCACGTCTGGGACTACGCCCGGGCCGGCTACAAGGTCTGGGGGATGAAGGCGGGGCCGGGAACCTCGGAAGTCTTCGTCTATCCCAAGTGCCAAGGGGGCCGCGTCGTCGCCGACGTGGTGCGCATGGACAAGGGCCACACCGAGGGCCTGGAGCCGAAGGTGACGGAGGCGCTGGTAAAGATGATCGTCAGCGCGCCGGGCGGTAAGGCGCAGACAGGGGGTTAGGGGGCGGCCCTCTTCCTTTCCCGCCGCTTTGCGGGAAAGGAAGGTCAGCCGATGTCCTGCAACGCCCGCGGCAGCATCCGCATCAGGATCTCCGCCACCGCGTCCTGGCCGGCCTCGTCGCCGAGCAGGTCCTGGCGGACTTCCAGTTCGGCATAGTCCAGGCCACGCCCGATGGCGTGGTGGGGCACAGTGAAGTCGATGCCGTCCATGGCGTAGGGCTGGTTGTCGCCGACCTCGCCGGTGTGCGGGTCGGCGCGCAGCCGGGCCAGCAAAGCGTTGGAGAACGGGCTGCCGCCCAGGTGCAGCACGCCGAAACGCCAGGGCCGCACAAACCCGGCCATCACGGGCGTGAAGGAGTGCAGCGCCACCACGAGGGTTTGCAGGCCCCGCGCCGTACGTGCGTCCAACTCGGCGCCGATGGCGGCGTGATAGGGCGTGAAAACCTGGGCGACCCGGGCCGCGCGCTGGTCGGACGACAGGTCCGTGTTGCCGGGGATGACCGAACCATCGCTTACCGCCGGCATGGCGTCGGCCCGCGCCGGGTCGCGGTTGCAGTCGATGACCAGCCGCGAGAACCGCTGGGCGATGAAGGTCGCGTCCAGCTGTTCGGAGAGCCTGCGCCCCAGGCTCGCCACCCCGATGTCCCAGGCGATGTGCCGCCCGAGATCGGGCTCCGAGAGCCCCAGGGTCCCCAGTCGCGACGGCATGTCGCGCCCGGCGTGGTCGCCCAGCAGCAGAAACGGCGAATCGGCGCCCGGATTGGTAACAATCGCCGCTTCACCATCGCCTGCGTCGGCGTGGCCCTTGGACGTGGCTTCGGAATCGACGGAGCTTCGCTGCAATGCCGATCGTCTCCATCCGCCATCGGACGACCTATCGCTACCGCAACCCGGTGGCGTTCGGCGAGCATCGTGTGATGTATCGGCCCCTGGAGAGCCTGGACCAGCGGGTTATCCAGGCGGGTCTGGAGATCGGGCCCGAGCCGGCGCTGCTGCGCCACGTGCAGGACGCGACCGGGGCGGTGGCGGCGGTGGCGCGGTTCGCGACCCGGGCGCGGCAGCTGGAATTCGAGAGCCAGGTCATCGTCGGCCACACCCCGGGCGCCGCCTTCGACCTGGAGACAGACCGTTGGGCGATCGGGGCGGAACCGTTCGTCTATGACTCTGGAGACGCCGCGGACCTCGCCCGCGATCTCGCGCCCCGTCACCCCGACGGAACCGGCGACCTGGCGGCCTGGGCGAACAGGTTTCTGCGGCCGGTCGGGCGCACCCGCCTGACCACCCTGCTCAGCGACATGACCCACGCGATCCGTGCGGACTTCACCTATGGCAAGCGCCTGGAGGGTCCGCCTCAGACGCCGGTCGAGACCCTGGCGCGCCGGGGCGGCAGCTGCCGCGACTACGCCGTGCTGATGGTCGAGGCGGCCCGCGGCCTGGGCCTCGCGGCACGGTTCACCTCTGGCTATGTCTATTCCAGCTCGACCAAGGATGGGTCTGGCTCAGCCAAGGATGGGCGCACCGGCGCCGGACACACCCACGCCTGGGTCCGCGTCTATCTGCCCGACTGCGGCTGGACCGATTTCGACCCGACCAACGGCATCATCGGCAATCACGACCTGATCCGCGTGGCCGAGGTTGCCGACCCGCGTTCGGCCGTTCCGCTCCACGGAACGTGGTCGGGCCTCAGTTCCGACTTCCTCGGCATGGATGTCGAGGTCGATGTCACGATCAGTGGCGCCGCAGTGCAACCGGCGTCCCATCTGAGAGTTGCTCAAGGACGCTGACCTCAGAGGACTTCCATGCGCATCCGGTGCGGGTACGAAATCATCTACGACTGCCCGGCGCCGACGCCGATGCTGCTGATGCTCAACGTCCGCCCCGAGCGGCTGGCGGACCTTGAGACGCCCGATCTCATCCACACCAACCCGAACGCGCCGCTGCGGCAGTACCGCGACCAGTTCGGAAACCTGTGCACGCGGATCCTGGCGCCGCAGGGCCGCATGACGCTCAGCGCGGACTTCGTGGTCCGCGACTCAGGCCTCCCCGACGAGATCTTCCCCGACGCTGGACAGACGCTGATCGACCAGTTGCCGGACGATGTGATCGTCTTCCTCCTGGGATCTCGCTACTGCGAGACGGAGACGCTGAACGACCTGGCCTGGAAGCTGTTCGGCGACGTTGAGCCGGGCTGGGCCAGGGCCCAGGCCATCGTGAAGTACGCCCACGAGCGGATCACCTTTGGCTATGAGCACGCCCGCCCGGACAAGACCGCGTTCGCGGCGCACGAGGAGCAACGGGGCGTCTGCCGCGACTACGCCCACCTGGCGATCACCCTGTGCCGCTGCATGAATATCCCGGCCCGCTACTGCACCGGCTACCTCGGCGACATCGGCATCCCGGTAGAGGGCGTGATGGACTACAGCGCCTGGATGGAGGTCTATCTTGGCGGCCAGTGGCGGACCCTGGACGCCCGCCACAACAAGCCCCGTATCGGCCGGATCATGATGGCCTATGGCCGCGACGCCACCGACGTCGCCATCGTCACCAATTTCGGCCCCGCCACCCTGGCCGGCTTCACGGTGATCGCCGACGAGCTGGAGGGGAAGTGGGCGCAGGCCGGCTAGCAGGCTGTGTGCCGAGACTGACCCAACCTAAGCGCTGAAGGGTCTAGGCGACCAGGCGATCTGGCAGGGGGTCCCGCGCCAGGGGTTCGAAGATGTGGTGGGCCAGGTGGCGGACGACGGGGGTGGCGACGCCGTCGCCGGTGAGGTGGTAGGCGTCGTTGTAGCGTCGGGGCAGAATGTAGGCGTCGTCGAGGCCCATGAGGCGGGCGGTCTCGCGGGCGGAGATCAGGCGGGAGCGCACGCGCAGCCCGTCGACGACCAGGATGGTCTGGCGGCTGGAGCCGCCGGCCGGGGTGCGCAGGCAGCCGGCGATGTCGTCGAAGCGGACTTCGGCGCGCTGAGCCTTGGCGCCGGCCGCGTCGACGCGGGTGCGGCGATAGACCCCGCCGATCTGGCGGTGGCCGGCTTGCATGGCCGCCCGCACCTTGGCGAGGTTCAGGTCAGACATCATATCGAGCAGCGCCTTGGTCTCGGCCTGGGTGTGCCAGGCGACGCTGTCGGGATGGGCCTCGATCAGGTCGGCGAAGGTGACGGTGCGGCGCGGCGGCGCAGGCAGGTTCCACCAGACCAGAGGCTGGCGAACGGCGGCGGGCAGCGCGTCGGTCGCGCGGCGCAGCGCGGGGGTGTGGAACGGCGCGCTGGGGCCGGGGGACAGCAGCCCGGGGGGGAGCGAGATATCGTTGCGGACGCCGATGACGAACAGGCGCGGGCGCGACTGCGGCACGAACAGGTCGGCGTTGATGACCAGGGCGCCATAGCGGTAGCCGGCCTCGGCGAAGGTGCGGCAGATGGCCTCGAAGTCCCGGCCGCCGTGGGAGGTCAGCGTCCCGCAGACGTTTTCGACGGCGACCAGCCGCGGCGCGCGGCCGCCGTCGGCCAGGCCGCGGATCAGGGCCCAGAAGGGGTAGAAGGTTCCGGAGCGTGCGCCCGCCAGGCCGGCGCCATGTCCGGCCAGGGACAGGTCCTGGCAGGGGAAAGACCCCCAGACCAGGTCTGGCGCACCCGGCAGGTTTTCAGGGGTGAGGGCGCGGATGTCGCCCACGGTCAGCTCGCCGCCGGCGCCCCAGTTGGCCTGGTAGGCGAGGCCCTTCTTGGCGTCGAAGTCGTTGGCGAACAGGCAGCGCCAGCCGCCGCCCAGGCCCGCCCGGACCATGCCGCCGCCGGCGAAGAACTCGTAGAAGTCAGGCACGCCGGCGTCCCTGGGGCGAATCGGTCATGGCCCACGCTGGCGCCTCGGTGGCGCCGTGTCGAATGTTCGCAGACTGAATTTCCAACGAAATTTCGGAATTGCGGAGATTAAGGCGCCTAATTACCGCGAATTATGCGGAGATTATAATTGCGGATGCGGAGATTGGCGGCGATATTCTCCGCAAAGGGCGCGGAGATAAATGCCGACCTACATCCATGAGCGGCCAGGGTGGCCTGACCTCCGGTGGCGTTCGGACGCGCTTGAGGCCACGCTGGGCGCCGTGCGCCACCGGCAGGGGCGATTGCTCGCGCGTATGGAGCGGATGGGCTTCCCGCTGCGTGCGGAAGCGGTGCTGCAGACGCTGACCGAGGATGTCGTCAAATCCAGCGAGATCGAGGGCGAGATCCTCGACAGGGATCAGGTGCGCTCGTCCCTCGCACGCCGTCTGGGCATGGATATCGGCGCGCTCGCGCCGGTCGAGCGCCATGTCGAGGGCGTGGTCGAGATGATGCTCGATGCGACCCAGAACCACCGTCAGCCTCTGACCGAGGCGCGGCTCTTCGGGTGGCACGCCGCGCTGTTTCCCACCGGGCGCAGCGGCATGACCAGGATCACCGTTGGGGCCTGGCGGTCGGATGCCGAGGGCCCCATGCAGGTGATCTCCGGCCCTGTCGGTCGTGAACGGGTTCATTACCAAGCGCCGGCCGCCGCCACGCTCGACGCGCAGATGCGCATCTTCCTCGACTGGTTCGAAGGCGGCCCGCCAACCGACCCGGTGCTGAAGGCCGCGCTCGCCCACCTGTGGTTCGTGACGATCCACCCCTTCGAGGACGGCAACGGCCGGATTGCGCGCGCCGTCGGCGACATGGCGCTGGCGCGCGCCGAGGCCAGTGCGCAGCGCTTCTACAGCCTTTCCGCGCAGATCCGCCTGGAGCGTCGCGCCTATTACGACATCCTGGAGTTCACCCAAAAGGGCGACGGCGACGTCACGGCCTGGCTGCAGTGGTTCCTGGCCTGCCTCGATCGCGCGTTCGACGGCGCGGAAGCCATCCTTGCCGGTGTCCTCACCAAGGCGCGCTTCTGGGACGCGCATGCGGGCGCGATCCTCAACGCGCGGCAGCGCAAGGTGATCAATCGCCTGCTGGATGGGTTCGAAGGCAAGCTGAGCACCTCGAAATGGGCCGCGCTGACCCAGTCATCCCAGGATACGGCGTTGCGCGATATCGATGCGCTGGTGCGGCAGGGCATCCTCATCAAGGACGTCGCCGGCGGCCGGAGTACGAGCTACGCCCTGGTGGTCTAGGCGGCGTTGCGGGCCTCCGGGACGATCGGCTGGAGGTCGGCGTCGGGGGGCAGGTCCGGCGCTGCGCTAAAGCTGGTTGAACTCGCCGCAGCGGCATTTCACGACCACGTCGTGCAGGGCGGCGCGACCGGTGGCGGTGACGACCACATCGGCGCAGGCGCCGCAGACATAGGGCGTGGCGGCGGGATCGCGCGGCGCCTGGTCGGCGGTGAGCAGGGTACGCCGGCCGACGAACAGGCCAGGGATGGTGCGCATCTGGACGGGCGACATCGCGAGCTTGCTCCGAAATGGGGCCGCGGGGGCGGCGGTGGTCTTCGCAGTGCAACATCCATTCCCACATAGATGCTGCGGCGCAATGACATCCGAGCCCATGATCACGCATTTCAGATGTTCATGTTTTGTCTTGACATTCGCGCGCGAATTCGGTAGGTTTCTGCCAGCGTTGATGCGTGCGTCCGGAGCGGGGCGGCCACCGCGATCCATCCCTGATCCCTGATCCCTGATCCCTGATCCCTGATCCCTGATCCCTGATCCCTGATCCCTGATCCCTGATCCTGGCCGGTGGCGTGTCCCCACGGCGGGCGCGAAACCGACCGCGATCGCCTGTCCGCATGACGGACGGGCCGCTGATCAATCCCTTTCGGAAAGGAGCTATGTCATGGCCAGGCGAACCCCGCCGGTGACGGTTGAGAAACTGCTGAACGGGCGCAAGCCCAGGGTCGAGTTCACGCTGGCGGTGGGCCAGGACATCCTGAACCGGATCGCGCAGGGTGAAGGCTGGTCGGAGGTCTGCAAACTGCGGGCATGCCGTCGGTAAGCGCCATACACGGCTGGAAGAAGCGGGTCCCGGAATTCGCGGAGGCCTTGACGCTGGCGAAAGAGATGGCCGCCGATACGGCGGCGGACGAGCTGCTGACCGTCGCTCGCGGCACGACGCCCGCCACGGCCTCGGCCGACCGGGTGCGGATCGCGGCGTTGCAGTGGTCGGCGGCCAAGGCCGCTCCGCATCGGTATGGGGCAAAGGCCGAGGCGGCGGAGCCGCCGTCCCGCCGCCTGGTCATACGGGTGCGCCATTTCGAAGAGGTCGTGGGGCCAGACGGCCGGCCGGAGATTCGTGAAATTCCGCCGCGGGACGCCAACTGATGGCGGCGCCCGAGACCGAACTGGCGCTGCCACTGACCTGGAAGCCGCGGCAGCATCAGCTGGCGTTGTGGAAGGCGCTCCTCAGGGAGGTGAAGCGCGCCGATATCGTGGCCCACAGGCGTTGGGGCAAAGATGAGGTCGCGCTGCACTGGGCGGGTTACGCGGTGAACGCTCGCCCCGGCAACTACTGGCACCTGCTCCCTGAGATATCCCAAGGCCGCAAGGCGATCTGGGATGCGGTAAACCCCCACACCGGCAAGCGGCGGATTGAGGAGGCTTTCCCGCCCGAGCTGAGCCCCACCTTCAAGGAAGCGGAGATGATGGTGGAGTTCGGGAACGGCTCCACCTGGCAGGTGCTGGGGTCGGACAACTTCAACAGCCTGGTGGGCGCGTCGGTGGCCGGGGTGGTGTTCTCGGAGTGGTCGTTGGCCAAGCCGGAGGCCTGGGCGCACGTGCGGCCGATCCTGCTGGAGAACAAGGGCTGGGCGCTGTTCCTGTGGACGCCACGCGGGCGCAACCACGCGACCCGGGCGTTCGAGAGCCGGGCCGGGCGGCCGCAGGCGTGGTTCACCCAGCGGTGCTCGGCGCGGGACACAGCGGTCTACACCCCGGAAGAGCTGGAGAACGAGCGGCAGGAACTGGTCGCGGAACTGGGCTCGCAGGAGGAAGGGGAGGCGCGGTTCGCCTCGGAATATCTGGTGGACTTCGATGCGGCGGCGCCGGGCGCCTACTATGCCAGCCTGCTGGGCGCGGCCGACCGGGCGGGACGGATCGGGCGGGCGCCGGTGGACCCCTCGCTGCCGGTGGATACGGCGTGGGACCTGGGCATCGACGACTATACGGCGGTCTGGTTTTTCCAGCAGGCGGGGCGTGAGATCCGGGTGGTC
The DNA here is from genome assembly GCA_943332615.1 of Phenylobacterium deserti. GTDB lineage: Bacteria > Pseudomonadota > Alphaproteobacteria > Caulobacterales > Caulobacteraceae > Phenylobacterium > Phenylobacterium deserti_C. The sequence goes on from CALQQB010000008.1 coordinate 89,529, forward strand.
GACTATTTCGAGGTCGGCGGCGAGGGGCTGGAGGCGGTGGTGCGACAGGCGCTGGGGCCGAGGGATTGGGTGTGGGGGACACACCACCTGCCGCACGATGTGATGGTGCGCGAGTTGGGCACCGGGCGTAGCCGCTACGAGACCCTGGGGTCGCTGGGGCTGACGCGGATCAGCGTCGGCGTGGCCGCCCACCCGGAGGAGCGGGTGAACGCGGCGCGGCTGATGATCCCGCTGTGCTGGTTCGACGCAGTGCGGTGCGCCGTGGGGCTGGAGCGGTTGCGGGCCTATCGCAAGCGGTGGAACCGGGCGACGCACAGCTATTCCGGGCCGCTGCACGATCAGGCCAGCCACGGGGCCGATGCGTTCGGGGAGTATGCGCTGAACCGTCAGGCGGTGCGGGACCGGCGACAGGCGCGGCCGCGACCGGCGGGCGGGGCGCAGTCGTGGATGGGGTGAGGCGCGGGCGGCACAAATTAAGGATCGAGGTTGATGGCCCGTTAGGCTTGTCGCCCGAGCATGGCGACGGGACGCCGTGGAAAGGAGACCGCGGATGCTGGACTATGTGCGGCGGGCTCTCGAGCTCGGACATGCGCGCCAGGCGCTGGACCTGGCCGAGGCCCATCCGGTGGGCGCGGTCGCGGTCGCCGTCGTGGCCATTCTCTACCTTCGCCTGATGCTGTCGGGCCCGCGCCCGTACTGAAGGCCGGGGCCTTCGAGGCGGCGGCTTGACAGGATGTATTACAAGTGTAGCTTTGTGTTTCTACAGATGTAAGAAACAGGAGGCGACATGCGCAAGGCAGGGTTCTGGATGGGGTGGTTGGCGGCGCCGGCCGCGCTGGCGGGCGGAAACGCCTGGGCGCAGGATGCGGCCTATGCTGTCGTGCCGGTGGCCGAGCGACTGACGGTGGGTCGGGTGTTCGGCGACGCCGCGGTCGAGGTGCAGCTAGTGTTCGTCATCCTGGCGGTCTCGGTGCTGGCCTCGCTGGCGATCTGGGCGATGAGCCTGCCGAAGGTGGGCCAGGCCGACGCCAAGGGGCTGGCCGGGGCCTTGGGTCGCTTGAGGATCGTGCGCTCGGCGGCCTCGCCGCTGGGCCTGCTAGCGGCCAGCTATACCCTTTTCAGCGGCTTCCTGGGGATCTCCAACGTACGCCCGGCGCCGACGATCACCGTGATGGCGCCCGGCTGGGCCGAGGCGGCGCTGGCGGTGATGCTGGGCCTGCTGGCGACCACGGTGGCGGTGGCCTGCGAGCGGCACCTGGAAGGCCGGATCCGCCGCGCGGCGGCCTGAGCCCGTGGCGGAGAAGGGATCCGGACCGATCCGTATCACTGCGGCCGAGAGCCAGGTGATGACCGTGGTGTGGGATGGCGTCGAGGCGGGCGGAGAGGGGGCCGGGGTCGAGCCGATGCTGGCCGCCCTCGGCCCCGCCAACGGCTGGGGCGAGGCGACGGTGCGGACCCTGATCCACCGGCTGATCCGCAAGAGCGCGCTGCGATCGGAGCGGCGGCGGGGCGTGGTGGTCTATGTGCCGCTGCTGGCCCGGACCCAGTGGGTGACGGCGGAGAGCCAGGGGCTGCTGGACCGGCTGTTCGGCGGCCAGCTGGCGCAGCTGGTGGACCATTTCACCCGGGAGCGGGCGGTGTCGGCGGACGATCTGGCGCGGTTGCGGCGGCTGGTGGCGGAGCTGGATCGCGACGCGGCGGAGGAGGACAGGTGAACAAGCGGCGTGGCGTTTGTTCACGTTTTGTCTTGACATTCGCGCGCGAATTCGGTAGGTTCTCGTCATCGTTGATGAGTGCGACTGGCGGGATCGGATTGGGCGCATGGTTCGATCGGCAGGCCTGAGCTCAAGGGCAGAGGCAAAGCGGCGTCTCGGCGCCGAAGACCCCAAGGCGCCTGGAGCATTGAATCCGCCAGGTAGAGGGCGCACATCTGACGGCATGGACCCCTGGCAACAGACTGTGGAGACCCGGCTGGGCGAGTTGCGCGGCGACGTGCGGCAGGTGCTGACGGCGACCATTGGCAGCGCCGTGTTCGTCCTGGGCGCCTTGGCGACGGGGTTCTTTTTTCTGCTCGGTCAAGTCGGCGCCGGAAACGAAAAGGTCGTCGCTAAGCTGGAGGCGATCTCGACGCAGCTCGCCGACGTCAGGACGGACGTCGCCGTGCTGAAGGGTTCTGCTGAGACGCGGCGCTAGGGTCCGTACTCAGTACCGCTCATCCCGGCGAAAGCCGGGACCCAGATTGAATGACGTGAGGGCGGGTTCTAGGAGCTTCGCGCGTCTCCAATCTGCCGTCGAGCCTGGAGATCTGGGTCCCGGCATTCGCCGGGATGAGCGGAAATTTTTGAAATTCTTGGCAGCGAATTGAGTCCTGACCCTCGGCGCTCAGAGTCTAGTGTGCTGCGTTGGGAACGAGGCGCGGGCGCCTGACGGGTGTTGACGTCTGCTTCCTTAGGGACGCTCGAATTCGGTAGGTGTCTGTCAGCGCCAATGAGTGCGACCGCTGCGGCGGGCGGAGCCTTCCGCGCGTTTTGATCCAAGCCATCGCGGCCTGCGATCCCGAGAGGGACGGCCGCCTTTCCACCCGCCGGGCTCGCGCGTGCGGGCCCTTTGCTATGCGCTTTGTACATCGGAGGCTTTGCCTGTGTCCGACGACGATATTCTTGCCGAGGCCCGTGAGGCGTTCC
>CALQQB010000009.1 GCA_943332615.1 Phenylobacterium deserti
GAGACCTCCGACGACGCCGCCGTATGGCGGCTGAACGACACCCAGGCCTTGGTCGCCACCACCGACTTCTTCATGCCCGTGGTCGATGACCCCTTCGACTTCGGCCGGATCGCGGCCACCAACGCGCTGTCGGACGTCTACGCCATGGGCGGGACGCCGATCTTCGCCCTGGCCATCGTCGGCATGCCGGTGGCGAAGCTCAGCGTCGAGACCATCGGCCAGATCCTGGCCGGCGGCGCCTCGGTCTGCGCCGCCGCGGGCGTGCCGGTCGCGGGCGGCCACTCCATCGACAGCGTCGAGCCGATCTACGGCCTTGTGGCCCTGGGCCTCGTCCACCCCGACCGCGTGCTCACCAACCGCGGCGGCCGCGCCGGCGACGTGCTGATCCTCACCAAAGCCCTGGGCGTCGGCGTGCTCTCGGCCGCCTTCAAGCAGGACCGCCTGGACCCCGCCGGCTATGCCGCCCTGATCGCATCGACCACCCAGCTGAACGTCCTGGGCCGCGACCTGGGCCAGATGCCCGGCGTCCACGCCGTCACCGACGTCACCGGCTTCGGCCTGATCGGCCATGCGCTGGAGATGGCGAGCGGTTCCGGCCTCGTCGCCGAGCTCGACGCCGAGGCCCCACCGCTGCTGGCCGGCGTCGAAGCCCTGGTCCGCGCCGGCGTCCGCACCGGCGCCTCGACCCGCAACTGGGACAGCTATGGCGCGAAGGTCGAAGACACCCTGGGCGTCCCCGACTGGCGCCGCGACCTCCTCACCGACCCCCAGACCAGCGGCGGCCTGCTGATCGCCGTGGCGCCGGAGGCGGCCGAAGCGGTCCTGTCCGCGGCGCGCGCTGCGGGCTTCCACCACACGGAGGTTGTCGGCCGCCTGAGCAGCCGCGCGGCGGCAGCCAGCCCGGCGGTGCGGCTGGTCTAGATCGGACCGGAATCACCACAAACCGCACGGACCTGGACAGGCATCATCAACCTGCAATCGGGAGAAGGTGTTTGCTGTGCCTTCGCAGGGGCGCCAACACCTGCTCAAGGGGTCGCCCCGCCAAGTCGAGGCGCGCGAACTCGACCTGAGCCATCTCGTGTTCCACCATGAAATCGCAGACGGCTGCCTCGTCCGCGCGACCTCGGGAGCGGGCTGCATCGCCGTAGCGACCGTAGAGGCTGGCGAACACGGTCTCGATCCCGTCCGCCAGACTCCTCATCTTGTCACCCCAGTCGGAGGACTGTGCTTGTGCGAAGCCCAGGCCACGCTCGCGCAAGGCGGCGGGTTCCACCACGCTCACGCCAGCCGAGAGCAGGTGGGGCCTTAGCCACGCCTTAGTTTCTGTCTCAAGCTGGAGGAGGTGCGCGATCTTGAGGCGCTCAAACGGGTCTTCGGTCGTCTCGAGCAGTCCCGAGTAGAAGGCTTCACCCAAGATTTCGCCCTGGTAGAACTCCTTCAGACCTTCGCGATAATCATAGGTCCGCGTGTCCATCTTTAGCTCCCGACGCCCCACCACCGCTCTGTTCAGCTCAGGTGACTTATCACGTACGCCGTCAAGTTCCGATCTATACTAATTCCCTTTAAGTTTCACCACAGCGCGCCCACGGCCGCGCGCCGAGGGGCTGGATGCGGTCTGGCTCGGCGATGAGGCGGTTCCAGGAACAACAAGGTCGGATCGTGCGAACCCCGCCGCAGGTCCGAGGAAGAAGAACAGAATTGCTGGCGTCGTCAGAAGCGCGAAGCCGGGGCCGAAATCGAACATATGTCACCGGGGAACCGAAGCGCGTCCTCAGTCACCTCGACCGTGACATCCTTCCAGCCTATTGTGATGATGGGTTTCATAGTGAACGGTTGTGGCATGCCCCACCGCTTGGTGAACCTCGACATTGAGCTGCTGCGCGCCTTCATCGCCGTTGTTGAAACCGGTAGCTTCACGAGGGCTGCCGTGCTGCTGGGTCGGACGCAACCAGCGATCAGCCTCCAGATACGGCGCCTGGAAGATCAACTGAGCGCGCCACTGATCGATCGCGCAGGCAAGGTCGCGAGCGTGACAATCGAGGGCGCTGGCTTGCTGCCACAGGCGAGGCGATTGCTCAGGTTGCATGATGAGATCGTCGCGAGCCTTGGCGAGGGCGATCTTGAAGGCGAGGTCCGGTTCGGCGCTCCGGAAGACATCGCAACGCTGCACCTGCCGGCTATTCTGGGGGCTTTCGCCCGCAGCCATCCGCGCATCACGCTCGCGGTGACGGCGGACTACACTGCAAACCTGTTGGACCAACTGTCCCGAGGCCTGCTGGATCTCGCGCTCATCAAACGCGAACCGGTCGGCCCCGAGCTGGGGGTTCGTGTTTGGCGCGAGCCCTTGGTCTGGGTCACGCTGGACGCCGCGATCCTTGAGGCGCTACCCCTGCCGCTGATTATTGCGCCAGCGCCCGACATCTATCGCAAACGGGCTCTGGCGGCCCTGCAGGACGCGGACATTCCCTTCCGCGCCGCCTTCACCTCGCCCAGTCTCGCGGGCCAGATGGCGGCCCTGCGTGCTGGGCTCGGCGTCGGCGTGCTGCCGCTCGCCATGGCTCCGCGCGAACTCATCGTCATCGGCGACCCGTTGCCGAAGCTTGCCGACAGCGAAATCGCCCTGGTGACTGCGCGTGGGGCGGCAGATGGCCCAGCCAAGCTGCTGGCCCAGGAAGTTCTGCGCGCGCTAGAGCGGGGCCTTACAGCGCAGTGAAGCGCAACAGCGTGCAGCCAGAGCCGGCGCTCAAAGATCTCTGCCATCCTCTCAGCCTGAAATGCACTCTCGACTTCCATAAGCGATGGTTATGAACCGTATCATCGCTTCTTATTGGCAATCCGGAGCCGGTTTAGGCACTCTGCAAATGCGGCCCGGGCCCCTCTGGCGATCATTGTGATCGTGATGTCGGATCGCATCGGGTGCGCTCGATGATGGGGTTCGGCTTTCCTCTCCCCCTTCGAACACCGACGCCCTAGCGTCGAGCGCGCCCTCCTCGAGAAGGAGTGGCTCCATAATGTCCATCATACTTGCGCGTCTGCGTCGCCTTCGCCTGCTGGTGCAGGCGGCCTTCACGCCTCCCAAGGTCAGGCGCAACCGCCACGCCGTTCGCGTTTACCGGCAAGACAGGCCTCCGGGCGCCGGGCTTTGGCGGTTCAGCGGACCGCGGACGCTGCGCCCCTCGATGTGGGGCCGCGACCTCGCCCTTCAGCCGGCCAGGTCGCGCAGACGCTAGCCAACTATCCATCAACAATCTGAACCGCTCACGAGGCGCCAATGACATTTGCTGCTCAAAAACACCGAACTCCACCCGCCATCTCGGCGACCGACGTCTGGACTCCAGGCGATGAGATCGAGATGGACGCGCTCATCGCCGCTTGCGCCCTCGTGGCCCAGGCCGATGGTTGGGTCACGTCGGAAGAACGCCAGCGCATGATCGAACGCATGCGCAGATCGCCTGCTGTGGCGGTATTCGGCGTTCAAGAAGTTCTGCTTGGGTTCGAGACCCTGAACGAACGCTTCGATCGAGATCTCGACGACGGCGTCGCGGCGGCTGAGACGGCGGTTGGACGCCTCGCTGGACGAGCGGGCCCCGCGCGGCTGCTGGTGGAGACCGCCTGCGCCGTCGCCGAGGCCGACGGGGGCTTCGACGCAGAAGAGCGCGATGTCGTCCTGCGACTTTGCGAACTGTTGGAACTGCCACCTGCCGCCTTCGACATCGTGGCGGATGAAGGTCGTGCGCCATGAGGATCGGGCCTCCCCTCGTATCTCCCTGGGCCGCGGCCTTGTCCCCCCAGCTGACCCAAACCGTCAGCCAGGCCGCAGGCAACCGCAGCAGCCCGACCGAACGGCGTGTCGAGCCTGTCACCGCCCTTCAAGACCACATGACCTTGCGTCGCGTGAGCCCTCACACGTTCGACATTCGCGTTTGATCACCCGACGCGCACCGGAGCCTATATGGACTTTCTAACTCAGGATTTTCTGTCAAAGCCGGTCTGGATGTGGGCGAGTTTCTTCGCCCTCGTGGTCGCGCTGCTGGTGCTCGATCTCGGTGTCTTGCACCGAAAGCACCGCGACATCGGCGTGCGGGAAAGCCTGCTGATGTCGCTCGGCTATCTGACCCTCGGCGTCGGATTCGGGGGATGGATCTGGTTCACCCTCGGCGCCCAGTCGGGGATCGAGTACCTGACGGGGTTCGTGGTCGAGAAGAGCCTGGCGATGGACAATGTCTTCGTCATCGCCATGATCTTCGGATACTTCGCCATCCCCCAGAAGTATCAGCACCGGGTGCTGTTCTGGGGCATTCTGGGCGTCATTGTCCTGCGCGCCATCATGATCGCCGGCGGCGCCGCGCTCGTCGCCGAGTTCTCCTGGCTCCTCTATGTCTTCGCCGCCTTCCTGGTCTTCACGGGCGTCAAGATGCTCGCCATGGCCGACAAGTCCCACAGCCTGGCCGACAATCCCCTGCTGCGCTTCGTCAGGCGCCGGCTGCGGGTCACCGACGACCTGCACGGAGAACGCTTCTTCGTCAGGCTGCCGGATCAAAAGACCGGGCGGCTGGCGACCTATGTAACGCCCGTGTTCATGGCCTTGCTGCTTATCGAGATCGCCGACGTCATCTTTGCGGTGGATTCGGTTCCGGCGATCTTCGCGATCACCACTGACCCCTACATCATCTATACTTCCAATATCTTCGCGATCCTTGGCCTGCGCGCGCTCTATTTCGCCCTGGCGGCCATCATCCATCGCTTCGCCTACCTCAAGCAGGCTTTGGCCGTGCTGCTGATCTTCATCGGCTCGAAGATCTTCGTCGCTGACCTGCTCGGGTGGGAGAAGTTTCCGGCCGGGGTTTCGCTGGGCGTGACCTTCGCCATCCTCGCCGGGGGGATCGCCTGGTCACTCTGGCGAACCCGCCCGGGCGTCCCTGCGACAGTCCCGCCGGCAGCTCATTCCTAGCCCTTGAAGGGAGCTCCCATGGAAAAGTTGAATCCGACCCTGGACCACGCCCTGGCCCAGCCCAACATGGCGATCGACGCCGGGCTGCGTGGGTTCATGCTCGGCGTCTACAACAAGATGGCCCTCGGCCTTCTGGTCTCGGCTGGCCTGGCCTGGACCACGTCCTCCTGGGCGCCGGCGCGCAACGCCCTGTTCATCGTCTCGGACGGTCGTCTCTCAGGCTACACCCTGGCGGGCACGATCCTCGTGTTCGCGCCGCTCGTGGTCCTCTTGGGCTCGGCCTTCCTGATGCGAAACGCTTCTGGAAGGAGCGCCAGCGCTCTCTACTGGACGGTCGTGGCCCTGATCGGCGCATCGTTCGGGGCGCTGGCCTTGCGGTACACAGGTCAGAGCCTCGCCTCGACGTTCCTGGTCACCGCCACAGCCTTTGGCGCGCTTAGCCTCTATGGCTACACCACGAAGCGGGACCTGAGCGGCATCGGCGCCTTCCTGATTATGGGCGTCGTCGGTCTGCTTATCGCCAGTCTGGTCAACCTGGTGCTGCAGTCATCGCTGTTGATGCTGATGATCAGCGGCGTCGGCGTACTCATTTTCGCCGGATTGACGGCTCATGACACCCAACGCTTGAAGCTGACCTACTACCAGCTCGGCGGCGACAAGGCCGCGCTGGGCTCCGCCACCAGCTTTGGCGCCCTGAGCCTCTACCTCGACTTCGTGAACCTGTTCCAGTTTCTGCTGGCCTTCCTTGGCCAGCGGCGCTGACGCTTTTTCCTGGGAGATGAAACGATGCCGCTGCTGATGTGCCCCAATGACAATGCCTCGATGACGACCGTTAACCGCGACGGGGTCGAGTTCGACATGTGCCCCTCCTGTCGCGGCGTCTGGCTGGACCGCGGCGAACTGGAGAAACTCATATCCGCCGGAGAGGCGCTGGAGCGTCAGGCGCCACCTGCGCCCGGCTATCCGCGACCCGTCCACCAGGGTGAATACCGTTCGGAGAATCCAGGCCGATACGATCGCGACGACGACGGCTATCGCAAGAAGAAGCGTCGCGACTTCTTCGACATTTTTGATTGATGCACCGCCGATGGCTCTGCTTTTCCAGCACGACCGCCTCATCCTGCGGCGACCGGACGGTTGGCATCTGCATCTGCGCGACGGCGATGTGCTGTAGGCTGTCGCGTCCTATACCTAGCTCCGCCCTGGCATGCGTGGTTTCGGCCTCAACGGGTTGACTGAGCTTTCCGCTTAAGACCGCACCCGCCTCACCGCATCCAGCCAGCGTCCATAGGCCCGCTCGCGGCGGTCGCTGGCGAGCGCCGGCGTGTACCCTTCGGTCTTAGGGCGCGCGCCGGCCGCCTCGAGCACGTCGCGATACACCCCGGCCCCCACGCCCGCGAACAGCGCCGCGCCCAGGGCCGTGGTCTCCTGATAGGTCGCCCGACAGACCCCGACGCCGGTCAGGTCCGCCAGCCTCTGGCTGAACCAGGCGCTGCGCGACATGCCCCCGTCGATCCGCAGTTCGACCTCGCCGGCAAAGGCCCGTGGCGCGTCGGCCCGCATCGCCTCGATCAGGTCGCGGGTCTGCAGCGCGCAGGCGTCGAAAGCGGCGCGCGCGATCTCGGCCAGCCCCGCGTCCCGCGTCAGCCCGAACAGCGCGCCACGGGCGTTGGCGTCCCACCACGGCGCGCCCAGCCCCGTGAACGCCGGCACCAGCACCACGCCCAGCTCGTCATTGGCCTGCGCCGCCAGCGCCTCGGCCGCCTGCGGCCCGCCTTCGATCCCCAGGCCCTCGCCCAGCCACTGGATCGCGGCGCCGGCGATGAAGATCGCGCCCTCCAGCGCATAGGTGGTCCGCCCCCCGACCCGCGCCGCCACCGTGGTCAGCAGCCGCGCCTGCGACACCGGCGCCGCCTCGCCGGTGTTGAGCAGCATGAAGCAGCCGGTGCCGTAGGTGGCCTTCATCTCGCCGGGCCGCACGCAGCCCTGCCCCATCAGCGCCGCCTGCTGGTCCCCGGCCACGCCGCGGATCGGGACCGGCGACCCCAGCACCGAGGTCTCGCCATAGTCTCCGGCGCAGTCGTGCACCTCCGGCAGCATCCCCAGCGGCACGTTCAGCATCGCGCCCATCTCCGCCGACCAGTCCCCGGCCCGGATGTCGTACAGCAGGGTGCGCGAGGCGTTGGTGGCGTCGGTGGCGTGGACCCGGCCCCCGGTCAGCTTCCAGATCACCCAGGCGTCGATGGTGCCGGCCAGCAGTTCGCCCGCCACCGCCGCCGCCCGCGCGCCCACCACATTGTCCAGCAGCCACGCCAGCTTGGTCCCGGAGAAATAGGGGTCGAGCAGCAGGCCGGTGATCTGCGTCACCCGCGCCTCCCGCCCCGCGTCCCGCAGCTTGGCGCAAAGGGGCTCGGTGCGCCGGTCCTGCCAGACGATGGCGTTGTGGATCGGCCGGCCCGTGGCCTTTTCCCACACCACGATCGTCTCGCGCTGGTTGGTGATCCCGATGGCGGCGACCTCGCCGGCGGTGCGGCCCGAAGTCTCCAGCGCCGCCTTCAGCACCGCCACCGAGGCCTCGAAGATTTCCTCCGCGTCGTGCTCGACCCAGCCGTCCCGCGGATAGGTCTGGCGCAACGGCCGCCCGGCCTCGGCCAGCGCCGTCCCATCGGCGGCGAACAGGATCGCCCGCGTACTGGTGGTGCCCTGGTCCAGCGCCAGGATCAGCGGTGCTGCCATGATGTCGCGTTCCTTCAATCGAAGCTTAGCCTTAAGCATGTCTTCATCGTGCTCGCCCACATTCAGCCCCAGCCGCGTTCACTTTAGAATGGAGGGATCCGGCGTTGAGTCTCGCGTTGAGCAGCGAAAGTCTGTTCGATCTCGCCAAGAGCCGCCAGCCGGCGGACCGTGAGCGCCTGCTGCTGGCGATCGTGGACCTGTGCGACACGCCGCACAGCGGCGAGGCGATGAAGACCCACGCCATCCAGTCGCTGCTGTCCTCCATCTTCATGAGCCTCGTGGTCGAGGCCGAGCGCGATATCCGTCACCGCCTCTCCCAGAAGCTGGCCTCCGCCGATTGGGCGCCCAACGCCCTGATCAACGTCCTGGCGCTCGACGACATCGAGATCGCCCGGCCGATCATCTCCCAGAGCCCGGTGCTCAAGGATATCGACCTCGTGCGGCTCCTCCTAGAGGCGACCATCGAGCACCAGATCGAGGTCGCCCGTCGCCCGAACCTGTCGCAGCCCGTCATCGGCGCCATCCTGGAACAGGCGGAGCCCGCCGTCCTGACCGCGCTCGCCGGCAACCATACCGCCGAACTTTCGCCCTCCGACATGGAGGAACTGGTTGAGGCCGCGCGCCACATCGCGGCGATGCGCACACCGCTCTCGCAGCATCCCCGCCTCACCAGCCAGCTGGCCAAGCGCCTCTATCTGTGGGTCGGCCTGGCGCTGCGCGAGGGCCTGGCCGACCGCTTCCGGTTGGATGTCGCCGTCCTGGACGAAGCCCTGGCCTCGTCTATCGCCGAGGCTCACAACGCGGTCACCCTCGAAACGACCCCCCGCACCAGTCGCGAAGGCGAGCGCGAAGCCATGGAGCAGAGGCTGATCGACAAGCTGCATGCGGCCGGCCAGCTTCGGCCTGGCTATCTGGTGCGTGCGCTGCGCGAAGGCCGGCTCGGCCTGTTTTCCAGCGCCTTGGCGGTCCTTGGCCGCTTCGACGCCCGGCAGGTGCAGGCAACGATCGATTCGGACCGCCCGGAGCTCCTGGCCCTGGCCTGCGCGGCGGTGGGAATCGACCGCAGCGTCTTCCCGGACATCCTGGAAATGACCCGCGGGCTCAACAACGGCCGCCCCGGCGGCGGCGCGGAGGGGGCGCGCAAGGCCTCGGTGGCCTTCGCCCCGGTGTCCACCGAAGTCGCCGGCGCCGCCTTCCGTCAGGCCGCCGGTGCGATAGTGTGGAGCTGAGCCGCGCCGCTGCCTGCTCCCGCGTTCGATGGACAGGGCCCCGCGTTCGTTTGACAGGACCCTCGGCTTCAGCATTTCTGCCCGGCCATGAGCAAAGCCAGTTTCGTCACCCGACTCACCTTTGTGTCGAGCAACCGGCCGGAGGCGATCGAGGCGCGTGAAAGCCTCGCCGCCCGCTATGGCGATGCGGGCCTGGAGGCCGCCCAGGTCATCGTGGCTTTGGGCGGCGACGGCTTCATGCTGGAGACCGTCCACGCGCTGATGCACTCGGGCAAGCCGCTCTACGGCATGAACCGCGGCTCGGTCGGCTTCCTGATGAACGAGTTCAGCGTGGACGACATGCTGGGCCGCATCAACGCCGCTGAGCGGGCCGTCATCCATCCGCTGCGTATGAACGCCGTGGACGTGGACGGCGAGACCCACGAGGCGCTGGCCTTCAACGAGGTCAGCCTGCTGCGCACCACGCGCCAGGCGGCCAAGCTGCGCATCAGCGTCGATGGCAAGGTGCGGCTGTCGGAGATGATCTGTGACGGCGCGCTGATCTCCACGCCCATGGGCTCGACCGCCTACAACCTTTCGGCCCACGGCCCGATCATCCCGATGGACGCCAAGATCCTGGCGCTCACCCCGATCAGCGCCTTCCGCCCGCGCCGCTGGCGTGGCGCCCTGCTCTCCCACACCGCCCGGCTGCGCCTTGAGGTGCTGGAGGGCGAAAAGCGGCCGGTGAGCGCCGTGGCCGATAATTTCGAGGCCAAGAACGTCGTCGAGGTCTACATCGCCGAGGATCGCGAAGTGTCGCTGACCATGCTGTTCGACGCGGGCCGCAGCCTCGAGGAACGCGTGCTTTCGGAGCAGTTTTCCGCCTGATTCAGCGACCTCAGCCTTAGCCCTGCCGGCCTTCACCAATACCGGTTATTAACCGGTTCATCCTACCTTCCGGCTGCGATCGCCAGGAGACAATGACGTGAGCGAGTCCAGACCCGGCCCGATGTTCCAGGCCCCCGGCGCGCTGCGCCTCAAGGTAGGCGGCGGCCGACTCGGAACCATCGACCCGGCGGCGATCGCCAAGGCCGAAGCGGCGCTGAAGAGCCTGTCCGGCAACTTCGCGCAATGGCTCAACGACGAAATCACCAAGCTCGAAGGCTCCCGCCAGACGATGCGCGCCGAGGGCGTGACCACTGAGAACATGGAACACCTCTACCTGCGCGCCCACGACCTGAAGGGTCTCGGCGCCACCTACGGCTTCCCGCTCATCACCCGCGTCGCCGGCCTGCTCTGCCGCCTGATCGACGATAAGTCCAAGCGCCTCGAAGCGCCGATGTCGCTGATCGACGCCCACATCGACGCCATCACGGCCGCCGCCCGCGACGACATCAAGGACGAGGATCACCCGGTGGGCAAGGCGTTGGTCCAGGATCTCGAGAGCCGCATCAAGGCGTTCGAGGCGTAAGCTCCACGCAACCCGACCGTCCGGGCGAACGCCGGGATCCAGATCGCAAAGCGCCGCGCCGGCCGGATCATCGCGGCGCTTTTCGCATCCACCGCTCCGCCATCCATCTGCATCCCGGCATTCGCCGGGACGCTCGGAGCGGGGTTGGACTCAGCCCCCGATCCGCTCCATCGGCTCGGCCACTTCGCCATAGCCGGCGTCCGAGGGCAGGACCAGGAACCGGCCCTCCCCGCGTTTCTCCACCACCGGCAGCACCGTCACCAAGGTGCGAGCGTCCGCGCGGGCGACGCAGTCGGCGGCGCTCACCGCCTCGGCCAGCAGCTGTACGTTCATCCGGGTCGGGAAGATCACGGTCCGCTCACCGGCCTGTTCGAGGCGCAGGATCTCGGCCGGCGCAATCCACTCGGCATCGACCGTCTCGCGTCCGTCGCAGGCCGCCACCTGGTCGGCCGGGGCGCGGACGCAGTAGAACCAGGTGTCGAAGCGCTTCGGCATCATCGTGGGCGTGATCCAGCGGGCGAACACCGTCAGCGAATCCAGCCGCAGCTTCACCCCCAGCTCCCGCACCACATCGATGAACGCCGTCTCGCCCCGGTCCACCGCCTCGCGCACCTTCAGGTCGCAGGCGTCGGCGAAGTGGCGGCCGTCCAGATGCTCGGCCATCAGGATGCCGGCCTCCTCGAACGACTCGCGAATGGAGCCGATGCGCAACATCCGCTGCTCGTCGTCGAAGGCGTGCCAGCCGACACAATGGTCGGCCCAGGCCGGGTCCATGTCGCCGGCGTGGGTCTTGCCGCCCGGGAACACCAGCGCCCCGGAGGCGAAGTCGATCTGGTGATGGCGCTTGACCATCAGGACCTGGAACTCGGGCGCGTCGCGCAGGAGCAGGATGGTGGCGGCCACACGGGGCTCTGCCGGCCCGGCTTGCGGGGGTTTGGGCGTTTCACTCATGGATGCAGCTTGGGACGTCGCCGCCAGGGAAGGCAAGGGACCACCGCCTAGCGCCACTTGACGATCCAAAATTTATGTTCTATCTTTGTTCCCATGCTCGACGCCATCGACGCCCGCACCGAACATGAGATCCAGAGTCTGGCGATGCTGGTCGATTGCGCCACCACGATCAGCATGGCGCTGGGCGAGGCGGCCAAGGCCGAGACCGATAAGCACGCCCTCATCAAACTGTCCGACGCCTTCCATCGCGGCTGCCAGGGCGTGCGCCTGGGCATCCGGCTCTCCCACACCCTGCGCGATCCGCCGAAGCTGACGGCCGCGACGGAGCTGAAGTCGGCCAAGGCCGAAACGCTCAAAGTCGAAACAGCCGAGACGTTCCAGGTCGAGCGAGCCGAGTCCGCCGAGCGCCTCGATCGCCAGGATGACCGCGCGGAGTACGAGCGCGACCGCGACTACGAACCCGTCAGCCTTTCCCGGTTTCTGGCCACCGTGGGCCTCGTCGCCAGGGACGCCGAGCGCTTCGCCGACCGTCTCCCGGCCAAGGTCGCGGCGCAGACCCTGCCCACCCTTCGCGACCTCCTCGCCCGGACGAAAACAGACCCGCCCAAGGCCCTGGCCACGCCAGCCGCCGCCGCCGCGGTGCTCACCCGACCCCGACCGCCCGCGCCCAAGGCCGCGCTCCTGAGCTCCGCCTCCGCGCCGCCCACGAGGCCCCTGGCATTCCGCAGCCTGGCCCGCCCGCCGCCGCGCCCACCGCGCTGACGACCACCACCCCTGCCCAGACCTCCCCACCCGACAGAACACCCCGTTCTGGCGGCGCCTCCGATGATGGTTCCGCGACGACGGCGGTCATGGGTGGCCCGGACAAGCCCGGCGATGACGATCAAGGCGTAAAGATTGCCCGTCGGGCGACCGCCGCGAGGCGACGGCCGTCCATTGTTTTCTTGGTGGACAGCGCGCGACAGACCGGTCGGCACACGGACGTTCCGACCTTCCGCCAGCGGTGGAAGCCGGACCTACTGGGCGGCCGCCAGAACAGGCATCGCTCCGGCTGGGCAATACTGGGAGATGGTCCCCAGGAGCGCGCCCGGGTCGATCGGCTTGGTCAGATAGTCGTCCATGTGCGCCGCCATGTAGCGTTCCCGATCACCCGCCATCGCATTCGCCGTCAGGGCGATGATCGGAATGTCACAGGCCGGACTGGCCAGGGCGCGGATTTCCCGGGTTGCGGTGAGCCCGTCCATGACCGGCATCTGAATATCCATCAGCACGAGGTCGAAATGACCTGTCCGAACGGCTTCCAGCGCTTCCGCGCCATTGCCGACCACGGTTACATGGTGGCCGGCGGCTTCAAGGTACAATTGCACGACCATCCGGTTCACCTGATGGTCGTCGGCTGCGAGGATTCGAAGCGATCGCTCGAGCACCGGGGCGACGAGGTCCGCCGTTTCCGCGGCATCCTCGCCGCTGGGCGCCGCGGCCTGCGGCGCGTCAAGGCGAAACCAGAAGGTGCTCCCCGCGCCCAGGCTGCTGGTGACGCCCATGGTTCCGCCCATCAGTTCCACCAGTTCCTTGCTGATCGCCAGGCCAAGGCCGGTGCCGCCGTAGCGGCGCGTCGTCGTTGAATCGGCCTGAACAAACCGCCGGAAAAGCCGGGCCTGCTGATCCTTGCTAACGCCGATGCCGGTGTCATGCACCTCGAACCGAAGTTCCCCCTGGCCACGGAGGGGGGCGTAGGAAACACCGATCTGGATCGTTCCGCTTTCCGTGAACTTGATGGCGTTGCCAACCAGGTTGATCAGCACCTGGCGAAGCCGTGTGGGGTCGCCCCGCAGCCAGTGAGGAACCTCGGGGCCGATCTCACAGGAAAGCCGCAAACCGCTGTCTTCAGCCCGCGGTCCAAGAAGATCCCGGATCAGCTCGGCCAGGACGGCCGGCGAAAACGCGATGTCTTCGATCGCCACCTGGCCGCTTTCGAGTTTCGAGAAATCCAGGATGTCGTTCAGGATCTCCAGGAGGCTGCGCGCGGAACCTAGGGCCGTTGAGGCGCGCAGGGTCTGCTCCGCGTCCATGTCCGTCTTCATGAGAAGGTCGAGCATGCCGATGACGCCGTTCATCGGCGTCCGCAGCTCATGGCTCATCGTCGCAAGAAACTGACTTTTCGCAATTGTCGCCGCTTCAGCGGCCAGACTGCATTCGTTGAGAGCGTCCAGCATCACCTGCCGCTGGGCTTCGGAGGCTTTTCGATCCGTGATTTCGTACCGGACGGAGACGAACTGTTCTGGCTGTCCATCCGCTCCCAACAGCGGAACAATGGTGGTGTCGACCCAATAGAGCTCTCCGCTCTTGTTCCGATTGCAGACATCGCCGTGCCATGACTGCTTTGACGAAAGGGTCCGCCACAGGTCGGTGAAGAAATCCGCCGGGTGCTGGCCGGACTTCAGGATCCGGTGATTGCGGCCCAGGAGTTCGTCCCTGGAATAGCCGCTGATCTCGCAGAAGCGATCGTTGACGAAGACGATGTCGCCGCGGCGATCCGTGATCGCCACGATCGCGAAGCGGTCGAGCGCCGCCTGGTACGCCGTGCGGGCGGCAACGGCGAGCCTGCTCGTCGTACGCGCCTCGGACAGGGAGGCCCGCAACACGAGCGACTGGACTTGGTCCGCGGCGACCAGGTCAGCGTTTGTCCACGGGACGGATCGGCCGCGGACGCCTTGGCGCCAGGACGCGAACGATCGGCGCGGAGTGATCCGGCCGGTCTCCGCGGCGCGGACCACCGGTTGATCCTGCGGGCCTGCCCAGGTGAGCGTGTGACGCCATTCGGCCCGAAACCAGATTATCCAGCCAACACCAAGCCGGGTCGCGACGAGTCCGCTGACTTGAGATTCAAAATCCGATGCGGGCGGATAGAGCCACGACAACCGATCCGTCGTGACCCGGGCCTGGCCTGTCGCCGCGAGCCATTCGACCAGGCTCTCCAGCTCTTGATCCGAAGGACGCAGGCCGACAGCCCACGCCCCTTGGGGTTTCCAGATCGCGACGCCGCTGGACCTGGTCGTCGCGAGCAACTCGGTCTCGATCGACGCCAGGCTCCCTTTGAAGTCGGCCAGTTGATCCTTCTCCACCATGAGCTCGATCGCCCTGACCGCGGCCACGCTGAGCGCCGCGGCGGTGTGTTCGTTCGAATCCAGATACCAGGCCGCCGACTGGGCCAGCAGGTCGCAGGACTGCAAGACGTTCTGCGTCAGGATTTTCGGGGATGAGTGGTGACAGGCGACAAGCCCCCAGAGCCGGTCGTCCCGGATGATTGAGACGCACATGGACGCCGCCACGCCCATATCGGCCAGATACTCCAGGTGGATGGGAGACACGCTCCGCAAAGTCACGCGGCTCAGGTCGAACGGGCGACCGCAGGAGGGATGCAGTCCGGGCACGATCGGCGACGGTCGATAGCTGGCGTCTGGAATGATGCGAACCGTGTTGACCAGATAGAGCGCCCTGGCCGGCTCGGAGATGTCCGAGGCCGGAAACATTTGGCCGAGATAGGAATGAGCGCTGGCGAGGCGGTCCTCCGCGACCACCTGGCCGTTCCAATCATCGTCGAAGCGATAGACCATGACCCGTTCGAAGCCGCAGAGCCTGCGAACCCCGGTCGCCAGGGCCTGACAGGCGCTCTCGGTCGATGGGCTGGTTCGGATCTGCTCGATGGCGGCTCGAACCTGGCCGAACAGCTCCGACGTCTGGACAACCGACGTGGAGGCCTGAAGCTCCAGCAGCAACAGGTCGTCGTCGACGCTGATCACCCCGCCCAGTTCGCCCGGCTGGTCCGGATGGCGCATCACGACGCAGATGGAGGGCCGGGCGTCGCGCTGGCCAATGACCTGGTCCAGCGTTTCCCCTGTCGTCGACAAGAGAAAGTCACCCACCGGCCTGCCGATCATGTCCGATACGGGCAGGCCCAGAAGGTCGGCGGCGTTCTGGCTGACCGCCATCACCCGTTGGTCGGCGGCGCTCACAATGAAAAGATACCCATGCGGCTGGATCGAGCCGGGAATCCGGATCGGTTCGTTCGCGTAGTCGGAGTTGTCGCTGGTTTCGGTCTTTGCCTCAGTCATGGGTTTCGTCTTCAGCGAGCCAGCGCGCCATGGCGTGGAACGTCGCCGTCTCATCGCGGAGCCTCTGGCGAACGCGGGGGCGCCGCATGGGAGCGCCGATGTCCGGATTCGATCCAATCATTCCGTCCCCAAGTCTGGCCATGCCCAGCCACGACAGGGAAACAGCGGGGCGACGTGATCGTCAGTGGCCTTATTGGACAGTGTCGCCCGGCGATCCTCGGAGGGATAGCTGAGGCCTTTGCGTAGGCACAACTACGGCGGTCGGCTGCTGCAACCCGCGGACTCTTCGCGCGTCCGCAAAGGGTCGAAATCAGTCGCGACCATGATGTCCCAAAGCGGCCCGCGGCGGACCTGAGAGGACTCCGCCTACCCGCTCGCCGCCACCTTGGCGCTCTTGGAGACCATGCCCAGCCGCTCCAGCAGGTAGTCCACATCCTCGCGCCCGGCCGTATCCGGCTGGGTCAGGAACCGTTGCAGCATGCGCTCCTGGAAGCGCTCCTGGTCCTTGGCGCCGCCGTCGAAGTCCATGGCGTGGAAGGTGTCGACCGCCGCACGGAAGGCGGGAAGCAACCGGCTGGGCAGGCCGGCGCGTTCGTAGATGGCCTTCAGGCCCAGGGGCCCGGCGTCGTGGATCATCAGCCAGGTGCGGTGGTGCGGCACGCCGGCCAGCTGGGCCACCGACCACTCGAAGAACGCCATGTGCCCGTGCGCCACCGCGCGCAGCATCAGCGCCGCCGTCAGGCGGCCTTCGCCGTGGACGTGGGCTACGAGACTGCGGATGTCGGCGGTGCGGCCAGCCTGGTCGATGATGTCCACCGTGGCGCGTTCGGCGACGCCCACCGTAATGTCCAGCGCGGCCTCGACCGAGATCGAGTGGCGCTCGACCAGGTGCTCGCGCACCTGGCCGCTGACCAGGGTGATCAGCCGCTCGGTGACCGAGAGCGGCAGGGTATTGCGGTAAGCCACGGCCGCCAGCACCTGCTCGGCGGCCTCGAAGCGCTCGACCACCCTCTGCAGGCCGTCCTCCGCGAACTCGGCCCCCGGATTGGCGCAGGCCGCGGCGACGGCGCGCTGGCCGCCATGCTCGGCGATGGCGCTGGTGACTTCGGTGGACAGGACCGGACGCTTGGCGATCGCCACCTGCCGCACCGGCCCGCCCAGGCGGACGATCTCGCTGAGATCGGCGTCGGTGAAGGCCGGCGAGAAGGCCAGGATCGGCAGGCAGATCGCTTCCACGTCCCGCGACAGCTTCAGCGCCACGTCGCGCGGCACCACATCGGAGGCGCTGAGAGTTTCGACGATGGCCTTGCGCACCAGCTGGGCGGCGTCGGCGGCCATCACCCGCAGGATGTCGGCGGCCAGGATCCGGTCGTCATCGCTGAGGGCGTCATGTTCCATGACGGTGCAGAGCTTGCGGGCCGCCAGAGCCCGTTCGTCGGGCGTCGCGCCCTTGACCAGTGTACGGATATCCCCGTCCGTCAGCGCTGTGCGGGTGGTGGCCATGCCCAAAGGCGCCCCTGAAGAAAACCGGTTCGTGCGGTCCGGTGATTCGATCATGCCCGATCAGGCTTAACGACGGGTTCCACTGGGATTCCTTGGATTAAGCATCGTCCCCGTTTACGGGGGTGCGGACCATCGGCCCCGGATGCGGATGGCAACAGGAGGCTGCGCGTGCTGCTCAAGGGTCTGAAGGTCATCGACTTCACCGCCTACATCGCCGGCCCCGGCGCGGCCGCCATCCTGGGCGACTGGGGGGCGGACGTGATCAAGGTCGAGCGGCCGGGCGGCGACAACATGCGCCACGTCTTCGCCGACCTGAAGAACGACATCGGCGCCAACCCCACCTTCGATGTCGACAACCGCGGCAAGCGCGGGATCGTCCTCGACATCGCCAAGCCCGCCGGCCGCGATGCGCTGGCCAAGCTGGCCGAGACCGCCGACGTCTTCCTGACCAACACCCGGCCGGCCTCGCTGCGGAAGTACGGCCTGGACGAAGCCACGCTGCGCGAGACCAACCCGCGCCTCGTCTATGCGGTGATCACCGGTTACGGCCTGGAAGGGCCTGACGCCCACCTGCCCGGATTCGACGTCACCGCCTTCTGGGCCCGCTCGGGCATCGGCTACATGACCGCCCCCAAGGGGACTGAGCCGTTCATGCGCACCTCGGGCATGGGCGACCACGCCACCTCGCTGGCGACGGTGTCGGCGATCCTGGCGGCCCTCTACGAGCGTGAGCGCACCGGCGTGGGCCGGTTGGTGCAGACCTCCCTGCTGGCGACCGGTGTGTACCTCTGGGGCTCGGATCTGGCCGTGCAGCTCAAGCTCGGCCGGGTGGCCTCCATCCGGTCCCGCGACAATCCGATCAATGCGCTCGCCAACCATTTCAAGAGCGCCGACGACCAGTGGTTCGTCCACAACCCCCGCGGCGGCCACGGCGGCTGGGAGGCCTTCCTCAAGGCCGCCGGCCGCGAGGACCTGATCGCCGACGAACGCTTCGCCAGCGGCAAGGCGCGCCGCGCCAACGCCCGCGACCTGGCCGTGGAACTGGACGCCGCCTTCGCCGCCCTGCCGATGGCCGAGATCGCGCGCCGCCTGAACGAAGCCGACCTCGTCTGGGCGCTGCTGCAGACGCCGGCCCAGGTCGCGGCGGATCCACAGATCGCCGCGGCCGGCGCCTTCGTCGACATCGAGGATGGCGCCGGCGGAACCTATCGCTCCGTCGCCGCCCCCGCCCGCTTCCCCGGCGCCGACGCGACCAGCCGCCCGCGCTCGCCGGGCCTCGGCGAGCACACGCGCTCCGTTCTGGCCGAGATCGGCTACGGCGAGGCGGAGGTCGAGGCGATGATCGAAAGCGGGGCTGCGGTCTAGGGTCAGCTTTCCCGGCTGTCCGACAGCATCTTCAGCATCTCGGTGGTGAAGATCGAGCTCGTCAGCCGGCTGCCCACGCCCGTCTGGTCCGAGGGCTGGGCCCCATGCAGGATCATGGCCACCAGGGCCTCCTGCTCCTGCTGCCGAGCCAGTCTTCGTGCCGACGCATAGTGGACGAAGTCGCTCTCAGCCGGGCCGTCGTCCTGCGGCGCCGCCACGCCCTCCCGACCGCCGCCGGTCTTGGTGAGGTTGGCGTAGACCTCGCCCACCGTGGCCGCGCGGCCCTCGCGATAGAAGATCGTCTTGTTGGCCCGGGCCGCCTCGGGAAACAGCGAGGCGGCCGAGACGCCAGGCCGGACCTGCACCGCCTCGATCAGCCGGGCCGAGCCCTGCGGCCCCAGGAAGTGCGCGGCATAGAGTTCGCCCGCCGTCGGGTCACGCCCCACCCGGCCCTTCAGGTAGGCCGCGTGGTCGGACGCCAGTTCACCCGCCATCAGCGACGCGGCGTGCGGATCCAGCCGCAGGTCCATCACCGCCTGCCGGGCGTCCTTGCCGTCCACGTGATAGCGGCCGTCCGACCCCTTGCTGATCAGCTGAGCGTAGCGGGCGTAGCCATACTTCGAGCCATGCTGCTTGAGGGTCGAGAGCCAGGTCTGCTCGACGAACTGGAAGAGGCCGGCCGCCGAGGATGATCCCGCCTGAGCGCGCGGGTTCATCCCGCTTTCTCGACCAGCGGTCTTCATCAGAAAGCCGAAGTCAACGCCCGTCGCCTTGGAGGCGCGTTCGATCGCGGCTTCGACGATGCCCCGGATTCCCTGCACGGCCATGCCCCAAGAGGTCGCCGATCGTGGTTAACGTCCCGATAAGCGAGGCTAGACGCCTCAGTAGCTCTTCGGCAGACCCAGCACGCGTTCGGCGATGTAGTTCAGGATCATCTCGCGGCTCACCGGCGCCAGGCGGGCGATCATGGATTCGCGCAGGTAGCGCTCCACGTCGAATTCCTTGGCATAGCCCATGCCGCCGTGCGCCATCACCGCCGCCTCGCAGGCGTTGAAGCCCGCTTCCCCCCCCAGGTACTTGGCGGCATTGGCTTCCGCCCCGCATTCGCGGCCGGCGTCGTAGAGCGCGGCGGCCTTGAAGGCCATCAGGTTGGCCGCCTCCAGCTCCGCCCAGGACTTCGCCAGCGGGTGCGCCACGCCCTGGTTCATGCCGATCGGCCGGCCGAACACGATCCGCTCCTTGGCATAGGTCGCCGCCCGCTTCAGCGCCGCCCGGCCCAGGCCCACCGCCTCGGCGCCGATCAGGATCCGCTCCGGGTTCAGCCCTTCCAGCAGGTAGTAGAACCCCCGCCCCTCCTCGCCCACCAGGGCGTCGGCCGGGACATGCAGGTCGTCGATGAAGACGGCATTCGATTCGATGGCTTTGCGGCCCATCTTGGGGATCGGCGTCGCGGTGATCCGCGACCGGTCGAAGTCCACGTAGAACAGGCTGATGCCCTCGGTGGCTTTCTTCACCTGGTCCTTGGGCGTGGTGCGGGCGACGATCAGCATCTTGGTCGCCCGCTGCGCCATGGTGGTCCACATCTTGCGGCCCGAGATGACGTAGCCGTCGTTGGTGCGAACGGCCTTGGTGGTCAGGCTGGTGGTGTCCAGGCCGGCGTTGGGCTCGGTCACCGCGAAGCACATCCGGTCCTCGCCACGGATCAGGGCCGGGATCAGCTTCTGCTTCTGCGCCTCGGTCCCGAACTTCGCCAGCGGCATGGGCCCGAAGATGTTCAGGTGCAGCGCGCTGGCGCCGGAGAACCCCGCCCCGCTCTCGGCCACCGCCTGCATGGCGATCGCCGCCTCGGTAACACCCAGGCCCGAGCCGCCCAGTTCCACCGGCATGGCGGCGCCCAGCCAGCCGGCCTCGGCCATGGCGGTCACGAAGGCTTCGGGGAAGTCCCCGGTCTCGTCGGTGCGCCGCCAGTACTCCGCGTCGAAGCGCGCGCAGAGCTTCAGCACCCCGTCGCGGATCGCCTGCTGCTCGTCGCTGAACCAGAAGCCGTTCATCGCTGTCCCCCAAAGCGGGCCGGATTCATCCGCGCGGCATAGGGGCCAGGATCGCGCCCCGTCACGCAAGCGGCCACGATCTGGCCCACCAGCGGCGCCAGCAGCCAGCCGTTGCGGCGCGCGCCCGTCGCCAGGATTACCCCGGGCGTCGCCGACCAGCCCGCCATCGGCAGACCGTCCGGCGTTGCGGCCCGCACCCCCGTAGCGATCTCGAACCGGGTGTCCCGCAGCCGTGGGAACAGCTTGACGCCGGCGGCCAGCAGCGGCGCGGCGACGGCGAAGTCCACCAACCGGTCCGACCGGCCGGGCTCCATGGTCGCCCCGACGGCCAGCGCGCCCGCCGCCGGCGCGGCATAGGCGCCTTCGCCGCGGATCGTCACCCCCTCGGCCGGAACCTGGAACCGCACGATGTGGCCCTTGATCGGCCTGAGCGCGGCCAACTCCGGCGCCACGACCGTCAGGTCGCCGGCCGCCCCGGTAGCGACCACCAGGATGCCGGCTTCTCTCCGCCCGCTCACCGCCTGCGTCCGGAAGACCACGCCCAGCGCCTCAGCCGCTGCGCGCAGGGCCGGCAGCGCGACCTGCGGATCGATCCGCCAATCCTCTCGCGTCATCAGCGCACGGCCGGCCGTGTCGGCGAGTCCCGGGGCCAGCGCCTGCGCTGTCGCGGCCGGAATCTCCGTCGCCCGCAGGCCCAACCCGCCCAGCGCCGCCTCCACATCCGCCAGCCAGGCGTCGCGGCCCACCGCCATCGCACCTGATCGGTCCAGCGCCACGCCGGTCCGGCCGGCTAGCCCCGGCCAGAGGTCGCGTCCGGCCATCAGCAGGTCCAGTTGCGACCGCGCGCCGACGTCCAGCGCCGCCTCGAACACCGGCGCGATCATCCCCGCCGCCACGGCCGAGGCGCTGGGCCCGCCGCCCGGGTCGCACACGGTTACCGTGCAGCCCACCTCGGCGAGCCGGATCGCGCACGCCAAGCCGAACACACCCGCGCCGGCAATGGTGACTGTGGGGCCCCCGCTCATGCCCCTAACGACCCGCTCCCTCGGTGAAAATCAAGGGCTGGAGCCTCGCCGGCAGGCCGGGTTGGGTAAGGCGATTGCGGCTCAGCCCGGCTCCCCGTAGCTTCCACTCCGCCAAAGTTACGGCCAAGACGCAATCCAGCAATGGACGCGCACGCCGAGTTCTGTAGAAAGCTCGGTATGTTTTCGGAGGGGGCGACGAGTTGATCCGCGACTTTCTGGTCTGGATGGCCACCCAACTGGGGAAGGGGCCTGGTGAGTACGACCCTTCGTGGAGCGACTCGCTCGCCAGTTCCCTGAACTTCTGGGGCCTCCTGGAGGGCACCCATGTGCTCACCCTGATGCTGTTCGCCGGCACCATCTTCGTGGTCGATCTCCGCTTGCTGGGGCTGATCTTCAAGAAGACGCCGGTCTCGGTTCTCAGCGATCGGATCCTGCCGCTGACGATCTTCGGCATGGCGATCATGGTCGTCACGGGCCTGGCGCTTTTCTACGCTAAGCCTCTGCTTTATTATCACAATGTCTGGTTTCGCCTGAAGCTGATATTCCTGGCCCTGGCCTTCATCAACATCATGATCTTCCACTTCCGCGTGCAGCGGAACGTCGCCGCGTGGGACACCGCGCCCAAGCCGCCGACGTCCGCCCGCGTCTCGGCCGCCGCCTCTCTGGCCTGCTGGATACTGGTGATCGGCTGCGGTCGGTTCATCGCTTACGACTGGTTCAATTGCGGTAAGCCCCTGCCCGCCTGGGCCAACGCCATCGAGGAGTGCAAGACCTCCGAGACCGGCGCCGTCGATCTGAAGGGGAACCCCCTATGAGCCTGGCGCCTCAGGATCTGTTTCCTCACCTGGCGGGCTGGGTGGCAAACCTCGACGACGTCTTCCCCGGCAGGCCGATAAAGGATTCTGTCTATCTGTTCGCCGTGCTCGAGGTCGGTCACGTGCTGTCCCTGGCCGTCCTCGGCGGCGCCAGTATACTCCTGAATCTTCGACTGATAGGCGTGGGCCTCAAGGATGAGCCCGCGTCCGAAATTCATCGCAACATGCGCGGCTGGATGTGGGCCGGCGTCATCGGCATCATCATCACCGGCCTGCTGATCGGTTCGGCCAACGGCGAGCGGCTCTACACCTCCGGCGCCTTCTCCGCGAAGATGGTGGGCCTGCTGGCGGGCCTGATCCTGACCATCGGCGTTACCCTGCCCGCGGCGCGTTCCGACGGCCAACTCAGTCTTGGCGCCCGCCTGGCCGGCCTCGTCGGGGTCGCGACCTTCCTGTTGGCGATCTACGTCTTCCTCGCCGCGAAGCTCAGCAATCCGGGCCTCTGGCACGTGATCACTGCCGGCGCCCTGATCGTGCTGTTCGCCGCGCGCGGCCGCACCCGCATCGCCTACGTCGGCGGCATGATGGCGCTGGTCGCCATCCATCAGGTGCTGACCCATATCGTCTACAAAGCCGACGACTACGCCCACCTCGATCCGGTGAACAAGGCCTTCGCCTGGGGCTTCGTGGCGGTGATCCTGGCTGTCGGCGCGGTCAGCGCGATCAGGGCCGGCAAGGGCGAGCAGGAGGGCAGCTTCGTCGTGAAAGCCCTGGCCTTCGCCGCCATCCTGGTCTGGGTCATGACCGCGGCGGCTGGCCGCTGGCTGGCGTTCGCCTGATCAAAGGTCCCTCCCTGTTTCGGGGAGGGACATACCTTAAAGCGGTCAGGGTGAGGAAGGAATGCTCCTACACCCGCACACCCCTCCACGGATGCTCCGCGCCCCAACCCTGGTGCCAGGCGGGCTCGCCTGCATAGCGGTTGGCCAGGAAATCCACGAACGCGCGAACCTTGGCGGCCAGGTGGCGGGCGTGGGGGTAGACCGCGTGGACGTGGATCAGTTCCGGCTCGGCGGTGCACAGAATCGGCGTGAGCCGCCCCGCCCGCAGTTCGTCGGCTGCCGCGAAAGCCGGCGTGCGGGTGATGCCGAAACCGGCCACCGCGGCCGCCACACAGGCCTCCGCCCCATTGAACCGCAGCCGCCCATGCACCCGTACCTCGCGCCGGTCACCGTGCGGCCCGAAGGTCCAGGTGGTGGCCTCGCGGGCATTGGTGTCGAGGATCGCCGCGTGGCCGGTCAGGTCCTCCAGCGCCATCGGCGTGCCATGCGTCGCCAGGTATTCCGGCGAGGCACAGGTCACCATCCGCACCGCCGCCAGGCGCTTGGCCACGAGAGAGGAGTCCGTGAGCTGACCAATACGGACCGCGACGTCGAATGCCTCCTCCACGAGGTTCACGATCCGGTCGGCGAACGCTACGTCGATCGCCACCGCAGGATAGGCCGCCGCGAAGTCCAGCAACGCCGGGGTCAGCTGCCCCTTGCCGAACGACACCGGCGCCGAGATCTTCAGGGTCCCCGACGGCCCACCCTGGTCGCGCACCGAGGTCTCCAGGGCGTCGAACCCATCCAGCAATTCTCGCGCCCGTTCTAGATAGGCTTGGCCGGTGTCGGTCAGCGACACGTCGCGCGTGGTGCGGTTCAAGAGGCGCGCGTCCAGCCGGTTCTCCAGCCGCGCCACCAGCTTTGAGATCTGCGCTGGCGAAACCTCCAGCCTGCGCGCCCCTTGCGTGAAGCTGCGGGCCTCGGCCACTGCCGTGAAGGCGCGAATCTCGTCCAGGCGGTCCATCGGATTGTTTCCTCAGCGGACACTCTCTCATTCAAATCGGCCTGATTATCAACGGTCCGGCTGTAGCCCATCTTGCCGTCACGCTGAGCAACACGGCGGCCAAATTCTCGAACCCACCTGCTCGCAAGGAACTGAAGCCATGTCCCAACCCCGCACCGTCGCTGTCGTCGTCGGCTCCCTCCGCAAAGACTCCGTCAACCGCAAGGTCGCCGACGCGCTGGCTACACTCACGCCCAACCTGATGTTCAATATCGTCGAGATCGGCGATCTGCCGTTCTTCGACCAGGACCTGGAAGCCAACCCGCCGGCCCAGTGGGTGCGTTTGCGCCACGCGATCGCCGCGGCCGACGCGGTGCTGTTCGTGACCCCGGAATACAATCGCGGCATGCCGGCGGTGATCAAGAACGCCATCGACGTGGCCTCCCGCCCCTATGGCCACTCCGTCTGGAACGGCAAGCCGGGCGCGGTGATCAGCGTAACCATCGGTAGCCAGGGCGCGATCCTGGCCAACCAGCAGCTGCGCCAGTCGCTGATTTTCCTCAACGTGCCGACCCTGGCCCAGCCGGAAGCCTACATCTCCGGCGCGCTCGGCCTGTTCGACGACAAGGGCGCGTTGATCAGCGACAGCACCGCAGGGTTCCTCAGCGCCTTCGGCCAGGCCTTCAGCGCCTGGATCGAGAGGATCATCGCCGACGTTCCTACAGCCAAGGTTGCTTAAGCCACAGCCTCAGCCTCAGCACCCCGGCGGAAATGACCCCAGGAGTTCGCGATCATGACCTTGCCCACCGTCTACCTCCCCCACGGTGCGGGGCCCTGCTTCTTCATGGAATGGCAGAGGGGTCCGGCTGACACCTGGGATCGCACCGCCGGCTATCTGCGCCGCCTGATCGACAGCCTGCCCGAGCGGCCAAAGGCGATCCTGATCGTCTCAGGCCACTGGGAGGCGCCAGCCTTCACTGTCGGCACGGGTAAGTGGCCGGCACTGATCTACGACTACTTCGGATTTCCGCAGAGTACCTATGAGCTCACCTTTGGCGCCCCCGGCTCGCCCGGCCTGGCGCGGCGGATCAGGACGCTGCTGGCCAACTCGGGCCTGCCCGCCGCCGAGGACCCAGACCATGGCTGGGACCACGGCGTGTTCGTACCGCTGACACTGGTGACGCCGGATGCGGACATCCCCGTCGTCCAGCTCTCGCTGAAGGACGGACCGGACCCGGCAGCGCACCTGGCCGCCGGCCGGGCGCTGCGACCCCTGCGCGACGAGGGCGTGCTGATCGTGGGCTCGGGCATGAGCTGGCACAATATGCGTGGGTTCATTCCGGACTTCACCGAGCGGTCGCGGATCTTCGACGCCTGGCTGGAAGGCGCGGTCACCCACCCGGAGCGCCGCGAAGCCGACCTGGCCCGCTGGGATGGAGCGCCCTTCGGCCGCGACGCCCACCCGCGCGAGGAACACCTGCTGCCCCTGATGGTCACAGCCGGCGCCGCCCCGGGCGAACCGGGCCGCGTCGCCTTCCGCGACGAGGTCATGAACGTCGTCGTCTCGGCCATCGAGTTCGGCCGGACCTGAGCTCGCCGCGACAGGTTCCGGAGTTCTTCCGCTACCGCATGGCGTCCACACACCCGCCGTCGAAGGTCTCCGGATTTGGCGTCTCTGGCGCCATCTTCTATTTCCGCCACAGGTGGAAATAGATGCTTGGCTCTTCAGGCCGCAGCCGTCGCGCCTACCGTCGCGCCCGCCAGCGCCCGCTCCACGGCCTCGTACAGTCGCTGGGCCTCGATGGGCTTGGCGACCAAGTCGTCCATGCCGGACTGCAGATATTCCCGGATCTGATGGGACATGGCGTTGGCGGTCAGCGCCACGATCGGGGTTCGCGGGCGGCCTTCGGACCGTTCGCGGGTGCGGATCACGGCCGTGGCGGTGGGCCCGTCCATCACCGGCATCTGCACGTCCATCAGGATCAGGTCCCAGGGCTCCCGCTCCCAGGCCTCAACCGCCTCCCGTCCATCGGCGACCATCACCGGCTCGACGCCAACCTGGGCCAGCAGGGTTCTCAGGACCAACTGGTTCATGCTGTTGTCCTCGGCGGCGAGGACGCGAATCGGGCGATCGGTCTCGGCCCGGGGCCGTGGGCTGATCTTTGACGTCTTCTTCGGCTTCGGGGCCGAAGCGGCCACCTTCGGCAGCGGCAGGGTGACCGTGAAAGTCGAGCCCATGCCCGGCGCGCTGGTCGCCGCGATCTCGCCGCCCATGAGCTCTGCCAGTTCGCGACAGATCGCCAGGCCCAGGCCCGTACCGCCGAACCGCCGGGTGGTGGTGGCGTCGGCCTGCTGGAACTTCTGGAACAGGCTCTTCAGCTGTGGCGGCGTCATCCCGATGCCGCTGTCGAACACGGTCAGCAGCAGATTGTTGTTGGCGCGGCCGATGCGTACTTTCACCCCCCCCCTTCTCGGTAAACTTCAGGGCGTTGGACACCAGGTTCCAGAGGATCTGGCGCACCCGTACCGGATCGCCGATGTAGACACCCTGCGCGGCTCTATCGAGGCTGAGCTCGAAGGCGATCCCGTTGGTGTCGGCGATGGCCTGGAACGTCGCGTGAACCGTCTTGGCCAGTGAGGCCAGCTCGAACTCGGCCGCCTCCAGGATCAGCTTTCCCGCCTCGATCTTCGACAGATCCAGCACATCGTTAAGGATCGCCAGTAGGCTCTCCCCTGACTGATGGATGACGTCCAGCCGCTCCCGCTGGGTCGCCGTCAGGTCCGGATCGGCGGCCATTGCCTGGGCCATGCCCAGAACACCGTTCAACGGTGTGCGGATCTCGTGGCTCATGGTCGCCAGGAACGCGCTCTTGGCGTGGTTTGCGGCCTCTGCCTCTTCCTTGGCCTCGACCAGCGCCCGCTCGGACGACCGGCGCGCGGTGATGTCGCGCATGGCGCCGATCAGCCGCACCGGCTTCCCCGCTTCGTTCAGGATCAGCTTGGCCGTGCCGGAAGTCCAGATTTCCTGGCCATCGTTACGGATCACCCGATACTCGGGCTCGTAGACGTCGCCGAACTGCTCATGGCTGGCCCACTGGGCTTGCACTGAGCCCACGTCGCGTCGGTCGATGGTGCTCCAGATGTCGGCGGCCAATTCCCCATAGGTCTTCGTCGTGTCGAAAAAAGCCCTCTCGTCTCCAACCTTCACCAGTTCTCCGCGAACATAGTCCATCTCGTAGACGTAAAGGTCGGCGATCTCGATCGCCAGGCGCAGGCGCTCTTCGGAGCGTTCGGACTGCTCCAGAGCTTCGACGATCTGGGTGATGTCATAGGCGGTGATGATCAGTCCGCCGACGGCGCCGTCGTGGTCGTACCACGGCGCCATCACCACCTTGACCCAGCCCTGCCTGCCCCCCGGCAGTGGGATCTGCAGCCGCTCCACCTCGTGGCTCATGCCGGTCATGCAGCGCGCGATCCCCTCGCGCCACGGATCGAACATGTCTGGGCGCAGTTCGAACAGGGTCTTACCGATCACCTGCCGGCCGGACAGTCCACGGCCCTCGATCCACGGCAGGCTCGCGTAGAGTATGCGCACGTCGCGGTCGAGCAGCACCATCGACAGCGGCATCGCGTTGACGATGGCCTCCATGGTGCGTTCGTAGACGAGGGAGTCGTGGCGGGCCTTCACTCGCGCCCACTCGTCGGCCAGGAAGTCGGCCAGATCCTGCAGACGCGCAGCCAGCGACCGGTCAAAGGCGCGCGGCGTCAGCCCGGCCACCCACAGGGCGCCAGGCGTGGAGCCGTCTTCCAGGCGGATCGGCGCACCGGCCAGGAATCGCACACCGGGCGGCCCCGCCACCGAGGGGTCATTGCAGAACCGCGGGTCTTCCCGGCAGTCCTCGACCCACACCAACTCGCCCAGGCTGACGATCTCCAGTATCGCGGCCGCCTCGCTCTGGACTTTGGCGGCGTTGTCGTCGTCCTTGGTCCGGCTGCGCCAAAGCTCCGCGCCGTTCACGAGGGAGACCTGAGCGTCCACATCCCCGAAGACGGCCCGTGCGAGGCGCGTGGCGCGATCGAAGATCGGGCCGGACTCTTCCAGCCCAGGCGGCATCGTGATCGCGCTGGACACCCGCCCCACGGTCATCTTCACTCCCAGGCCACGCCGTTGCAGCCCTGAACGTCGATCATGCCACGGCCGGGGTTAATCCCTTGTTGAGAGACCTGCCTGGCGCAGGGCGGCGAGGTGATGAAAAACGATCCCGCTGGTCGTCGCCACATTGAGGGAATCGAACCCGCCGGCCATGGCGATCCGCACCGTTTTCGCCCGCCGCAGAATAGCGTCCGGCAGGCCCGGCCCTTCGGCGCCCAGCAGGATCGCCGCGCGTGCCCCCAGCCGCAGGCCGTCCAGCTCGACCTCACCGCGCGGTGACAGCGCCGCCAGGTCGAAGCCCGCCGCCGCCAGCCGCGCCGCCATCGCCGCGGCGCTCCCGGCGCGGGCGAACGGCACGGTCAGCGCCGCGCCGACGCTGACCCGGATGGCCTTGCGGTAGAGGGGGTCGCAGCAGGTGTCGTCCAGCAGCACCGCATCGGCGCCGAAGGCAGCGGCGTTGCGGAAGATGCCCCCCATGTTGTCGTGGTTGGCCACGCCGACCAGCCCCACCACCAGCGCGCACGCCGGCAGCCCAGCGATCACCGCGTCCGCCGACCGCACCGGCCGGCGCACCAGCGCAAGTATGCCCCGATGGATCGGGAACCCCACCACCTGGTCCATCGCCTCCTGGCCCGCGGCATAGACCGGCGTCGCCTCGGGCAGCCCCGCCAGCACCCGGGCCAGGGCGTCGGCGCGCTGGGCGGCGATCAGCACCGAGACGACCGCGCCCGGATCGGCGGCGATCGCTTTCTCCAGCACCACCCGACCCTCAGCGATATAGAGCCCGTCCCGTCCCGCCAGATCACGCTCACGCACCGACCGGTAAGGCTCCAGGCGCGGGTCGTCCGCTGTCTCGATCCTGACCACTACCAGATCTTCACCCGCTGGTCGGGCGTCAGGTACAGCTTCTGGCCGGGCTTCACCTCGAACGCCGCATACCAGGCGTCCAGGTTGCGCACGGTCAGCGCCCGGTAGGGGGCGTTGGCGTGGACGTCGGTCACGATTTGCCGCCGCAGCGCCGCGTTGCGGAACTTGGAGCGATAGTTCTGCGCCCAGCCTAGGAACACCCGCTGGTCCGCCGTGAACCCCTCGATCACCGGCGCCGGCGCGCCCTTCAGCGACAGGCGGTAGGCGTCATAGGCCGTGGCCAGCCCCGCCACGTCGGCGATGTTCTCGCTGGAGGTTTGCTGGCCGTTGATGTGCAGTCCCGGCAGCGGCTCATAGGCGCTGTACTGGTCGGCCAGCTTCTTCGCCTCCGCCTTGAAGTGCGCCATGTCGTCCAGCGTCCACCAGTTCTTCATGTTGCCGTTCAAATCGAACAGCGCCCCGATATCGTCGAAGCCGTGGCTCACCTCGTGGCCCAGCACCCCGCCGACCGCGCCATAGTTCACGGCGGCATCGGCATTGGGGTCGAAGAAGGTCGGGGCCAGGATCGCCGCCGGGAAGGTCACAGAGTTCTGGCTCGGGGCGAACAGGGCGTTAACGGTCTGCGGGGTCATGAACCACTCGCCCCGGTCGACGGGCTGGCCCAGCTTGGCGACGTTGCGGCGATACTCGAACAGGCCCGCGCGCTGCCAGTTGCCGTATGCGTCGCCCGCAACCACCGACAGGCCGGAATAGTCACGCCACTTGTCGGGATAGCCCACCATGACGTGGAAGTTGGCCAGCTTGCGCTTGGCCTGCACCTTGGTCTCGGCGCTCATCCACTCAACCCGGTCCAGCCGCAGCGCGAACGCTTTCAGGACATTGTCGGCCATCTCCTGCGCCTGGGCCTTGGCTTGCGGTGGGAAATGGCGCTCGACGTAGAGCTTGCCGATCGCCTCACCCAGAGCGCCCGAGGTGGCATCGACGCCGCGCTTCCACCGCTCCCGCTGCTGCGGGGTGCCGCTCAGGGCCTGGCCATTAAAGGCGAAGCTCTCGTCAATGAAGGCCTTCGGTAGATAGCCCGCCGCGCGCTCGACGGTGTGGAACGCGAGGTAATCCTTCCAGGTCTGCAGCGGCTGCGCGCCGGCCAGCTTCGAGATTCCCGCGATCGCGCCCGCCTGCCAGGCGCCGAACCGCGGCTGGTCGGCCATCCCGGCCGCCGTCAGGAACGCCTCCCAGTCCAGGCCGGGCGCCTTCCTGGCCAGCTCGTCGCCCCGCCAGACGGTATTGCCCTTAGGCACGTCGGACGTCTCGTCCACCGAGACGTGGACCTTGGCGATCGCCACCTCCAGCGCCATCACCCGCGCCGCCCGCGCCTCAGGCTCGGTGAAGCCGGCCAGTGCCAACATCCTGGCGACGTGGGCCTGGTATTTGGTCCGCAGCTCCCCATAGCGGGGGCTGGCGCCCAGATAGTACTCGCGGTCCGGCATCCCGAGCCCGCCCTGCATCAGGTAGGCCCGGTACTTGGTGGTATCGATCAGGTCCTCAGCCACCCACAGGCCCAGAATCCGGTCGGTGTAGTAGTTGGTGGCGTTCAGCACATCGACGTCGGCGCGAATCTGCCCACCCAAGACGGCCGACAGATCCTTGCGCGTCCTGATCGCCGCGATCCGCTCCAGTTCGGGCTTGAGCGGGGCCGCGCCTAATTGCTCGATCCGCGCGTCATCCATGAAGCTGGCGAAGTAGTCGCCAATCTTGCGGGCCTCCGAGCCCTCGGGCCCCCGCGACTTTGTAGAATCCTCGATGATCTCGCGGATCCGAGCCGAGGTTTTCTCGGCGATCATAACGAAACTGCCCACGCTGGAGCGGTCGGCCGGGATCTCCGTGCGGTCCACCCACTTGCCGACGGCGTAGCGGAAGAAGTCGTCACCGGCCGCGGCCGAGGTATCCATCCCCGAGACCTCGAATCCGAACATCCCCACCTCGGGCGTCGGTTTGGACGGGACCGGCTGTGGCGGCGACGGCGCCTCGACGACCGCCGGAGCCGGCAGCCGGGGTGGCGCCTCCCGGGTTGTCGTCGCGCAGGCTGAAACGAGCATGGCGGCCGAGGCGGTGGCCAGCAGGCGGCCAGTCAGACGCGGGCAAACTCTCATATGCGGACAAACTCCCTCTGGCGCGGCCGATCCGCCACGCATGATTTTGCCGGTTCTTACAACCTAGGCGGCATATGGCGAGCGCCGTCGCCGCACTTTTCGATCATTGATCCTCCGGACGCTCCCTAACGCGCACGATTACAGACTGGCTGGCCGTGGCCATCAGCTCCCCGCCCTGGCTGTAGAGGAACATCGTCCCGTGAGCGAAACCGCCGTGCACGCCCAGAATCCGGATGTCGCAAAGCACCCAGTCGGTCGGCACGATGCGACGGATGCGGAGCGTGTTGTCCAGGCTGTTACCGCCGGCGTTCTTGCCCAGCGCATTCCCGATACCCGAAGGCACGAAGTCGGCCATGATAGCCAGCATGGTCGCGTCGATTGCAAAATCTCCGCGAGGCCGCGCCCACAGCAGGGTGCGGCCGTCAGCCTCTGGATTGCCCTCGCGGTCCTTGCCGTAGCGGCCCCTGACGACCCGCACCTCCATGCGGCTGTGCAGGCCAACGTCCGAGCCGCGCCAGTGCTCGGCCGCGTCGCAATCCTCCGGCGGCGGCGCGTCGGGACGGTCGGTCCACTGCCCGGAGTAGGGGCTGTCGCGCTGGCCCAGCGCGGCGTTAACGGTGATGATTTCCTTGTCATCGACATGGCTTACCACCCGCGCCTGGGTGTTGTATTTGCCCTCAACCGGCGTCCAGACATCGATGTCCACCACGCTGCCAGGCCGCGCATAGTTCAGGTACTGCGCGGTGGCCCAGATCAGCGGGCGTTGGCAGGTGCGCTCCATGGCAGCCACCGCCGAGGCCATGCCGATCCCGCCGAACATGAATGCGTTTCCCGGCGGTCCCACGCAGATTCCAGGCTCCACGGGCAGGAACCAACGGTGCGGGTTGTGCGTCGCGCGCAGGTCGAAGAAGAGCTTTTCCATCAGCGCCTGAGAAACCCTGTCCGGCCGGCGGGCGCAAGGCCGAGCTGGCGGTCGAAGGTTGCGAGAACACCCGCCTGGCGCGAAGTCGATCACGCCCTCCTAACCACACCGATTAAGCTCGAAGTGACAGCCCCCGTTTACGGTGATCGCGGGATGACGGAACTTCGACTCTACCTCTCGGGTGCGAGAAGCCTGCCACGGTCGCTCTATGTGGCGGCGGCCGTCGCCATTGGCGCGCTGGTCCTCGTCGTGTCGCTGACCCCGATCACCGAGCCCTTCATCGCGCGAATGCTGCTGTTCTACGGCGGGACCCTGGCGGCCTACGCCCTGATGCCGTTCGTGCGGCGGGACGACATCCCCCTCGTGGCCGCATGGGTGGTGCTGCTGTCTGAGCTGGCCCCCTGCATCGCGGGCCAGCTGATCTCCCCCGGCAAGGTGACCGCCGACGCCTTGGGCGTGGCGATGGCCGCCGGCCCCATCTACGTCGCCCGCTTCCGCCAGATCCGCCAGGGCGACATCCGTCCTGCCGGCCGCCGGGCCACCGACCACACCTGAAGTCCTCAGCTCCGCGTAAACACCGGGTCCTTGCGCTCGCGAAAGGCCGCCACTGCCGCCTTGTGGTCGTTGGAGCGCCGCAGCACGCGGAGTTCCGGAGCCTGCATCGCGTTGGCCTCGTCCGGCGACAGGTCCGGCGCGCGGTTGGCGGTGCGCTTGGTGGCCTCAACCGACAGCGGCGCGCGGCTGGCAATCCGCTCGGCCAGGGTGATGGCCGCGGCCCGCAGATCCTCCGGTGCATGCAGCCCCGTCACCAGCCCATAGTGCTCGGCCATCGTCGCGTCATGCGGCGAGCCGGTCAGCAGCATCGCCTTGGCGCGGCTCACCCCGATCAGTCGCGGCAGCCGGTAGGTGGACGCCATCAGCCCCACGTTGACCCCGGCGCAGACGAACTTCGCCTCGGTCGAGGCAATCCGGATGTCGCAGCACAGCGCCAGCTCGAACCCGCCGCCGACGCACCAGCCGTTCACCGCCGCCACCACCGGAACCCGCGTCGCCTCCAACCGGTCCAGCAGCCGCCCGAACCCGGCCAGGTCCTCGCCCTTCGGTCCCACGCTCTTCAGGTCGTCGCCTGCACAGAACGACCGCCCCCGCCCGGTGACGATCAGGCAGCGCAGCGCATCGTGGGTCTCCACCTGATCCAGCGCCGCCATGAAGGTCTCGCGCATCTGCACGCCCAGCGGGTTCATAGGCGGGTTGTCGATCTCCAGTAGCATCACCGCCGGGCTGATCGTCTCGACATGCACCGTCCCGCTCACTGGGTCGTCTCCTTGCGTTCCGTGGCCGCTGCGCCATCGGCCAGCAGGTTCTCGATCTCGTCGGCGGAATATCCGGCCTCGGCCAGCACCTCGCGGGTGTGTTCCCCCACCTCGCCCGGGCCCCGGGCCAGGTGGACGGGCGTGTCATGCAGCTTGATCGGCGTCTTCACGAACCGCCGCCCACCGGCCTCACCCATGAGGCCGCGCGCCCTGATCTGGGGATCGTCCCAGGCCTGGGCGATGGTGTTCAGCGGGCCGGCCGGCACGCCCACCGCCTCGAACCGCGGCAGCCAGTTGGCCGTGGAGTCGCCGGCCAGCACCGCCTCGATCCGCGCCTGTAGCGCGTCGCGGTTCTTCATGCGGGCGCCGGGCGAGTTGTAGTCGGCGTCGTCCAGCAGCCCGGGCTCGCCCAGCGCTTCGCAGAACCGCTTCCAGAGGCGCTGGCTGTTCACGCCCACCACGATGTGGCTGTCGGCCGTCTTCAGGGGCTCATAGGGCGCGGCCAGCCGATGGCGGGCGCCGTTACGCTGCGCTACCTCGCCGGTCGACAGGTACATGCCGGTCTCCCAGATCGTGTAGGCCAGCGCCGACTCCAGCAGCGAGGTCTCCACGTGCTGGCCCTTGCCCGTGGCGTGCCGGCTCTGCAGCGCCGCCAGCACCCCCACCGCGCCGAACACCCCGGCGTTGAGATCGGAGATCGGCACCGCCGTCGAGCAGGGCTTGTCGCTCCCCGCCTCGCCCACGAAGCTCATGATCCCGCTCATCGCCTGGGTGACCAGGTCGAAGCCGCCGCGTTCGCGATACGGTCCGTCCAGGCCGAACCCCGACACCGAGCAATAGACCAGCCGCGGGTTGATCGCCGACAGCCGGTCATAGCCCAGGCCCATGCGCTCCATCGATCCCGGCCGGTAGTTCTCCACGAAGACGTCAGCCGTCAGGGCCAGCTTGCGCACCACATCGGCGCCCCGCGCGGTGCTGAGGTCGAGCGCGATGGTCCGCTTGTTGCGGTTGACGTAGTCGAAGGCGCGGAACCCACCGCCCGCGCCCCGCATGCCCCGCGTCGATTCCCCCGCCGGCGGCTCGATCTTGACGACGTCGGCGCCCAGGTCGGCCAGCACCATCGAGCAATAGGCGCCGGCGATGACGTGGGTGCAGTCCAGGACCTTGAGGCCAGCCAAAGCCCCCTTGGACAGCGCACCCGCCATTAGAAATTGGCCCGCCGCGAGATCGCCCCGTCGACCACCATGTTGATGCCCGTGGTGAAGGCCGAGCGCGGGCTGGCCAGGAACACCGTCGCCGCCGCCACCTCCTCCGGGGTCGCCATGCGGCCGGTCGGGTTGCGCTTCAGCATCTGTTCGAAGAAGGCCGGCGCCGCCTGCTTGACGTTACCCCAGACCCCGCCCTCGAAGAACACCGTCCCCGGGGAGACGACGTTGCAGCGAACGTGTTTCGGCGCCCCCTGTCGCGCCACGCCCTTGGCGAAGTGGATCTGGGCCGCCTTCATGGCGCCGTAGCAGTTGGGGTCGTCGGTCTCGGCCGCCGACACCGACGAGGTGATCAGGAACGCCGCGTCGCCCTTGATCTCGCCCGCCTTCTCCAGGAAGGGCCGGGCCGCCTCGAAGGTGCGCACCGCGCCCATCATGTCGATGTCGAACATCGCCTTCCAGGCGTCCTCGGCATTGCCCTGCACCAGGGCCGAGGCATTGGACACCAGGATGTCGATGCCGCCCAGGGTCTCGCCCGCCTTGGTGATGAAGGCCTTCAGCGCCGGGCCGTCGGCGATGTCCACGACCTGCCCGAACGCCTTGACTCCCTTGGCCTCCAGCGCCCTCGCCGTCTCGGCCACCTGGTCGGCGTTGCGCGCGCAGATCGCCACATTGGCGCCCTCGTCAGCGAAGCACTCGGCGATCGCCCGCCCGATTCCCCGCGTCGCCCCGGTCACCACCGCCGTCTTGCCCTTGAGTTGCAGGTCCATCGCGCGTCATCCTTCTGATCTGGTTGGCGGCGACCCTGCCCGAAGACCTAGGTTTCGAACAAGCCCGCGAAGCGATCGCGCAGCAGGTTCTTCTGCACCTTGCCCATGGCGTTGCGGGGCAGTTCGTCCACGAACACGATGCGTTTGGGGGCCTTGTAGGCCGCCAACTGCCGGCGGGCCTCGGCGATCATCGCCGCCTCGTCGCCCTCGCCCATCACCACCGCCACCACGCCCTCGCCGAAATCCCTGTGCGGAACGCCGACCACTGCGCTCTCGATGACGCCCGCCAGTTCGTCGAGCACCAGCTCGACCTCCTTGGGATAGACGTTGTAGCCGCCCGAGATGATCAGGTCCTTGGCCCGCCCGGAGATCCACACCCGGCCATCCGCGTCCCGGTGGCCGACATCGCCGGTGATGAAAAACCCGTCCGCCGTGAACTCCTCCGCCGTCTTCTCCGGCATCCGCCAGTAGGCCGAGAACACCGACCGCCCGCGAATCTCGATTACGCCGGTCTCCTCACCGCCGCCGATCCGCAGTTCCACGCCGGGCAGCGGGTAGCCGACCGAGCCCCCGATCCGATCGCCCTCCAGCGGGTTGGTGGTGATGATTACCGCCTCGCTCATCCCGTAGCGCTCCAGGATCCGCTGGCCGGCTCGCTCCTCGAACTCCGCAAAGGTCGAGGGCAGCAACGGCGCCGAGCCGCAGATGAACACTCGCACCCCGTCGGCCTTGGCCCGCGTGAACCCAGGACTAGCCAGCAGGCGGGTGTAAAACGTCGGCACCCCCATCATCACCGTCGCCCGGTCTAGCCCGGCCAACACCTCGGCGTCGGTGAACTTCGGCAGCCAGACCATCGGCGCCCCGCTCAGCAGCGCGCAGTGCAGGGCCACGAACAGCCCGTGGACGTGGAAGATCGGCAGGGCGTGCAG
This sequence comes from Phenylobacterium deserti, assembly GCA_943332615.1. Taxonomy (GTDB): domain Bacteria; phylum Pseudomonadota; class Alphaproteobacteria; order Caulobacterales; family Caulobacteraceae; genus Phenylobacterium; species Phenylobacterium deserti_C. The sequence continues at coordinate 36,325 of CALQQB010000009.1, forward strand.
CAGCACGTCGTCGGGGGTGAACGCCCACGCCTCATGCAGCGCCAGCGCATTGGCCGCCAGCGCCCCGTGGCTCAGCATCGCGCCCTTGGAACGCCCGGTCGTCCCCGACGTATAGATCAACGAGGCCAGGTCGCCGGCCCCACGCGGCACAGCGGCCACCAGCGGCGCAGCCGAGCCAGCCTCGCGAACCCAGGCCGGCGGATCGGTCACGAACACCTTCGGCTCGGCGTCGCCCAGGAAGTAGTCCACCTCGCTGGCCGTATAGGCCGGGTTCAGCGGCAGGAAGACCGCCCCGGCCTTCAGCACGCCCAGGTAGACCATGATCGCCTCGGCCGATTTCTCAGCCTGCAGCGCCACCCGGTCGCCGGGCATGACGCCCTCGGCCACCAGGCGGCCCGCCACCTGCGCCGCCCCAGCTTCGAGTTCGCCATAGCTGATCGCCGAGCCGTCGCTCAGCAGGAAGCAGGGCTTCGATCGGTCCGCCGGAAATCGGCTGGCCAGCAGGTCATAGAGGTTCGCGCTCATATCCCTCCCTTAATGGGGAGGGACAGGCGGCGAAAGCCGCCAGGGTGGGGAGGCCGCGAGCCGACGCGACATCTCAGCAGGCCCGCCAATCCCAACGGCGTCATTCCGGCCCAGGCTTCCCCACCCTGCTCGCTTTCGCGAGCTGTCCCTCCCCATTAAGGGAGGGATATGAACGCCGACGACGCCCTCGCCCGCATCCGCCGCTACGATCCCCGCCTGAAGGCCTTCGTGCGGGTGTTCGACCCGCCGTTGATGGGCGAGACCGCCGATGGGCCGGTCGTGGCCATCAAGGACCTGTTCGACGTCGAAGGCGTCCCCACCGGCGGCGGCGGCCAGATCCCGCTGGACCCGAGGCCCGTGCGGCATGCCCTGGTTGTCGAGCGTCTGCTGGAGGCCGGCTGCACCCTCATCGGCAAGACCCACACCGTGGAGTTGGCCTACGGCGGCTGGGGCACGAACCGGGCCGTTGGCGCCCCCTGGAACCCCTGGGACGCCGCCACGCATCGCGCGCCCGGCGGCTCCTCCTCCGGTTCGGCCGTCGCGGTGGCCGCCGGCCTCTGCGACGCGGCGCTGGGCAGCGACACCGGCGGGTCGGTGCGCATCCCGGCCGCCGTCTGCGGCGTGGTCGGCCTGAAGCCCGGCCGCGGCCTGGTCAGCCTGACCGGCGTCCACCCGCTCGCGCCGGCCCTGGACACCGTCGGCGTCCTGGCTCGCGACGTCGCCACCGCCGCCCGCGTCCTGGCGATCATCTCCGGCCCCGACGGAGCGACCGCCACCCGCGGCCCGTTCGACGCCGAGTCCGCGCTCAAGACCGACGTCAGAGGCAGCCGCCTCGCCGCCATCCCTCTCGACGGCTTGGGCGAGGTCGATCCGGAGGTCGCCCGCCTCTACCTCGAGGCGCTCGACCGCTTCCGCGCCGCCGGCGTCACCATCGAGATGGTCCAGCCGCCGCAGGCCCTGGAGGAGTCGTTCACGCCCAACGGCCTGCTGATGGCCGGCGAGGGCTGGCGCATCTGGAAGGATCGCATCCAGCGCCACGGAGAGGTCATGGACCCCTGGATCGTCCGCCGCTTTGAAGCCGGCCGCGCGGTCTCCGACGAGCGCCTCGCCGAGGTCCATCTGCAGCGCGCGGCGGGCCAGCGGATGTTCCACGCCTGGCTCGCCGACTGGGACGGCCTGCTTTCGCCCTCCTGCCCGATCCCCGCCCCGCCGCTGGCCGACATCGACGAGACCACCTCCCCGCTCAGCCGCCTGACCCGCGCCGCCAACTACCTCGACCTGCCGGGGATCAGCGTCCCTTGCGGCCTTACCGACGAGGGCCTTCCCGTCGGCCTCCAGGTCCTCGGTCGACCATGCGACGAGGCCGCCGTTGTCGCCCTGGGCGCCGCCTACGAGGCCGTCAGCGGCTGGAACGGCCGCAGCCCCGACCTCACGGGTTTCGACTAATCGCCGCGCGCTTGGCCGCCCATCGCCCGCAGCGCGACCCAGCCCGCCAGCGCCCAGGTCGCTCCCAGGCACCAGCCCGCCAGCACGTCACTGGGCCAGTGGACTCCCAGATAGACCCGGCTGAAGCCCACGCCCACCAGCACCAGGCCGGCCAGGGAATAGGCCAGCGCCTTGGTCCGCCGCCGGGTTTCCAGGCTGGCCACCAGCATGGCGAGCGTCAGGTAGGTGGCGGCCGACAGGGTCGAGTGCCCGCTCGGAAAGCTGCCGGAGTAGACATAGACCTCGTGGGGCACGAGGTCGGGCCGCGGCCGATGGTAGAATGACTTGGTCGTCTCGCTGGAAATCCAGGCCAGCGCGACCGCGGCAGCCATCACAAGGGCCTGGCGGTGTCGTTTGTGGAACAGGAAGGCCAGCACTGCGACGATTGTCACGACGATCACCAAGGTCGTGCCGCCGAGCGCGGTGACGTCGCGCACCGCCTCCTCAAGGCCCTTGGACCCGATCGGATTGTTGGCGTCGCCGGGCGTACGCAAGAGCAGCAACAGTCGGCGATCGATCGTCAGGGTCTCGCCATCGGCCATCTCGCCGGCGATGTTCAGGAATGCCCACAGCGCGCCCGCCGCCAAGCCGACACCGGCCAGGACGCCAGCCTCGAAACGTTGCACCAGCCGCCAAAGGCGGCCGCGGGCCGGCGTGTCGTCAGTCATTGCTGAAGGCTAAGGCCGCCCAAAGGTCACCACAATCGGGCAGAAGGCTCAGGCAGTTGCGCCGATATCCGCGCCAGCCTGGCGAAACGTGCGCTCGACCGCCGCCTGGGCGGCAGCCTGGCTCGGGAGGTCGCCATCGGCCACCGTCACACCGTCCTCATCGTAGACGCACCAGCGCCAGCCGTTTTCGGCCTGACTGAGCGAATAAGCCAACGAGCACATCTCACGCATGTCCGTACTCCTACGAGCCCAAGACTGGTTGAACTCGCAGCAAAGCAGGAGGTTTCGCACTGCACAACACGATTCCCGCATTTGCGAGACGGGTTCGCCTGATGCGCGATTTCAGGCGTCGTCCAGAAGGGTCCTGCCCGCGTCGCGCGCAGCGCTGCAACCCGTGAGGATCATGGCCACGGCCAGTTCGGCGCGCAGGATGTCCAGCATCCGCGCGACCTGCGGCTGGCCGCCCGCCCCCAGCGCCCAGGCCCAGGCGCGGCCGACGAAAACCGCCTTCGCCCCCAGCGCCAATGCCTTCAGCACGTCGAGGCCTGAACGCACCCCACCGTCCATGTAGACCTCAAGGTCGCCGCCCACCGCGTCGGCGATCCGCGGCAGGGCCGCGATCGACGACTTCACCCCATCCAACTGCCGGCCGCCGTGGTTGGACACTACCAGCCCCTGGGCGCCGGCCTTCACTGCAGCCTTGGCGTCCTCGACGTCCAGCACGCCCTTGATCACGATCGGCCCGTCCCAGTGCTCCCGCACCCAGTCGATATCGGCCCAGGTCACCGAGCGATCGAAGTTCCGCGAGATCCAGGCCAGATAGTCGGTGACCTTGCTGCCGCCCTGCACGGCGGCCTGCACATTGCCCAGGCTGTGCGGCTTGCCGCCCATGAACAGATCCCAGGTCCAGCCGGGGTGCAGCACGCCATCCTTCGCCTGGGTCAGGGCCGTCCGCAGCTTCGTGCCCCCGGTGAAGCCGGACCGCACGTCGCGGTAGCGCGAGCCTGGCAGCGGCAGATCCACGGTGAACATCAGCACCGGGCACCCGGCCGCCTTCGCCCGGCCCAGCAGCGCTTTCATGTAGCCACGGTCCTTCAGCATGTAGAGCTGGAACCAGGGCGGCGTCCCCGTCGCGGCGACTTCCTCGATCGAACAGACGCTGACCGTGGAGAGGCAGAAGGGCACGCCCGCCCCGGCCGCCGCCTGCGCCGCCTGGGTCTCGCCGCGACGGGCGTACATGCCCGCCATCCCCACCGGCGACAGGCCCACCGGCATCTTCATCGTCTGGCCGAGGGTCTCGACGGTCATGTCGATGGCGCTCATGTCGCGCATCACCCGCTGGCGCAGCGCGATCGCCTCCATGTCGGCTACGTTTCGCCGCAGCGTCTCCTCGGCATAGGAGCCGCCGTCGATATATTCGAAGAAGATGTGCGGCAGCCGCCGACGCGCCAGCTCGCGAAAGTCCGAGACCGAAGCCGCGCGCATCTTAAAGAGCCCTCCCCGCCGCACGGCTTATGTGAAGCCCGCCGCGACAGGGTGCAAGCGTCAGACGGTGGCCGTCGCCGTCGCGGCCGGCGGCGCGGGCGCCCGGTTGAGCGTGATCCAGACCTGGTAGCCGCGGGCCAACACTTGGCCCTCGCCATCGTAGAGCGCCACGCCGGAGATCTTCTTCCGCCCGCTGGCCTCGATCGGCCAGGCCAGGACGACGTAGTCCTCACCGGCCCGGACCGGGGCCGTGACCTCGCCGGTCATGGTGCCTAGCAGGCCGCCCGGCCGCCCTTCCGTCTCGATCCAGGCGAAGATGCCGGGGCAGTCCAGCGCCGCCCACACGATCTCCGAGGCGACCACGCCGCCCGCGTCCGCGAAATCGGCATGCGGGGTCCAGACACAGGCGACCACGCCGGGCGCCGCGCCTTCCAGCTGGCCGGGCAGGACGCGCAGACCATCCTCGCGGGTCACGCCGCAGGTGAAGCACGGCGGGTGCACCTCTTTCTGGAAGGCGAGGCTGCGCGCTCCAGCGGCGCGAGCCGCCTCAAGGCTGGGCGCAGGCGGGGGCTCCGGCAGCGCCTGGGTCGCGGGGCCTGCCTGGCCGATCAGCACATCGGCGTCGCCGGTTAGCGTGTTAACGCCGTCGCGGCTCTGAAGAGCGAGGTCCGTATCCAGCGGCGGCGGCGCCCGCAGCATAGCGGTCACCGGTCCTTCCAGCCCCTTGGCCAGGACACCGCACACATAGCCGCCGTTGCCAGAATTCGGCGGGCCGCGGAATTGGCGGCCGATCACGATCTTGCTCAAAATCAAAAGCCCATTTGGAAATGCATCGAATGAATAGGGGCGCTTTCTCACGCTTCCCTGGCGCCATGGAAGCCAAAAACCGTCATGCCCGTTGGACGTGACCATCGGGCGCGCTAAAGGGGCTGTAGCAGAGACCGCCGCCAGCGGAATCGGCAGGACCTCTTCGACGGAGATGATGGTGAGCGACCGGATCGAACGACCCTGGGCCCTGATGCGCCACCACGCGGGCTGGGCCGACGTGTTCCATATCGACAGCGAAGCGTCCGACTCGATCACCGGCTTCTATCCGGACCGCGAAAGCGTCGGCCCGCCGGTGACCTATTCCACTCGCGCCGTGCTCGCCCGCTACCTCACGATCGAGGCCGCCCGCGCCGCGCGCGAAGGCGCGGTCTCAGAATGGCGCAAGCATGACGCGGGCGTGCGTGACGCCGAGGTCGCACTGCGGGCCGCCGAGAAGCTGCGCGAAGACGCCTGGCTCGACTCGCTCCGCGACGCCGCCGTACGCGGCTGACGTATCTTTGACAGGCGCGCGCCCTGCTGAGCCGCCTCGGCCAGCAGGCCGATGCCGTCGGCGTACTTGGCCAGGCGTTCACGCGCCGGCCAGGCGGGGATTCGAAACCGTCCTGAAGACTTAGTGGCTGACGCCCCGCCCGGTGACCGCCGCCAGGGCCGTGGCGGCGATGATCCGCAGGTCGAAGGCGAACGACATCCGCTCCAGATACTCGCGGTCCAGTCGGACTTTTTCCGGGATCGGCAACTCATCCCGGCCGTTGACCTGCGCCCAGCCGGTGACCCCCGGACGCAGTCGCTCCACCCCGGCTTCGGTGCGCAGGCCGATCAGGTCGGCCTGGCTGTGCAGCGCCGGACGCGGGCCCACCAAGCTCATGTCGCCAGCAAACACGCTCCACAATTGCGGCAGCTCATCCAGGCTGGAGCGGCGCAGGAACCGGCCCAGCGGCGTGATCCAGCGGCCAGGGTCCTCCAGCAGATGGGTGGCCACGTCTGGCGTGTCGGTCCGCATGGTGCGAAACTTTGGCATGGCGAAGGCGCGGTTGCCCCGTCCCACCCGCATCGACCAGTGGATCGCCGGTCCCGGGCTGTCGAGCCGCACCGCCAGCGCAACGCCGAGCAGCAGCGGCCAGCCCACCAGCAGGCCTGCGAAGGACACGGCGATGTCGAAGGCCCGTTTCAGCACCGCCTGTTGTTAGCGCCCGCCGGGCCGATACACCACGTCAGGCTTTCGGCGTGGCGGCCTTGCGGGCCTTGGGCTTGGCGGCCGCGAGAGCCTCGGCGGCGGGCGGCTCGAAGCCCAGCGTCACCTCGGGTTCGGCCCAATCGTAGGGCGCCGGAGCCGCCTCGATCGGCTCAACCTTGGCCTCCAGGCCAGGTTCCGGAGCCAGTTCAACAACGGCGTCGGCGACTTCGACCGACGCGGCGGCTTCCACGACGGGCTCTGGCGCCGCCACCGGTTCAGGTTCCGCGACCGACGCGGCTTCAGCCGGGGCGGCGGACGCGGCGGCCAGGGTCGGGAAGGCATCCGCCACCGGTTCGAGATCGATCGGCCCCGGTTCGGCTTCCGCAAGCACCTCGACCACCTCGTATGGCAGTTCCGCGATGGCCTCGACCGCCTCAATCAGGGGCTCCAGGGCGGCTGTCGCGGGGGCGAGCATGGCTTCCAGGTTCACCGACCGGGTCCAACGGGTCATCCACCAGTAGGCGAGCCCGCCGGCGGCGGCGGCTCCGAAGTAGGCCCAGAGGGGCGAGGCTGCGCCCATCATCACCTGCGGCAGCGCGCGGGCCTCGGGGGCTTGCGGGGTTTCGACGTCGGCCATGGGAGACCTCCTGCGGTTCGAGATTGTGCGGTGCAATATAACACCACCCAACGCTTCGCAGTTGCGAAATTATTGTGGCGTCAGTGCGTAGGCCCGCCCATCCCCGCCGGCGCCCAAGGCCTGCGCGACCCAGCCGCCGATCGCAGCAAATGGCTCGGCCAGGTCCGGCCCGTCCATCAACACCAGGGCGCAGCCGTTCATCTTCATGGGATCGGCCAGCGGCTTCATCCGACATTCTGCCACCAGCATCGGCGCGGCGACCTCGTCCTCCAGGTCTCGCAGGAAGGAATCCAGCGTTTCCAGATCCTTGATCGGCAGCCACACCAGCGCCTGCGCCGTTCGGTTCCGCCGACGGAGCGACACCAGGGTCTCAACAATGCGCTCGTAGTCGTCGGGTTGCTCGAAGGGCGGGTCGATCAGCACCAGCACCCGGCCGTCCCTCGGACACTCCACCACCGCCGTGGCGTAGCCGTCCTTGCACAGGGTGCGGACGTTCTGCCGGCCTCTCAGAACCCCCCGCAGCGCCTCGTGCTCGTCCGGCCGCAGCTCGCAGGCGATGTAGCGGTCGGCCGTTCGTATCGCCTCGGCGATCAGCCAGGGCGAGCCCGGATAGCGCTGCACCGCACCTCCGGCGTTCAATCCCGATACGACCTCGATCAGCGGCGCGAACTCCGCCGGCGCATCCTTGGCCTGCATCAACCGCACAATCCCGGCTTCCGCCTCGCCAGACTTCCGCGCCTCCGGGCCGACCAGGTTGTAGAGCCCGCGCCCCGCGTGGGTGTCGATCACCGTCAGTGGCGGCCCCTTGGCGGTCAGCGCCGCCATCAGGCGCAGGAGGGCGGCGTGCTTCACCAGATCGGCGAAGTTCCCGGCATGGAAGGCGTGGAGATAGTTCACCTGCGCCGCATAGCACGTCACGGCCCGCCAGTGAGACGATCTCGCGGCTGCCCCATGCCTCCGCTAGGGTGATCGCCGATAAGGCGCGGCGCACGCGCTTTAGGAGGATGCCCCATGTTCGGTCCGCGCCTGCGCTTCGGCGCCTTCATCGCGCCCTTCCACCCAGTGGACGAGAACCCCACCCTGGCTATCCAGCGTGACCTGGAGCTGGTCCAGCACATGGACAATTTGGGCTTCGAGGAGGCCTGGATCGGCGAGCACCACTCCGCCGGCTACGAGCTGATCGCCAGCCCCGAGGTGTTCATCGCCGCCGCCGCCGAGCGCACCAAGCACATCCGCCTGGGCACCGGTGTCTCGTCCCTGCCCTACCACCACCCGATGATGCTGGCCGACCGCATCAACCAGCTCGACCACATGACCCGCGGTCGGGTGATGTTCGGCGTGGGCCCCGGCGCCCTGGTCTCCGACGCCATGATGATGGGCATCCCGCCCCAGGCCCAGCGCGACCGCATGGACGAGGCGCTGGACGTCCTGGTCAAGCTGATGCGCGGCGAGACGGTGACCCACAAGTCCGACTGGTTCGAACTGCGCGACGCGCGCCTGCAGATGACGCCCTACTCGCGCCCCTCGGTGGAGTTCGCGGTCGCCAGCCAGGTCTCGCCGACGGGCGCCCGCGCCGCCGGCCGCCACGGCCTCGGCCTGCTGTCGATCGGGGCCACGAGCGCCGCCGGGTTCAACGCGCTGGCGTCCAACTGGAACATCGCCAACCAGCTCGCCGCCGATCACGGCCAGACCATGGACCGCAACGCCTGGCGCCTGGTCGGCCCCATGCACATCGCCGATACCCGGGAACAGGCGATGGAGGACGTGAAGTTCGGGCTGGAGAAGTGGATCTACTACTTCAAGGAGATCGCCAACCTGCCGATTGTCCCCGACGGGCCCGACCCGGTGAAGGCGCTGATCGACAGCGGCATGGCGGTGATCGGCACGCCTGACGACGCCGCCGACCGCATCCAGCAACTGGTCGAAGAGTCCGGCGGCTTCGGCGCCTTCCTGCTGATGGACCACAACTGGGCGCCGTGGGAGGCCAAGAAGCGGTCCTATGAGCTGATCGCCCGCTACGTCGCGCCGAAGTTCCAGGAGCTGAACTTGAGCCGAAAGGCCTCCATGGACTGGGTCGGCTCCCACAAGGCCGAGTTCACCGGCCAGGTCATGGCCGCCATGGGCGCCCGTATCGCCCAGCACATCGCCGAGAAGGGGACCGCTGACATCCCGCCCGAGTTCGCCGCGATGATGGGCGGCGCGTCGGAACCCGCGAAGGACACCGCGGAATAGTCATGGAGGTCCAGGCCTATCTCGATCGCATCGGCTTCCAGGGTGTGCCCCGTGTCGACCTCGAAACCCTGCGGGCCCTGCATCGGGGCCATTCGTTGGCGATCCCGTACGAGAACCTCGACGTCCAGCTGGGCCGGCCGCTGACCACCGACCCGGCTGCGGCGTTCGAGAAGATCGTCAAGCGCCGGCGCGGGGGCTGGTGCTACGAGATGAACGGGCTGCTCGGCGCCATGCTGCAGGAGATTGGCTTCAACGTCACCCGCCTGGCAGGCGCGGCGATGCGCAAGGACCGCGGCGACGACGCCATCGGCAACCATCTGCTGCTGCTGGTCGATCTGGAAGGCCCCTGGATCGCCGACGTGGGTTTCGGCGACGGTTCGCGCGACCCCTACCCGCTGCGGGAAGGGCCGATCGAGTCGGACGGCTATGCGTACGATCTGGCCCGGCTCGACGCGGACTGGTGGCGGCTGACCAACCATCCCTTCGGCGGCACGCCCAACTTCGACTTCACCCTGGAGCCCGCCGACCCCGCCCGACTGGCCTTCAAATGCCAGGAGTTGCAGACGTCGCCAGAGTCAGGCTTCGTCCTCAACGCCGTCGCCCAGCGACACGCCGGCGAGGAGATTCGCCTCCTGCGCGGCCGCAGCTTCCGCCGCCTTGCGCCGCGGGGCCACGACGACAGCCTGATCGACAGCTCCGAGGCCTTCGTGGCGCTGCTGAAGCAGGAGTACGACCTCGACCTGCCGGAGGCCGCCACCCTCTGGCCACGCATCCTGGCGCGGCACGAGGCGGTGTTCGCCAAGCAACCGGCTTAGGGGCTGCGGGACTTTCGCCACGTTGCCGCCCATCTCCGCCACGCCCCTGCGGTTGCCGGCCGGGTCGTTGAACAGGCCCAGCACCACCACACCCGAGACCTCGAAGCATGGCGCCACCACCGCCGCCAGGCTTGCCGTCACGTCGGGCACACCCAGATAGATCATCCGCTCCGCTGGATCAGTGCGCAGCAAGCCGGGCAGCGGGGACTGGACGGTGACCGTCAGGGTTCCGCCCGCCCGGACTCCCGGCCGAAGACGTCGCGGTAGACGTCCCGCTGGCTGGCCAGGTCCGGCCCGGCGATGTCGAAGAAGACCATCGCGTAAAACAAGATCACAACGCCCGCGAACACGAACAGATTGCACGCTGGACCCCGGCGGCCGAACATCAGCGCAACGGCGAATATGAGGACCACGCCGCTGATCGGTCCTGACCACTGAGCGATCCTCATCGCCAGGGCATTGTAGAACTCCGGCGAGCGGCCGCGCGCGCAGGCCTGCGATTAGGCGAACACCACCGCCACCGTCAGCAGCAGGTTGGCCGCCAGGACCAGCACCGCCAGCCCCAGCGCCTTCAAGAGACCGATGAGTGTCATGTCCGCCACCCGCCAGAGAGTGTAGCCGGGCGGGACCCGGCGTCATGACCTTTCCTGCGACCGCCTCAGCGGCGGAAGCTGAAGCCCAGGCGGACCGTCTGGGGCTGGGCGAAGCTTTCGACACCGTCGGCCGTCTGGCCCGTCTCCAGCTTCTCGTCGAACAGGTTATCGACCGCCAGATAGACCTCGGCATGCTCCGCGAAGGCCCAACTGGCGCGGGCATCCACCGACAGGCCGGCGCTTAGCAGGCGGCTGTTCAGATCGTCCTCGAACCGGCGGCTCTCATAGCGCAGATCCCCCGAGACCCGGACCGCCGGCATTGGGCGCACGTCGAGCCCCCCGGTCACCACCCACTTTGGCGTCTGGGCCGGACGCTTGCCGCTGAGTTGCGCCGCCGTCGCGCCGCCATGCACCTCGGCGTCGGTATAGGCCGTGGCTGCGCGCCAGGAGATCTGGTCGGAGATATCGCCCGAGGCCTCACCCTCGACGCCCCAGGCCTCGATTTCGCCGGTGTTCTGGCGCTGGCGCAGTGTGCCGCCGGCCGGAATGAAGCCGGCGATCGGAAAGGTCCCAGGCCCCACGCCGATGGTGACGTTGGTGATCGGGTCCTTCAGGCGATTGTAGAAGACGTCCGCGCTCCAGCGCACCGGGCCAGCTTCACCGCCGAAGCCGCCCTCGATCCCCTGCAGGGTCTCCGGCTTCAGAGTCGGGTTGGACTCGGTCACGTCATTGCCCACCCGGAACGGACGATGCAGCTCGTTCAGGGTCGGCGGACGGAACCCGGCATAGGCGGCGGCGCGCAGGTAGACGGCGTCGGACACCTCATAGCGCACTCCGACCCGGCCCGTGGGCGTGGTGTCGGAGCGGTTGGCGAAGGCCTGGTTGAGGGTGATGGCGCCGGTGGCCCGGTCGCGCTCGACGCGCTGGGCGTCATAGGCCCGCGACCGGTCGAGGCGAACGCCGCCGGTGACGATCCAGGGGCCCTGGTCATAGGCCGCTTCCGCATAGGCGCCGTAGACCAGGGTCTTGCCGCCCGCGGCGCGGTCGCGGGTGAAGACATTGTTCAGGAACCGGAACCGCTCGTGGTCGGTCCCGGCGGTGTGGCGCAGGTCCGCGCCGATTTCGAACGACACCTGGTCCAACGTGCCCTGCCAGGCGGCGTTGAGGCCGTAGCCGGTGGCAGGCGTGCGGTACTGATCATTGGCCGGGGTGGTGGTGGCGCGGTTGGCGGCGACGGCGACGGACGAGTTGCGCAGGTTGCTCTCGCGCACCCAGCCCTGCAGCCGCCAGCCGCCGACGCCCTGCCCGGCCGGCTGGGCCAGGGTGACGGTGGCCGACTTGCCGGTGGTGACCGAGCGCGCGCCGAACAGGCCCGCGCCCTGCTGCGCCCGGAACGCCTGCACGCGGACCGCCGTCTGGACGCCGGCGATCTCGTGCTGGGCGCGGACGGCGATGGTCTCGTCCTCCAGGTCCACCCGCTGGTCGGCCGCGCCCCGCCGGGGGTCGCGCACCGCATAGTAGCCGTCGGTCTTGGAGGCCGCGGCGGTGACCAGGAAATTCGCCAGCCCGCCCGCGATCGCGGCCCGGTAGCTGTCGCGCTCGCCGCCCGACAGGTCGAGAGCCTGGAGACCGTTGGCCGCGCCCCGCTCTTGCAGGGTGATCACCCCGGTTAGCGCGCCCGCGCCATAGGGGCCGGAGCCCGCGCCGCGCACGATGTTGGCGCCGTCCAGGCCCTCCGGCGGCAGGGCGCTCCAGATCACCCAGCCCCCGAACGGGTCGTTCTGCGGCGCCCCGTCCAGGGTCACCAGCGCCCGGCCGGCGCCGGACGGCGCGATGGCCCGCAGGGAAACCCCCTGCGTCGTGGGGTTGGCCGAGCCGGAGCCGGTGCGCCGGAACAGTGAGACGCCCGGCGCGCTCTTCAGCGCCTCGTCCAGCCGGGTCTCGGCCTTCAGGATCTCGGGCCCGATCTGCACCGCGCTGAACGCCGCCTCGCCGCCCAGCGGGGCCAGGCGCGGGGCATAGACGACAACGATCTCGACTTCGGGGGCGGGCGGCGGCAAGGCGGGCATGGACGGTCTCGTAACTCTGGTATGTCGGGGCGTCGAAGGGCTACTCAGCGTAGAGGGAGAGCGCAATGGCTAAGGTCGCTATCGTCACGGGCGCAGGCAGCGGAATCGGCCGGGCTGTGTCCCTGGCGCTACTCAACGCCGGCTGGAGCGTCGCCCTGGCCGGGCGGCGGGAGGAACAGCTCGCCGGGACCGCGGCGCTCGGTGAGGGCGCGCCTTGCCTGGTCCAGCCCACCGACGTTGCCGATCCCGACAGCGTCGAGGCGCTGTTCGCGGCGACGCAGGCCCGTTTCAGCCGCCTCGACCTGCTGTTCAACAACGCCGGGACCGGCGCCCCGCCCGGCCCGATCGAGGACCATTCCATCGAGCACTGGCGCCGCGTGGTGGACGTGAACCTCACCGGCGCCTTCCTCTGCACCCGCCAGGCGTTCCGGCTGATGAAGGCTCAGGATCCGCGCGGCGGGCGGATCATCAACAACGGCTCGATCTCGGCCCACACCCCCAGGCCAGGCTCGATCGCCTACACCGCCACCAAGCACGCCATCACCGGCCTGACCCGCTCGATCTCGCTGGACGGCCGGCCCTTCGACATCGCCTGCGGCCAGATCGACATCGGCAACGCGGCGACCGACATGACGGCGCGGATGAGCCGCGGCGTCCCCCAGGCCGACGGCTCGATGAAGGTCGAGGCGACCATGGACGTCTCCGCGGTGGCCGACGCCGTCGTCTACATGGCCGGCCTGCCGCTCTCGGCCAATGTGCAGTTCATGACCGTGATGGCGACGCAGATGCCCTTTATCGGGCGGGGGTGATCCACGATCCGGCGACCTGGCGGCGGTTGAGGAGACGACGGCGCCGCCGGCTGGAAGACCGGCGGCGACTTGGGATCGGAGGGGATGCGGTTGATGGCCGCGTCGGGGCTCAGGCTTCGGTGAAATTCGGCGCGCGCTTCTCCAGGCTGGCGCGGACCGCTTCCACCTGATTGGGCGACCCGATCAGGGCGGTCTGCTCCACGCTTTCGGCCAGCAGGAGTGCGTGCTGATCGCCGTCGGCCATCAGGTTGAGCAGCCGCTTGCCGGCGCGGATGGCGTCGGGGTTCTTGGCCGCGATGTCGCGGGCGAAGGCCAGGGCCTCCTCGCGCGGGTCGTCGCAGACGCGGGTGGCCAGGCCCATGGCCAGGGCCTCCTCGCCGGAGAAGATGCGGCCCGAGTAGGTCAGCTCGCGGGCCACGTCGTCGCGCACCAGGCCGCGCAGCAGGGCCATGCCGGCCATGTCGGGGATCAGGCCCCACTTGATTTCCAGCACCGACAGCCGCGCGTCCCTGGTGACGAACCGCAGGTCGGCGGAGAGCTGCAACTGATAGCCGCCGCCGTAGGCGACGCCGTGCACCGCGGCGATCACCGGCACGGGGATGTCGCGCCAGACCATCACCGCGTGCTGGGCGCGGTTGGCGCCGCTGGCGGTGCGGTTGGAGGTCACCAGGGCGCCGGCGCTGCCCGCGCCGCCGGAACGTTCGCCCGACGCCATGGCGGCGAAGTTCGAGGTGTCGAGGCCGGCGCAGAAGGCCCGGCCCTCGCCCGACAGCACCACGGCGCGAAGACCCTTCTCGGCCTTCAGCCGCTCTCCGGTCTGCACCAGGGCCTCGAACATGGCGTTGTCGAGGGCATTCATCTTGTCGGTGCGGATCAGCCGGACATCGGCCACGCCGCCCTGGATATCGACGGAAATGCGGTCGTTCATGGAATAGCTCCTTCTAGCGCTTCGCCAGCACGTAGCCGGCGCGCGGGAAATGCACATGCACCACGTCCAGCTCACCACATTCGCGAGCCAGGGTGATGCGGTCTCGGGTCAGGGCCACCAGCACGCCCTCGATGGCGTCGCGGCCATAGTCGTCGGCCTGGACCACCACCGGATCGCCCAGCTTCAGGACGGTCAGGTCGCTGGCGTCGCTGGCGAGCGGCGCGGCGGGCGTGGCCTTCAGCGCCGCCTGCAGGGCCTCGCCCGGTGTCATGTCGCTGCGCCGGCCATGGCCGATGGCCCGGACGCGGTCCCGCCAGGCGGTCAGGCGCGGCAGGCCCGCCATCAGCTCCTCGGCAACATTGCGCACCGCGCCGCTGGTCCACCAGACGTTCATCCAGGCGGCCACGTCGGCCAGGGAGGGCGTCGCCCCGCCGAGGAAATCTCCGCCCGCCAGCCCGTCTTCCATCCAGCCGGCATAGGCCCGCCACTGGGCGCGCATGATCGGCGCCGCCGCCTTCATGGCGTTCACATCGAAGGGGCGGCCTGACAGCTTCTCGCGGTCGTCGGCGAATTCCTTGGGGATGCTGGCGCCGATCTCCCCGAAGATCACCGCCACCGAGGCCTGGAACCAGATCCGGTCGGCCCACAGGTTCACCGCCCAGTCGGCGCCGCGCGCCACGGGTGGGTTGGGGAATCGCCGCTCGATCTCGGCCAGGATCACCTGGCTGTCGCAGTAAACGTCGGCCCCGATCTGCAGCACCGGGATGCGTCGATAGCCGCCGGTCAGCGGGATCAGGTCCGGCTTCGGCATGATCACCGGCTGGATCACCGAGCGCCAGCCCAGGCCCTTGATCCCGAACATCAACCGCACCTTCTCCGAGAAGGGCGATGCGTCGTAGTGGTGAAGGATGAGCTCGTCTGACATCTAGATCACCACCACGTTGGGGCCAGGAGGGTTGGAATAGAGCGCATCGACCAGGGCCTTTCGGCGGTCCGGCGTGGCGCGCGGGTTCACATAGCCCTTGTCGGTGATTTCGCCGCCATCGATCGAAGGCGGCTCGGTCATCACGGTGAACCGGGCGATGCGCCGCGATCCGCCGCGCGCTCGGCCAGCCGGTGGGCGATGGCGTAGGGGCCGTCGCCGGGCGGGTGGTGGGTTGGAGCGGACATAGTCGGTCCCGTGCGCCGTCTTCTCGATCGACACATCCGGCGCCCGCTGCGGCAACGGCTTGAACGGCGGCAGGGCCTTGCCGGGCCGCTCGTTCACGAGTGCGGCCTGATCGTCGGCGGGGCTCATCTCAAGGGTCTCCCGGCGAACTTCCTGTTGTTCCGCCAGAACCTAGGCCAACCGCTGGCCCCTGCAACGGCGCCCCCACGTCAATTTCGAGCGGGCAGCGCGCGAAACCTAGGCATCGGGGAATTGAGACAGGCCCGTCCAGGCCGCGCCGCAGGACAGCGCCTTCGCCGCCCGCAGCCGCCGCGCCCGCACCGACCAGGGCGCCGACGGCGGCGCTGGAAGACGCGTTCGGGCAGGTCGCAATGATCAAGACCTGGGACAAGCCCCGCGCGGGCGCGCGAGGGGATTTGAATTCACTTGAGAAAGAGCGTTCAATTGTTCGTGGTTTGTTCCTATCATCCTGATCGTCTCGATGCAAGGATTTTGGAATTACGCGATGTCCCCGTACCCCACCGACTTCGTATTCCAAGGCTTGGATGGGCCTACTTCAATTACGTGATGTCACCGAATCTGCAAGCACACCTACCGGCGTGGTGACGCGCTGGAGAAGCGCAGGCGGGTGATGGCGGACTGATCGGCCTTTTGCGGCAGCACCGGCAAGCCGGGAAGCGCAACGGGGTGCGGCGCAGGCATCCGCATTTCGCAATAGGTCTCGGGGGTGACTGCGGGAATGCAGGCGCGGGCCTGAAGACACGCAGCGCATTTGCCGCCGAATTCGCTCAATTGCGCGCCTGCGCAACACACCAATACATACTGTAGATAGTCTCTATGATGCGGATTGGAGCCCTATTTGCAGCCCGCTAGGTATCTGGAGCCCTCTGACTACCGGTCAGGGTGATCAACACCTTTGCAGTGCACGCGTTTCCCGGACTTCCGGACCGCGGCAACAATAGCAAAGCGCCCAGTATTTGAACGCTAGGACGGCTCCATCCGGGATGAGGGGCGAGCGTTCCTGGGTCCGCATGACACAAGATTTGAGAGACTAATGGCGACGTATTTCTTTGAAACCATCACCGACGCTCAGGCGGCCGGGTACACCAACGCAACCGACCAGCTGGTCTTCCAGGCCTCGGCCGAGCGCGGCAGCATCACGACGGTCCGCTACAATGCGGCCACGGCGACCTCGGCCGCCACGATCACGCTCGTCTCGGGCGTGTCCGGCAAGGCTGTGACCTTCCCGAGCACGTTTGCGAACGAGACCAACGTCGTGGTCCCGGACAGCTCGACGCTGTTCGTCGGCGCCACCGGCAACGATACGCCGACCGCCCTGACCCAAACGACCGACTTCAGCGACGGCCTGTATGGCGGCCTGGGTGACGACACCCTCGACGGCGGCAGCGGCGCGGACCTGCTCCAGGGCAACGCCGGCAACGACTCGCTCGTCGGCGCCTCCGGCAACGACACCATCTACGGCGGGGCCGGCAACGACGCCGTGACGATCGGCTCGGGCAACAACTTCGCCCAGGGCAACCTCGGCGACGACACCATCGACGGCACGGGTTCGGGCTCCAGCACTGTGCTGGGCGGCCAGGGCGCCGACAGCCTCCTCGGCGGCACGGGCAGCGACTTCCTGAACGGCAACTCCGGCGCCGACATTATCGACGGCGGCGCCGGTAGTGACACGATCTTCGGTGAAAGCGGCAACGACGTCATCAGCACCGCGCCGGCAAACGGCCAAACCGTCTCCGTCGATGGCGGCACGGGCGACGACACCATCGCCCACGCGGGTGGTGGCTTCCCGTCGATTGTTGGCGGCGACGGCAACGACAGCATCTCGGTCACCGCCGGCGGCGGGGGCTTCCTGCAGGGCAATGCTGGCAATGATACCATCACCACCAACTCGAAAGGCCAGGACACCATCCTCGGCGGCCAGGGCAACGACATCCTGACCAGCACCGACGCTGGCTTTGACATCCTCAACGGCAACCTCGGCGACGATACCCTGGTTGGTTCGTCGGATGGCTGCAACCTGATCGGCGAAGACGGCAACGACTCCCTCCTCGGAGGTGCTGCGTTTGACTCGCTCGTCGGCGGCGCTGGCAACGACACCATCACCACGGGGGCCGGTCGTGACATTGTGTCCGGCGGCGACGGCAACGACGTGATCACCAACGCTGGTGGTGGCAACGACATCATCGACGCGGGCGCTGGCAACGACAGTGTCATCGGTGGCGCCAACGTCGATAACATTACGCTCGGGGACGGCGACGACACCGCGACCGGCGATGCGAGCAACGACGTGATCACCGGCGGCAACGGCAACGACAACATCCTCGGCGGCCTGGGCGACGACGGTCTGACCGGTGGTGAGGGCAACGACACCCTCACCGGCGACGTCGGCAATGACACCATCGACGGCGGTGGCGGCAACGACAACATCAGCGCCGGCTCCGGCAGCGACGGTCTCAACGGCGGCGACGGTAACGACACCATCAACGGCGGCTCTGGCACGGAACTGCTCCGTGGTGGCAATGGCGATGATCGGTTCGCCTTCTCCTCGGGCGACTCCGGCACCACCCCTGGCGCGCTCGACCAGATCCTGGACTGGCAGTCGGGCGACTCGATCGACTTCGGCGGGCTCGGCACTGCGGTCGATGGCTCCACCTACCTGGAGCTGACGGCCTCGTCCTTCGACGCCGCCCTGGCCCTGGCCACCGCTCAGGCCACCGGCAGCTCGCTCTACGTGGTCGTGCAGGTCGGTTCCGACGTGGTCGTGTTCGCGAACACGGACGGCGCCTCGACCATCGACGACGCGGTTGTGCTCGTCGGCCGCACCCTGGCCGACATCAGCGCCGCCAACATCATCTCCGACATCACCTAACGATCCACCCAGACAATGGATCGGGCCGCCCCTCGGGGCGGCCCTTTTCGTTTGCGGCCCGTTTTCTTTGGATGCGGCCGCCGGTCACGCTATGACCCGCACAGATGTCCAACGCCGCGATCTACCTGCATCCCAACGCCTTCGACACCACCGGCAAGGCCCTTCGGACTGAATTCGGGGACTGAATTCGGGGACAGGAGCACTGTTCACCAGAGCAGCGCCTATCCAGCGCCCGCGTCACCCGAACGGCGGCGCGAAGCGGATATTGTCGCGTTCCAGGCCCTTTACGACCACGTCGAGGCCGCCGGACTTGATCATCCACTCCAGGCGGTGGTCGCGATACTCGCGCTTGAACAGGCCCTTCTCCACCAGGTCGGCGACGTTCGGCATGCTGGCGCCGGCGTTGAGGGCCGCGATGTCGGCGACGCAGGCAGCCACCGACGGCCGGGCGTTGGCGCGGGCCAGCCACTTGGCCAGCTTGGAACCCTCGGCCGGCGGATTGCCCTGCCCCACCGAGCCGTTGACGTAGGGCACGACCGACAGGTCGCCCCAGCCGAAGCGGTCGCCGTTGAACCATTCGCGGTCGCCCAGTTCCTTCTCCAGCCAGGCAAAGAAGCCCTCGGTCTGGGCCTTGGCGGCGGCGAACATCGCCTCGGCCTGGGCGCCCTGCGCACGGCGGAACCAGCGGATCTCCGAGAGCCCCCAGTTGATCGCCTCGAAGTGAGTGTCCATCACCTCTTCGAGCATCCGCACCCGCGCCCGGTCGGCGGCGCTGTCGGGCCGCATCGGCGGGTCGGGATAGGCGTCGTCCAGGTATTCCAGGATGATGGTGCTGTCGAAGATGCGGACGTCGCCATCGACCAGGGCCGGCACCTCGCCCCGCGGACTGGCCTCCACGAACGCCCCCTGCGCGCCGCCCGCGCCCAGGCCGCCCGGCATCGGGGCTTCGTAGGCCAGGCCCTTCTCCCTGAGCGAGATCTTGACCTTCTGGGCGTAGGGCGAGAGCGGGTGGTCGTAGAGCGTGATCATGACCTTAGCGCCTCGTCCAAATCCATTTTCTGCGCCGCCTTCGCGGCCTTGAACGCGGGCCGTGCGCTGAGCCGCGCCCAATAGGCCTGCAGCGCCGGTGAAAACTTTTCGTCCAGCTTCAGCTGTCGCGCCAGCAGCAGCGCATACCCCACGGAAATATCGGCCGCCGTGAACCGATCGGCGCATAGCCAGTCGCCCGTCTCCAGCGCCCGATCCACATGCCGCAGCCGGCTCAGGAACCACTGGGCGTAGTCGTCGGCCACCACCTCCGCCTTTCCTGGCTCGAACTGCCGGTAGCGCAGCACCAGCGTCTGCGGGAACGTCAGCGTCGCCTCGCCGAAATGCAGCCAGTTCAGCCAGGCGCCATAGGCGGGGTCGTCCACCTCCACCGCCAGGTCCGACGGCCCGTGGCGGGTGACCAGGTACTGCACGATCGCAGCGCTCTCGGTCATGAAGGTCTCGCCGTCGCGCAGCGCCGGGATGGTGCCGAGCGGGTTGATCGCCAGATAGGCCTTCTCCCGCACCCGGGGCGGGAACGGCAGCAGGTGCAGTTCGTACTTGAGGCCCAGCTCCTCCAGCGCCCACAGGGGACGGAAGGACCGCGCGTCAGGGCAATGCCAGAGCTCAATCACGTCTAGCTGTCCCGCTTGCTGTAGACCGGCTTGCGCTTCTCCAGGAACGCCTGGACGCCCTCCTGGAAGTCGCCGTCCGAGCTGGCCAGGATCTGGTTGCGGTCCTCCATGGCGATGGTGGCCTCCAACCCTTGCGCGTCGATGGCGTGGTTCAACGCCTCCTTGGTCAGGCGCAGGCCCAGCGGCGTGGCGTGCAGCATGTCGTCGACGAAGCCGCGCGCCTCGGCTTCCATCTGATCGCGCTCGATCACCCGGCTGACCAGGCCCAGCTGATAGGCGCGCTCGGCGGTGATGAAGCGGCCGGTCAGCATATATTCGGCCGCCACCGAGGACCCCACCATGCGCGGCAGGAAGTAGCTGACCCCGATGTCGCAGGCCGACAGCCCGATGCGGATGAAAGCGGCGTTCATGCGCACATCCGGCGTCGCCAGCCGCACGTCGGACGCCAGGGCCAGGGCGAAGCCGCCGCCGGCCGCAGCCCCGGTGACGCAGGCGATGATCGGCTGCGGACAGCGCCGCATGGCGATGACGATCTCGCTGATCTCGCGCTGGCGGGTGAGGCCGGCGCCGATGCCGCGTGGCGCCTGCGGGTCGCCCCGTTCCTTCAGGTCCAGCCCGGCGCAGAACGCCTTCCCGGCGCCTTGCAGCACCACCACGCGGACGTCGCGCCGCCAGTACAAACCGACGAAGAATTCCCGCAGTTCGGTGACCAGGTTGCGCGAGAGCGCGTTCAGCCGGTCGGGCCGGTTCATGGTCGCCCAGACGACCTCACCCTCCTGGCGCAGTTCCAGATCGGCCATGCTCAGAGCCCCTTCAACCAGTCGATGAGAATCGCGGACACCTCTGCGGGCCGCTCCTGCTGTGTCCAGTGTCCCACGCCCGGCAGGACGTGGACGCTGCGCAGGTCGGTGACGTGGCCCCGCATCATCGCGGCCGGGTCGGCGATGCGGCCAAAGCCGTTGAACGCCGGATCACGGTCGCCGCCGATCAGCGCGGTCGGCATCGTCAGCTTGCGGTCCTTGAACGGCTGCAGCCAGGCGAAGTCGCGCTCGTGGTTGCGATAGCGGCTGATCGGCCCCCGGAAGCCCGAGGCCTCGAACTCGGCGACGTAGTAGTCGAGGTCGGCCGCCGACAGCCACGCCGGGAACTGGCCGGGGTCCTTCATGCCTTCCAGCATGGTCGCCCCATGCGCCTTCTGCGGCCAGCTGCCCTCCGGCGCCTCGCCAGCGATGCCGAAGTAGAACTTGCGCAGGAAGTCCCGGACGTCCTTCTCGGCCTCGGCCTCCGGCGGCCCCACCTCCTGGAACCACGCCTGGTAGAAGAAGTGGCCCTTGTCGGTGAACAGCTCCTTGAAGATGTCCGTGAACGCGCGGGCCGGAACGCCGCTGAACGGCACCGACAGACCCGCCACGGCGCGGATCTTGTCCGGCCGCGACAGCGCGGTGTTCCAGACGATGGGCGCGCCCCAGTCGTGGCCGATGAGGATCGGGTTTTCGCCGGGCGACAGCGCCTCGGCCGCGCCGATCACGTCGCCGGTCAGCTCTTCCATCGAATAGGCCGCGATGGGCAGCGGCTTGTCCGACCCGCCGTAGCCGCGGACGTCGATGGCGGCGGCCGTGAAGCCCGCCGCAGCGATCGGTCCGATCTGGTGGCGCCACGAGTACCAGCTCTCCGGGAACCCATGGACCATGAGCACCAGCGGCCCCTTGCCCTCGACCGCGACGCGCAGCTTGGCGCGGCCGGCGTCGATGTTGCGGAATTCAGGCATGGCGCTCCCTCGCGGTCTTGGGCCCATCTTCCCCCGCCGCCCAGCCCTGGCAAGACTGACCCGGCGTCACCGTTGACCGCGCCTGCCGCAGGGCGAACCATGGCGAGAACGGAAGGAGCGCCCATGGTCTCGCTGACCGAGAAGAGCGCCGGGTTCGAGAACGTGCTCTGCACGGTGGACGACCATGTCGCGACCATCACGCTCAACCGCCCGCACCGGCGCAACGCGCTGAACTACCGGGCCTATGACGAGCTGGAACAGGCGCTGCGCACCGCCACCGCCGACCCGGACGTGCGCTGCGTGATCGTCACCGGCGCCGACCCGGCGTTCTGCTCCGGCGACGACGTGGGCGAGATCATGGCCGGGCCGAAGCCGGCGTCGCGGGCCCCGATGCCCGTCACCTTCCAGGCCACGCCCGCCGCCATCGCCGCCCTGGAGTGCGACAAACCGGTGATCGCCGCCGTCAACGGCGCGGCCGTGGGCTGGGGGATGGAGCTGGCGCTGTTCGCCGACATCCGCATCGCCTCGGAGAAGGCCAGGTTCGGCGAGCTGTTCGTCAAGCGCGGCCTGGTCTGCGACGTCGGCGGCTTCTACCGGCTGCCGGCCATCGTTGGCCCCGCCAAGGCCGCGGAACTGCTGTTCACCGGCGACATTTTCGACGCCGCCGAGGCCCTGCGCATCGGCCTGGTCACCCAGGTCACCGCCCACGACGACCTGATGCCCCAGGCCCGGGCGCTCGCCGCCCGCATCGCCGCCAACCCGCCGCTGGCCGTGCGTCACCTGAAAGCCGGGCTGACCCGCTATGCCTATGGCGACCCGCGCGAGATCGGGGCCTGGGCGATCGAGAAGATCCGCCTGCTGATGCAGACAGAGGATCACAAGGAGGGCGTCGCCAGCTTCCTCGAGAAGCGGCAGCCCACATTCCACGGCAAATAGGGACACCCACCCCATGACCACCCGATCCGTCGCCGGCCTGACCGTGTTGATCACCGGCGCGGCCAGCGGCATGGGCCGCGCCACCGCCGAAGTCTTCGCCGCCGAGGGCGCCCACGTGGCGGTCATCGACATCGCCGCCGAGAGCGTCCGCGAGGTGGCCGACGACCTGACCCACCGCGGCTATTCGGCCGAGGCCTGGACACTGGATATCGGCGATCCCGAGGCGATCAAGACCGTGGTCGCGGCCGTGGCGGCGCGGTTCGGCGGACTGGACATCCTGGTCAACAACGCCGGTATCTCGGCCTTCTCGCCCATCGACTCGGAGCACTACGACGCCGTCTGGGACCGCGCCTTCTCGATCCTGATCACCGCCCAGCAGCGCCTGATCCGCGCCGCCCTGCCCCATCTGCGCAAGTCCGCCTCGCCGCGCATCGTCAACATCGCCTCCACCGAAGCGTTGGGCGCCACCAGCCGCGACAGCCCCTATTCCGCGGCCAAGGCGGCGGTCACCGGCCTGACCCGGGCCCTGGCTGTCGAGCTCGGACCGGAGGGGATCACGGTCAACTGCATCTGTCCGGGCCCGATCCTCACCGGCATGACCGAAGCCGTCCCCGACGCGGACAAGCAGCTGTTCGCCAAACGCCGCACGGCGCTGCGCCGCTATGGTCGACCCGAAGAGGTGGCGCACATGACGCTCAGCCTCTGCCTCCCGGCCGCCTCCTACATCACCGGGGCGACCATCCCCGTGGACGGCGGCCTGATGGCGCGCAACGCCTGAGGGCGGGCAGCCTTTCGGTTGACGGCGCCCCTGCTTCAGGCGACGCCTTGCAGAAATGCTGGGCCGCGCCGCGCTGATCCTCTGCCTGCTGACCGCGACCGCCGCGGACGCCCAGGGCTACCGTGCGCCCCGCACCGTCTTCGGCGCGCCCGACCTGGGAGGGACCTGGGACAACGATTCCATGACCCAGCTGCAACGGCCCAAGGGCTTCGCCGCGCTGGTCGCAACACCCTATGAAGCCGCCGCCTACGAGGCCACGCGCTACGGACGCTATGCGAAGGTGGTCGGCCCGGTCGATCCCAACGCCCCCGCCCCGGAGCCGGACAAGGTCACCGACGACGACCGGTTCGAACGCCCGCGCGGCCTGGACCGCATTCGCGGCGAGATTCGCAGTTCGCAGATCGTCGATCCCGCCGACGGCCGCCTGCCCTACACCCCGCAGGCTCGGGCCGCCGCTGAGAAGGCGCTGAAGGACGAGGATGTCTTCGACCATCCCGAGGGCCGACCGTTCGACGAGCGTTGCCTGCTGGGCGGCGGCGGCGGCATCGCCGCGCCGATCATCAACCGCGATCACATGCAGATCGTGCAGACCCGTGACCACGTCGCGCTGTTCGGCGAGATGAACCACGAGGTCCGGATCGTCCGACTGGGCGCGCGCGATCACCTGCCCCCGGCCATGGCGCCCTGGATGGGCGATCCCATCGGCTGGTGGGAAGGCGATACCCTCGTCGTCGAGACCACCCGCCTCAACCCGAACGACGGCTGGCGCTGGAACTCAGGCCTTTGGATCAAGCTCTCCGCCGCCACGCGCATCGTCGAACGCTTCACCCGGACCGGCCCGGGCGAGATCACCTACAGCTTCCTGGTCGAGGACCCGGCCACCTACACCCAGCCCTGGCGCGGCGAGGCGACGTTCCGGGCGACGACCGCGCCGATCTTCGAGTTCGCCTGTCATGAAGGCAACTACGCGCTGACCAACATCCTGGCCGGCGGGCGGGCCGAGGACGCACGCAAGGCGAGGGCTGCGGCTACGACCCCGTGAACTTGCCCGGCCGCTTCTCCCGGAAGGCGGCCACCCCCTCGCGGAAGTCCTGGCTGGAGGTCGCCAGCAGGTACTGGTCGCGGTCCATGAAGGCGGCGGCGTTGGCGGTCGCGTAGGCGGTGGCGTTCACCGACTCCTTGGTCATCCGAACGGGGATCGGCGGCAGCGCCGCCACCTTGGCGGCCCAGCGTCGCGCCGCCTCAAGCGCCGAGCCCTTGGCCACGGCTTCATCGGCCATGCCCCAGTCAAGGCACTGCTGCGTCTCGACCGCCTCGCCGAACATCACGAACTGCTTGGCGCGCGAGGGGCCGGCCAGGGCGACGATGCGCGGGATGCTGCGCCAGCTCATGTTGATGCCCAGGGGCACTTCCGGCAGGCGCAGATAGGCGCCCTCGCCCATCACCCGGAAATCGCAGGCGACCACCAACGCCGCGCCGCCGCCGATGCAATAGCCCTCGATGGCGGCGATGGTGACCGCCTCGATCTCTTCCCAGGCCCGACACATGTCGGGGCCGGCCATGACCGCGCGGCGGCTCTCGATCAGGCTCGGCTGCGAGGCGCGCATCTGGCTGGAGGAGATATCGGCGCCGGCCGAGAAGTAGTTGTCGGTTCCGGTCAGGATCACCGCGCGCACGTCCGTGCGCAGGCGCAGCAGTCGGGCGACCTCTGTCAGCTCCTCCATCAGCTCGCCGTTCAGCGCGTTGCGCGCCTCGGTCCGGGCCAGGGTGACCTCGACGATGTCGCCGGAGCGGCCGACGCGGATCAGCCGCCACGCATGATCGAACAGCTTGTCCATGGTCCAGCCCTCTCGCGATTGCGGCGGCATCTTGGAACGGCCGGCTTCGTCAGCCTAGGGTTCCTTCCCAATCTTGGGGAAAGTCGGGATCCAGGACTTCTTCTTTTTCACCGGCCGGTCGCTGGCGGGCAGCTCGATGACATCCGTCGCCTTCGCAACCGGGGTGGCGGGGGCAGCCTCGCCGGTCGCGGTCGCCTTCTGCAGCCCCATGTCCCGGTCGCAGCGGTCGTCGCGCTTGCCGGTCTCGACCACGGTCACGGTCAGCACGTCCCCTCGGCCGGGCTTGTGGGTGTCGACCAGGGCGATGACGGCGCGGCGGCTGGGCAGGTTGCAGAACACCTCACGCGAGGCGAACAGCCCTGGCTCCCAGGCGGTGCGGGCGGGCGCGAAGACCTCGGTACGGCGCTTGATCGCGGTGAGCACAGCGTCGCGGATCACCACCGGCTCCCCTGCCCAGACCGACACTGTGCAGGTCGGTTCGCCGGGCTTGCGGTAGATGGCGACATCGTCGCCCTGGATGGTCTGCACGGGCGCCCCGTCGAACACCGCCGACAGGCAGGCCGCCGTGGCGGAACGGGCCTCCTGCACGGGGTCCGCGTGAGCCGCGAGGGCCGGGACAAGCAGCAGGGTAGACAGAGCTAGAGTGCGCATGAGCCTCCGTTCGCGCAGCATCGCGGCGGGGATGTGGCGTGGGCCCAACGTCTCACCCCGTATTCCGCAGCCCCGACGCCACGCCCGCGACGGTGAGTTGGATCGCCAGTTTAAGCTGCGGGTCGTTGTCGCCGGCGCGGCGGCGCGCCAGGAGTTCGACCTGCAGGTGGTTCAGCGGGTCCACGACCTCGGCGGCCAGGGCCACCGACTCGGCCATCCGCGGGTGGTTGTCGAGCAGCCGCTCGCCGCCGCGGATCGCCAGCACCAGTTCGCAGGCCCGGGCATGTTCGGCGCGGATGGTCTCGAAGATCGCGCGGCTGGCGGGGTTGGGGCAAAGGGCGGCATATTTGGCGGCGATCGCCATGTCGGACTGCGCCAGCGCCACCTCCATGTTCGACAGCATGCCGGCGAACACCTGATCGTCGAGAATGGTCTTCAGGTCGTCGGCGCAGAGCCCCGCCCGCGCGGCGCCTCCGGCGAAGCCGTACCAAGCCGGCAGCATGACGCGCGCCTGCGACCAGCTGAACACCCAGGGGATGGCGCGCAGGTCCTCGATCCGGCGGCTGGCGGTGCGCGAGGCCGGGCGGCTGCCGATGTTGAGGCCGACGATCTCGGCGATCGGGGTGGCGGCCCAGAAGAAGTCCTCGAAATCCGGGTTGTCGTAGACCAGGGCGCGGTAGGCGGCGAAGGAGGCGTGGCTGAGCGTCTCCAGCAGGTCCGCGCAGCCGTCGATGCCGGCCGGTTCGTCGGTGCGTGCGCTGGCCATCAGGGCCGCGGCGGCCAGGCTCTCCAGGTTGCGCACCGCCGTCGCCTGGTCTCCGAACCGCCGTGAGATCATCTCGCCCTGCTCGGTCAGGCGGATGCGGCCCTTCACCGTGCCGGGCGGCTGGGCCATCACCGCCTGCGCGGCCGGTCCGCCGCCCCGCCCCACCGAGCCGCCACGGCCGTGGAAGTACCAGAGGTCGATGCCCTGCTGCCGCGCCTGCGCCGACAGCACCGAGGCGGCCTTGGCGACGTTGTGTCGGGAGGCGACATAGCCGCCGTCCTTGTTCGAGTCCGAATAGCCCAGCATCACCTCGCGCCATTCGACCTCGCCGAACAGGGCAGGCGGCAGCGGCAGGGCCAGCCATTGGCGCAGCAGTTCCGGCCCATGCTCCAGGTCGCCGATGGTCTCCAGCAGCGGCGTGATGCGCAGCGCGCTGCGGCCGGCGCGCCCGCCCTGCACCAGGCCAGCCTGCTTCAGTAGCACCAGCGGCTCCAGGATGTCCGACAGGCTGGCGGTCTTGGAGATGATGTAGCTGGACAGCGACCGTTCGCCGTAGAGCCGCACCACCTCCGCGGCGGCATCCAGGGTCGAAAGTTCGCGCGCCGTCTCCTCGCTGTAGTCCAGGAACGGCGAACGCAGCGGCCGGTCGTGGCTGAGCTCCTTGGAAAGCACGCGGACCCGCTCGGCCTCGTCGGAGCCCAGGTAGTCGATGTTCACCCCGGCGCGGACATAGAGCTCATGGATCATCCGCTCATGAACGTCGGCGTTCTGGCGCAGGTCCAGCGCCAGCAGGTGGAAGCCGCAGGCCTTGGCCACCGCGATCAGGGTGCGCAGCCGGCCGCCCACCACCCGCTCGCCCAGGTGCTGTCGGATCGACTGGCGGACGGTCTCCAGGTCCGCCACGAAGTCGGCGGCGCTGGCGTAGGGCGTCGTGCCGCCCCAGTTCCCGCCGGCGATCCTGTCGGCCGTCGCGGCCAGCCGCTCCCAGATCTCCTGCAGCGCCTCGCGATAGGGTTCCCCCTGGCGGCGGCCTTCCGCATCAACCGTGGCGTCGGCCAAGGTGATGACACCGGCGCTGGCGACCACCAGTTCGTCGCTCACCGCCATGTCGAACCACAGGCGGCGCACCTCGTCGGAATAGTGGTTGAGGATCAGCCGGGCCTGGGAGCGCAGCGCCAACCTCAGGGTCTCGCCGGTGACGCCAGGATGACCGTCGCGGTCGCCGCCCAGCCAGGAGCCGAGCCGCAGAGGCGTCGCCGTCTCGAACCGCTCGCTCCAGCCGTCGTAGATCTCCGACAGGGCCGGCAGGATGGAGCTGCGCACGATGGCCAGGGTGTTGCGGATCTCGTCGGCGGGGGTGATCCGCTCGGGCCGATGCATCCGCGCCTTCCAGAGCAGCGCCATGGCCCGGAACAGGTCGTCCTTCAGCCGTTTCTGCGCGGCGGGCGTCAGGTCCGGATCGGCTCGGCGCGCCATCAGGTCGGCGATCTCGGCCTCGCGCTCCACCACGGCGCGGCGGCGGACCTCGGTGGGGTGGGCAGTGAACACCGGCGCCACGATCATCTTCGGCACGATGCGGCCGGCGACCTTGGCGCCCACGCGCTCGGCGGCCTCGACGAGGGTGGCCGGCAGGTCGCCCTGCCCGGCCTCCGCGGCCTGCCGGCCGGCCACATCCTCCCCCAGGCTGAGCAGCATGCAGGCGCAGGTGAAGGCGCGGGCCAGGTAAACCGCCTGGTCGGGCCGCAGGCCGTGGAACAGCGCCTCCAGCGCCTCCTCGTCATCCGCCTGGGCCACATCCTGGGCCCGCTTGACCAGGGCGGCGGCGTCCTCGCCGTCGAGGTAGCGGATCACTTCGGCGAGCAGGGATTCCAGGTAGTGGACAGCTTCGCCAGCGCCGGGCGCGCTGCCTGTGGACCCGTCGGGCGCGACTTTCATGTCCATCATCGGCCCGTCTCCGCTGCGCCCAGGTGCAGCATAGCGAAAGCCGTCCAGCCGTCAGCCAGGATCGCGCCATGGAAGGCCGGCCATTTGGCGCGGCGCCCCGGCCGCCATGCCCCGCGAGGCGATCGTCAACCGGATCGCCACCTCCGGCTTCCAGGACCGCTTCGTCACCGGCGTCGGCGCCCTGCGCGCGGCCAAGGTCCGCCTCTGAGGCAGCCCCCTACAGCGGCAGCACCGTCCCCTTCGGCGGCGGCGGGATGTAGGCCTTGTGGCACCCGTTGCAGCTGTCGTAGACGCGACCGCCGATCTCGAAGGCCTTCTCGACGTCCTTGGCTTTCGCGGCCGCCTCGCCCTCCTTGCCGGTGGCGATCATCAGGTCGGCGAAGGCGTTCCACGGGGCGCCGCGGGTGTATTTCTTGAGTTCCTCGCCGGAGGTCTGCAGCGCGTGCGCGCCCTTGACCGCCTCGGCCCAGCGGATCTTCGCCTCGGCCTTGCTCTCGTCTTCCGGCGGGTCGTTGCCACCGGCCCAGAAGGCCAGCGCGCCCGGGTTCACCTCAGCCGCCATGATTTTCTGCACCGGCGGGTCATGGTTCACCACCTGGGCCAGCGCCGCCCCTCCGGCGAGAACCAGGGTCGCAACAAGCAGCAGGCGTAGGCGCATCGGGACTCTCCGGATCAGGCGCGTAGCCTAGGGCCTGTTGGACGACATCGCGAGGGCAAGACGGCAGTGGCAAATCGGACCTAAGATAGCGCGAAGTCCACCGCCGCCTCGGCATGGGCCACGGCGGTGTCAACGGTCGGCAACGGCATGTCGGCCGGGTCCAGCAGCAGGCCGATCTCGGTGCAGCCGAAGATGATGCCGTCGGCGCCGGCCGCCTGGCCGCGGGCGATGATACCCAGCACCTCGGCCCGGGACTCGGCGCGGATCACGCCCTGGCAGAGCTCGTCGTAGATGATGGCGTGCAGCCGGTCGCGATCGGCCTTCTCCGGCGTCAGCGCCGGCAGACCCAGCTCGGCCAGGCGGTCGCGGTAGAAGGCCTTCTCCATCGTGAACCGCGTCGCCAGCAGCAGCGGCCGGGCCACGCCCCGGGCCTTCAGCGCACCGGCAGTGGCGTCGGCGATGTGGATCACCGGGACGGCGACGGCGGCGCGGATGTGCGGGACGTTCAGGTGCATGGTGTTGGCGCAGATCACGATCGCCTCGGCGCCGGCCGCCTCCAGCTTCCGCGCCGCGTCGGCCAGGAGGGCGCCGGTGGCCTCCCAGTCCTCCCTGGCTTGCAGTTCGGCGACCGGCGCGAAGTCCACCGACCACAGGATCAGCTCGCACGAGTGCAGCCCGCCCAGCCGCTCGCGCACCAGGCGGGTCAGCTGCTGATAGTAGACGGTCGTGCTCTCAGCGCTGATCCCGCCGATCAGGCCCAGGATGCGCATCAGATATCGGCGTACATGTGAGTCTCGGCCGCGCCGCCCGGGTGGGTGGTGGCGCCCAGGTGGGCCGGGCCGACGCCCTTGGCGAACTTCCAGAGCGCGCCGGACTGGTAGTTGGTGCTGCGCGGCGTCCAGGCGGCCTTGCGGCGCGCCAGTTCGTCGGCCGGGACCTCCAGCTCGATCGTGCCGACATCGGCGTCGATGGCGATGATGTCGCCGTCCTGGACCAGGCCGATCGGCCCGCCGTCCGCCGCCTCAGGCCCCACATGGCCGATGCAGAGGCCCCGCGTGGCGCCCGAGAACCGGCCATCGGTGATCAGCGCGATGTTCTCCACGCCCTGGCCATAGATCGCCGCGGTGGTAGACAGCATCTCCCGCATCCCGGGCCCGCCCTTCGGCCCTTCGTAGCGGATGACCAGGACATCGCCTTCCTTGTACTGGCGCGCCTCGACGGCGGCGAAGCAGGCCTCCTCGCCGTCGAACACCCGGGCCGGGCCGCGGTGTCTGGTGTGCTTCAGGCCCGCGACCTTCACGATCGCGCCATCCGGGGCCAGCGAGCCCCAGAGGCCGACGACGCCGCCGGTGGTCGACAGCGGGTTGGAGACCGGCCGGATCACGTCCTGGGTATCGTCCCAGACCACACCCTGGAGGTTCTCGGCCATGGTCTTGCCGGTCACCGTCATGCAGTCGCCGTGGATCAGGCCCGCGTCGAACAGGGTGCGCAGCAGCATCGGCATGCCGCCCGCCTCGCCCATCTTCTTGGCCGGGTATCGCCCGCCGGGCATCAGGTCGGCCAGGTAGGGCGTGCGCTTCATGATCTCGGCGACGTCGCGCAGGGTGAAGCTGATCCCCGCCTCATGGGCCATGGCCGGAAGGTGCAGGCCGCCGTTGGTGGAGCCGCCGGTGGCCGCGACCACGACGGCGGCGTTCTCGAAGGCCTCGCGGGTGCAGATATCGCGGGGGCGGATGTTGCGTTCGATCAGCGCCATGACCGCCTCGCCGGTGGCCTCGGCGTACCTATCGCGGTCGAGGTAGGGCGCGGGCAGGGCCGATGACAGCGGCAGGGCCAAGCCGATCGCCTCCGAAACGCAGGCCATGGTGTTGGCGGTGTACTGGCCGCCGCACGCGCCCTCTCCCGGACAGGCGTGCTGTTCCAGGTCGCACAGGTCTTCCAGGCTCATCTCTCCGGCCGAGTGCTTGCCGACGCCTTCGAAGACATCCTGAACGGTGACGTCGCGGTCGTGCCACCGGCCGGGAAGGATCGAGCCGCCGTAGATGAAGGCGGCCGGCACGTTCAGCCGCAGCATCGCCATCATCATGCCCGGCAGGGATTTGTCGCAGCCGGCGACGCCGACCAGGGCGTCATAGCTGTGGCCGCGGATCGAGAGTTCTACCGAGTCGGCGATCACTTCGCGGCTGACCAGGGACGAGCGCATGCCCTCGTGGCCCATGGCGATGCCATCGGTGACGGTGATGGTGCAGAATTCGCGCGGCGTGCCCCCGGCCCGCTTCACACCCTCAGCCGCCGCATGGGCCTGGCGCATCAGCGCGGTGTTGCAGGGCGCCGACTCGTTCCAGCACGACGCCACGCCCACGAAGGGCTGGGCGATCTCGCGGGTGCCGAGGCCCATGGCGAACAGGTACGACCGGTGCGGCGCCCGCGAGGGGCCTTCGGTTGTGTGGCGGCTGGGCAGCCGGGACTTGTCCCAGGATCCGTCCGGCTTGCGATGCATGTGAAGGCCCTCCCGTCGTGTCGAGGGTTCTCTCTAAGGTCGGTGTCGCCGAGACGGAAGAGGCGAGCGGCGGCGGGGTCGCGAACTCTACCTTTGCATGTATTCGAGCTCGCCTTGGGGTTTGTGCTGCACCGCCGAGACCCGAGATCTTTGAACCAGCGTATTTTCCTTGCGCTGCAAGCATTCGGCGCCGCCTCGCAGGTGCGAATAGCTGTGGTCACATGGCGAAATTCCGGCCGGAACGAACAAATAAGGCGCGCCATCGGCGCGCCTTGAGGTTGTTTATTGGGATGAACAAAGTCAGTGACAACGTGACCTTTGCTCAAATCTGACCCTACGGCAAGCCATTTAGCAGCGGATTATTTTACCTTCCGTAGCGTCCAACTGAGTCTTATTTAGTTATCAGTGTTCACTTACGGCATTTGCGTTGACGACCTCTCTAACCTGCTTCAGCGTGCTGGATAAGCGCAGGCAATAGCGCTCATCCAGCTGCGGGGAGGCAGCCGACATCATGGCGTTCAAGCACACCTTGCTTGCGTCCAGCGCTCTGCTGGCCGCGGCGATAGGAACATCCGCGTCCGCTCAGGCGCCGGCCAGCACCAACACCATTCAGGAACTGGTGGTCACCGCCGAAAAGCGGGAACAGAGTCTGCAAGATGTTCCGGTCGCGATCTCGGCCTTCACCGCGGAGCGGCGCGATATCGTTGGCATCCAGTCCATCCAGGACATGACCAACTTCACCCCGGGCCTGCAGTACTCGACCTCCACCGACCGGATTTCGCTGCGCGGCCTCGGCCGCCTCACCAACGTGCTGTCGGCTGACGCGTCGGTCGCCAACTATGCGGACGGGGTCTACGAGACCTTCGCGGTGCGGGCGGGCTCCTCGACGCTGGAGCTTGAGCGTGTGGAGATCCTGCGCGGACCGCAGGGCACGCTGTACGGCCGCAACTCGATCGCCGGCGCGATCAATATCATTTCGCGGCGCCCGACCACGGAGCCCTACGCGGAAGTCCGCGCCACATACGGCAACTACAACCGCTCCGTCGTCGAAGGCGCGATCTCAGGCCCGTTGAGCGACCGGGTGCAGGCGCGCCTGTTCGCCAACTGGGAATACCAGGGCAAGGGCTGGATCAAGAATACGGTCCCAGGCATGCCGTCCGAGGGCAACCGCCTGGACACCTTCTATGTCGAAGGCCAGATCCAGGTTCAGTTCTCCGAAAAGATCGAGATGTGGAGCAAGTTCGGCTACACGAGCTGGCGCAACGGGGCCGGCGGTCCGGGCTCGCAATCGGCGGGCTGGACGCCGAACATCTACGACGAGACCGGCAAGGTGCTGCCCAACATCAGCGCCACCAACCCGAACGGTGGCAACGGCTTCAACATCATCGAGTTTCCCGAGGGCGCGACGAACATCAACGCCGGCTTCGGCTGCTCGGGTCTGGCGACCAACGTCACCAGCGCCAATGGTCCGGGCATCGGTGGATGCGTGAACGCCTCGCACGACAGCCCGTGGCTGATCAACCGCCCGATCACCTACAATGTGCGCCTGCCCAGCGCCTACACGGTGGCCAGCCACTGGACCTATCACGCCGACAATTTCGACATCAAATACATCGTTGGCGGCGTGCGTTACTGGTACCACCTGAAGGGTTCGGTGCCCGGCGGCAGCCAGGACGCGCCGATCACCAAATTCACCGCCGGCGCCACGACCTTCTATCCTCAGGAAGGTTTCGACTATCAGGAACGCAACGGCTTCATCTCCAATGAACTGAACATCGTTTCGACAAAAGAGAGTCCGCTAAAGTGGATCGTCGGCGCCTACTACTTTGATCAGCATTATCGCCAGCCGGTCAGCACCAACCAGGACCCGCGGCAGACAGAGTGGTTTGCCGTGCCTCCGTTCGGCGTCTGCCGGAGTGGGGCCAACCCCGGCGGCGGCGTCGCCGCGCCGTCGGTGGCATGCCCGACCGGCACGGGCCGTCGCTTCGACAACCGCCCGTCCGTCAACGACAAGTCCTATGCCTTCTACGGTCAGCTCACCTATGACTACGGCGACCAGTTCACCCTGACCGGCGGCCTCCGCTACTCCCATGACCGCAAGTACGGCACGGAGTCGGTTCGCCTGCTCTGTTTCGGGCTTCCGGCCTGCCTGGGCGGCCTGCCGCCGGAGTTCTTCGCCGCACCGCTGGATCTGACCGGGGTCACGACCGTGGTCGCCGGCGGCACCGGCGCGGTCAACGACGGGGTCCCACAGGGCGTGAAGGGACCGACCAGTTATGATCCGAAGACCGGCTTCGCCTCACGGAATTATGACGCCAGCTGGCAGGCCGTCACCGGCACGGCCAAGCTGGACTGGCATCCGGATGCCGACACCCTCGGCTACCTCAGCTACAGCCGCGGCTACCGTTCTGGCGGCTTCAATATCGGCATCTTCACGGTGTTGAGCTACCTGCCCTACTCGGACAAGGAGTCGGTCGATGCCCTTGAGATAGGGCTCAAGAAGAACTGGAGCCCGTCGTTCCAGACCAATGTCGCCCTGTACCACTACGACTACAAGAATCTGCAGATTCCGATCAGCGTCATCAGGACCGGTGATTTCCTCGGATCGCCCGTCGCTCAGGGCACGACCTCATTTTACAACACACCCAAGTCACGCTCGCAGGGCTTGGAAGTCGAGGTGCTCTGGCAACCGATCGAAAACCTTCAGATCATCGGAAGCTACTCCTACATCGACGCCACAATCCGCAACGGTCAGGCGATTGACACCACGGATCCGAACGCCCTCGCGGTGGGCGCCAAGCCGATCCACACGATCGCCCAATGCCAAGCCGGCGGCGCCGCCGTGGTTGGCGACTGCATCGTGGACGATCCTACCAACGGCCTGCCCGGCAAGGGATACCGTCGGCTCCAGAGCCTGAAGGGCAACGACCTGCCCAATGCCCCGCGCAACAAGATCGCCATCGCGGCCAACTACACCTGGAATTTCGAACCGGGCTCGCTGACCGCCAGCGCCACCTACTCCTGGCGTGACCACACCTACGGCACGCTGTTCAAGCGCTGGTACACGGAGTCCCCGACCTGGAGCCAGGTGGACACCCGCCTGCTCTGGAAGGACACCAAGGGCAAGTACGAGTTCATCGCCTACGTGAAGAACCTGTTCGACACGATTGGCTACGACCAGGGCGCCACGGGGTCCAGGATCAACGGCAGCTTCTCCAACGTCTACGGCGCGAACCCGGCCGGCCTGACCTGCAGTCCGGTCGTCACGGGCGCCGCGAACCCTGCGGGTGGAAGCGTGGGCACCCGCAACTGCGTGCAGGGCATCAGCAAGACCTTCTACACGACCCCGCCTCGCACCTACGGGATCGAGGTTCGCTACAAGTTCTGGTAGCCGGCTCGCCGGGTCCGGTTTTCGCCGGACCCGGTTCGCTCCGTAGTGTTGTTTCAGCGCCGCAATGATCGAGATTCACATCAACCGCGCGGCAGGCGCGGTCACTGTGCGTTGACGGCTGGGTGATCGTCGTTCAGCTTCCTCCCTTCAAGCGCAACGAATAGCGCTCACCTGAAATCTGCGGGGAGGCAGTCCATATGAAATTCAAGCATACCCTTTTGACGACCAGCGCGCTGATGGCGGCTGTCATCAGCGGCGCCGCGCACGCGCAGTCCGCGGCGAACACCAACACCATCGAAGAGCTGGTGGTCACCGCCGAAAAGCGGGAAGCCAGCCTGCAGGACGTGCCCGTCGCCATCTCGGCCTTCACGGCTGAGAAGCGCGACCTGGTCGGGATCAACACCGTCCAGGACATGACCAACTTCACGCCCGGCCTGCAGTATTCCACCCAGACCGACCGCATCTCGCTCCGCGGCGTCGGGCGCCTCAACAACTCGCACGCCGCCGACTCGTCTGTGGCCGTGTACTCCGACGGCATCTACTCCACCTCGACGGTGCAGGCCGGCGAGACGCCGATCTTCATCGACCGGCTGGAAGTGCTGCGCGGCCCGCAGGGCACCCTCTATGGACGCAACTCGATCGGCGGCGCCATCAACGTCGTGTCGCGCCGGCCCACCGAGGAGTTCTACGCAGAGGTCCGCGGCACCTATCAGAACTACAATCGCCGCCTCCTGGAAGCCGCGGTCTCCGGCCCGCTCAACGACTGGCTTCAGTTCCGCGTGGTCGGCAACTGGGACAAGCAGACCAAGGGCTGGTTCAAGAACATCAGCACCTCGCCGACCGCCCGTGATGAAGGCGGCGTGATCGACACCACCTTCTTCGAAGGCCAACTTCAGGCCAAGTTCTCGGATCGGCTCGACGCCTGGGTCAAGGTGAGCGTGCTGAACTGGGATAACGGCGGAGGCGGCCCAGGCTCGCGCTCCAGCTGGACTCCGGCGCCCTACAACATCGCGCAACAGTCGCAGGGTAACGCCCAGGTCCCGAACGCGGGCTTCGCCTACAGCGGCCTGGCGACCAATGTGTCGACCACTTGTCCGAACCAAAACATCTCGCTCACCAGTGTGCGCAAGATCTGCTTGGACACCCCCGGGACCGTGCGATTGACCGACACGGCGATCTTCGCCGGCCACCTGACCTATCACGCCGACAAGTTCGACGTGAAATTCGTCACCGGCGGCACGCGCTATCACTACACCCTGACCGGCGACCAGGACGGCACGGGCGTGTCATCGTACTCGACCTGCTACACCCAGCCCGCGGCCGCCATTCCGGGCTGCCTCGCCGGCACGACGGCGCCGGTGAACTACCCCACCAAGTACTCCTTCGACTATCAGGAGATCGAGGAGTGGTGGAGCCACGAGATCAACCTGATCTCGACCGGCGATGGCCCGTTCCAATACGTGCTGGGCGCCTACTACTATCACGAGACCTTCAGCCAACCGGTGTTCACCCGGCTGGAGAACGAGGCCCGACTCGACGGCTTCGTGCTCAATCCGGCGACCGGCGGCGCGGCGCCGTCGGCCTTCGATCGCCACATCTACGACGACCGCCCGCACTTCAACCTGATCTCGCGGGCGATCTTCGGCCAAATCGACTGGCAGTTCTCGTCGCAGTGGAAGACCACGCTTGGCCTCCGCTACGGTGACGACCAGAAGTCCGGCTACGAGCGCAACCGGATCATCAACGCGCCCGGCACCTCCATCGCCACCCTGCCCCTCGATCTGGCGCCCTTCCTTGGTAACGACATCGGATCGAAGGGCGTGGTCTCCACCACGTTTGATCCGCTGACGGGCTTCAAGACCCGCCTCTTCGACGCCAAGTTCTCGGCGGTGACCGGCACCGCGGGGCTGCAGTTCACGCCCAACGACGACACCCTGATCTATGGCAAGTACAGCCGCGGCTATAAGGCGGGCGGCTTCCGGGTCGGCATCGACACCTCGCTGGGCGGCAGTCCGCTGACCAAGAAGGAAACCCTCGACTCCTTCGAGCTTGGCATGAAGACCAATATCGGCGCCACGCTCCAGATCAACGGCGACATTTTCTACTACAACTACCAGAACGCCCAGGTGCCGCTGTCACAGCCCTCGTCGACGGCGGGTGGAACGGCCATCTCGATCCTGTTCAACGTGCCCAAGGCGCGCACGATCGGTCTCGAAGTTGAGTCGATCTGGCAGCCGATCGACCACCTGCAGATCCTGGCCAACTACTCCTACCTCGACGCCCAGGTCCGCAAGGGCCAGGCCATCGACGGCGCCGACTCCTGCGCCCTGGCGCCAGGGGCCCTGCAGACTCGAGCGGCAGGCGTCACCGACGCCTTCTGCGCCGGTCCGCAGTTCTTCCAGGACCTGAAGGGCAACACCCTGCCGAACTCCGCGAAGCATCGCTTCACGGTCAACTCCAACTACACCTGGGTCTACGATCCGGGCAGCCTGACGGCGTCGGCCACGGTGGTGTGGCGGGGCGCCCAGTACGGCAGCATCTTCGACCGCAGCTACTACAAGGCCCCGGACTTCTGGCAGGTCGATGGCCGACTGACCTGGAGGGACAAGGATGATCACTACACGATCATCGCCTTCGTGAAGAACCTGCTGGACGATGAAGGCTATGCGAACGGCGCCACCGCCGGTCGCCGGGCCGGGATCACCCCGACCTTCGCGAACCCGACCCTGAATCGCTCGGGCGTGTTCGGCCAGAGCACGACCTATGAGCTTAACCCGCCGCGCACCTACGGCGTGGAAGTCCAGTACCGCTTCTAGAAGTCGGACTGGCGAAAGACTGGGGCGTTCCGCTGCAAGGCGGGACGCCCTTTCATTTGGTGGCGGAGAGGACCTCTTCGATGCGGGTCGTCCAGGCGACCTCGAAGGCCGGGGTCCAGCCCTGGCCCAGCAGGGCGCGGCAGGTCTCCATCACGATCCAGAAGAAACGGTTGAAGACGTCGTGGGGCGTGCCGAACCCGTCGTGGTTCACTCGCTCGGCGCGGATCAGGTTCAGCTGGAAGGGGCCGCCCGGATCGGTCAGGCAACTGAACACCATGGTCAGCATCTCGGCCTTGATCGCGCCGCTGACGTCGCGCCAGAACCGCTCCTGGGTTTCCGGGAACTCGGCGAACAGCCGCTCATAGACGGCGGCGGTCGGATCACCGGCGCGCTCGACCAGCTGCTCCAGCGATTGTTCGATCACATCGGCGGCTTCGATCATCATCTGCAGCCTTCGCTCCCTTGCCGCGTCCAGCCTATAGTCGGCGCACCGATTAAGAGGGAGGCGCGTCCGTGGCGTTCGAGGAAATCATTTATGCGGTCGAGGCGGGGGTGGCGACAATCACCCTCAACCGCCCGGCCTACCGCAACGCCCAGGGCTACCGGATGCTCGACGAAATCGACGCGGCCTTCGATCTGGCGCGGCCCGACGAGGCGGTGAAGGTGGTGCTGGTCCGCGGCGCCGGCGGCGTCTTCTCCACCGGCCACGACCTGGGCACGCCCGAGGCCCTGGACTACCGCAAGGCCCTGGGCGCCAAGCCCGGCATCCAGACCTATGACCAGTTCAAGAAGTACAACCTCGACCTGCTGCTGAAGTGGCGCAATTTCGAGAAGCCGACCGTCGCGATGGTCGAGGGCTACTGCATCTATGCCGGCTGGATGCTGGCCGCCTGCATGGACGTGGTGTTCGCCGCCGAGGACGCGGAGTTCCTGGGCGGCTTCGTGGAATACAATTCCATCCCCTGGGACATCGGCGTGCGCCGCGCCAAGGAGCTGTGCTTCGAAAGCCGCTTCATCACCGCCACCGACGCCGCGCGCTACGGCTTCGTCAACCGGGTCCTGGCCAAGCCGGATCTTGAGCGCGAGACCTATGCGTGGGCCAGGCGTGTGGCCGAGAACAGCCCCGAGGCCCTGCGGATGGCCAAGGTGCAGATGAACAAGGCCCAGGACGCGCAGGGATTCTCCAGCGCGCTCGAGGACAGCCTCGGCGACTACATGGCCATGATGTGGATGCCAGGTTCGGCCATGCGCATGGAAGGCGAGCGCCGCCTGCTGACCGTCGATCTGGCCGTCCGCGGCCGCAAGGGCCAGCGCCACGGCCTGCAACCCACCGCCGCCATTTCCGGAGCCAATAAGTGACCGACACCTTCCGCGCCCTGCGCCTGCACAAGACCGATGCCGGCCAGGAGGCCCGCGTCGAGACCCTGACCCTCGACGACCTGATGGACGGCGACGTCACGGTCCGGGTCGAATACTCCACCATCAACTTCAAGGACGGCCTGGCGCTCACCGGCCGCTCGCCGGTGGTGCGGGTGTGGCCGCTGATCCCCGGCATCGACTTCGCCGGGGTCGTCGAGACCTCGTCGCACGCCGGGTTCCATCCGGGCGACCGGGTGGTGCTCAATGGCTATGGCGTCGGCGAGACCCACCACGGCGGCTACGCCCAGCGCGCGCGGGTCAAGGGCGACTGGCTGGTCAAGCTGCCGGACGCGCTGTCCAGCGCTCAGGCGATGGCGATTGGCACCGCCGGCTACACCGCCATGCTGTCGGTGCTGGCGCTTGAGCGTCAGGGCGTGACCCCCGACGCCGGTGAGGTGCTGGTCACCGGCGCGGCCGGCGGCGTCGGCAGCGTGGCCATCGCGCTGCTGTCACGGCTAGGCTACCGCGTCGTGGCCTCCTCGCGGCGCGCGGAAAGCGAGGGCGCCTACCTCACGGGTCTCGGCGCCACGGAGGTCATCGATGCGGCGACACTGCAGGGCCCGGCCCGGCCGCTGGCCAAGGAACGCTGGGCCGGGGCGGTGGACTCGGTCGGCAGCCACACCCTGGCCAATGTGATCTCCCAGATGCGTTACAGCGGCGCCGTGGCGGCCTGTGGCCTGGCCCAAGGGCTGGACCTGCCGGGCTCGGTCGCGCCGTTCATCCTGCGCGGTGTCGTGCTGGCCGGGATCGACAGCGTGATGCGGCCGATGCCCGACCGCGTCGAGGCCTGGGGCCGGCTGGCGAGCGACCTGGACCTGGGGAAACTGGAAGCCATGACCAGCACCGCGACCCTCGAAGACCTGCCGCGGCTGGGCGGCGAAATCCTGGACGGCAAGGTGCGGGGGCGGGTGGTGGTGGCGGTCAAATAATCACCGCTCATCCCGGCGAAAGCCGGGACCCAGATGGAAAGTCCGGCGTCCCGCTCGATGGGCGCGAAGCCATGCCAGCCCACCTCTGCGTGTTGCGATCTGGGTCCCGGCATTCGCCGGGATGAGCGGAAATAGAGTCAGAGCGCGCCCTCGATCGCCGCCACCAGGCCCGCGTCCTGCGGGTCGGTGCGCGGCCCGAAGGCCTGGAGCGCCTCGCCGTGTCTGCCGATCAGGATCTTGTGGAAGTTCCACACCGGGACCGCCGGCTCGCCCAGTTGCTCGGCGGCCCATTTGTAGAACGGGTGGGCGCCGGCCTCCTTCACATCGACCTTGGCGGTCATCGGGAAATCGATGCCGAAGGTGGTGGAACAGAAGGTCTCGATCTCGGCCTCGGTCCCCGGCTCCTGGCCCATGAACTGGTTGCAGGGCACGCCCAGCACCACCAGCCCCTTGTCCTTGTAGTCGGAGTAGAGCTGCTCCAACCCGGTGTACTGGGGGGTCAGGCCGCACTTCGACGCGGTGTTGACCACCAGCACCACCTTGTCCTTGAAGGTGGTCAGCGGCAGCGGGCCGCCGGCGATGGCGTCGAACGAATAGTCATGGGCGCTGGACATTTTTAACTCCGCTCATCCCGGCGAATGCCGGGACCCAGGTCGAGGCCAGGGGTCATCTTGGACAGTCGCCCGCGCAGATCGAGCAAGGTCCAGTCGTTCCATCTGGGTCCCGACATTCGCCGGGATGAGCGGAATTTAGAGTGTTTACCCCGCGTCCTCCAACGCCTGTTCGACGGCGACGGCCAGATCGAGGGCCGCGATGGCCTCGGCGGCGGTCACCACCGGCCTTGGCGCCTCGCCGCGCACGGCCGCCAGGAAGCCCGCGACGCTGGCCCCCAGCGGGTCCCTGGCCGCCGGGGTGTCGGCGTAGTCGGGGTTCAGCGCGAAGGGCGTGGTGTTGCGGAAGGTGCGCGCCATGAAGTCGATCTCCACCTCGCCGGAGGGGTAGACGATACGCATGGTCCGCTTCCGCTCGGGCGCGAGACGCGAGACATCGAAGGTGGCGGTGAAGGCGCTATCGAAGCTGACCTCGGCACGGACGCGGTCCCAGACGCCGCCCTCGCCCCGGCCCCCCTCGGCCTCCGCGGTCACCGGGTCGGCGGCGCTGATCGCCAGCGCCAGGTCCAGGTCGTGGATCATCAGGTCGAGGATGGCCGAGACATCGCGGCTGCGTTCGGAGGGCGGGCCGTGGCGCAGGGCTTCCAGCCGCAACGGCTGCTCAGGCACATCCAGCAGGCCCATGGCCTGGAAGGTCACCCGCTCCTGGTGGCCGCAGGCGATCACCAGCCCCTTGGCCTCGGCCGCCACGCGCAGCCGCTCGGCCTCGGCGACGCTGATCCCGATGGGTTTTTCCACATAGACCGGCTTGCCGGCCGCGATCGCCGCCAGCGCCTGGCCGGCGTGGAAGGTCGCCGGCGAGGCGACGGTGACCACATCCACCGCCTCGAAGAAGGCGGCCAGGTCGCTGAACGCCCGGCCGCCCAGCGGCATGCCCACCTTCGCCGCCCGTTCCGGATGGGTATCGTACACGGCCGAGAGCGTCACGCCGGGCAGGCGCGCGTACTGGGCGGCGTGGTAGCCGCCGAACACGCCCGCGCCGATAACGCCGCCTCGCAAGGTCTGAACCATGGGCTCTCCGAATGTCGGGGCGGGGCTAACACGTCGGGCGCCCTCGACGCCACTGGCCGGGAGCCCTACATCGGTCGCAACGAGAGGAAACCACCATGACCGCCTACCGCGAAATCCGCCTGAAGAGCCGCCCCGTCGGCCTGCCCACCGCCGCCAACTTCGAACTGGCCAGCGTCGACGTGCCCGCGCCCGGCGCCGGCGAGGTGCAGGTGAAGAACCTGTGGATGACGGTCGATCCCTATATGCGCGGCCGCATGAACGACGTGCAGAGCTACACGCCGCCCTTCGCCCTGGGCAAGCCGCTGGACGGCGGCGCGGTGGGCGAGGTCGTGGCCTCGGGCGATCCGAGCTTCAAGGTCGGCGACCTGGTGCAGTCGGGCCTCGGCTGGCGAGAGGGATTCAATGCGCCCGCTGCCGGCGTTCAGAAGCTGGACACGATGGGCCTGCCGCCCCAGACCTTCCTGGGCGCCGCCGGCATGCCGGGGCTGACGGCCTATGCCGGCCTGCTGAAGATCGCCGCGCTCAAGGACGGCGACGTGGTGTTCGTTTCCGGCGCCGCGGGGGCCGTGGGCTCCATGGTCGCCCAGATCGCCAAGGCCAAGGGCCACACCGTGATCGGCACGGCCGGCGGGGCGGACAAGATCGCCTTCCTGAAGTCGATCGGCGTCGATCACGCCATCGACTACAAGGCCGAGACGGATCTGACGGCGGCCCTGGCGAAGGCCGCGCCCGGCGGCATCGACGTCTATTTCGACAACGTCGGCGGCGACCACCTGGTGGCGGCGCTGAACGCGGCGCGGCCCTTCGCGCGGTTCGCCCTGTGCGGCGCGATCTCCATGTACAACGCCACCCAGCTGCCCCCCGGCCCGTCCAACCTGGTGCAGATGGTCGGCAAGCAGATCCGCATGGAAGGCTTCATCGTCTCCAGCTCGTGGGACATGATGCCGGCCTTCCACCGCGACCTTGCCCAGTGGGTCAAGGAGGGCAAGCTCACCTGGAAGGAGACCGTGTTCGAGGGCATCGAGAAGGCGCCCGACGCGTTCCTGGGCCTGTTCTCGGGCGGCAACCTGGGAAAGATGCTGGTCAAGCTCAGCTGATTGTTTGGCGCGTTAAGGTCGAGGGCGTAGAACCCCTCGTCCTCTTCCGAGGTTTGGAGTTTTCCCGGTGCCACGCCTCTTCAGCGCCTATGTGATCGTCGACTGGAGCGCGTCCTCCAAGCCTAACACCGGGGCGGACTCCGTCTGGATCGGTGTGCTGAAGCGCGACGTGCGCTTC
Organism: Phenylobacterium deserti; assembly: GCA_943332615.1. Lineage (GTDB taxonomy): Bacteria > Pseudomonadota > Alphaproteobacteria > Caulobacterales > Caulobacteraceae > Phenylobacterium > Phenylobacterium deserti_C. The sequence goes on from CALQQB010000009.1 coordinate 79,643, forward strand.
CGGCTGACCTTCGAGGCCTTCAACCCATCGACGCGGGGCGAAGCCGAGACGCGCCTGGCGGCGCTGCTGGACCACTTCGCGAAGCGGTCCGAACGGGCCCTGGTGGGCTTCGACTTCCCCCTGGGGTTCCCGCGCGGGTACGCCGCCGGCCTGAAGCTGCCCGGCGACCAGCCCTGGCGGGCCGCGTGGGACGATCTCGACCGGTTCGTGAAGGACAAGGCCGACAACACCAACAACCGCTTCGGCGTCGCGGCCGGCATCAACCGACGGCTGACCGGCGGGCCCTTCCCGTTCTGGGGGTGTCCGCCGAAGGATACGCTCTCGACCCTGCAGCCCAAGAAGACCCGCGACCACGGCCAGGGCGACCTGCCCGAGTTGCGCCACGCCGAGCAGGTGGCCAAGGGCGCCTCGTCGATCTGGAAAACCTACTACAACGGCTCGGTCGGCGGGCAGGCGATCCTGGGCATGCCGGCGGTGCGGCGGATCAAGCAGGCGCGCGGCGACGCGGCCCGGGTCTGGCCCTTCGAGACCGGGTTCAAGACCCTGACCGAAGCTGGCCTGGACGGCGTGGCCGTGGTGTTGGCGGAGGTCTATCCGTCGCTGGTGAAACCGCTCGGAACGCCCGGCGAGGTCAAGGACCTGCAGCAGGTTCGCACCTTGGCTGAGCACTTCGCCCGCCTGGATGAGGCTAGCAAGCTGGGTGCGCTGTTCGCGCCGCCCAAGGGAACCGCTGAAGACGTGGTGATGGATGCCGAACGCGAGGAGGGCTGGATCCTGGGGGCGGGGGCCTAAAGCGGCCGCCGACTGAGGACCCAGAACCTGGCCAGCAGCAGGCCGCCAGAGACGAGGGTCGCGATATTAATCGCCCAGACGATGCCGTTGATACCCAGCTTCATGGGAATCGCCAGCCACCAGGCCAGTGGCGACATGATCACGATATAGCTGAACAGGTGGGTGTAGCTGGGAACCCACACGTCGCCCCGCGCGCGCAGGGACTGGGCGACCACCACCTGGATCGCGTCGGGCAGAAAGAACAGGCAGCAAAGGACCATGGCCGAGGCCGCCATGGCGATGGTGGCGGGATCCTTGGTGTAGCCTTGGGCGATCAGCCCGGCCGCCGGCCAGATCGCCAACGAAATGATCAGCCCGAAGACGGCGGCGACCCCGAATGAGACCAGGCCTGCCCGATTGACGGCCGTGGGATCGCGAGCGCCATAGGCCTTGCCGACCACCACCGCGGCCCCGGTCGCCAGCCCCAGCGGGACCATGAACACGATTGAGGCGACGTTCAGCGCGATGGCGAAGGCGGCCACGGCCAGTCCGCCGATCCAGCCGGCGATAATGTTCATGCCGGCGAAGGAGGCGACCTCGAAGAAATTGGATGCGCCGGCGCCATAGCCGATGCGGCGCTGCTCGATCTCGGCCGGGCGGTCGCGCTCGGGCTTGCGGAATACGCCCAGCGCGCGGGCCTCCGGCATCCGGGCGACATAGGTCAGCATGGCGATCACCAGGAACGCCCGTGCGCCCGTCGTCGCCCAGGCCCCTCCGACCGCGCCCAGGGCCGGCAGGCCGAACGACCCCGGCACCAGCAGCAGCAGCAGGGCCAGGTTCACGACATTGGCCGCCCACATGGCCCAGGCGCCGGGGCCAGGGCGCGATTGTCCCTCAAGCCACGCGCTTGCGGTGATCGCCAAGCCGTAGAACGGCAGCGAGAAGGCGAAGATTATCAGCACCCTCGAGGCGCCGTCCGCCAGGTCCGGCTGCAATCCGATGACATGCAGGAACGGCGGCCCGATGAGGATCAACCCGATCATCGAGGCCAGCCCGATCCAGCCGCTGTAGACCAACCCCCGACGCAGGACCGCGCCCGTCAGGTCGCGGCGGCCCTCGCCAATGCGCCGTGCGGTCATCACCTGCACACCCGTCAGCAGGCCGATTGCGAAGGTCAGGATCACACTGGTCGGCGCCCACGCCAGGGCGTGGTAGCCCAGCTGCTCAGCGGAATAGCGCCCCACGACCACGGTGTCGCAAAGCCCCATCACCATGATGCCCAGGCGCGACAGCACCACCGGCCCTGAGAGCTTCAGCAGCGTGTCGAGATCGGCGCGAAAGGCGCTGCGGCGCCCCCGGGCATCGGTGGGCGCCTGGGCCGCGGGGCGGTCCATGGCGGGGAAATCCTGATTTTCAAAGCGGCGCGGAGACTGACGCCTCAGTCAAAAAAAGCCAAGCCAGGCTTGACGGTTCCTAGATCGACACCGCGGCCCGTTGCGACAGGTCGGCCCGGTCGTCTTTCAGCTTCTCCGCCACCAGGAACGCCAGTTCCAGCGCCTGCTCGCCGTTCAGCCGCGGGTCGCAGTGGGTGTGGTACCGGTCGCCGAGATCGCCCTCCATCACCGAGCGCGCGCCGCCGAGGCATTCGGTGACATTCTGGCCGGTCATCTCCAGGTGGACGCCGCCGGGGTGGACACCCTCGGCCTTGCAGATCTCGATGAACGACTTCACCTCCGACAGGATGCGGTCGAACGGCCGGGTCTTGTAACCGTTGTTGGCGGTCAGCGTGTTGCCGTGCATCGGGTCGATGGCCCAGACCACGTTGCGGCCGGACGCCTTGGTCGCCCGCAGCAGGCCCGGCAGGCGCGCCGCGATCTTGTCGGACCCGAAGCGGCCGTACAGCGTGATGCGGCCGGCCTCGTCCTTGGGGTTCAGCACGTCGATCAGGCGCGCGATGTCGTCGGCTTCCATCGTCGGGCCGCATTTGATGCCGATCGGGTTGCGGATGCCGCGGAAGAACTCCACGTGCGCCCCGTCCAGCTGCCGCGTGCGCTCGCCGATCCACAGCAGGTGGGCCGAGGTGTCGTACCATTCGCCCGAGGTGCTATCGACCCGGGTCATGGCCTCCTCGTAGCCCAGCAGCAGGCCCTCATGGGAGGTGAAGAACTCCACGCGATGGATCTCGGGCTGATTTTCCGGGGCTACGCCGATGGCCGACATGAAGGTCAGGGCCTCGGAGATCTTGTCGGCGATCTCGCGGTAGCGAGCGCCGGCCGGGCTGTCGTTCACGAAGCCCTGGGTCCAGCGGTGGATGTTGTAGAGGTCCGCATAGCCGCCGCCGGCGAAGGCCCGCAGCAGGTTCAGCGTCGAAGACGACTGGTGGTAGGCCTGCAACAGGCGCTGCGGGTCCGGAATCCGCGCCTGCGGCGTGAACTCCATGCCGTTGATGTTGTCGCCGCGATAGGAGGGCAGCTCGACGCCGTCGATGACTTCCACCGGCGACGAGCGCGGCTTGCCGAACTGGCCGGCCATGCGGCCCACCTTCACCACCGGACGGCCGCCAGCGAAGGTCAGCACCACCGCCATTTGCAGCAGCAGGCGGAACAGGTCCCGGATGTTGTCGGCGTGGAATTCCTTGAAGCTCTCGGCGCAGTCGCCCCCTTGGAGCAGGAACGCCTTGCCGGCGGAAACATCGCCCAGCAGGCTCTTCAGCCGTCGGGCCTCGCCCGCGAACACCAGCGGCGGCATCCGGCGCAGCGTGGTCTCAACCTGCGACAGGGCGGCCTGATCGGGATAGTCGGCCGGAATGTGCCTGGCGGGCTTGGTTCTCCAGGAGGCGGGCGTCCAGTGTTCGGTCATGGCTCTAACGTCAGGAACCGCCGGTTTAGCGGGCCGGGCGTTTTACCCGCAAAGGTCCGCAGGGTCGATGGGGCTTGGCCCTTGATATCAGAGGGAGTCCGCCCTCGCCTCCTCCGCATGCCCCAGCGCCGCGATCACACACACCAGGGCCCCCAGCGCCAGCCACCACTCTTGCCAAACCCCGAAGCTGACGGCGCCGAAGAACAGGTAGACGGCGGCCGAGCCGGCGGTCGCCGCGGTCACCAGGCTGCGCCGGTCGCGTGACAACCTGCGGAAGGCGAAGGCCCAGGCCAGCGCGGTGAGACCGGCCCCCAGGACGCCCAGTTCCAGCCAGATCTGCAGGGCGCTGTCGTGCGGATGCAGGCCGATGTTGGCGCCGAAGGTGCGGCTGGCGTCCAGGCCCCAGCCGCGCAACGGATGCTCGGTGATGCGGGCGGTGGCGTAGGTCCAATAGGCCATCCGCTCGCTCCACGAGAGCGGCAGGGTCAGGTGTCGGCCGGAGTTCATCAGCGCCAGCAGGCCCACCGGCATCAGCAGGACGAACGCCGCCGTCGCGACCCCCATCACCTTGGGCGCCCAGCGCGGCCAGGCTGCCACCACCCCGGCGACCAGCGCCGCCAGCCCCACCGCCAACACCGGCGCATCCGACAGGAACAGTTGCGCCAGCACCGCCGAGCCCGCCGCCATCGGAACCGCCAGCCACAGCGGCGCCCCGGCCCGCCAGCCGCCCGCCGCCGCCACCGGCCACAGCAGGGCCAGGGCGAAACTGCTCTGCGCCAGGTTCTTGCGGCCGAGGTCAGGCCGGATGGGGTCGTGGATGGCGTTGCGCACGGCCTGGTACACGCCCCCGCCGGTGAAGGCCTCCACCAGCATCAGCACGCCCAGGGCCGCCAGGCCCCAGGCGAAGACCCGAAGCGCCAGGCGCCGGCGCGCCGGATCGGCCTGCCACGCGGCCTGCACGGCGGCCCAGTAGAACACCAGTTCGAAACCGAGCTTCAGGGCTGTGCTGTCCTCAAGCGCCTCAACTCGCCGTGGGCTCCAGACGCTGGACAGCCCGGCCCACGCCACGATCTGCAGCAGCACCAGCAGCAGCGGCGCATCCTCGCGCCGCACGCGGACGGCGGGCAGGCACAACAGGCCGGCCAGCGCGACCAGCGGCGCGAACCCCAGGGGACCCAGCCAGGCGAACAGCGGCGTCAGCGCCGCCAGGCCCACCAGCACCCATCCGCACCACGCGCCCATCCGTCCTCCCGACCCTGCGGCCGGAGGTTCTTGAGAGTCGGCCAATGCCGCTCTACGCGCCAAGCGACGGCGGCATGTACTTGTCGCGCATGGTCACCAGTTCCTCGGCCAGGGTCGGGTGGACCGCGCAGGTGGCGTCCCACTGCGGCTTGGTCACGCCCATCTTCATGGCGATGGCGGCCATCTGGATGATCTCCGGCCCGTCCGGCGCCACCACATGGCAGCCCAGGATCCGCTCGCTGCCCTGCTCCACCACCAGCTTCATCAGGCAACGCTGCTGGCCGCCGTAGAAGGTTTCCTTCATCGCCCGGAACTTGGCCAGATAGATGTCGACCTTGCCGTACTTGTGCCGCGCGTCGGCCTCCGAAAGGCCCACCGAGCCGACCTGCGGCTGGGTGAAGATCGCCGAGGCGACCATGTCGTGATCAAAGGTCGTGGGGTTGGCGTAGAACTCGGTCTGGGCGAAGGCCGCGCCCTCGCGGATCGCCACCGGGGTCAGGTTGATCCGGTCGGTGACGTCGCCCACCGCCCAGATGCTGTCGATGTTGGTGTGGGAATAGTCGTCCACCTTGACCGCGCCATTGGCCGTCAGCGCGACGCCGGCCTCGGCCAGGCCCAGCCCCTCGGTATAGGGCCCGCGGCCCAGGGCGAACATCACCACCTCGGACGCCAGCATATGGCCATCGACGCAGGCGCTGCTGAGACCGTCGGCGGTCTTCTCGATGGCGTTGATCTGGGCGCCCAGGCGGATCTTGATGCCCCGCGCCTCCATCTCCTCGGCCACATGGCTGCGAATGTCGTCGTCGAACCCGCGCAGCACGTTCGGACCCCGGTGCACCACCGTGGTTTCCACGCCCAGGCCGTTGAAGATGCAGGCGAACTCCAGGGCGATGTAGCCGCCACCGGCGATCACGATGCTCTTCGGCAGCTCCGCCAGGTGGAACGCTTCGTTCGAGCTGATGGCGTGCTCGATGCCGGGCACGTCCGTCGGCATCCAGGGCCGGCCGCCCGTGGCGATCAGGATCTTCTTGGCCGTGACCGTCCCCTTGCCCTCGACCTCGACGGTGTGGGCGTCCTTTACCCGGGCCTTGGCGTGGACCAGTTCGGCGCCGGCGTTCTGCAGATTGCGGACATAGATGCCGGACAATCGGGCGATCTCGTCGTCCTTGGCGCGCAGGAAGCGGGGCCAGTCGAACCTGGTGTCGCCAATGTCCCAGCCAAAGCCGCGCGCGGTCTCAAAACTCTGAGCGTATTCAGAGGCATAGACCATGAACTTCTTCGGAACGCAGCCTCGGATCACGCAGGTGCCGCCGACCCGGCTCTCCTCGGCCACCGCCACCTTAGCCCCGCTCATCGCCGCCAGCCGCGCCGCGCGTACGCCGCCGGAACCGGCGCCGATGACGAACAGGTCGTAGTCGTAGTCCGCCACAGCTGGCTCCTTAGGGCTCGAGTTCCATGACGCCGCCGTCGGCCGTGCCGATCAGCGCCCGGTCGGCGAGATCGAGGAACAGCCCGTGATCGACCACGCCGGTGACGCTCTTCAGCGCCGCCGCCAGGGCCGCCGGCTCCTCGATCCGTCCGCACGCCGCGTCATAGATAAGGTTTCCGTTGTCGGTTCTTACCGGCTGGCCGTCTTTTCGGCGAAGTATCGGCACGATGCCGATTTCGCATTCCGCCAGAGCATCGCAGATGCGGGCATGGGTGGTTTTGTGCCCGAACGCCGCCACCTCGATGGGCAGGGGATACCTGCCGCCCAGGATCTTCACCGGCTTGGCGGCTTCGGCGATCACCACGCACGACCTCGATGCCTCCCACACCAGCTTCTCGCGCAGCAGCGCCCCGCCCGCGCCCTTGATCAGCGCCAGCCCCGGCCCGATCTCGTCGGCCCCGTCGATGGTCAGGTCGATGGTCTTGGTCTCGCCGAGTTCGCCGAGCCGGATGCCCAGGCTGGACGCTAGCTGCGCCGTGGCCTCGGACGTAGGCACGCCCACGATATCCAGCTTCCGCGCCGCCAGCGCGCGCACGAACCAGGCCGCGCAGGACCCGGTGCCCAGTCCGACCACCATGCCGCTCTGCACCAGCGCGGCCGCTGCCTCTCCGGCGGCGCGCTTCTGTGCGTCCACGTCCATCACGTCCCCGCCTTCTTCGCGCCCATCCGCTCGCGGAACCGCTTGGCCCAGCCAGCCTTCTCCGCCTGCATCCCACGCGCCAGGGCCAGGGCGTCCGGCGACACCTCGTCGGTGATCACCGAGCCCGATCCCACATAGGCCCCCGCCCCGATCCGGATCGGGGCGACGAGCGACGCGTTCGAGCCGATGAAGGCGTTATCGCCCACGTGGGTCTCATATTTGAAGAAGCCGTCGTAGTTGCAGAAGATCGTCCCGGCCCCGATGTTCGCGCCGGCCCCCACCGAGCCGTCGCCAAGGTAAGCCAGGTGGTTGGCCTTGGCGCCCGCGCCCACCGCCACGTTCTTCACCTCGACGAAATTGCCGATGTGCGCCCCGGCCCCGATCGCCGCCCCGGGCCGCAACCGCGCATAGGGGCCGACCAGGGCGCCTTCGCCAACCGTGGCGCCCTCCAGGTGGCTGAACGCCCGGATCACCGCCCCGGTGGCCACCTTCACGCCGGGCGCGAAGACCACATAGGGCTCGATCGTGGCGCCCGGCGCGATCGCCGTATCCCAGGCGAAGAACACGGTCTCCGGCGCGGTCATGGCCACGCCCTCGCTCAGGAAATGATCCCGCCGCCGCCGCTGGAACACCGCCTCGGCCTGCGCCAGCTGCATCGGCGTGTCGGCGCCCATCACCGCGCTCTCCGGCGCGATATTGGCGCGGACCAGGGCGTCCTCGTGGGTGGCCTCGGCGATAATGTCCGTGAGGAAGTACTCGTTCTTCGGGTTCTCGTTCTTCACCCGGCCCAGCCAGCGGAACAGGTCCGCGCGTCCGGCCAGGTACATGCCGGCGTTGCAGGTCCGGACGGCCCTGACCTCGTCGCTCGCCTGACTGGGCTCGACCACCCGCATCACATGGCCATCCGCGCCACGCAGGATGCGACCGTAGAGCAGGGGGTCCACCGGCTCGAACCCCATGATCGCCAGCTGCGTGCCGTTGCGGCGCAGGGTGAACAGGTGCTCCAGGTCGCTCGCCTGCAGCAGCGGGCAATCGCCGTTCACCACCAGCACATCGCCGTCGAAATCGGCCAGGGCGTCCTTGGCGCACATCACCGCGTGACCGGTGCCTTGCGGCGGATTTTGCAGTACCGGCGCGGCCTCGCCCAGCCGACGGACCACCAGCGCGCGCACTTCGGGACTGTGATCGCCGACGATCACATGGATCCGCTCGCATCCCGTGGCCTGGACGGCGTCGATCACCCGGTCGAGCAGGCTGCGGCCGCCCACCTTGTGCAGCACCTTGGGGAGCTTGGACTTCATCCGCGTGCCCTGACCGGCAGCCATGATCACAGCGGCTCTGGCGGTCATGCAGGGTCTCCTCGGGGCCGTCGTTGAGTCTTGTCTCGCCCCTGGCTTAGCAAGCCTTGTGACGGGGCGCGACAACGGGCTAGCGTCCGCGCCTTGTCTGGGGAGTCTTCATGAAGTCCGTCTCGCGTCTCGCCATCCTGCTCGCCGCCACCGCGCTCTGCGCGGCCGCCCCCGCCATCGTCCAGGCCGCGCCCGACAAGGCCCTGGAGGCAAAGTTCGACGCGATGATCAGCCCTGCCGAGATGGACGGCTGGCTCAAGACCCTGGCGGCCGAGCCCAACCATGTGGGCAGCGCCCACGGCAAGGCCAATGCCGACCTCACCCTGGCGCTGTTCAAGTCCTGGGGCTGGGACGCGAAAATAGAGACCTTCTGGGTGCTTTATCCAACCCCTATCGAGGTCGCTATCGAACTGACCGCCGGCCCCGGCGCGCCGTTCAAGGCTACCCTGACCGAAGCCCCGATCCCCGGCGACGAGACCTCCTCCCGGATCAAGGACGAACTGCCGGCCTATGTGGCCTTCCAGGGCGACGGCGATGTCACCGCGCCGCTGGTCTACGTGAACTACGGCATGCCCGCGGACTACGACGCGCTTGAGCGCCTGGGCGTCTCGGTGCAGGGCAAGATCGTCATCGCCCGCTACGGCGCCGGCTGGCGCGGCCTGAAGCCCAAGCTGGCGCAGGAGCACGGCGCGGTCGGCGCGATCATCTATTCCGACCCGCGCGACGACGGCTATTCCACCGACGACGTCTATCCGAAGGGCGCCTCGCGCCCGCCGCAAGGTTTCCAGCGCGGCTCGGTGGCCGACATGACCACCTTCCCCGGCGACCCGACCACGCCGGGCTACGGCTCGACCAAGGACGCCAAGCGTCTGACGCGGCAGGAAAGTCCGACGATCCTGAAGATCCCGACCCTGCCCTTGTCCTATGGCGACGCCACCGTGCTGCTGCGGTCGCTAGACGGCCCGGTGGCCCCGCCCGCCTGGCGGGGCAGCCTGCCGATCACCTACCACGTCGGCGGCGGCAGTGAAGCGAAAGGCGGGGGCGGCGGCCAGGTCCACCTGAAGGTGGTCTCCGACTGGAGCCTGAAGCCCGCCTACGATGTTATCGCCACGCTGAAGGGCAAGGTCGCCCCCGACGAATGGATCATCCGCGGCAACCACCGCGACGGCTGGGTGTTCGGCGCCTCCGATCCTCTGTCCGGCCACGTGGCCATGATGGGCGAGGCCAAGGCCCTGGGCGCACTCTACAAGGGCGGCTGGAAGCCCAAACGCACCATCGTCTACACCAGCTGGGACGCGGAAGAGCCGATGCTGCTGGGCTCCACCGAATGGGCCGAGACCCATGCCGAGGAGTTGAAGACGAAAGCCGTCGCGTACATCAACTCCGACTCCAACGCGCGGGGCTTCCTGGGCGTCGGCGGCAGCCATTCCCTGCAGCATTTCGTCAATGAGGTGGCCGCCGATGTGACCGACCCGCAGACCGGCGTCTCGGTCCGCGACCGCTTGCGGGCCAACCTGGCCGTCCAGGCCGCCGAGAACCCGACCAACCCGCGCGCCGTGGCCCAGGGCCGCCTCGCCGCCGACCCGACCAAAGACCTGCCGATCGAGGCGCTGGGCTCGGGCTCGGACTATTCGAGCTTCCTGCAGAACCTGGGCCTGGCCACCCTCAACCTCGGCTTCGGCGGCGAGGGTTCGGACGGCGGCGTCTACCACTCGGCCTACGACACGTATGAGCACCACACCCGGTTCGTGGACCCCGGCATGGCCTACTCCGGCGCCCTGGCCAAGGTCACCGGCCGCATGGTCATGCGCCTGGCCGACGCCGACACCCCCGTGCAGCGCTACGGCGACTTTGCCGACACCGTGTCAGGCTATCTGGACGAGGTGAAGCGGCTTGCCGAGGCCAAGCGCGACGAGGCCGCGCAGCGCACCCGCCTGCTGGCCGCCGGCGCCTACAGGCTCGCCGACGACCCGACCGTCTCGCGCGGCGACCCCGCCCCGCTGCCGGCCTCGCCGAAGCTGGACTTCGGGCCGATGGACCGCGCGGTCGCCAGACTGAAGGCCAGCGCCACCGCCTTCGACCAGACCCTCTCGACCAAGGGCGCCACGCTCAGTTCCGCCCAGAAGAAGAGGCTGGACGCCGCCCTGATGCCTCTCGAGCAGAAGCTGCTGCGCGACAAGGGTCTGCCGTTCCGCCCCTGGTACAAGAACATGATCTATGCGCCCGGCCGCTTCACCGGCTACGGCGCCAAGACCCTGCCCGGCGTGCGCGAGGCGATCGAGGAACGGCGGTTCGACGACGCCGCCACCTACATTGGCCTGACCGCCGAGGCGCTCACCGACTATGCGGCGGGCCTGGACGCGGCGACCGCGGTGATCAATGGCGGCTAACGACCGGCTGGCAGGCGCCACCATCGCCTTTGACCTCGACGGCACCCTGGTCGATACCGCCCCGGACCTGGTGGGCACGCTGAACGTGCTGCTGGCGGCGGAGGGCCTGTCACCCCTGCCCCTGGCCGAGGCGCGCCCGTTCATCGGTCGCGGCGCCCGCTGGCTGATCGAGCGCGGTTTCGCGGCCGCTGGCGCCCCGTTGGACCCGGCCCGCATCCAGGACCTGTTCGAACGTTTCATCGCCCACTACGAGGCCCACATCGCCGATGAGAGCCGCCCGTTCCCCGGCTGCGTGGCCGCCCTGGACGCGCTCCGGGCCCAGGGCGCGCGCCTCGCCGTCTGCACCAACAAGCTGACCGGCCTCTCGCGCACCCTGCTCGACGCCCTGGACCTCAGCGGCCACTTCCACGCCGTGATCGGCGCCGACTCCACGCCGGCCATCAAGCCCGACCCCCGGCATCTGGAAGCGGCGGTCGCCGCGGCCGGGGGCTCGATGGACCGCGCGATCCTGGTCGGAGACGCCGCCACCGACGCCGGCGCCGCCCGCGCCGCGGGCGCCGGCCTGATCCTCGTCACCTTCGGCTACACCGAGACCCCCGCCGCCGACCTGGCCCCCGACATCCTCATCGACCACTTCGACCTGCTGCCCGCCGCCTGCCTGCGGCTGCTGGACGCTTGCGGCGCAGGACCCAAGCAGCTATAGCCGCCGCCTTCCTGAAGGCGGATGCGTAGCTCAGCGGGAGAGCACCTCGTTCACACCGAGGGGGTCACAGGTTCAATCCCTGTCGCATCCACCACTTTTCTCTAAGCCCTTCAAACGCTTACGGCTTCTCCCCATCGAGGGGCCGGAAGAGCGTGTTTGCTGCACCAACGTGGTTCACAATCGTGCCTCCGAGGATGTGGCAACACGTTGTGACGAAAGGGGTTTTCACCCCTCCGGTTGCTGCACCAGTGTGGTTCACAAACCGTCCGAAACGGCCTCGTCACCGTCGTCACGGACACGGCAAGATTCGGGGCGCCGACACTCGGGCCTGACCGTCAGGGGGAGGGTCTTCTATCTTCGGATGAGGGTGCCGAGATCGTTGGAGGAGACGGTCGGGCGAACGCACATGTGGCGGTCGTTGGGGAC
>CALQQB010000010.1 GCA_943332615.1 Phenylobacterium deserti
CGCAGGCCATCAGCAGGGCGTGCACCTTGGCCGCCGCCGCCAGGTCCATCTGCGCCAACTGGCCCAGCGCCTGCTGTTCGGCTTCGTGGAGATTGTCCGCGTCGATCATTCGAGCAGTGAAACACAGCGCTACGTCAGAATCGGTCGTAGCAGTGGGGTGGGTGGCGGAGATTTCTCTGGTGGGACGAGTCTTGGTTGCGCCATGGGCTGTCGTTGGGTCGGTTCCGGCTTCTCGCCGTTGAAGAATTTCGGTGGCAGTGCATTCGATTGGCCGCTGCGGTCGTCGCCGACCCACGTCAGTCGCCAATTGAATGCACTGCCAGCGAAAAGGCGCCGCGGCTCACTTGCGTCTTCTGGCGCGCATCTGAGCGCTTGCCCCGGGCGATGTGTGGCGATCAATAAAAGTTACAGTTGAGCCAAGGGGTCCAGATGACGCGTTTTTTCTTTGAGGGCCATACCTACGAGTTCGTTGCGGCGCCCCGCACTTGGCAGGACGCGTCGACGTATGCTCAGGCCCAGGGCGGCCATCTGGCCGCGATCACGTCGGCCTCGGAAAACAACGCGATCATCCAGGCGGCACTGGCCGACGCCAGCCTGATATCGTCGGCGCCTACGGCCAATGATGGCGGGGGCGCCAAGTACCTCTGGCTTGGAGCCACTGACGTGGTCGTCGAGGGACGCTTCGCCTGGGTGACCGGAGAGTCGTTCAGCCTCTACAGCGCATGGGCCTCGGGACCGCAGGGGCGGGAACCTGACGATTTCGGAGGCGCGCAAGATGCACTGGCGATGGCCCTCGAAGCCTATCCTCGGCCCTCAGGGGGGATCGGAAGCGCGGGGCTGTGGAACGACGTCAACGAACGCAACTCGCTGTCCTTCGTCATTGAGTATGACGAAATGCGCGGCACGGACGCCAGCGAGACGATCCAGGCCGGCGCGGGCGCCGATACGGTTCGCGGCTTGGCGGGAGACGACACGATTTCCGGCGGTGGCGGCCTCGACTACCTGCGCGGCGACGAGGGTAACGACAGCCTTGTCGGTGGCTCAGGTTTCGACGATGCGAACGGCAACATGGGCAACGACACCGTATCGACCGGCGCAGGCGAGGACTACTGCGTCGGCGGCAAGGACAACGACAGTCTGTCCGGAGGCGCGGACTACGACCTGGTCTACGGCAACCTCGGCGATGACACCTGCAACGGCGACGACGGGGATGACATCGTGCGCGGCGGCCAGGGCAATGATGTTGTCAACGGCGGGAACGGGAACGACTTCGTTTCGGGTGACAAGGGCGACGACACCATGACCGGGGGCGCTGGCGCCGACGTCTTCCACACGTTCGGAGAGGCAGGGATCGACCGGGTAACCGACTTCAACCTGGCGCAGGGCGACCGTGTGCAGCTCGACCCCGGTACGGTCTTTACCCTCAGCCAAGTTGGAGCAGACACCGTCATCAACATGACAGGTGGCGGACAGATGACCCTGCTCGGTATCCAGTTGAGCTCGCTGACAGGAAACTGGATCTTCGGGGCCTAGGTCGGCTCCCCCCCTGAACCGCCATTGGTGGCGTCCGCTTAGGGGGCGAGAGCCTGGCGCCGCCGGCTTCGGCCTTGCGCGCGCTGCGGTGGTCGCTAGGTTCAACGTCAAGAACAGAGGCGGAGGCATCCGCCGGTCACGCGGGAGAATATCTTGACCACAGTTGCGGCTCCGGCGGGTGCGGCTCCGGCGGGCGAAATCCCGGCCGGCGGGCAGGATTTCGGAACGTCACGCTACCGGCTCTATGTTCTAATCGCTCTGACGATCGTCTACACACTCAACTTCATCGACAGGAACCTGCTGGGCGTCGTCTCCCAGCCGATCATCGACCAGTTCGGGCTGTCAGACACCCAGTACGGCTTCCTGACCGGACCCCCCTTCGCCCTGTTCTATGCCTTCATGGGTGTGCCGATCGCCATGGCGGCGGACCGGTTCAATCGCGTGGCGATTATCTCCATCTGCATTGCGATCTGGTCGCTGATGACCGCCTTGTGCGGCTTTGCCTCCGGGTTTCTGTTTCTGTTGCTCTGCCGGGTCGGCGTGGCGATCGGCGAGGCGGGCAGCACGCCCCCGTCGAACTCCCTGATCGGCGACTATTTCAAGCCGCGCAGCCGCGCCGGCGCGCTGGGGGTCTTCGGCATGGGCGTCACCATCGGCGGAGCGTTTGCCTATGGTTTTGGCGGTCCGATCGGCGGCCTGACGAACGAGTCAGTGCTGGCCATGCTGGCCCCCGTCGGCCTGGATGGCCTGCCTGCCTATATGGGCTGGACTGGCTCGTTCGGTTGGCGCTTCGCCTTCATCGCGCTGAGCATCCCCGGTCTGCTCATCGCCGCCTTGATGTTCTTCACGGTGAAGGAGCCACCGCGCGGATACTCCGACCCACCGGGCACTGTGCAGATGGAGAAGGCCAGTATCCTGGATACGCTGCGCCAGCTGGCGGGCAAGCCGACCTTCTGGACTATGGCCATGGGGGCATCGCTCGTGGCCTTCGTCGGCTACGGCCTGTTCGGCTTCCAGGCCCCGATGGCCCAGCGGATTGCGGGCATCGGACCTGGCGAATTTGCGCTCACGTTCGGCGTGCCGCTGGCGCTGATCTCGGCGCTTGGCACGTTCCTGGGCGGCTGGCTGACCGCCAGGCTGTCGGCCCGCTTCAGCACCGCCGTGGCGGTGATCCCCGGCATTGGCCTACTGCTCGCCATCCCGTTCTACATCACCGCCTTCTACCAGCTGGACCATGCCAGCGTGATCATGACCGCAGATGGCGTGAAGCACGTTCAGGGCCACTGGCCGACGCTGATCTGCTGGGGCCTGGGGGCCATGTTCCACTACGCCTACATCGGCGCCCAGTACACGATCGGTCAGGGGGTCGTGTCATCACGCTCGCGCGCCTCTGCCATTGCCATTCTGCTGGTGCTGGTGGCCCTGATCGGCAACGGCGTCGGGCCCCAGGTGGTCGGCATCCTCTCGGACCTGTTCATGAACCTGCAGTTGCAGGCGCAGGGCGCTGGTGGTGATCTGACCAACGCGATCTGTCGGGCCCGCGACCTGTCGGCCCTGCCAGAGGCCCAGCAGCAGATCTGCCGCGCCGCCTATGGCGAGGGATTACGGCAGTCGCTGGTGGCGGTCACCCTGGTGTTTATTCCCGCCGCGGCCTTCTACTTCCTGGCCGCGCGCACCCTGGACAAGGACATGGTCGCCAGCCGGCACTGAGGGTCTGCGGCCGGTTGGGGGGCTTGGCGACTCTTGGCGCGCCAGGTTGGGCATCACGGTGACAGGGCATTCAATTGGCCGCTGCGGTCGTCGCCGACCCACGTCAGTCGCCAATTGAATGCCCTGTCACCACAATCCCCCGTAATCCCCCACCCTGGCCCCCAGCCGCGCACGAACGTGCCGCGCCCCTGCCCAAATCCCCTGAACTGCGAACGGAACTTCCGCGCAAACGCCGCCATTGTTGGGGCATGAGCGCCGACACCCTTCACCCGCCGCCGGGCGCCCGTCCCGACTGGACGATCGATCAGGGCTGGGCGGGCTACACCGCCGCGGAACACCAACTTTGGGTCACGCTGTACGAACGCCAGACCGCGCTGTTGCCCGGCCGCGCGTGCGACCCGTTCCTGCGGGGTCTCGACGCGCTGGACCTGCACCGCGCCGGCATCCCCGACTTCGCCCGCATCAATGAGGAGCTGAGGCGCCTGACCGGTTGGGAAGTCGTGGCGGTACCGGGGCTGGTTCCCGAGACCGCCTTCTTCGAGCATCTGGCCAACCGCCGCTTCCCCGCCGGCCAGTTCATCCGTCGCCCCGACCAGCTGGACTATCTGGAGGAGCCGGACATTTTCCACGACGTGTTCGGTCACGTACCGATGCTGACCGACCCCACCTTTGCCGACTACATGCAGGCCTATGGCGAGGGTGGGCTGCGCGCGCTGGACCTGGGCCAGCTGCACAACCTGGCGCGGCTCTACTGGTACACGGTGGAGTTCGGGCTGCTGCAGACCCCGCAGGGCCTGCGGATCTATGGCGCCGGCATCGTCTCCAGCCATGCGGAAACGATCTTCGCGCTCGACGACCCCTCCCCCAACCGCCTGGGCTTCGACCTGGCGCGGGTGATGCGCACGCCCTACCGGATCGACGACTTCCAGCAGGTCTATTTCGTGATCCCGTCGTTGCAGGCGCTGCTGGACGCAACGCTCGCGGACTTCGGCGCGCTCTATGCCCGGCTGGAGGGACAGCGCGACATCCCGATCGAGGCGGTGCTGCCGTCCGATCAGGTGTTCACGCGGGGCACACAGGCCTACGCCAAGGCTGCCCCGGGCAAGGGCTAGTAGTCCCTGCGCCAGCGGACCGCGACGCGGTTGCCGGCCTGACCGGCGATGCGAGACAGGATCGACAGGTTCTTGCGGATGCGCCACTCGACCTGGGCCGAAGGCCCTTCCCGCCCACCACCGGTGAGTTCCAGGTAGAGGTCGTCGGTCAGGTACTTGCCGCCCGAGACCGTGACCCCGGAAATGTCGGCGCCGCCGAACGCCAGCCGATCGAGGCCCGCGAAACTCTTCAGGTTGCCGATCACGTCAAAGCCGCCGCCGCCCGCCATCGATGAGAGCGCCGAGGCCAGCTGGGCGGCTTCCACCGGCGACAACTGCGAGGCGGAGCGTTCGAACAGCACCTTGGCCAGCACCTCGTCGCTGGGCAGGCTGGGCGAGGAGGAGAGCGTGATTTCCGGCCGCTCGGCCGTGCCACGGATGCGCACGGTCACCGTCAAGGTCGGGTCCTCGCGCACGGCGTCCAGCTGCAGGCGGATATTCTGCGGCTTGCTGGACAGATAGACGACGCTGCGGTCGTCGAAGATGAACCGTTTGCCGGCGAAATCGTAGTCGCCCCGCACCACCTTCGCCGTGCCGGTGAGCTGCGAATTGGCGGTCGTTCCACCGACATGCGCATCGAGCGAAAGTTCGACGTCCAGACCTCGGCCACGCAGGAACACCCGCCGCGGAGCCTTGAGCGTGACATCCAGGGCCCAACCGTCGCCGCGCTTGTCGACCGCGGCGACCGCGACTGGCAGGTCGCCCGGCCGGTTCACTTCCTTGACGTCCATGGCCACGACGCCGCTGGGGACCAGCGGTTCGGCCGCCACGTCGGCGCGGTCGATGGTCAGCGCGCCGGTCAGCTTCACCTTGCCGTCGGCGGCGCGGTTGATCGTGGCCTGACCGCTGGCTGTGGCGGTGGCCCGCTCGTTGTCGATCAGGCGGAAGCCCTTGAGATCGAGACGGAAGCTGGAGAGGCCGTCGCGGGCGAGGCTGATCCGCCCCTGGCCGCTGGCCTGGCCGCCGCGGCCATCGACGCCATGGGCCTCGGTGACGTTGACGCCGTCCTCGGTGAAAGCCGCCTTCAGTCCCACCTCGCGCAGGGAGAGACCCGAGCCGCCGTCGTCGAATCGGCCCCGTTCTACCGAGATTTGCCCCGTGGCCCTGGGCTGGGCCAGGTCGCCGCTGATCGTCCCCTCGGTGCGGACAAACCCGGACAGCGCGCGCTCGCCGCCGATGATCAGCTCCCAAAGCGGTCGGACCTCGCCCTCGGCGAAGAACCGGCCCCGCATCGGCCGCTGGCGCGCCACAGCCACCCGGAACGGCGAGGCCGAGGCTTCCGCGGGCAGGATCAGGTTGGCGTCGGCGCGCAGGCCCTGGGCGTTGTTGGTGACCAGATCGAGGGTCAGGGTGTCCCGAGCCAGCTTACCGGTGAGCACGCCATCGATCCCCTGGTTTGCGGGCGAGCCCTTGCCCCGGGCGCTGGTCAGGCGTGCGTCCAGGGTCCCGGAGAGGTCGCCGCCGCGGCCCTGTAACGACAGGGTCCCGTCGATGCGGCCCTCGAAATCGGCGTTGAAGAGGTTGAGGCCCATGCCGGCCACCCGGGCCTTCACGTCAGCCGCATCGCCGCGCAGCACGCCGTCCAGGTCGAGCCGGCCGCCGTCGGAGCCTGCGAGGCGCACGCGCGCGCTGCGGTCCGGCCCGCCGAAGCGGAAGGTGGCGGTCTCGGCCGTGTGCAGGTCGCGCCCGCCCAGCGTGCCCATCCCGTCGAAGGTCATCAGGTAGCCGGGGTCGGCCTCGTTCAGCACGCCGCGCCCGCTGATCGTCCAGGCGCCCTGCCCTGAGGCGCCCTTCGCCTGGGTGCTGAACGGCAGGTGCGCCAGCGGACCGTTGGCGCTGAGCCGGGCGGAGCCGATGGTGATGGTCGAGCCGGTAGCGCGTACCTGTTCCCCCTGCAGGTCCAGGGTTGCGCGCGGGCCGCCGGGGGCGTCAATCACCCGCGCTGCACCAGCGAGATGGCCGGCGTCGAGGAAGGCCCCGCGCGCCACCTCCACCTGCAGGTCCGCCGCCGAGGGGCTGGCGCGCCGGAGCGAGAGGGAACCCGACGCCTTCACGCCACCGGCGTCCACCGACAGCTCGGTCAGATCGACGCCGCCCTCGGGGAAGCGAAAGGCCGAGCGGGCCAGGGCGGGGCCATAGGCGCTGGCGGCGGTAAGCGCGATCGTCCCGCTCGCGCCGTCGGCCTGACGCTGGAAGGTCAGCAGCAGGTGGGCGTCTTTCAGCGGCAGTCGGGGCAGATCGACCTGATCAAGGTCCGCGACAAGGTCGAGGCGTGGGACTGCGAGCGTGCCAGTGATCCCCCCGGTCCCGCGCGCCTTGCCCGTGACTTCGACCGGCCCGGCGCGGAATGGCCCCTGGGCGCTCCAGTCGGCCTTGAACGCCAGGGTTCCCGACGCCTCCATCACACCCGCCGCGCTGGCGGCGAGCGCCGCCCCGTCGAGGGCGGCCTTGGCAACGGCCAGTCGGCCGGCCTGCCAGTTGGCCTGGACCTGCAGGCGCGGCGCGCCGCCCAGCAGGCGGTCGAGTTCGGCAAGGCCCGTGGCGAAGCGCTCGCCACGGGCGTCGAGGGTGACGCTCCAGGGCGCGGCCGTCTTCGCCTGCGAAGCCTGCCAGGTCAGGCTGGCCGCCCCCGCCGCACCGGTCCCGGCCGCCGACAGGTTGGAGACGTCGGCGCGTCCCTTGAAATTGACGGCGCCCAGCAGGCCCCGGCTGCCGCTGGCCTCGACCTTCAGCCCGCCACCGATGACATCCAGCCGACGCAGCAGGAGTTGGCCGCTGGTCAGCCGCTCGGCGTCCAGCGTTGCAGTGGGCGCGCCGCCCAGCACGGCGGCGGCCAGGCCGGTCCCGCGACCGCCCGCGCCCACGAACTTCGCCTTCAGGGCATAGCCCGCCCCGGTGCGCGCAGCTTCGATCGGGCCTGAGACGCGCGCCAGGCCGTAGCCGCCGGCCTCCAGATCCGCGACCGAGCCCGCCCCCGCGAACCGCCAGGCCGCCGAGGTCCCCGTCAGAGCGCCACTGACGCGCGCAGCCCCCAGCTTGGGCCCGCCGGTGATCCGCGACAGCGACGCGGCCTGGGCGTCGATCCGCACCCCACCCGGGGCCAGCGCCCGCCTGCCCAGATCGCCGGTCCCAACAGCGTGCAGGCTGAAGGCTTCGGACGAGAGCCGGGCGTCGAGGGCATAGACGCCCGCAGCCTGCTTGCGGCCGCCGATCGCGAAGCTGACCTCCTTGCCGAACCGGTCCGCGTAGCCCTGGGTCAGCCGCGAGGTGGTGAGCAGCACCCGGCCGCCGGCCTGCCCGCCAGCCGGGGTCCAGGCGCCTTTGGCCAGCAACGGCGCGACGTCGCCGGAGGTCGCGCTGGCGGTGAACGCACCGTTCGAGGTGGTGCCGCCGGCCTTTATGTCGAGGCGGAACGGCTGGTCGGGCGCAAGGCCCAGCGCGCCGGCCAGCGCCCCGCCCCGGGCCTCCTCGGCGTCGGCGATCAGGCGCAACGGACCGTTCGTTCCGGTGACCACATCGAGGGTCAGGTGATCGCCAGGATGCAGGACGCTGGTCGCCGAAAGCTTGCCGCTGCGACCGCCATTGCGCTCCACATCGAGCTGGAACGTCAGGTCGTAGACGCCGCGCGTGTAGCTGAACGCCGGCTCAAGCTGCAGGCGCGCGCGCGCCTGGCCGATGTCGAACGAGACGGGCAGACCGCGGGCCTTGGTCTTGGGCAGCAGGGTCGGGCGTCGAATGACCCGGATCACCTCGGCATCGAGCCGCTGCGCCACGAAACGTCGCCGCAGAAGTTCCGTATAATGCCATGACAGATGGACGTTTTTTGCTTCCAGCCAGACGCCTTTCTCGTCGCGAAGGGTCAGGCGGCGGACCTGGAAATTCCGCCAGACATCGCCGCTAAGGCCCTCGATCTTCAGCCGGCCGAGGCGCCCGATCTTCAGGCCGTCGGTGCGCGCTTCGATCAGCAGCTGCACCTGCGGGATCAGCACCCCGTAGCGGGTGGTGGCCAGCACCCCCAGCAGCAGCAGCAGGATGCTCACCGCCACCGCGGTGATCGCCCGCGGCAGCGCCGGGCGCTTCAAAGCCTCCGGGATGTGGAGGGCGTCATCGGCGGGCCCGGCGCCTTCCGGGGACATATCCTCAGGCCCGCTCAAAAGCTTTGCCCGATGCTGACGTAGACCTGCAGGAGCGGCTGGCCCCTCCGGCGCGCCACCGGGGTGGCCAGGTCGATCCGGATCGGGACGAGGCCCAGGTTGTAGCGCGCGCCCAGGCCCGCCCCGACCGCAAGCTGCCGGAAATCGACGGGGCCGCCGGAGCCCACCGTGCCGGCGTCGACAAACGCGGCGAACGACCATTGGGCGGTAAGGTCCTGGCGAAGCTCCAGCGAGGACTCGGCCAGGAAGACCCCGCCCTTCGGCGTATCGTCGGCCAGCCTGGGCCCAACGCCCTGGTAGGGAAATCCGCGAACCGAACCCCCGCCACCGGCATAGAACCGCTGCGAGGCCGGGATCTGCTCCACCGTGCCGTTGACGATGCGGCCAAGACGCAGGCGCCCGGCGATCACCGTATGGCCCGCCTTGTCCAGGGATTGGTAATAGGTCCCCTGCGCCACGGCGCGCAGGTACGGCAGGTTGGTGTCTCCCGCGATCACCGTTGGTTCCAGGCGCGCCGAACCGCGCCATCCACGGGTGGGATTCAACGGGTCGTTGGAGCGGTCCAGCAGCACGTCGCCCAGGGCGGCCACGGTTAGCAGGTCGCGCCCCAGCGAGGTCAGCGTCCCCACCCTGAGCTCCTGGGATCGGGTGGCGTTGGCCGAGACGCCCACCGTGACATAGGAGGTTCGACCATAGCGGCGGGTCACGTCGGCCCGCACCCCAACGCCCCGCTCATCGTAGGCGTCGGTCATGACGTCATAGACAGCGACCCCGGTCTTGAGGGTCTGCTGCGCCTGCAGCCAGTGCGGCAGCGACAGGTCGACCCCGACCCGGCTGTCGCGGACGGAAATCTGCCCGTAGAGCGCGATCGTATCGGCGCGGGCGAGCTTGTTGTAGCGCGTCCAGCGGGCGTTCACGCCCCCGCCTTCGCTGGTGGAATAGCTGGCGCCGCCCTCGATGGTCCGGGGTTTACGCTCCGACAGCGCCACGACCACCGGCCGCAGACCCGAGGCGCTGGCCTGCTCTGGCGGCGCCAGCGCCACCGTGACGCTATCGTAGATGCCCGCGTCCAGCAGCCGCCGCTCCAGCTCGGCCACGTCGTCGGGATCGTAGGGATCGCCGGCCGCCCAGGGCGCGAGATGCCGCACCCAGGCCGGGTTGGTGCGGCTGCCCGGCGCGATAGCCAACCCCTCCAGGCGCACCAGGATGCCGGCGGCGATGCGGTAGTTGGGCCGAACGCTCATGTCGGCGTGATCAACGATCACTTCGCGCGGCTCGGCCACCGCGTCGGCATAGCCGCGCTTCTGCACCGCAGCGACCACCCGACCCTCGGCGGCGATGACATCGGCGGCACGGCCCGGCGCGCCAGGCGTCAGCGACAGGGCCTTGCCGGCGTCGGCCTGGGCCTGGGTGTTCGGCGGCGGCCCGATCCAGCTGAGCTCAGGTTCACTGAGATGGAAACGCGGCCCGGGCGCGATCTGCACCAGGGGTCGCGGCGGCTCGGCCTCACTGACATCCGGTTCGACGCGATAGGCGTAGTAGCCCTCCGACCTCAGGGCTGCGATAGCGTCTTCGGCCGCTGCGCGGGCTCGGCGGCGCGCCTCGAAGCGGTTTTCGACAGGTCGATCCGTTTCGCCGATGACCCGCTGGACCATGGCCTTGAGATCCGCATCCATCTCGCCCTGCACGGTAGCCCGAGGCTCGGCGGCCTGGAGGGTCGCCGGCGTGCACAGGGCCACCGAGGCGGCGACGGCGTAGAGCAGTCGACCCAAGTCAGATTCCTCTTAGTCCCCACTCGGGGTGTAGCCGTGCAGCCAACCCCTGTCATCCGCCGGTCCTGCGGCGCGGCGCCCAATCGCTGAGCAGATGAGGACGAAATTCGCCGCCGCGCTTCCGGCGTCGCCACAAGCAGCCTACAGATTCGGGGTCACATCCAGGGCGGGGAGCGTGGAAGCAATCGTGAGCGTCAAACGGGACCAGCCGACGGCCGACATTTCGAACCCTGCCGTACCCTATGACGAGATGGTCAAACGCGCGGGCGCGGTGCATCCGCACTACACGGCCCTGGAGGCCCGCCTCGCGACGCTGAGCCCCGAGGAACTTGCTGAACGCCAGCGGACGCAGGAACGGTTCTTCCTGCTGCAGGGCATCACCTTCACCGTCTACGGGGCCGAGAGCTCCACCGAACGGATTATCCCGTCCGACATCCTGCCGCGCATCATCCCGGGTTCGGAGTGGTCGCGGATCGAGGCCGGCCTGATCCAGCGCCTGAAGGCGCTCAACATGTTCCTGGCCGACATCTATTCGCACCAGCAGATCCTGATGGACGGGGTCCTGCCTCGCGAACTGGTGCTGAACGCGCCCTCGTACCGGCGCGAGATGCAGAACCTCTATGTTCCGCACAAGGCCTACGCCAACGTCTGCGGCTCAGACCTGATCCGCCAGCCGAACGGCGAGTTCGCGGTGCTAGAGGACAATCTGCGGGTCCCCTCCGGCGTGTCCTATATGTTGGCCAACCGCGAGGCCTCGCGTCGCGTATTTCCCGGCACGTTCCGCTCAGCCGGCGTGCGCGGTATCGACCGCTATCCCGACCTCCTGTTGACCACCTTGAAGAGCATGGCCGGCAACTGGCGGCCCAACCCGCAGGTCGTGGTGCTGACGCCCGGCGTCTACAACTCCGCCTACTACGAGCACGCCTACCTTGCGCGGCTGATGGGGGTGCCCCTGGTCGAAGGCCGCGACCTCGTCGTCCACGACAACTTCGTCTACATGCGCACCACCCGGGGTTTACGCCGGATCGACGTGATCTACCGCCGGGTGGACGACGACTTCATTGACCCCCTCACGTTCCGCCGCGACTCGTCCCTGGGCGCCGCTGGCCTGTTCAACGCCTATCGCGCCGGCAATGTGATGATCTGCAACGCGCCGGGCACCGGCGTCGCCGACGACAAGGCGGTCTATGCCTACGTCCCGGCGATCATCAAATACTACCTCAACCAGGACGCCATCCTGCCCAACATCGAGACCTTCCTGTGCCGCGAACCCGCTCAGCTCAGCCACGTCCTGGCCAACCTGGACAAGCTGGTGGTCAAGGCGGTGGGCGCGTCGGGCGGCTATGGCATGCTGGTGGGACCGCATTCCACCAAGGCCCAGCAGGCCGAGTTCGCCGATGCCTTGCAGGCCGATCCGGCCAATTATATCGCCCAGCCGACGATCCAGCTCTCCACCGCGCCCTGCCTCATCGACGGCAATGTCGAACCCCGGCACGTGGACCTGCGCCCCTTCATCCTCTGCGGCGAGAAGATCGTCGTCACACCCGGCGCGCTGACCCGCGTGGCCCTGCGCAAGGGCTCGCTGGTCGTGAACTCCAGCCAGGGCGGCGGCTCGAAGGACACCTGGGTCCTCACCGAATCGAAGGGTGACGCCAAATGATGCTCGCCAACCTCCTGCTGGAAGGATCGCGAGCATGATGCTCGCTCGGGTTGCCGACAGTCTCTACTGGATCGGTCGCTACGTGGAGCGGGCCGAGCACATGTGCCGGCTCTCCGACGTGATGCTGAACGCCACGCTGGACCGATCCGATGCCGCCACCCAGGTCGCGCGGATCGCCCTGCTGGCGGTGGGTGACACCAATGTCTCCAAAGCCCAGGCGCCCTATGAGGCCGCCCTGGCGCTGACCTTGGAGCGCGGCGACGGCGGCTCGATTTTCTCCTCCATCGCCCACGCCCGCGAGAACGCCCGGCAGGTCCGCGACCAGATCACCACCGAGACCTGGGAACGGCTGAACATCATCTATCTGCGGATGAACAATCCGGACGCGGTGAAGGCCTTCCACGATGGCAGCCAAGTATTCCTGCACGACACCATCGCCGACCTGCACCTGTTCAAGGGCGCCGGCGACGCCACCATGAGTCACGGCGAGGGCTGGAGCTTCCTGCAGCTTGGCGTCCACCTGGAGCGCGCGCAACTGATCGGATCCCTGCTGGACGTGGTGTTCGGAGAACGGCGGCGACGCAAGCCCCTGGCCGACCACTTCGCCCTGACCAGCATCCTGCGGATGAGTTGCGCGCTCGAGCCCTATCTGCGGGTCTATACGGCCGAGTTGCAGCCGCGCCACATCCTGAACTTCCTGATGCTGGACGAGGACTTTCCCCGTTCGATCCGCTTCTGCACCACCCAGATCGAGAGCCACCTGGCCGCCATCACCCGCCACGCCGGCCTGTCGGCCAACGCCGGGCCGGAACGGCTGGCCGGGCGGCTCAAGGCCCGCCTGCACTTCGCCGACATGGACGAGTTGGAAGCCCAGGGGGCGTCGGCCTTCCTGAAGACGGTGCTGGACGACTGCTGGGCCATCCACCGCAGTCTCTACGACGCCTTTGTCGCCTATTCCCTCGAAGACCGGCTGCCGGCGTAAAGCCCCCCGCCAGGATACAAGGACAAAAAGACCCGTGCTGCTCGAAGTCCGCCACACCACCCAGTACAACTACGCCTACGCCATCCGCGAGAGCGTGATGGAGGTCTGGATGCAACCGCAGAAGTACACCCGCCAGCGGCTGGTCAGCTTTGACATTGAGCTGGATCCGCCGGCGCAGCTGTTCTCCTACGCGGACAGCTTCGGCAACCCGGTCTACCATTTCGACGTGCCCCAGCCCCACGACCGGCTGACCATCACGGCCCGCGCGGCCGTCGAAACCCAGACGCCGCCCGACCTGCCGGACCACCTGGACATGGGCGAATGGGACCGGGTGCGGCTGGCCGTCCAGCGCGGCGAACAGTTCGACTATCTGCAACCGCACGGGTTCGCCCGCGAGACCGATGCATTGCGCCTCTATGAGGCCGACCATGCCATCGACGAGCTGCGTCTCCGCGACCCGCTGGCTGCCGTGCGCGAACTGAACCGGGTGGTCTACGAATCCTTCGGCTACGAGGCCGGAGTCACCCGCGCCGACAGTCCGATCGACGACGTGCTGAAGGCGCGCAAGGGCGTCTGCCAGGACTTCGCCCATGTGATGATCGCCATCTGCCGATCCTGGGGCCTGCCGGCGCGCTATGTCTCCGGCTACCTCTACACCGACAAGAGGCATGGCGACCGCTCCGACCCGGACGCCACCCACGCCTGGGTGGAAGTGTTCTTCCCCCAGCTACGCTGGGTGGGCTTCGACCCGACCAACAATTCCCTGGTCACCGAGCGCCATATCGCTTGCGCCGTGGGCCGCGACTATTCCGACGTGCCGCCATCGCGCGGCACCTACAAGGGCGAGGCCGAGAGTTCGCTGGCGGTCGGGGTTTCGGTGCGCAAGGCCCGAGCGGCGGTCACCGAGCCGGAGTTCCTGCGCCTGCAACGTTCGACCGTCCGGCCCGGCGTCCCCGGCGCCCCGCCCCGCCAGGCGCCCAGCGCCACGTCGCTGGCGCACCAGCCGCGCCTGCACCAGATGCAACAGCAACAGCAACAGCAACAGCAACAGCAGTAACGGCCCTCCCGCCTCTTAAGGGGTAGGGAAATCAATGGTGTGCGGGGAACCCCCTACAGCTTGGGTCGCGGGCTTTCGGCCAGGTCCTGGCCGGTGATCTGGTAGTGGACCAGTTCGGCGATGTTGGTCGCGTGGTCGCCGATCCGCTCCAGGTTCTTGGCGATGAACAGCAGGTGCGTGCCATCACCGACGGAGCCGGGCTTGTTGATCATCCCCGAAACAATGCCCTGCACCACGCTGTCGTGACGCTCGTCGATCTCGGTGTCTTTCAACCACACCGTATAGGCCGCCTGGGCGTCGCCTTGCCGGTAGGCGTTGACCACCGCCGACAGGCGCTCGGCCGCCAGTTGGCCCAGCGCGACGATGTCGGCGACCTGCGCCTCGCCGCCCGCGGTGTCCATCCGCGCCACCCGCTTGCCGATGTTCTTCGCGAGATCGCCGCAGCGTTCCAGCTGCATGGCGATCTTCATGGCCGCGATGGGCCGGCGCAGATCGTCGGCCACGGGTTGGCGCAGCGCGATGAACCGCACCGCGCTGCGTTCGATGGCGGCGTCCTGGATGTCGAGGGCGTCGTCACCCCGCACGACCTTCGCAGCCGCCGGCAGATCATGGCGGCTGAAGACATCTACCGCCGCCCGCACCTGGGCCACCGCAAGGTCGCCCATCGCCGCCACCGCGTGGCTCAGGCGGGCAAGGTCGCTATCGACCGCTGTCACCGTGTGATCGTCCATCGCAGGGGCTCCCCAGACCCTTCGTCGTCCCGACGAAGGGTCGGTTTTCTAAGTCAAAGTGGAGCCATCGGCGGGAGCCGATGGCCTAGCCGAACCGGCCGGTGATGTAGTCGCGGGCCCGGCTGGTGACCGGGTTGGTGAACAGCTGCTCAGTCTCGCCAAACTCGATCAGCTTGCCGAGGTACATGAAGCCCGTGTGGTCGGAGAGCCGCGCCGCCTGGCCCATGTTGTGGGTGACGATGACGATCGTGTAGTCGGCCTTCAGCTCGGCGATGGTCTCTTCCAGCCGGGCCGTCGAGATCGGGTCCAGCGCCGAGGCCGGCTCGTCCAGCAGCAGCACCTCGGGCTTCACCGCGATGCCGCGCGCGACGCAGAGTCGCTGCTGCTGGCCGCCGGAGAGGCCCAGGCCCGACTGCTGCAGTTTGTCCTTCACCTCATCCCACAGGGCCGCGCGGCGCAGGCTGTCCTCGACCCGGATAGCCATGTCGGCCTTGCTGAGGGTCTCGTAAAGGCGGACCCCGTAGGCGACGTTGTCATAGATCGACATCGGGAACGGCGTCGGCTTCTGGAACACCATGCCGATCCGCGCGCGAAGAGCGGCGACATTGACCCGCGGCGACAGCACGTCCTCGCCGTCCAGCAGCACCTGCCCCGTCGCCTTCTGGCCGGGATAGAGGCCGTACATGCGGTTCAGGACCCGCAGCAGCGTAGACTTGCCGCAGCCAGACGGCCCGATCAACGCCGTCACCCCATTGGCGGCGAACGAGACGTTGATATCGAACAGCGCCTGCTTGCCGCTGTAGAAGAAGTTCAGGTCCTTGATGGCGAGCTTCACCGTTTCCGGCGCGATCTCCAGGATGGCCGTCTCCGGCGGGTTGTCGAGCTGAGCGTTCATGAGCGGGCGGATCCCCGGAGGAAGGTGCGGGCGAGCATGGTCACGACGAGCACCGTGGCCGTGATCAGGAGGGCGGCGGTCCAGGCCAGTCGGCGCCAGTCATCGTAGGCGGTCAGCGCGAAGTTCGCGATCACGACCGGCAGGTTCGCCATCGGCTTGGTCATATTCAGGCTCAGGAACTGGTTGTTGAGCGCGGTGAACAGCAGCGGCGCGGTCTCACCGCTGATCCGGGCGAAGGCCAGCAGGGCGCCGGTCAGCATGCCACTGCGCGCCGACTTCCAGATCACCGCGAAGATCGTGTGCCAGACGGGCGCGCCCAGGGCGACGCTGGCTTCCCGAAGCGCCGTCGGCTGCAGACGCAGGACGTCCTCGGTGGTGCGGGTGATCACCGGCGCCG
This sequence comes from Phenylobacterium deserti, assembly GCA_943332615.1. Lineage (GTDB taxonomy): Bacteria > Pseudomonadota > Alphaproteobacteria > Caulobacterales > Caulobacteraceae > Phenylobacterium > Phenylobacterium deserti_C. The sequence continues at coordinate 16,043 of CALQQB010000010.1, forward strand.
CGATCAGGCCCAACGCCACGGCGCCGGCGAAGCCTGAGAAGCCCTTCAGGGGCGCCACCAGGATTTCGTAGACGAACAGGCCGACCAGGATCGACGGGGCGGAGAGCAGCACGTCGTTCAGGAACCGGACCACCTTGCCGTAGTGGCTGTCGCGGGCGAACTCCGAGAGCCAGGTTCCGGCCAGGAAGCCCACGAGGGAGGCGCCGATCATGGCCAGCGTACACATCATCAGCGACCCCAGGATGGCGTTCAGCAGGCCGCCTTCCGAACCGGGGGCCGGGGTCGATTTCGTGAAGACGTTGAGGTCGAGGCCGCCGACGCCCTTGGTCAGCAGCGACCAGAGGATAGTCGTCAGCGCGACCAGGGCGATCCCCGTCGCCACCCAGCAGGCGGCCAGGAAGACGCCCTCGCCCAGGCGGCGCGACAGGCGCGGGGCGGCGTTGGCCATGCTCATAGGGTTTGCTGCCGTCCGATAAGCATCCGGGCCAAGGCCAGGACCGCGAAGGTGAGCACGAAGAGCACGAGGCCGAGCGAGATCAGGGCCGCGATGTGCAGCTCGTGGGTGGCTTCGGTGAACTCGTTGGCGATGGTGGAGGCGATCGTCGAGCCCGGCGCGAACAGCGAGGTGGGGAAGCCGTGCGCGTTGCCGATGACGAAGGTCACCGCCATGGTCTCGCCCAGCGCCCGGCCCAGGCCCAGCATCACTGCCCCGATGGCGCCCGTGCGAATATAGGGCAGGCTGACCTTGGTGATGACCTCGAAAGTGGTCGAGCCCAGGCCGTAGGCGCTCTCGCGCACCGTGGCCGGGATGGTGTTCAGCAGCTCGCGCAGCGTGGCGGCGATGAACGGCAGGATCATGATCGCCAGGATCACCGAGGCGGTGAAAATGCCGGCGCCGTTGGGGATGCCGGCAACCAGCTTCTCCATCAGGCTGCCAGGCGGGGCCGAGGCCATCAGCGGGATCTGGATATGCTGGGCGAACCAGGGGGCAAAGACGAACAGGCCCCACATGCCGTAGACGATCGACGGGATGCCCGCGAGCAGCTCCACCGCCGTGCCGATGGTCCGTCGCAGGATCGGCGGGCAGAGCTCGACCAGGAAGATGGCGATCCCGAAGGCCAGCGGCAGGGCGAACAGCAGCGCCAGGGCGGCGCTGATGACGGTGCCCGCCACGGCGCCCGCGGCGCCGTAGACCTCGTTGACCGGATCCCATTCCGCGCTGATGAAAAAGCCGAAGCCGAACTTCGACAGCGCCGGCCAGCCGCCGATCACCAGCGACACAACCAGCCCGGCCAGCGCGGTCAGCAGCAGGGTCGCCGCAGAGAAGCAGAGAATCTCGAACGCTCGGTCAAGGGTCGTTCCGCGGGCGGTGCGCGGCGGCGCAGCGGCCGCGGCCATCGGGGCGTCAGCGGTCGCGGTCATCGGTCGGCCTTGAGTTTCCGGAACACGCGCGAACTCCCCCCAAACCACGATCCCGGCCTCTGCTCTATCGGGGCTAAAGGACAGTTCCGCGACGAATATATGACAGTGACGTGACGCTGGGCGAGCCGCTTTTCAAGACTTCAGGTTGAGCCGCTTGTCCCCGCCTGCATTGACCTCTTCTATCCCTGGATCAGCAGGGCGCGTCCGCGCAGGCGTCCCTATTGCAACCCCCCGTCAGCGGAGCTGGCGGAAAGCGCCTAGATCGTCCCCATCGCCGTCCACATGGCCATGGCCAGGCCAAGCGCGCGCGTGTCGCCCATGGTCGTGGGCATCATCTTGTTCATGACGTAGGCGAAGGTGGTGCGCGCATCCATGTCGATGATGATCAGCGATCCCCCGTAGCCGCCCCAGTACATGGAGTTCGGGTTGGGCAGCGGCAGGACGCCCGGCAGGCCGAAGCCCAGGCCGAAGCGCGCCGGCACGTCCAGGATCAGGTCCCGCCCCTCCACCTGCAGCTCCAGCGCCTTGCGGCAGCCGGCCTCGGACAGGAAGCGCTTGCCCTTGGCGACCCCGCCATTGGCCAGAATCGCATGGATCTCGGCCACCGAACGCGCATTGCCCGTGCCGCCGGCCGCCGGGATTTCGGCGCCGCGCCAGCCGCGCGTCTTGGTCGCCGAGACGTCGATGCCGGGGTTGGTGGACATGTTGCGCATCAGTTCGGTCTGGTTGCGCATGTCGGCGACACCGCCGCCGGGCGGGGGCGGCAGCAGTTCGGCGACGCGGTGGTCCTCCGACGCCGGCAGGCCGATGTGGAAGTCCGCGCCAAGCGGCCCGGCGATCTCCTCGCGGAACAGCGTCCCCAGCGACTTGCCGGTGATCCGCCGCACCACCTCGCCCACCAGATAGCCCTGGGTGATCGCGTGATAGCCGGGCGCCGTGCCCGCTTCCCAGAACGGGGCCTGGGCGGCGAGCAGGCTGGTCATTTTCTCCCAGTCGTAGAGGTCCTCGGTGGTGATCGTCTCTTTCCAGCCGGACAGGCCCGCCGAATGGCTCATCAGGTGGCTGACCTTGATGGCGGACTTCCCGTTCGCCGCGAACTCCGGCCAGTATTTCGCCACCGGCGCCTCAAAATCCAGATCGCCGCGGTCGGCGATCAGCAGCGCGGTCAGCGCTGTCATGGTCTTGGTGGTGGAATAGACGTTGACGATGGTGTCCCGCTCCCAGGCCCGCGTCTTCGCCGGATCGGCATAGCCGCCCCAGAGATCGACCACCGTCTCGCCCTCGACCGTGGCGCAGAACGAGGCGCCGATGTCCTCGCCCTTGGTGAGATTTTCCTCGAACTGGGTCCGCGCCGCCGCATAGCGGTCCTGGGTCAACCCTTGCACCGAACCGTCCGCCATCGTCCCGCTCCCTGATCTTCCCTCACCTTGGCAGGCGAGCGCGAGGGAAGCCTAGCCCAAAACGCAGCATGGCCGGCGCAGGCGCCGGCCATGACACGCAGTCGGTAGAGATCGAAGGTTAGCGGTAGACCGGCTTGCCGTCCGGGCCAACGACCTTGGACCAGGACTTGCGAACCATGTCCTTCACCGGCGCCGGCAGGGGCAGGTAGTCGAGTTGCACCGCCGCGGCGTCACCGTTCTTGTAGGCCCAGTCGAAGAAGGCCAGGACTTCACGGCCCTTGGCGGCGTCTTCCTGCTTGTTGCGGATCAGGATGAAGGTCGCCGCCGTGATCGGCCAGGCTTCGGCGCCCGGCTGGTCGAGGAGCAGGAGGTAGAAGCCCGGCGCGGCCTTCCAGTTGGCGTTGGCCGCCGCGGCGCTGAAGTTGGGCGCCGCCGGGTTCACGAACTTGCCGGCCTTGTTCTGCATCTGGGCGTAGGTGAGGTTGTTCTGCTTGGCGAAGGCGTATTCGACGTAGCCGATCGCCCCCGGGGTCTGCTTCACATAGGCCGCGACGCCGTCGTTGCCCTTGCCGCCCAGGCCCACGGGCCACTTCACCGCGTCGTTGGCGCCGACCTCGCTCGCCCAGTGGGCGGCCTTCATCGACAGGTACGTGGTGAACACGAAGGTCGTGCCCGAGCCGTCCGAGCGGTGAACCACCGTGATCGGCATGTTCGGCAGGGCGACGCCCGGATTGGTTTTCACCAGCAGCGGGTCGTTCCACTTCTTGATCACACCACGGAAGATGTCGGCGATCTGGGGACCGGTCAGCTTCACCTGACCCGACTTGATACCCGGCAGGTTCATCACTGGCACCACGCCACCGATCACGGTCGGGAACATGCTGAAGCCGTTGGTGGTCAGATCGTCCGGCTTCAGCGGCTTATCGGTCGCGCCGAAGTCAACGGTGCCAGCGGTGATCTGGCGGATACCGCCGCCGGAACCGATGGCCTGATAGTTCAGGCGGTTGCCGGTCTGGCCGCGATAGGTCTCCGCCCACTTGGCGTAGACTGGGGCCGGGAAGGTCGCGCCGGCGCCGGAAATGTCGGCGGCCTGGGCAGCCGCGCCGGCGCTTGTCAGCGATGCCGCCGCCAGGATCGCGGTGAGATAGCGTTTGAACATGAGATCCCCTCGTCGTGGGCGCCGATCGCGCACCTGTTCGGAAGTTCGGTGTATTGAGGTCGCGCAACGCTCCCATGACGTTCGGTTGTCAGTTTTATGACAGTGTTGGCAATTCCATGACTGTCACAAATCTGATGTGCAACCTTTGCAGAGTTGTCGCACTCGGGGCCTAGGAACCGCCCTCGTCGAAGTCGCCGTTCAGGCGATCAATAAGGGGTTTCCTATGGGGATTTCAACCAAGCGTGGCGCGTCCGCGTGGCTCACGGCCAGCCTGGCCGGTATGTTGCTCTGCGGGGTTTCGAGCGCTGCTCTGGCCGCGCCGGCCTCGGCCGCGAGCGACGCCAGGCTTCAGACCATGCAGTCACAATTGGACGACTTGCGCGCTCAACTGAATACCATGCGATCGGCCGGCCAGCCGGCGGATCCGCGCCTGACGGCCATCCAGTCGCAGCTGGAGGCCATGGCCGCCCAACTCGCTGACATGAAGGCCACGCAGGACACCGCCAACACCAGCATCGCGACGCTGCAGCTGGCCCCGCAGGGCGCCACCACCATCCCGACCCTGCCGAACGGCAAGCCGGCCCTGGCCAGCGCTGACGGCCGCTTCACCGCCAACATCAAGGCGATCCTGATGTTCGATGGCGGCAAGTACTTCCAGAAGGACAACCTGCCGGCCTCGGTCGTGAACCGCGACTTGAACGAGGGGTTCAACTTCCGCCGGGCCCGCTTCGGCGTCGATGGCAAGTTGTTCCGAGACTTCGACTACTCGTTCATCTACGAGTTCGGTGGGTCGGGCCAGGAAGACCCCGGCCGTCTCTATGAAGCCGCGATCACCTACACCTACCTGAAGCCGTTCCGTCTCAAGGTCGGCGCGTTCGAGCCCAACATCGGCCTGGCCGCAGCTGTCTCCACCAGCCAGATGCCGCTGATGGAACGCCCGGCCCCGGCCGAAGTCGCCCGCAGCGTCGCCGCCGGTGACAGCCGCGTGGCCTTCCAGGTCCAGGCCAACGATGTCATCGGCGCGGGCGATACCGGCCTCGCCGCCCGCTGGATGATCTCCAGCGCCTACACCGCCAATGTGATCGCCGCCGGCGCGTCCTCCGCCGCCGCCACCGTCCAACCGTTCGACGAGCAGAACGCGGTGATCGGCCGGGCGACCATCGCGCCCTTCTACAGCACCGACTGGCAGGCGCACTTCGGGGTAAACTACCAGTACGTGATCCACCCGAATGACGCCGGTGCAACAGCGACCACCCGCTACGCCTCGCAGCTGCGCGATCGTCCGGAACTGCGCCTGGACGGCACGCGCCTCATCGACACCGGCGCCATCGACTCGCGCCACACGCGGGTGTTCGGGGCGGAAGGCGCCTTCCAGTTCGGCCCGATGATGATCGAGGGCGAGTATTTCGACTATAAGATCGACCGCCGCATCACCACGGCGCTGAACCTGCCCGATCCGCAGTTCAACGGCTTCTACGTGATGGGCTCGTGGATCCTGACCGGTGAGAGCCGGGTGTACAATGCGGTCGAAGCCCGCTTTGACGCCCCGAAGCTGACCTACAACTTCAACCCTGAAGCCGGCACCTGGGGCGCCTTCGAAGTGGCGGCCCGCTACTCCGACCTCGACCTGAACTACCACGAGGGCAATCGCGGCACGACGCCAGCGGCGGCGCTGGGCGCTATCCGGGGCGGCGAGCAGAAGATCTACACCCTCGGGCTCAACTGGTACCTGAACCCCTCGATCCGGATGATGCTCGACTACCAGCACGTCAAGATCGACCGCCTGGGCGCCACCGGCCTGCAGGTCGGCCAGACCTACAACGCCCTGGCAGCCCGCGGTCAGGTCAACTTCTAGGGCGCTTCCTTGCGGCGACCTTTCTTTACGGGGTCGCAGGATCGTCACGGAGCCGACACGGCCGCCCGCTAGCGTTACGCCAGTAACCCCTCGCGTAACTGTCCATATCGGCCTCCCCGAAGGCCACATCGGCCGCGACCAGCCCCCTAGGTCGCGGCCATCTTTTTTTTGGAAACGAGATCAGGCGGCGATCGGAATCGGCGCGGCGCCCAGGGACTTGCGCGCCTCGAGCCAGTGAATGATCCGGAAGGCGCCGTCGAAGTCCTCGACGATGGCAGTGCAGCTCTCGACCCAGTCACCGTCGTTCAGGTAGAGCACCCCGTCCATGTCGCGCAGCTCGGCCTTATGGATGTGGCCGCAGATCACGCCGGCCACGCCGCGCCGACGGGCCTCGTCGGCCATGGTGGTCTCGAACTGATCGATGAACGCCACCGCGTCCTTCACCCGGTGTTTCAGGAACGCCGACAGGCTCCAGTAGGATAGCCCGAACAGCCGCCTTGCCCGGTTGAAGTGGGTGTTCAGCGCCAGCAGCGCGCGGTAGCTCCAGTCGCCCAGCAAGGCCAGCCACTTGGCGTTCTGCACCACCCCGTCGAACTCGTCGCCGTGGGTGACCAGGTAACGCCGGCCGTCCGCCGCCTCGTGGATGGCGTCCCGCGCCACCACAACCCCGCCGAAGTGCGCGCCGCAGTAGTCACGGATGACCTCGTCGTGGTTGCCCGGGATGTAGACGACGCGGACGCCCTTGCGCGCCAGCCGCAGGACCTTCTGCACCACGTCATTGTGCGCCTGGGGCCAGAACCAACCGGAGCGCAGTTTCCAGCCATCGACGATGTCGCCGACCAGATAGAGCGTCTCGCAGTCCAGCTCGCGGATGAACTCCAGCAACAACTCGGCCTGGCAGCCCCGCGTGCCCAGGTGGATGTCAGAGATGAAGGCCGCGCGACAACGCACGGCCGGGATCGGGTCCAGCATCACAGTTCCCCCACGGATCTGCTCAGGAGCGGTACGATGAGTCCGTGACGCCCAAGTGACGTCTCAGCCCTCGGTATCCAGGGCGTAGCCCGCGGACCGGACCGTGCGGATGAGGTCCGGCGCGTTCGGCAGCCTCAGCGCCTTGCGCAGCCGGCCCACGTGGACGTCCACGGTGCGGACCTCGACATAGGTGTTGGCCCCCCAGACCGCGTCCAGCAGCCGCTCTCGGGTGAACACTCGGCCCGGGCGCTGCATCAGGAAGTCCAGCAGGCGGTATTCCGTGGGGCCCAGGTGGATATCCTGGCCGCCTCGGGTCACCCGATGGCGGGCGCGGTCGAGAACCACGTCGGCGTACTCCAGCCGTTCTTCCAGCAGTTCCGGGCGCGCCCGGCGCAACAGCGCACGGATGCGGGCCACCAGCTCGCTCATGGCGAAGGGTTTGACCACATAGTCGTCGGCGCCGGTGTCGAGCCCCCGGACCTTGTCGGTTTCCTCTCCCCGGGCGGTGAGCATCAGCACCGGCGTCCGGCGTGTCTCCACTCCGGCGCGCAGTTGGCGGCAGACCTCGACGCCGGAGACCTTGGGCAGCATCCAGTCGAGGATCACCAGGTCCGGCGGCTCCTCGGCGACCCGCAGCAGGGCCTCTTCGCCATCGGCGGCCCGCTCGACGCGGAAGCCTTCCTTGACCAGGTTGTAGTCGAGGAGGGTCGCCAGCGCGTCCTCATCCTCCACGACCAGCACGTAGGGCGTTACGATAGCGAGGCCTCCGCTTGAGGCAGGCTGACCTTGGGCCGCTCGCCCGTCAGTTCCTGGCCGGTCATCTGGAAGTGCAGGATCTCCGCGATATTCGTGGCGTGGTCGCCGATCCGCTCGAGGTTCTTGGCGACGAACAGCAGGTGCGCGCCGGCCGCCACCTGGTCCGGGCGGCTGGTCATCAGGGCCAGCAGTTCGCGGAACAGGCTCTCGTAGTGCTCGTCCACCTCGCCGTCGCGGCGCCAGACATCCAGGGCCGGTTCGACATCCCCCGCGGCATAGGCGTCCAGCACCGCGCGCAGGCGGGCCGAAACCAGGCGGCCCATCCGCTCGATGGCGCCCGTCAGCGGCAGCAGGGGTTCGCCCGCTGAGAGCACCAGGCTGCGCTTGGCGATGTTGCGCGCCAGGTCGCCGCAGCGTTCCAGGTTCATGGCCAGTTTCAGGGTGGAGATGGTGCGGCGCAGGTCGGCCTCGCCGGGATGGTGGTGCGCGATCAGCGCCAGCGCCCGTCGCTCGACCTCGCTCTGCATGGTGTCGAGGCGCAGGTCACGGATGATCAGGGCCTGCGCGAGGGGCACGTCGCGACGCACGACGGCATCGACCGCGTCCATCACCTGCGCTTCAGCGAGGCCGCCCATGCGGATCACTTCGGCGACGAGCTGACGCAGCTCTGCCTGCAGGAAACGTGTCAAATTGGGGCCCTCTCAACGGCTGCGCAAACTAATGCGGTTCAGCGACAGTTTTGAGACGCCTCCGGCGCTACGACGCCGCGACGGGCAGATAGACGGAGAAGGTGCTGCCCTCACCTTCCGCGCTTTCGACGGCGAAGCCGCCGCGATGGCGGTTGACCACGTGCTTGACGATGGCGAGCCCGAGGCCGGTGCCGCCACTCCGCTGGCCCTCGACGCGATAGAACCGCTCGGACAGGCGCGGCAGGTGCTGGCGGGCGATCCCCGGCCCTTCGTCGGTGACGCGGACGACAACATAGGCCTGGCCGTCCGAGGCGTCCGGCGACAGCAGCGACAGCCCCACGCCCGAACGGCTGGGCGCACGGGCGGCATCCAGGTTGGCGGCGAACTGAAGGGCCACGCGCACCCTGCCGCCAGACGGCGTGTACTTCACCGCATTGTCCACGAGGTTCTGGATCACCTGCACCAGCTGGTCACGGTCGCCGGTGACCGACGGGGCGCCGGGCTCCGGCGTGATGGCCACGATCACTCCGCGCTCGGCGGTGAGCGGACGGATGGCGTCGGAGACGTCCTGCACCGTGCGCGCCAGATCGACCTTGCCGGACGGCGCGATGTGCTCGTTCAGTTCTATGCGGCTCAGGGACAGCAGGTCGTCCACCAGCCGCGCCATCCGGGTGGCCTGCTGGGCCATGATGCCGAGGAATTTCTCGCGGGCCTCGGGGTCGTCCTTGGCGTGGGTGCGCAGGGTCTCGACGAAGCCGGCCAGCGAGGCTAGCGGCGTGCGCAGTTCGTGGCTGGCGTTGGCCAGGAAGTCGGCGCGCATGCGCTCAGTGCGGTGCGCATCGGTCTCGTCGCGCAGCACCACCACCAGCTGGCGCGGGCCGCCGGGCCCGGTGTCCAGGGGCCGGGCGAAGGCGCGCCAGAACCGCGGCTGCACGCCGATGGTCTCGAAGGCCACCTCGGCGTTGGTGGAGGTCGCCAGCGCGCCCTCGATCGCCTCCAGCACCTCGGGCCGACGCAGGGCCGCGCCCAGGGGCGCACCGGCCAGCTCGATGCGGAAGACCTCGCGGGCGGCCTTGTTGCCATAGGCGATCTCCGGGCCCTCATCCTCGACCGCCCGGACCAGGATCACCGGCTCGGGCAGCAGTTCCAGGATCAGCTGGGCCGCCGCGCCAGCCCCGGGCCTGTCGGCGACCTCGGACATCGTCAAGCGCCCGGGACGCCGAGTTGCTGGGCGGCCTGCCGCAGGGTCTGCTGGTCGCCGGGCGACCCCGCGAAGGCGCGGTTGGCCTCACGCAGAGCGGCCTGCGCCTCCGAGGTCTGGCCCAGCACCATCCGCGCCCGGATCAGCTGCTGCCACCCGGCCACGTCCTTGGGGTTCTGCTTCAGCCGTGCAGCGAGACCGCCGACCATGCCCTGGATCATCTGCTGGCGATCACCCTCGCTCATGGTCTGAGCGGCGGCCATCTGCGCCTGGCTCGGGCCTCGCGGCCCGGCATCCACCGGACCTGTCGCCAGCGGCGGCAGGCGGCCGGCAAGGCTGATCTTGTTCTGCGCGGCCGCCTTCTCGAGGAAGCCCCGGACCTCACCGGCCCACGGCGCGTCCGGCGGGGCCGACTTCAGCAACGCTATCCACGCGTTGACGGCGCCCTCGTGGTCGCCGGACTGGTCGCGGGCCACGCCGAGATAATAACGGGCGCGCGGGTCGGCCGGGTCGGCGGCGACCGCCTTGCGGAAGGCGGTCTGAGCGTCCGGCGTCACGGTCCCGCCGGAGGCCAGCACCGTCGCCTCACCCTGGGCGGACAGGTACTCGGCGTTCTTCGGATCGATGGCCGCGGCCTTGCCATAGGCCGTGGCGGCCTCGGCGTTGCGGCCGGTCTGCATGTAGGACCAACCCAGCATCCGCCAGCCTTCGGCGTTGTCCGGATGCTGCTGCATCTGGGTCTCAAGCTGGGCGATCACCGCGCCAGCGTCACCGTGCGGCGCATTCGGATCGGTCGCCGGCGCGCTCTGAGCCCCGGCCGTCGGCGAGGCCGGCACGTCAGGACGGCCCATCTTCAGGTAGAGCCCGGTTCCCGCCAGGGTGACGATCGCCACCGTACCCAGCGCCAGGTACAGAAGGGTCCGCTCATTCAACGGTCGGGCCAGTGGTTCGGGCCGGCGGCCCTCAGCCAGCACGCGGCGCTTGAGGTCGCTCTTCAGGGCATCGGCCTCCGGCTCGGCCAGCACCCCGGTCGCGGCCTGGGTCTCGATCTCACCGAGTTGGTCCTTGAGCACCCCCAGCGTGTCGTTGCGCGGCGCCCGTGCGGCGTCGTGCCGGCGGACCAGCGGGATCGCCAGGCCGACGGCCGCGAGCACGGTCATCAGGGTCAGGATCATCCAGAGCATTCAGCCCGCCTCATTACGCTTCGTCCCGTCGCTCTTGACGACGTCATGCTTCAACAGATCGGCCAGTTCAGCCTCTTCGACCGCGCTCAGCGCCGCCGCCTTGTCCGGCGAACGGCCCCGGATGTAGACGAAGGTGCCGACCGCGCCCAGCAGCAGCACCGCCAGCGGCCCGAACCATAGGGCCAGGGTGTCGGCGCGCATCGGTGGGTTGAGCTGCACAAAGCTGCCGTAGCGCGATGTCAGGAAGGCCAACGCCTGGTCGTCGCTGTCGCCGGCCGCGATCCGCTCGCGGATGATGATCCGCAGATCGCGCGCCAGGGCGGCGTCCGAATCGTCGATTGACTGATTCTGGCAGACCACGCAGCGGACCTCGCGGCTCAGGTCGTGCGCCCGGGCCTCCAGCTTTGGATCGGCCAGCATCTCGTCCGGCTCCACCGCCCACGCCGTCCCGGACAGGGCGGTCACGGCTGCTGTGATGAGAAGGATGCGTTTCACAATTCAGCCTTCAGCCGTTCCATCAGAGGTCGGATCTTCTGATCCCAATCCTCGATGCTGATGGCGCCCACATGGCGGTAGCGGACCTTGCCGGCCTTATCGATCACGAAAGTCTCCGGCGCGCCCGACACGCCCAAGTCGATCCCGACCCTGCCGCTGCGGTCGTTGCCGACCCGCGCGTAGGGGTCGCCCTGGTTTTGCAGGACGCCGAAGCCCGCCTCTGGCTCATCCTTCCAGTCGAGGCCGTGGATGGTGACGCCCTCGCGCCGGAGCCGCATCAGCATCGGGTGCTCGATCCGGCAGGCCGCGCACCATGAGGCGTAGATGTTCAGCAGCATGGGTTCTCCGCCGAGATCGGCGTTGGCGAAGCCCTGGTCGCCCGGCCGCACCGGCGGCAGATTGAACGCGGGCACGGGTTTGCCGATCAGCATGGAGGGCAGCAACGACGGGTCGCGCTGCAGGCTCACGAAGAAGACCCCGATCAACACCACGAACAACGCCACGGGCGTCAGGAACAGCAGCCGCTTCATTCCGCGGCCACCGGTTGTGGCTGAGCCATCGGCGCCTTCACTGAAGCGCCCAGCCGCAGACGCCGGTCGCTGAGCGACACCGCCCCGCCCAACGCCATGGTCACCCCGCCCAGCCAGATCCAGACGATCAGCGGGTGGTCCCACATCCGCACCACCACGCCCGTCGCCGATTCCTCGCCGACCGAAACATAGAGATTTCCCTGTGGCCGCACGTGGATGCCAGCTTCCGTCGTCTGAGACTGCGCGGACGGGAAGAAGCGTCGCTCGCTGATCAAGGTGTAGGGCGCGCCCTGCCCTGTCACCTTGAGCCGCGCCTGCCGGGCCTCGTAGTTCGGGCCGTTGACGGTCTCGAGCGTGGTGAGCGTCAGGGTGCGTCCGGCGAATACGACAGAGTCGCCCGGCCGCATGCTGACGACCTTGTCGGAATGCCAGGAGGTGACCCCGGTGATGCCGAGAACCAGCAGCCCCACCCCGGCGTGCGCCAGGGTCAGGCCGACCATGGCCCTTGGCGTCGTGCGGATCGCGCGGCCGAGATAGGCGCGCTGCGCCCACCAGCGCCGGCCCAGGATCGCGGCAGAACCCAGCAGCAGCCAGGCCGCGAGGCCGAGCCCCCCCGCTGTCACCACGCCCTTCAGTCCGCCGAGCAGCAAGGCGACCAGCAGCACCAGCCCGGCGATCACGGCGGGAATCCGCAGACGCGTCAGGGTCTGGCGCACCGCATCGCGTTTCCAGTTCAGCATCGGGCCGAACGCCGCGATCAGCAGCAGCGGAATGGCCAACGGCGCGAAGGTTCGGGCGTAGTAGGGCGGCCCGACGGAAATCTTGTCGCCGTTCATCATTTCGATGAACACCGGGCTGAAGGTGCCGAGGAACACCGTGGCGCAGAGCGCCGTCAGGAACAGGTTGTTGAGCGTGATGCCGCCTTCGCGCGACACCGGCTGGAACACGGCGCCGGAGCGAATCGCCGGGGCCCGCCACGCATAGAGCGCCAGCGACGCGCCGGTGGTGAGCACGATGATCCCCAGCACATAGACGCCGCGCCGCGGATCGACCGCGAAGGCGTGGACGCTCGTCAAGATGCCTGAGCGCACCAGGAAGGTGCCAACGAGGCTGAGCGAGAACGTGAGGATAGCCAGCAGGATGGTCCAGCTGACCAGGGCCCCGCGCCGCTCCAGAACCAGGGCGGAATGCAGCAGGGCCGTGCCCAGCAGCCAGGGCATCAGGGAGGCGTTCTCCACCGGGTCCCAGAACCACCAGCCGCCCCAGCCCAGTTCATAGTAAGCCCATGCGCTGCCCATGGTGATGCCCAGCGTCAGGGGAATCCAGGCGGCCAGCACCCAGGGCCGGACCCATCGAGCCCACGCCGCGTCCACGCGGCCCTCAATGAGCGCGGCGACCGCGAAGCAGAAGGCCATCGAGAACCCGACGTAGCCCAGATAGAGCATCGGCGGATGGACGACGAGGCCCGGGTCCTGCAGCAGCGGATTGAGTTCCGTGCCCTCGAGGGGGGCCGGACTGAGGCGCAGGAACGGGTTGGAGGTGAAGATCAGAAAGCTGAGGAACGCCATCCCGATCAGCCCTTGCACGCCCAGAACGCGAGCCTGCAACGTCTCGCGCAGGGTCCCACCGAAAAAGGCCACGCCGCCGCCGAAGATCGCCAGGATCAGCACCCACAGCAGCATCGAGCCCTCATGGCTGCCCCAGGTGGCGGCGAATCTGTAGGGCAGCGGCTGGGCGGTGTTGCTGTGCGCGGCGACCAGGGCGACCGAAAAATCACTGGTAACGTAGGCGTAGGCTAGGCACGCGAACGCCAGGATAACGAAGCCCGCTTGCAGGCGGGCGGCTGCTCGACCCACCGCCATCAGCACCCCATCCCCTCGCGCAGCGCCCCAGAGCGGGGCCGCGGACTGGACGAGTGCGAGCAGCAGCGCGAGAATCAACGCGAACTGACCGACTTCCGCCGACATTGACTTTGTGCTCCCCTTGGACCGGTGGCGCGTGGTAGCGCGTAAAGTGAAGATCGGGAATGCTGCTGTGTCTGGGCTGAGTATGAAGGCGTAGTCGTTACAGCTCAAACAGGCTGGGCGTTGGGGGCGTTGGATGTCGGAGCTCTATAAGGTCGCGATCATCGGGTCCGGGCCGGCAGGCCTGAGCGCGGCGGCGCATGCCGCGAAGAAGGGTTTGAGCCACGTCCTTCTGGAAAAGACGGACCACCTATCCGACACGATTTTCCGTTACCAGAAGGGCAAGCACGTGATGGCGACGCCCGTCATCCTGGTGCTGCGCGCCGACGCCGAGTTCGACGCCGGAAAGCGCGAGAAGATCCTTCAACAATGGAACGACGATATCGCCGCGGCCGGCGTGAACGTGAAATTCCACGCCGACGTCAAGGCGATCACCGGCGAGAAGGGCAACTTCACGATCGAGCTGACCAAGGGCGACCCGGTGCGCGCCGAGACCGTTGTCATGGCGGTTGGCACGCAGGGTAACCCCAACCGCATGCGTTGCGATGGCGGGGCCCTGCCTCACGTGCAGTACCAGTTGGACGACCCGGGCGAGTACACGGACGAGCATATTTTCGTCATCGGCGGCGGCGACGCCGGTATCGAAAACGCCATGGGCCTGATCGCCGACGCGGGCCAGAACAACACCGTCACCCTGGTCAACCGGGGCGCCGATTTCCCGACCGCCAAGAAACCCAACGTTGACGGCCTGCTTTCCGCGCGCGATGCGGGGCGCATCAGCGTTCTGACCGAATGCAATACCAGCCTGGTGGAAACCGGCTGGGTCACCGTCGATACGCCGCAGGGCCAGTCTCGCTACAAGTGCGACCGGATCATCGCGCGGATGGGCGCCGCGCCGCCGCGGGCGTTCATCGAATCCTGCGGCATCGAATTTGCCGGACCGGATCGGTCCGCCTTCCCAACCCTCTCATCGACCTTCGAAAGCACCAAACCCGGCATCTATGTGATCGGGGCGCTGGCCGGCTATCCGCTGATCAAACACTGCATGAACCAGGGCTACGATGTCATCGAGTTCGTCAGCGGCAACACCCAGCTGGAAGGCGCGGACGAGCCGCTTCTGGTGGCCAAACTCAAGGATCTGCCCGGAAAGCGCTCCGTGGCCGACTGGCTCGAATTCCTGCGCAGCCACGTTGAAATCCTGAACGGCCTGTCTCCGCTGCAGATGCGCGAGTTTCTGCTCGAGATGGACGTCCGGGCCTACAAGGCCGGCGACGCGATCTTTCTCCGCAACGACAGCGGGTCGTCGATCTTCGGCATCGCCGAAGGTTCGGTCAACGTCGAGGTCGATCCGTCGAACCCCAACAACACCGTCTCGCTGGCGCGGAGCGAGATCTTCGGCGAGGTCGGCCTGATCTCCGGCCGCAAACGCGGCTCGACCATACGCGCCGCCGAGCCGACCATATGTGTCGAACTTCCCCGCATGCTGGCCCTGAAACTGATGAGCCAGGTGCCGCAAGCTCGCGAGACCGTGCAACGCACCACCACCGAGCGTCAGGTGCTGCAGATCTTCAAGTCGGGCCTGACCCCCGCCGACATCAAGGACGTCCTGGCCGGCGCCGAGGTGATCGACGTGAAGCCCGGCGAGCCGATCATCACCGAAGGCGACATCTCCGACGACCTCTACGTCATCCGCTCAGGCTCGATGATCGTTGAGAAGAACCTGGGCGGCAGGCCGGTGTTCATGTCCTACGTCCCCGCCGGAATGTACGTTGGCGAAATGGCGATGATGGAGCGGACGCCACGGTCAACGACCGTGAAGGCAGCCATCCGGTCCACGGTGGTGAAACTGTCCGCCGAACCGTTCCGAGCCCTCCTGGCCCGCAAGCCCGACCTTGCCAAGCGCATGTCGTCCGAGATGAAGGCCCGCCGGGACGTGAACGCCTTCATCGAGAGCCAGAAGGAGGAGTTCGGCGGCGCTGTCGACATGTACTCCTCCGTCGCCAACTTCCTGATCAAACAGGGCATCGGCGAAGCCACCGACGTGCTGCTGATCGACGAGAGCCTCTGCGTGGGCTGCGACAATTGCGAGAAGGCCTGCGCCGACAGCCACGACGGCCTGTCACGCCTTAACCGCGAGGCGGGCACGACCTTCGCCAACATCCATGTGCCGACGTCCTGTCGGCACTGTGAGACTCCGCACTGCATGAGCGACTGCCCGCCCAACGCGATCCGGCGGGGCCAGGACGGCGAGGTGTTCATCAACGACACCTGCATCGGGTGCGGAAACTGCCAGCGGGCCTGCCCCTATGGCGTGATCCAGATGGACAAGCCGCCGCCCAAGAAGCCGAATGTGTTCCAGTGGATGTTCTTCGGCATGGGCCCCGGCCCAGGGGAACCAGACTACGAATGGCGCAAGAAGCACGCGAAGGTCGGCGTCGAATCGCCGAAGGTGGCGATCAAGTGCGACATGTGTTCAGGGAAGGCCGGGGGTCCGGCCTGCGTAAGGGCGTGTCCAACGGGGGCGGCGATCCGGGTGACTCCCGACGCCTTCCTCTCCGTGGCGCGTATTGAGAGGACCGGATAGCTCGTGACACAGGCCGGGGGGCATACGGAGCGAGTGAAGCAGCGGACCCACGAGGGGTTCCTGCGGCACAAGCATTTCATGTTCGCGCAGATCGCGACGGCGCTCTGCGTGGTCGCTGTCGGCGTCTACTTTGTTACGGCCGCGCGGCTGGACGAGCCGCCCAACGGCGGCAGTTGGATCGGATACACGCTGGGAACCATCAGCGCGGGCCTGATCATCTGGCTGGCCTGCCTGGGAATTCGCAAGCGGGTGATCACCTCCGGCCACTATTCACTGAAAGCCTGGGTCTCGGCCCATGTCTATCTCGGCCTGTCGCTGACGGTCCTGGCCACCCTGCACACAGGCTTCCAGTTCGGCTGGAACATCCACACCCTGGCCTACGTCTTGATGATGCTGGTGATCGTCTCCGGCGCACTTGGTATCTGGGCCTACGCCACCCTCCCCGCCCGCCTGCACGGCAACCGCGGCGAGGTCACGCGCAAGCAGATGATCGAGCAGATTGAGAGCATCGATCGCCAGATCCACGATGTCGCACAGCCGCTGGACCGCGCCGGCGCAGAAGCGGCGAGGATGACCATCGAGGACACCGAGCTTGGCGGCGGATTCCTGAAACGCCTGACCAACAGCTACGGAGACTGCCGCAACAAGCGGGCCCTGGAGCGCCTCCGCTCCGTCGCCGCCGCGCCAAACACGCCGCAGGCCGAGGCCCTGATCAAGCTGGAACAGCTGATGAAGCAAAAAGCCGAGGTGCTGTCCCTGGCGCGCAAGCAGATGCAGATCACCGCCTTCCTCGAGGGTTGGCTGTTCGTGCACATCCCCGTCACCTTCGCCCTGCTGGCGGCGCTCACCGCGCACATCGTCAGCGTCTTCACGTACTGGTGAGCCGGTGGCCCAGGAATTCCATCTCAAACTGATCACCGAGCGCGCCGGCGGCGGCGATCCGATCATCCGCGAACGGCATCTGGAGGGTCCGGAGCTCAGCATCGGCCGCGCGGCCGATTCTGACATCGTCCTCACCGACCTGATCGTCGATCCGAAGCACGCCAGGATGCGCTTCGCCGGTCCCGGCCGGGTGACCGTCGAGTCGGTCAGCGGCGCCGCCTTCCTGCTGAACGGCAAATCGGTGCAGCGCGCCGATATCGACGTCGCCAGCCAGCCGGTGGTGGTGTTCGCTACCTACAGCCTGTCGTTCGAACCGGGTCCCGAGGGCGGTTGCGTCGTCACGGTGACGCATGGCGAGCACGCCCACTATCCGACCCGCTCGATCTTCTCGCTGCAATCCAAGGTGTTCGGTCGCCGCCGAATGGCCTGGACGTTCGCGACCGGCATCTTCCTGGTCTGCCTGCTGATTCCCCTGGTCTTCGCTGGCGTGTTCTCTCAGTCGAAGATTCATCCGGACCAGCAGTGGTCCTCCGGGCCGCTGTCGAAGTCGCACACCTTCCTCGAGAGCGACTGCAAATCGTGCCACACGAAGTCGTTCGTCGCCGTGCAGGACACATCCTGCAAGGCCTGCCACCAGGCCAGCCATGACCCGGCTGCCGAGGCGAAAATCCTGGCGAAGTCCAAAGACGCCGGCAGCCCGTTTGCCACCGGGCTGGTCTTCGATCACGCCGACCCGAAGAAGCTCAGCCAGGGCACGCCCCTGCCGGATGGCTTCGGGGCCAAGGTATCGACCATCATCCAGCGCACGCTGGGCCACCCGACCGATCGCTGCGCCAGCTGCCACGTTGAACACACCAAGTCCGACCCCAAGACCCCCAAGGGAGCCAAGGCCAGCGATCCCCACGCCCCGCTCAGCGACAAGCCCGACCTCGTGGCCGTTCAGGACTGCCAGGGTTGCCATACCAAGCTGAAGTCCCGCCTGGGCAAGACCGAGCTGATCGACACGCCCGACTGGGGCCGGCACCCGGCCTTCCGCCCGCTGATCATGACCTCGGCCGAGGGCACGACGGCGACATTCCAGCGGATGGCGCTGACCGCCGCGCCGCAGGAGAAGAATGGCCTTATCTTCCCCCACCGGATGCACCTCGACCCCCTGGGCGGCGTGGCGCGTCAGGCCATCGATCTCGGCGCAGGGCGCGGCTATGGCGCCGCACTCGAATGCGCCTCGTGTCACCGCCGCGATAAGGCCGGCACGGACTTCCAACCGATCCAGATGGAAAAGGACTGCGGCGCCTGCCACAGCCTGGCCTACGCCCGCGTGGGCGGCCAGTTGCAGCTGTTCCCGCACGGCGAAGTGGAGAAGACCTTGGCGCTGGCGGGCGGCGGCGGCGGCATGGGCGGTTTGGATCGCATGCGACCGGGCGCCATCCGGCCCAGCCAGTTCGACGCAGTCGTCGCGCCGTCGGCGGTCAGCAGCTCGCCGTTCCGCAAGGGCGGGGCCTGCTTCGACTGCCACGCCATTACCTGGACCGAGGCCGGCATGCCGCATGTGCAGCCGGTGAAGCTGGCGTCCCGCTACATGCCGCGCGGCGCCTTCGACCACTCGGTGCCCGAGCATGGCGGCCCCGGTGCATCCAAGGCCGGCGGTTTCAAGTGCGCCGACTGCCACAAGGCGGCGACGTCGGATCAGACTACCGACGTGCTGATCCCGGACATCGCCAAGTGCAACGCCTGCCATGGCCAGCCGAAGACCAAGACGGCCGCCGCCAGCGACGGCGACTGCGCCACCTGCCACAGCTTCCACGCCCCGGGCAAAGCCTCGCCGAAGCCTGGTCTCCCGGCGCTGGAGACCCTGCGGTGGAGCGCGGTGATGTCGGGCAAGGCGGCGGGGGCGTAGGCGCGGTCAGACGCGCCGGATGGGACCGGGATACTCGCCGATCTTTCGATTGGCGCTGACGAGCAGCAGGTCCTCCGCGATCGCCCGGGCGATCAGGAGGCGATCGAACGGATTCCGATGGATCGTCGGCAGGCTGGCGACGCCCACGACGTGCTCGCTTGTGATGAGCAATTCCTCAAAACTGTTGTTCATCAGCCGCTGACGGAACACGCGTGGGTCTGTCTGGAACTCCGGTCGCCCCAGGCTGTGCTTGATGGCGACTTCCCAGATGTGCTGACCACGCTGAAAGCCAGAGTGTTCCCGGGGTCCTCGATCATGTCACGCGCGAGACTGGACAATCGTTCAGGCGCCCCGGCCGCCCAAACGAGCAGATGCGTATCGAGCAGAAGCCTCATTCCTCGCCGTAGAAGAGCTTCTCGATCTCGTCCTGGGCGAAGGTGTCGAAGTCATCGGGGATCGTCATCTCCCCCTCCATGAAGCCCAGCCGCCGCTTGCCCGATTGTACTGGTTCCTCAATCGGCACGACCTTCACCATGGGCTTGCCGGCCTTGGCGATCACGAACGGCTCGCCGTTCACCGCGCCCTCGATCAAGCGCGAGAGGTGCGTCTTGGCTTCATGGATGTTGACGGTCTTCATGGTGAACCAACTGGACTAAGTTCAGTTAGTCTACTCGCCGCGGCCGCCGCCCCAAACGAAAACGCCGCCCCTTCCGGAGCGGCGTTCCCAAGTCTCAAGGTCCAAGTTTCGGACGGTCAGACGACCCCGAAAGCCAGCATGGCGTCGGCCACCTTCTTGAAGCCCGCGATGTTCGCGCCCTTCACATAGTCGATGGTCTTGAAGCCCTTGCGGCCGCCGTATTCGGCGCAGGACGAGTGGATGCCGGACATGATGTCGAGCAGCAGGCGCTGCAGCTCCTCTTCCTTCCAGGAGATGCGCGCCGAGTTCTGGCTCATCTCCAGGCCGGAAACCGCCACGCCGCCGGCGTTGGCCGCCTTGCCCGGCGCGAACAGCACGTCAGCCGCCTTGAAGATATGCACGCCTTCCAGGTTGGTTGGCATGTTGGCGCCTTCCGAAATCCCGATGCAGCCGTTCTTCACCAGCATCTCGGCGTCCGGGCCCAGCAACTCATTCTGGGTAGCGCACGGCATGGCCAGGTCGCAGGGCACGCCCCAGGGGGTCTTTCCGGCCACGAATTCCGAACCCGTGAACTCCTTGGCGTATTCCGAAATCCGGCCGCGGCGCTTGTTCTTCAGCTCCTTGACCCAGTCGATCTTGGTCTGGTCGATGCCGGCCGGATCGTGGATGAAGCCCTCGGAGTCGGAGAGCGTCAGCACCTTGCCGCCCAGCGAGGTCACCTTTTCGGCGGCGTGGGTGGCCACGTTGCCGGAGCCCGAGATCACCACCGTCTTGCCGGCGATTTCCTGGCCCTGCGTCTTCAGCATGTTCTGCAGGAAGTAGGTCGCACCGTAGCCGGTCGCCTCGGTGCGAATCAGCGAGCCGCCGTACTCGAGACCCTTGCCGGTCAGGACGCCGGTGAACTCATTGGTGATGCGCTTGTATTGACCGAACATATAGCCGATCTCGCGGCCGCCCACGCCGATGTCTCCGGCCGGCACGTCGATGTCGGCGCCGATGTAGCGATAGAGCTCGGTCATCAGGCTCTGGCAGAAGCGCATCACTTCGCCGTCCGACTTGCCCTTCGGGTTGAAGTTCGAGCCGCCCTTGCCGCCGCCCATGGGCAGGCCGGTCAGCGCGTTCTTGAAGGTCTGTTCGAAAGCCAGGAACTTCAGCACGCTCTCGGTGACCGAGGGGTGGAAGCGGATGCCGCCCTTGTAGGGGCCGATGGCGTTGTTGTTCTGGACGCGCCACGCGCGCTGGACGCGAATATTGCCGGCGTCGTCCTGCCAGCAGACCCGGAAGCTGACGACCCGGTCAGGCTCGGCGATGCGGCGCAGAATCTGCGCCTTGTGATAGGCTTCCTTGTCCTGGATGAAGTCGAAAATGTCTTCGGCGACTTCCGTCACAGCCTGGACGAATTCCGGCTGGCCCGGATTGCGACGCTTCACCCCTTCGACGAAGCCATTGAGATCGACGTGATCGCTTACTGCCATGTGTTCCCCCTTAATGACCGGCGCACTTTCGCGCCGGGGGCTCTTTCAGCCCAGCCAAATTACGGATTCCTTGCGGACTTAAGCGCATTTCCGGCGACAAAGCTCAAGCTTGGTCTTTCGCCTCTTCACAAGCCGCGGGAATTTGCGGACAACTCGTTCGCTGGATGGGGGCTACCGAAAATGACCAAGGCATCTGATCTTTTTGTGCAGTGTCTGGAAGAGGAAGGCGTGCTGCACGTCTTCGGCGTTCCGGGGGAAGAGAACCTCGACTTCCTGGACAGCCTCAGCCGGTCGAAGAAGATCCAGCTGATCCTGACGCGCCATGAACAGGGTGCGGGCTTCATGGCCGCCACCTATGGACGCCACACCGGCAAGGCCGGGGTCTGCGTGGCCACGCTTGGCCCGGGCGCCACCAACTTCGTCACCGCCGCGGCCTATGCCCAGTTGGGCGGCATGCCGATGATGATGCTGACCGGCCAGAAGCCGATCAAGAAGTCGAAGCAGGGCCGGTTCCAGATTCTGGATGTGGTCTCCATGATGGGTCCGCTGACCAAGTTCACCCACCAGCTGGCCTCGGCCGACAACATCCCCTCCAAGATCCGCGAAGCCTTCCGCCTAGCCCAGGAGGAGAAGCCTGGCGCGGTGCATATCGAGTTCCCAGAGGACATCGCCGACGAACACACCGACGAAAAGCCGATGCCGAAGAGCAACGCGCGCCGTCCGGTTGCCGACGAGAAATCCATCCGCGCCGCCGCCAAACGCATCGAGCAGGCCAAGTCCCCGATCCTGGTGATCGGCGCCGGCGCAAACCGCACGATGACCAGCCGGATGCTCTCGCAGTTCATCGAGAAGACCGGCATTCCCTTCGTCTCCACCCAGCTGGGCAAGGGTGTGGTCGATGAGACCAGCGACAAGTTTGTGGGCTGCGCGGCGCTCAGCGCCGGTGACTTCGTGCACGCCGCCATCCGCGCGGCGGACCTGATCATCAACGTCGGCCACGACGTGATCGAAAAGCCGCCGTTTTTCATGCAGGTCGGCGGCACTGAAGTGATCCACGTCAGCTTCCGCTCGGCCGAGGTCGATCCGGTCTACTTCCCGCAGTACGAAGTGATCGGCGATATCGGCAACGCGATCTGGCAGATCAAGGAAGACATCCTGCCCCAGGCCGGCTGGGATTTCTCGAAGATGCATAAGGCGCGAGACGCCGAGGTGGCCCACACCAAGGCCTCGGAAGGCGACATGCGCTTCCCGATCTATCCGCAGTACGCGGTCGCCGAGATTCGCAAGGCCATTCCCGACAACGGCATCATCTGCCTGGACAACGGGGTCTATAAGATCTGGTTCGCGCGGAACTATCTGGCGCGGATGCCGAACACCGTGCTGCTGGACAACGCGCTGGCCACCATGGGCGCCGGCCTGCCGTCGGCGATGGCGTCGAGCATGGTCTATCCGGACCGCAAGGTGCTGGCGATCTGCGGCGACGGCGGCTTCATGATGAACAGCCAGGAGATGGAGACCGCGGTCCGCCTGAAGCTGAACATCACGGTGCTGATCCTGAACGACAACAGCTACGGCATGATCCGCTGGAAGCAGGCGAACATGGGCTTCAAGGACTGGGGGCTGACGTATGGCAACCCGGATTTCGTAGCCTACGCCAACAGCTACGGCGCCAAGGGTCACCGCGTCGAAAGCGCCGAGCACCTGCCCAAGTTGCTGAAACAATGTCTCGACACGCCCGGGGTGCATCTGATCGATTGCGCGGTGGACTACTCGGACAACGACCTGATCCTGAACCGTCAGATCAAGGAAATGAGCGCGGCGCTCTAGAGCGGCGGCCCGAGAAGGACACCAGACATGGCCGCCCTCAAGGACTCCTATCCGCTCTATCTGGCGAATGAGGCCCAGACTCCGAACCTCGACCTTGAGGTGACGGACAAATACACCGGCAAGGTTGCGACGCGCGTGGCTCTGGCCGACGCGAAGATCATCGACGCCGGGATCGCCGCGACGGTCGAGGCCGCGGAGCCCATGGCCCGGATGCCATCGTACGCCCGACAGGACGTGCTGATGCACTGCGTCAAACGCTTCCAGGAGCGGTACGACGAACTGGCCTATGCGCTTTGCATCGAGGCCGGCAAGCCGATCCGCGACGCCCGCGGCGAGGTCACCCGGCTGATCGACACCTTCCGCATCGCCGCGGAGGAATCGGTCCGGATGACTGGTGAGGTCCAGCCTCTGGACATCTCGCCCCGCGCTAAGGGCTACCAGGGCATGTGGAAGCGGGTGCCGATCGGCCCCTGTTCCTTCATCTCGCCGTTCAACTTTCCGCTGAACCTGGCGGCTCACAAGATCGCTCCGGCGCTGGCTGTGGGTTGCCCGTTCGTGATGAAGCCCGCCTCGCGGACCCCGCTGGGCGCCATCATCATCGGCGAGGTGATGGCCGAAACCGACCTGCCCAAGGGCGCCTTCTCAATCCTGCCGGCCCAGCGTGACGGCGCCGACCTCTTCACGACCGACGATCGGCTGAAGCTGCTGTCCTTCACCGGCTCACCCGGCGTCGGCTGGGACCTGAAGGCCAAGGCCGGCAAAAAGAAGGTGGTGCTGGAACTGGGCGGCAACGCTGCGGTCGTCGTCGATGCCGACACCGACCTGGACGACGCCGTCGAGCGAATCACCTTCGGCGCTTTCTACCAGTCGGGCCAGTCTTGCATCGGCGTGCAGCGGATCATCATCCACGCCGACATCTACGATGAGCTGCGCGACCGGCTGGTGGCCAAGGCCAAGACTTTGATCGCCGGCGACCCCCACAACGAAGATACCTTTGTGGGCCCGATGATCGACGTGAAGGAGGCCGCCCGCCTCGACAGCTGGATTCAGGCGGCAGTGGCCGATGGCGCCAAGCTTCTGTGTGGCGGCAAGCGCGAAGGCGCCATGCTGGAAGCCACTCTGTTGGAAGGGGTCGGCCGCAAGGCCGCGCTCTATGCCGAGGAAGCCTTTGGCCCGGTGGCCATCCTGTCGAAGTTCACAGATTTCAACGCGGCCCTGGCCGAGGTGAACGACTCCAAGTTCGGCCTGCAGACCGGCGTCTTCACCCGCGACCTCTACAAGATGCTGGATGCCTGGGATCACCTTGATGTGGGCGGTGTCGTCATCGGCGACGTGCCAAGCTATCGCGTGGACAACATGCCGTATGGAGGGGTTAAGGATTCCGGTCTAGGTCGGGAGGGCGTCCGCTTCGCCATGGAAGACATGACCGAAATTCGTAACCTCGTCATCCGCCGCCGTTGAGCTTGCGTATAAAAACCTGGGACTGCGTACGCTGCTTGGGGAGGCGGCTTTTTTGCTAACGATCGCTCAGATCACCGACCTTCACGTGACCACGGAGAAGGATCCGCTGAATCAACGGCGGAATGAAACGCGTCTGCGTCAGGTTCTGAACACGATCCACGGCCTGCGCCCCCGCCCCGTCGCCATCATCGCCTCGGGCGACCTGATCGATCGCGGCGAAAAAGAGGAGTACGACGAGCTCCGCCGGGTGATGGCCAAATGCGAAATCCCCGTGCTCTACGCCCTGGGCAACCACGATGGCCGCGACACCTTCCTGGAGGTGTTCCCCGAGTACCGTGACAAGCTCGATAGCAACGGCTTTCTGCAATACACCGTCGATTATCCGGGTGTGCGGCTGGTGATCTGCGACACGCTCGAAGGGCCCAACGAGGGCGAATACGACGAGGCGCGCGCCGCCTGGCTCGCGAAGACCCTCGACGAGGCGCCCGACACGCCAACCTGCGTGGTCCTGCACCATCCCCCGATCCCTAGCGGCATTCAGTGGATGGACCCGGACCCGCAATCGCCCTGGATCCAGCGCCTGCATGCCGTACTGACCGGTCGCGACCAGGTGAAGATGATGCTGTGCGGCCACATCCACCGGGCGTTCTCGGGCGTTTTCGCCGGCCATGCCGTGCTGGCCGCCCCCGCCACCTCGATCCAGCTCACCCTGGACCTCTCCGAGGTGGACATGCACACGCCCGACGGCCGCGAGATTCTGGTGGAAGAACCGCCGGGCTTCGCGTTGCTGATGGTGCAGGGCGGCCACCTGACCAGCCACATCTGCCTGGCGGGCACCTACAAGCCCGCGGTCACCTACAACTTCCCTTTCCGGAAACAAGCCTAAGTCATGCCGGGCAAGAGGCCGGGGATGATCGGCGCGCTCATGGGCGGGCTGGCTCGCCTTCGCGCTGTCGGCGGTAAGACCTGGGCCGACGTTGTGGTCACCCTGGCTGTCGCGATCGCGTCCACCGTGGCGGCGCTGGCGCTGAACATCACCACCCCGATCCGGTTCGTGGAAAACCTGACCTACGACCTGCGCCTATCGGCCGGGGCGCCGAAGCCCCAACCGCAGTTCGTGATTTTCAAGATCGATGACGCCGCGGTGAGCGCGATGGCCGAGGCCTCGCCCTGCCACTGCCTGGCGCCCATTAACAAGGCCTGGCTCGGTGACCTTATCGTGGCCCTGGACGCCAAGGGGGCGAAGGCGATCACCGTCGACTACCTGCTCGACACCTGGGAGCCCGGCCCCTCGGGTACGTCGCTGGACAGCGCCGAGTTCAAGGACTTCGAGGCTCGGATCGCTAATGTGAAGACGCCGATCATCGTGGCGGTCGATCCCAACCGGAAGCCCGGGGTCGATTTCCCCGTATCGAAGCACCTGCGCTATTCCGACGCCCGAGCGCTGGTGCATGAAGATTACGACGACGTGATCCGAAGCTATGATCCGAAGCCCGGCGGCCTGTGGTCGCTGGCTGCTGAAGCTGAAATCGCCGCCACTGGCCGGACGCCTCCCACCAAGAAGTTCCGCATCCGCTATCGTCAGCCCGATCCCGACGCCAAGGCCGAGAACACCGGAGCGATCGCCCCCTCCTTCTCGGCCGCCTTCGCCGCCTTCGCCCCCGAGGACCAGGTCCGCGGTCGTATCGCCTTCATCGGCAGCGTCACCCGCTCGGCTACAGCCGATTCCGACACGCCCAAGGAGGACATGCACTCCACGCCCCTGCGCTTCATGCCCGGTCATCAACAGGGCACGCCAGGCGTCGAAGTGCACGTGCATGCCCTGTCGCAGATGCTGGCCGGCGACAGTGTTAAGGTCCCGGGCTGGCTTTGGGACGCAGCCATGGTGTTGATGGCGGCCTTGGGCGGCGCTCTCCTGGGGCGCTCGACACAGAAGTGGTGGGTTTCGATCGGCATTGTCGTGTTGGGCCTGGGCGCCCTGTTGGTCGCCTCATTTGTGCTCTACGAGCGGTTCGCCCTGATGATCCCGATGGCGGCGCCTTCGATCGCCTTCGCCTTCGGTTTCTTCATCCTCTCGCGCCTTGCGGCGGCCGAGTTGCAGAACCAGCGGGCCTTCTATTCCTCGACCCTCGAGCGCTACCTCGCCCCGCAGGTGATCGACCGCATGGTCGAACATCGCGAAGAGGTGAGGATCGGCGCCGAGGAGCGCGAGATCACGGTGATGATCTCCGACCTGGAGAACTTCTCGAACCTGGTCGCCAGTCTCGATCTGGAGACCTTCGAAGGAGTCATCAACGAGTACTTTGACGGGATTATCGACATCCTGTGGAAGCACGAGGCGATGATCGACAAGATGACCGGCGACGGCATCATCGCCATCTTCGGCGCGCCCGTGCCCTCCGAGGACCACGCCGACCGCGCCATCGCCTGCTGCCGCGAGATCGACCTGTTCGGCCTCGAGGTGCGCAAGAAGATGATCGCCCGCGGAATCAACTTTGGCTACACGCGCATGGGGATCTCGTCGGGCATCGGCCTGGTGGGCAACTTCGGTGGCGAAAAGCGGTTCAACTACACCGCCTATGGCGAGGTGGTGGTGATCGCCGCGCGCCTGGAAGCCGCCAACAAGACCTTCGGCACCCGCATCCTGTTCAGCGCCGACACGCTGAAGCTGGCCAAGAAGAACGTGCCAATCGAGGCCGTGGGCGAGATCGACCTCAAGGGCGTCCCCATGCCCATCCCCGCCTACACCACGCCCACAGACGCCGAGGCGGCCTGAGGGCGACACAGCGGCGGCTTGACTGGTCGCCGCCCTTGTTTGGCGTCCCGCTCCCGATCAAGGACTGATCGCGACCGAGGCTGTGTAAAAACTCGGGCGAAGCAATTTTCAGCGCAACAATTTGCCCGCCCCCGGCGTCGCAAGACTGCTCTGCGCAAAGTATCATCGCGTAACGCGGCGGCTTGGGGTTGCAAGTTGCGTGGAATTTTCGCCGAAACGAGTTTTTACACAGCCTCGACCCGTTGCGGACCTTGCGCGCATCTGATGCTATCAAGGTCATGCTTGGGGTAGCCGATGAGCGTAGCGACCGGTCTGACGCTTGGCTTGGCCGTCGCCATGCTGGCCCTCTTCTTGATCACCGGCCACATCCCGAGCGGCTACGGATCTCTGTTCACAAGCCGAAAAGCCGCTCCCGTACCGTATTGGCTCGGGATCGGCTTCTACGTCTTCGCGTTGCTGGTCGCACTGTTGATCGTTGGCTTGCGGGCAGCGCGTGGCCTAAGTGCTTAGCGACCGCTAACCACCCCCGCCAGAAGTTCGCAACTTCCGCTGCCGGGCCGATTCTACGGCGCCGCGGTGCTACCGCGACGCCTGGTTCAGCTGCCGCGGACCCAGCCAGGCGGACATGTCGGGCGCGTCGTTGACGCGGTACGGGCGGCCCCACTGGTCGTTGAAGAACCGCTCCATCTCCGGCCGGTTGAAGGGCCGTGAGCCGAGGCGCCCGAAGATCGCCATCTGCCCGCCGGTCTCGTCCACGCCCCGGTCACGCTCCAGGCCCTTCGACAGCGCCAGGGCCGGGGTCGGGGTCTTGGCCCAGGCGATCAGCTCCGGCTTGGGGGCCGGGGAGAAGCCGTAGAAGTTCGGCTGGCTGGAGGGGCTGGTCAGTTGCAGCACCTTCAGGCCGTTGCGGCCGTCGGCGACATAGGCGAACAGCGAAGCGTTGGTCGAACCGACCACCACGTCTTCCGCATCGTTCAGCTGGCCGCCGGCGTCGAACTTCTGGTAGAGGCGCGGCCGCTCGGGGTTCTTGACGTCCAGGATCACCAGGCCGTCCTTCTTGGCCGCCACATAGGCGTAGGTGCGGGCCACATAGATCCGCCGCGCATCGGCCAGGGCGAAGGTCGCGCCGGGTAGCAGGATCGGCTTCTCAAGGTTGCCGACATCCAGCACCTCGACGCCGCGTGAGGTGGTGACCCAGAGATAGCGGAACTGTAGGGCAGAGGCCCGCGGATCGGCCATCGGCACCGTAGTGACCAGCCGGGGCGCCTTAGGATCCTTCAGGCTAACCACCACCATCGCCCCGTCGGTGGCGATGTAGGCGTAGTGGCCGCCCAGCGTGATGTGGCGCGCGCCGTTCAGCACCCCATTCGGGTTCCAGGTGACCGCGCGCTTCAGGTTGTTGTTGCGCGGATCGCCGTCGGACAGGGTGTTGATGTTGACCAGGATCAGGCCTTCCTCGGCGTCCGTGATCGCCACGTAAGAGTAGATCGCGTCGAACTCCTGCTCGTGATTGGCCTTCAGCAGGTTGGTCTTTTCGCCGGTCAGGGGATCGACGGCCGCGATCGCCTTCATGTGGTCCTGGCGTTCGGGGGCGATGTTCTGGTTGGTGGGCAGCGCCATGCAGGTGGCGTTCTTGCTGGCGACACGCGTGTCGTCGCGCAGAGCCGAGAACGGCGCCGTGATGATCTTCTGCGAGATGCCCTTGTTGCCGATCGAGGCGACGTCGTAGGCGCGGAAGCCGCCCTTGCCCTCGGCGACGAACATATATTCGCCGCGCAGCTGCAGGCAGCGGGCCGCCCCGCCGGTGTCATGGGTGACGTTGTTGATCTCTTCGTAGCCGTCAACCTCGCCGCCCTTCAGCCCCTTCACGAAGGGCTTGCTGCGACGCCAGGTCTTCAGCTCGCGCTTATTCTGGTCGACGTGCAGCTTGTAGAAATCGGGATACGAGTACTTCTGCAGGTAGGAGCCGAACACGGCCTGCGGCTCGCCCCACTCAGACACGCGCACCGCCTCGATGCCGCCGTCAAGGCCGAGCCAGGCGTTCTGGCCCACGAAGTTGACGAAATTGGTCCCCAGCAACAGCAGCTGGGCCATGATGGCGTTGTTGTCGTTGTCTTCCGACACGTGGCAGTCCGAGCAGGTCTTGGTCTCGGTCTTGCGCACCGTGTGCGGGAAGTGCGGCGCGAAGGCCTGGCTGGAGTAGCCCGACGCCGCGATGGGCGGCTGCTGCACATAGATCCGTTCGCGGTTCACGTTCGTCGATGACAGGACCAGGGCCGAGGAGGAACGTACCGGGGCGATGGTGTTGCCCTTGACCGTCGAGTGGATACCAAGCTGGAACATGTCGTCTCGGGCGACCTGCGGATTGTAGGTGGCGTAGTTCCGAGTCTCCTCGCCCTCATACTTGTGGGACGTGGTCTTCCAGTTCGCCTCGATCGGCAGGTGGCAGCCGGCGCACGCCGTGGTCCATGAGGTATGGCAGGCGAAGCATTCCATCTCGTCGTCGTCGTGGGCGCGGTTTTCCTTGGCCACGCCCGGGCCCCACGCGAAGGGCTTGCCGTCCTGGCTGATCTTGGACATCAGCTTCGCGCGGGCCGACTTCGGATTGAAGTCCGGGCTGGAGCGGTCGACCGAGTCCTTGGTCAGGTGGATGCGCCATTCCAGCTTCGGGTCCAGCAGTGAGCGCTGGATCAGGACCTGACGGCCCTCCTGCTCGATCCACTCGAAGCGGCGCTTGCCGTCGGGGTTGCGCAGCAGGGTCAGGTCGTTGCCCTTCTCGTCCGCCGCCGTACCAGAGGTGCGCAGGGTCGGATAGGTCGAGCTCGAGCCGTGGCAATCCTTGCAGCGAATCTCCACCGCATTGGCGACCTCGCCGATGATCAGGCCCGAGCCGTGGCTGTCCTGGGCGAAGTGGCAATCGGCGCACTGCATGCCCTTCTCGGCGTGGATGTCCATCATGTGGACCGCCTTGCCCTTTTGCTCGCCCGGCGGGGTGAACTCAGGCGCGCCGTTCTTTCGGAACTTCTCGGGGTCGTCGTTGGCGACGATCTTGCCCTCGGCGTCCAGCAGGTTGCCGTCGCGATCACGCTTGAAGACGGCGCGGAAGTTCCAGCCGTGGCCGTGATAGTCGGCGAACTGGGTGTCTTTCAGCTTGCTGTTCAGCTCGAAGACGGTGCGCAGGAAGTCCAGGTCGCCCCAGTTGCCGCGCGGCGCGGCGGCCTCGGGGTTGCGGTCCAGGACGTGGCGGATCTCTTCCGTCGTCGGATACTTCTGCTTCTCCGGCCACATGAACGGCGCGTCGGCCTCGTAGTCCCACATCGTGTAGCCGAGGTAGGTGTTCACGAACATGTTCGGCTGGTGCATGTGGCAATTCATGCACTGGGCCGTGGGGATGGCGCGCGTGAAGGCGTGTTTGATCGGGTGGCCGCTCTCGTCCTTGCTGATCGTCGGATCGACCGTGGCCGACTTCCCGTCGCGTCCGTACTGGGCCCAGATCATGCTGGCCTGCGGCTGGCGGTTGTTGGCGTAGATCACGTGGCAGGAGGCGCAGCCCGAGGAACGGTAGTCCCCCGGCTGGTCGTTGGTGCCAAGGAACCAGGTGAAGGGGTCGTTCAGGCGGGTCTTGTGGATGTTCAGCAGCGGGATCGCCACGCGCAGGCCGGTGCCCGGGCCGCGGTTCGACTGCTTCAGGTCCGGCCGGCCAGGCTCTTCCAGGCGCTGGATCGCGCCGGCGGCGTTGGGCAGGCCGACTTCGGCGAATTGGGTGCCGATGTTGCGGCCGCCACGCTCGAACACACGGAAGATATCGCCAGGGGGCGTCACCTGCCAGGTCGGCGCCGGATAGAGGCCGGGCAGCGCGCCCTTCTTGGCCTGTTCAGGCGTCACTTCGCCGATATTCGGCTTGCGCGGATCGCCATGCGGATAGCCGGGTGACAACAGGCGGGCAGGCTCACCATGGGCCGTGTAAGCCTCGCCCAGGACATAGTTCTTATAGGGCACGATGCCGTTATTGTAGGACGCGCCGCCGAAGAACATCGCGCCGGTGGCCATCAGCGAGCGTTCGGCCTTCTCGATAAGCTCCATGTGGCAGGCCCCGCACGCGGCGCGGGCCACGCGGTAGTCCGACGGATTGATGAAGCGGACGAAGGCCGGGCTTTCCTTGTTCAGCAGGGTGTAGCTCTGCTTCGGATTAGCCGAACTCGGATAGTGCCAGGTCTTGGGGAAGCGCGGCAGCACGTGGGCCTTGTCGCGGATCTGGTCGTACTGCGGCGTGTTGCGGGCCAGGCCCATCGGGACCATCGCGGTGGCGTCGCCGCCATGGCAGTCGGCGCAGCCCAGCTTAACGGCCTGCGAGACGTGCATGCTCTTGGCATCGGAATCTGTGTGGCACGAGACGCAGCCCTTGCTGGTCTTCTCCACGTCGTCGTCGGTCAGACCCAGGCGGGCGGCGGGCGCCTCGACATAGGTGCGCTTGACCGGCTTCTCCGCCTCGGACGCTTTCAGCGACAGGGGCGCAAGCACGGCCAGCGCCGCCAGCGCCACCATCCTCAGCCGTTTTCCCCACGCGTTCAGCATCTTGCCCCTAGTAGGTCAGAATCAGGTTCGCCAGGACGGAATAGTACTGCTTATTCCGTTCGGCATTGCCGAAGAGGTCCTTGAACCCCTTGCCCGGATCGAGCACCGCGCCGGACACCCGCAACACGACGTTCTGGGTCATGTGCGGCCGGTATATCGTCGAGACCGAGGCGTCCCAACCGATGGACTTCGGGATCGACCCTTCCAGGCGCGAGACCTGCAGGACCTTGGTGTTCACGAAGCCCAGGTGGTTGACGTTGGCGGTGACCCGCAACTCCGGCGTCACGTCGAAGTCGGCGCCCATGCCGTACAGCGTCGTGCCCGGATTGTTGAAATTGGACTGCCCCTCTTCCTTCGAGGGCCGCAGCGCGTTCAGGACGCCGTTGCGGTTGTTGACCGAGATGACCCGGCCACCGCCCGCGAACGGGATGGTCTGGCGAATCCAATAGCTGGAGTCGGACCCGGCGAACTGCGGGTTCTCGAACACCGCGTCGAAGCCGCGCTCGGTGTTGTCGTAGGGCTTCTTGTCGCCCGAGGCGTAAAGGCCGTTGGCCCGCACCCGAATCCAGTCGAAATCCCAGGAGGGTTCAACAGCCACGAAGAAGCTGCGGATCTTCGCCTTCTTGCTGGTGAAGATCGAATTCCGGTCCTCGCCCAGCGCATAATAGGCCGAGGCCGTCAGGTTCAGCCGGCCCCAGTGGCCATCGGCGTTGTAGCCCAGGTAGGTCACGTCATAGTCGCGGCCGCGCAGGTTTCCGATCAGCGCCGGGCGCTGCGGGAAGCCGTTCTTATCGACGTAGATCTCATTGCCTTCGCGGTTGCGATTGTGGACCACGATCAGCTGCGAGGTCAGCCCTGGCACCGGCAGGTCCTGGCGGAACACGCTGCCGATGAACACAAAGTCGTCACGCAGGCGCTGGGTGAGGTCGTTCAGGCCGGAGTTGGTGTCCTTCTCGATCCGCCAGAAGGCGGCGAGATTATACTGGAAGCGGTTGTTGTCGCGGTTGCCGAACAGCCGGACGCCAAGTTGCTGGTCCTGGAACAGGAAGCCGCGGAAATCGGTCGAGAACGGCTGGATGCCCACGCGAACGCTATCGAAATCATAGCGGTCGGAGACGTTGCGCAGGTGGTAGTCGAGGAACAGTTCCTGGACCCCGATGAAGGCGTCGTTGCGGTGCGACTGCCGGCTGGGCTGCACGCGCAGGACCCGCCGCTCGGGCACATCGACGTAGTTGAACTGGGGGGCGATCGCGACGCGGAACTCGTATTCCGGCGGCTTGAACGCCGTCGAGCCCTTGATCAGCGATGCTGAGAGAATGAACGTCTGCGCCACGACAAGGCTGGTGTCCTTGCCGAACACGTCGAGGCTTCCGGCCCGCGAGGTGGTCTGCACGCCCACTGGGATCGGGAAGCTGCGCGGCTCAAGGACGGTGTCGGAGATGGCGCTGAGACTTAGGAACCAGCCTTCGGTCCCCTTGATCGGGATGTCGCCCTTCAGAAAGTTCTGGTTGTAGGGGTCGATCAGCCGCGGCTTGCTGACCCCGAGCGCGCCAGCCAGGCGCCAGCGGTCGGGAACCGGCGGACCGCGTTCCTCGACCGGGATGCCCTCGTAGGCTTCCGGGGGCGGGGCGCGGACGCCACCCTTGTTTTCCTGGACGATAGCCTCGGGGAACGTTTCCACCCGACCCGGCCGGCGGCGGCCGTCGAGGGGTTTGTCGTCGCTGGGCTGGGCGTCAACAGGGGCGGTAACCTCCGGGACGTCCTTGACCGGCGGCTCAGCCTGCGTGGACTGCGCCTTCGCCTGCCCGACGAAGGCGGCCAGCGCACTGAGCGCGATGAGAGGAGCCCTGCGCACGCCTATTTCCCCTGGCACACGTTTTGGTCGTTGGTGTCGAGGAACGGCGCGAACGGACAGCCTGCATAGCGCAGCCGCGTGTGGGTGGGTCCCACTAGCAACTGATCCGCCCGCATCTCCACGGGAGCGTTGCCGATCGTCCCGCCGGCTTTCAGGCCGCCGTTATGAATGCCCAGGAACGAGATCATGCTGTCCTGATCGATGCCGTCGCCGGAAATGCCGACAGCGCCGATCATCCGCGTCCCGCGATAGATCGGCGCCCCGCCCGAGAAGATCTGCAGGCCGTTCTGCAACCGGTTCTGGCCGGGGGCCACCTGCGGCAGGTTGGTGCAGACGCCGGGGGTGTCGGTCGCCGTGGCGCCGGTCACGAAGCCCAGGTGAGCCCCAAGGTTGTTGATGATCAGCGCCGACTGCAGACCCGTCGACAGCGGGCTCCACAGGGTGATCGGCCGCGAGAACGGCCCGTTCGGCCGGCCGACCTCGCCATCCGGGAAGTACGGGCGCGAGAGGTTGCCGATCGATTTGGCCTCGAAGGCGGTCTTGCCAGTCAGGAACGTCGGGTCGGGCACGAAGTCGCGCGCCCGCTGCACGAACAGACGCACGTCGGCGTCCGGGTCGGCGAGCAAATCGGTCGCGGCGGTCGGGCCCGAGAGCAGCGCCACCGTTCGGGCCTTCTGGGCCGAGACGTCGATGCCGAAGACCGGTGCGTCCGGCGCGCGAACCAGGCCCAGGATCTGGCCGCGGCTGTCGACCACGGTGATCGACACCTGCGCCGGACTGTCCAGCGGCCGGCGGATCTGGGCGCGGGCGCGGCTCATGATCGTGAAGGCTTCTTCCAGCACCGAGCGGACCTCGGCGGCGGTGAGCGGGGTGACGCCGTCGGCGGCGTCGGTGCCGCCCTTGATCGGGAAGCGGTTCACGCCCGAGCCGTTGGTCAGCACCATCGAGCTGGGGATCGAGAACTCGGCGGTCGTGGCCAGCCGCAGGCCCGACGCCTCGGCGCCGTACACCGAGCCGGCCAGGGCCCCGCCGCCTGGATAGTAGCCGTTCACCGCCGTGAAGCCGCCGGTGCTGGCCGGCAGGCTGGCGAACGCCGGGGCGCTGGAAGGCGTGGTCTTCAGCGAAGCGGCGGTGACGTCAGTGTAGCGCAGCGCCGTGCCGTCGACCGTGATCCGGTCGGCCTGCTGCTCGCGCGGGGCGTCGAAGCCGGTGGTGCCGGCGATGGCGATCGCCTCCTCGGCGTCGTCCTCGACGTCCAGGATGTTCTTATCGAAGCCATAGTCGTTATCGCCCACGACCCCGATGCCGCCGACGAGCACGCCGTTCTTGTAGAGCGGGAAGCCACCCGGGTCGGCGGACAAGCCCAGCGGCGAGCGGCGCGGGCCGACGGTGGCGGTCGCGGTGCGCGTCACGACATCCGAACACGGCAGGGAAGAGAACTGCACGCCGAACAGCGGGCCGCCCTCGAGGCCGATGGTCGAGGGACTGGGCGGGAAGTGTTCCTGCACGATCTGGCTGGCCGTGCGGGTCGAGAACGCGTTGCCGCCGGACGACGACAGGTAGGCGCCGGTGATCGCCTTGGCGATGGCGGCCCCGGCCGCGGGCACGGTCAGCCCCTGGGCGTCGGTGCTGACCCCGGTCGGACCCGCGCGGGTAACGGTGGTCGCGCGCGCGCCGGCCATGGAATAGACGGCCAGCACATTGCCGGGCCGGTCGGTGATGGCGATGACCACCGGCAGGTTCCGGGCCTTTGCCTCGGCGATGGACTGCGCCAGAATCTGCTGCACGTCAGCGGCGCTCAGCGACTGGGCGCCCGGGAGGGTGAACACCCCCGCCGGCGGCGGGGCGACGGGCGGCGGCGCGGTCGGCAGGCTGGAATCGGTCCCGCCTCCACCGCAGGAGACGAGCGCCAAAGCGGCCACGAACAGGGCC
This sequence comes from Phenylobacterium deserti, assembly GCA_943332615.1. Taxonomy (GTDB): domain Bacteria; phylum Pseudomonadota; class Alphaproteobacteria; order Caulobacterales; family Caulobacteraceae; genus Phenylobacterium; species Phenylobacterium deserti_C. The sequence goes on from CALQQB010000010.1 coordinate 51,571, forward strand.
AGACGCGACGCCAACTTCATTTCAGCGACCTCGCAGCCTGGGCGACCTGGGCCATGGACGCACGGAAGGCGTCCGACCTGTAGGCATTGGGATCGCGCACCTGGGCATAGGCCGCCGTGAGGTTCGGCCGGATGCGATCGACCGCGCCACGGTCCGCCTGCCCCGAACTGACCAGGGCGTTCAGCAGGGTGTCGGCCGCCATCACCGCCTGGGCGCTGCCGGTGTAGTCGGTGTAGCGCTTGGCGATCTCGCCGTTCAGCACCGCATCCAGCATCGCCAGCGTCTCACCGCGGGTGAAGCTATGTCCGGCAAAGGCGTCGGAGAGCGCCCGCGCCGAGCCGGCCAGCCGGCTCGCCGCGCGGACCGATTCGGCCTTGTCGCGACCGAGAGCCACATGGAAGGCCTTGGAGTCGGCGTCGAACCGCGTGGCCAGTCCAGGCGAAACCGCCTTGGCCGCGGCCGAGAGCATGATCATGTTCTCGTCGTTGAACGGCGGCTGGCCGGACGGGATCGGGCGGCCCGGGTTGGCCTGCCACTGGGGCCGGGCCTTGGGGTCGTCCTGGATGTCGCGGTGACAGCTGTGGCAATCGAAGAAGTAGAACTCGGGGAAGGCGCCCTGCCCGCGGCCCGGTTCGGAATAGAGGGTCAGCGAGCGCTCGACGGCCATCGCCTGACCCACGGCCCAGGTGCGGACGCCGCCCGCATAGCCCTTGCGCTTCACGTAGTCCGCATCGACGTCCCAGTGCTGCTGCAGGCTGGAGAACAGGTCGAGTTCGAAGGAGACCCGGGGGTGGCCGGCGGCCATGATCTGGTGGGTGACGAACTGGCCGGGCTTGGAGCCGCCGAAGTGGCAGTCCAGGCAAACGCCGGCTCGGACCTTGGGATTTTCCAGCGCCTTCATGCCGTTGGCGACATTCGCGGCATGACTGCCGCCCACCGTGCGATGGCTGGCCAGCCAGTTGGACGACCCGCCGTGGCAGGCCTCGCAGCCCACGCCGTCATCGAGCTGGAATTTGGCGCCCCGCAGACCGACCGGGGCCGGGTCAGCGTGACAGCCCAGGCATTCCTTGGCGTCCTGAGCCGCCCCAATACCCATCTTCCGGGCGATCGCCTGGGCGCGGGGTTCGGTCAGAACGCGCCAGGCGCGGCTGTGTACGCCGGCCGGACTGGAGGGGTCCTGCCACGTGATGAGTTCATTCTGTCGGACGTTGACCCCCGAATCGACCTGCCGGCTGTGGCAGCTGGATCCGGCGCAAGACGCCACGCCTTCATGGATGCCCCGGCCCGCAGGCTCGGATGCGGCCAAGGCGCTGCGACCAGCCAAGACCGCCGCCATGGCGGCGACAGTGGCCAACGCAACGCATAGCGCGCTGATTCCCCGCGACGCTCGTGCTGCCCCCATGGTCCCTCCCCCGGCGCACCCGTTGCCAAGTCTTAGCGGCCCCGCTTCGGCTGCGGTAGTCCGAAATACGGCCCAACAGGACCAAATTACGGTTTCGGCGCCTAGCCCCTGACCTGTGTAGGCTGCTTTGAAGGATCGATTAACAGCATGATGGCTACAAGGTAAGCAGCGGCGGCATTTTGGGGTTGGGGGTTTATATGGGTAGGCGTCGTCAGGAGCCGCGTCGCGCGGGACTGCGGACGCCCATCTGGACCGTGGTGCTCGCTTCGACAGTCCTAACGCCCCCTGTCGTTTCGCAGGCGCAGGCGCCGACCGCGACGGTTCCCGGCGCCAGCGCAGCGGAGTTGAACCCGGGCGCCCGGGTCTCGCGTCCACCGCCCAAGCGCAGCACGGGCGCCTTCGCGCCGGAGCCGCCCGGCCCCTGCCCGCTGGAGACCTCAACGGTCCAGGTCAGCCTGAACGCCGTGACCTTCAAGGGCGCCACGTCCGTCACTGACGCGGAACTGCGCGACGCCTACGGCGAATTCCTGGGCAAACCACAGCCCGTGTCGGTGATCTGCGCCATCCGCGACCGCGCCGCGCGAATTATCTTCGACCGCGGGGTTCTGGCCCGGGTCGAGATTCCCGAGCAGCGAATCGCCGGCGGCGCCCTGGTGCTCGAGGTGATCGAGGCGCACGTGGTCAATGTCCGCGTCCGTGGCGACGTGGGCCCGGCCCAGGCGGCTATCGAACGCTACGCCGAGAAGCTGCGCGGCATGAAGCCGTTCGATATGGCCAAGGCCCAGCGCTACCTGCTGCTGGCCTCCGATGTGCCAGGCGTGCGCACGCGCGCCGCCGTGCGCCCCTCCACCAGCGCCGAGCGCGGCGCGGTGGACATCGACCTGACCGTGGTCCGCGAAGCTCCGGACGTGTTCGCCAATATCCAGAACACCGGCTCCAAACAGGTCGGCCGCTGGGCCGGGCTCGTCCGAGGCCAGCTCGCCGGCTACACGAGCTATGGTGACGAGACAGCGCTCACCGCCTTCCACACCCTGGACTCCAATGAACAGTGGCTGGTGCAGCTGTCCGAAAGCGCCCGCTGGGGCGCCGAGGGCCTGCTCGGGCGCGGATCCATCACCTACGGCGAGAGCCGCCCTGGGGAGGTGCTGAAGCCGCTGGGCCTGAAGAGCACCTCGGTGGTCGCCAACCTGGAGGGCGCCTATCCCCTGATCCGGGCGCGCAACCAGAACCTGAATGTCGCCAGCGGCCTGGATTTCATCGACCAGAAGACCCGGGTCGCGGGCGCCGGAACACTCAGCCACGATCAGCTGCGGGTGTTCTACGCGCGCGCCGACGGGGACTATCGCACCGAGATCGCGGAACGGCCGGTGCTGGCCAGCGCGGCGCTTAGCGTGCGCAAGGGCCTGTCGTTCCTGGGCGCCACCGACGCGGGCTCGCCGCTGCTCACCCGGGCCATCGCCAAGCCCGACGCCTGGGTGGTGAAGGGCCAGGGCAGCGTGGACATCGCGCTCGCCCCGCAGCTGACCGGCACGTTCCGCGCCCAGGCGCAGTACGCCGGCAGCTCGCTGCTGCCTTACGAACAGATCTCGATCGGCGGCCTCACGGTGGGCCGCGGCTATGATCCCGCCGCTCTGCTGGGCGACAAGGGCGTCTCCGGCGCGTTCGAACTGCGCTACGGCCCGCTGCAGCTGCACCCGAAGGTGCAGGCCGCGCCTTACGGCTTCTTCGACGCCGGCTATGTGGCCAACAACAACGCCGCCGCGTCGGGCCTCGCGCGCAACCGCACCCTGAAGTCCATCGGCGCCGGCGTGATCTTCCGCGTCTTCAACCGCGCCAACCTCGAAGTCACCTATGCCCATCCGCTCGATTCGACCCGGGCGGGCGCGGCGCGTCCTGGCGACCGTGTGCTGATCCAACTCACGGCCAGTCTGCTATGATGCGGGAGTGGAGCACCCATGGATAAGCTGGCCCGCACACGTCCTGACACAGGCAGTAGCCGCTTCGGACTTTACGCGCGTACAGCGCTTTGCGGCGCCCTTTTCGGCCTGACCGCGATCTTCCCAACATCCGCCCAGGCGCTTCCGACCGACGGTCTGCCTGAGGTGAACGCTGGCGGCGGCCTGCCGACGATCACCACCACGATCGACACCACCAATGTGAAACTCAACGCGCCGCGCACTGTGCTCAGCTGGACGAGCTTCAACGTCACGCCGAGCGAGAGCGTCAACTTCGCCTTCGACGCCAAATCCTGGATCGTCCTCAACAAGATCATCGGGCTGTCGCCATCGAAGATCGAGGGAACGATCACCGGCAAGGTGGGCTCCGCGTTCGGCGGCAATGTCTGGTTCAGCTCCCAGAGCAGCATCATCTTCGGGCGCACAGCCCAGGTGGATGTCGGTGGCCTGCTGGTGGCGCTCGGCACGCCCGACACCTCCGCCTTCCTCGATCCCTCGAAGACGCTGTTCTCGTTCAGCGGCAGCGACGCCCTGCCGAACTCGAAGCTGATGGTGCTGAGCGGCGGCCGGATCAACGGCCATGGCGGGCTGGTGGCCTTCACCGGGCCCAGCATCGTCACCCGCGCCAACGCCACGGTCACCTCAGACGACGGCGGCAGCGTCCTTTACGGCGCCGCCAAGACCTTCCAGGTCCGCCTGGCGCCGGGCGCCGGCGGCGGCTTTGATCTGGTCGACTTCATCGTCGCCGACATCTCGGGCGGCAGCGAGGACGCGGTCGCCATGGACCTGGCCGGCGACACCAAGGCCAACAGCGTCTTCGTGGCTGCGGTCTCCAAGTCGGCGATCGGCAGCGCGGTCATCAACCTTGAAGGCTTGGTCAGCGCACAGGCCGCCACCAGCGATGGCGGCGACATTATCCTGTCCGGCGGTGGCGGCATCATCGGCCGCGCGGCCGGTCCGGCGCTCTCCGGCGCCGCGCCGACTGACATCTACCTCAATAAGGCCACCGCCTCACGGGACCTGCAGGTTCGCAACGTCGGCCGGATCTACGCCCGGCCCTGGGTCCGGCCGGTTGAAGAGAGCAAGGACCCGCTGACCCTGGCGGAAGACGACGACTGCACTTTGCGCGCGTCAGGCTGCGATAGTTACGGTCCTCCCCCGCCGCCGCCGCCTCCGCCGTCCGGCAACGGCGGCTGTCCGTCTATCGACCCCAACTGCGCCGGGGCCATTTTGGTCGAGCCTCACGGCACGATCTCCAGCCTTTTCGACCCCTCAGCCATTGCCAGTATCACGCTCGGCCGAGACGCACGCATCGCGGCCACGGCCAGCATCGAGCTCGGCCGGATCACCGCCAACCGCGACATTTCGGTCTCCGGTCCCAGCATAAAGGCCAACAGCCTGATCGCGGCCGGCGCGTTCGCCGCCACCGCCACCGAGGGTGACGTGGTGCTGGCCGGCCTCGGCGTGGTCAGGGACGGCGCCGTCACCAGCGCAAAGGGCGACGTGAAGATCGACGCCATCACCGCGCCACAGAAACTCATCGTGACCGCCGGGCGGGACATCTTCCTGGGCGACGGAACCTCGGCGGTGGCCGGCCTGATCACCCTGACGGCCGCCCAGAACATCAGCCTCGCCCTGGCCTCGGCCAAGATCGACACCGTCACCGCCGGCCGTACCGCCGACTTGCGCGGCGGGGCCCTCGATATCGGCACCGTCACCGCGCCCCGCCTGTTCGCCCGCGCCCAGAGCCTCCAGATCGGCACGGCGACCAGCACCGGCGACATCTATGTCGTGGGCACGAACGGCGACGCTATCGTCGGCCAGGCCACCGCCGGCGACGACGTGTTCGTGCTGGCCACCCATGGGACCGCGTCCCTTGGCTCGGCGGTGCTGACCGGCGCCGGACCAGATGGCGTTACCTTCGACTTCGACGGCAGTCCCGACGTGGCCGGCAACGGCCGGGTCGTGCGCGTGGAGTCCGTCGATTTCGATGCCAAGCTGGGCCTGGGGACCGGCTCGGTCACCGGCTCCACGGCCGTCAGCGTTCGCGCCGGCCGCGACGCCATCGTCGATGTGACAAAGGACCTGCCGGGCGGGTTCTCGGTGATCGCCTCGCGCGATGCGACCCTGAAGGCGCCGTCGGCCCGGCTGAACACCCTGTCGGCCGGCCGCGACCTGACCTTCGCCACCACCGCGGGCGACCTGACCCTGACCACCACCCTGGTGGCCACGCGCAACATCTCGATCAGCGCCGGCGGGGCGCTGAAGGTCGCCGACGTGCGCGCCGACGCCGGCTCGGTCCTGCTCAGCGGCAGCACCGTCACGGCGGGCAACGTCTCGGCCAGCGACGACCTGATCCTGAAGGCCACGGCCGGCGGGGTCACCACCACCAGCTTCAAAGCCGGGCGCGACCTCACCGTGGCGGGCTCGACGCTGAACCTCGGCGCATCGATCGGTCCGGTGACCCGCGACCTGACAATCAGTTCGCTGGGCAACTTCACCTCGGCGACACCGCTTAGCGCCGGCCGCAACCTGACCGTCGACGTGGCCGGAACCGCCAGCCTGGGCCAGGTGACGGCGGCCGGGACCCTGCGGATCGTCGCCACCGACCTGCAATTGAGCGGTGTGGCCCAGGCCGCCAACGCCCAGATCGAATCCCGCACCGGCGCCCTGCGGGTCGGCGGCGCGGCCGGGTCCGGGACCGGGACCGGGACCGGGTTGGTGCTGGACGGGACCGAGTTCGGCCAGCTGCGCATCGCCGGAACGCTGAAGCTCTATGCCGGCTCCACCACCGGGAGCGCGCGCGGCGACCTGACCCTGCAGGACCTGACCACCACTACCGCCAACACCCCCAGCATCGTCTTCCTGGTGGGTTCCGGGAACAACGCTCTGGTGCAGGCCGTCGTGGCGCCCTCGGCCACCGGCGGGTTGCTGCGGATCGGCGACGCCACCGACCTCAGCTGGCGGCCGGGCTCGATTCTGCTCACCGGCGGCCTGGGTGCAGCCGCGGTGTCGGGCGGGACCTCCTATTCGAGCGTGCGGGCCTATGACGAGGTCCATCTGGCCGCCCGCAGCGACATCCTGATGGGTTCGCAGCGGTTCATCACCCTGATCCAGGGCACGGCCGTCGCCGACATCGACACCGCCACCGGCAAGCCGGTGGGCGTCGGGCCGACCGGAGACGAGGTCAACAAGGTGTTCGTCGCCACCGGCAAGCTCGAGGTCTCCGCCGAAAACAAGGTGGTGCAGCAGAACACCGCGCCACAGGGCGCGGGCGCGCCGGTAGGGGTGTTCTTCACCGGCAAGTTCACGCCCGCCCTGATTATCGATCCACCGAAGATCGTCGAGCTGTGGGGCGCGCTGGCCGGGGCGGACGGCAAGGTCTTGGGCGGCGCTGCGGCCGGTGGGGCCGTGACCTTCGTGGTGGTCGATGCCAGCGGCGCCTCAATCCCCCAACCGGCCGGCGCCAAGTACAAGTTCAATAGTTGCGATGTCGGCGCCAGCAGCTGCTCGGCGTCGATCGGGATTGGCGGCGGCGGTGGAAGCGGCGGCGGCGGTTCGGCCGAGCTGGGCGTTTCCCAGATCAGCGCCGGCGTCCTGGCCGCCCGCGACGCGCTATCAGGCTCGGCCCTGGGCTCAGGATCGTCGAACTCGAACGACAGCGAATCCTCAGAAGAGACCGGCGAGAACGAGGTCTCTTCCGACGACGTAACCTCGGTTCCGACCTTGCTGGCGGTCACCCCGCCGGTGTCGGCCGACGATATTGTCACCGACCCGGTGACCACCGGCGCCGGCAGTGAAGAGATCTGGCGCAAGCGCAGGCAACTGAAATGACGGTCAAGAGTCTCCTCATCGCCGCCACCGGCGCGCTTGCGCTGGCGAGCCTTTCGGGGCCAGCCGCCAGCCAGACCCGCGCCGACCTGATCCCGCTTGGCTCCAGCGCCGCCTCGGGCGCCGTCTGCCAGGCGGTGCGCGACTATGACGATCCCATGGTTCAGGCCGCCGGCCGTCGCGCCTGGAACATCCGCTGCCGGGGGTGGGAAGGCAGCCTGGGGCGCCTCTACGCCATCGAAAAGAGCTCGGACGCCGGGCTGTACCAGAAGGCCCTGACCGGCCGCGCCGACTGCCAGGACCAGAAGACCGCCGTGGTCGCAGGGCTCGCCGGCGTCAACCGCCGCGCCTGCCGCAGCACGGGCGCCAAGGCCGCCTACCTGTCCTATGAGGCCAAGCGCGGCGCCGGCTTCTACGCCGCCGAGGGCGCCGCACAGATCGCCGACGTGCTGGAGACCGGCCTGAAGGTCGCCGCCGGCGCCGCCAAGCCGCCCGCCGCCTCCGCCGTGCAGACCTCGGCCGCCAGCGCCGAGATCGCCGCCGACTTCGGCGGCAACGCGGGCGGCCTCGCCCGCGCCCAGGCCGCCGCCGCCGCGGACCCCGCCCGCCTGCGCGCGCGAGCCTATGTCCAGAACAACGAGTGGCGCTTCGAACAGGCCGAGACCGACTTCCAGGCCCTGGTCTCCGACGCCGAGGCGCGCCGCGCCCCGCCCGCCGAGATGGGCGAGGCGCTGCTGAACCTGGCGCTGAACGTCTCCAACAACGGCCGCTTCGCCGAGGCCGACCGGCTGTTCCGCGACGCCGACCTGCAGGTCGAGGCGTCCAACGACCCGTTCCTCGCAGCCCAGGCCCGCACTTATCGCGCGCTGCACCTGCGAAATGCCGGCCGCTTCGCCGAGGCGGTGACCGCCGGCCAGGGCGCCCTGCGCGCCAGCGATCAGGCCCGCGCCGCGCGCGGCATCCCGACCGGCGGCCCGACCGTGACGGCGGGCGCCAATGGCGACGTGGCGATCGGCAGCGACTTGTCGGTGGCCCTGAACAGCCGCGGCTCCGGGCGCGACATCCTGGGCGACAGCAGGATCACCCAGGCCGACCGGCTTACCGTGCAGGATGCCCAGGCGCTGGAGGTCGTGGGGTCGTCCCAGGCCGCCCAGGGCGACACGGCCGCCGCCCGCGAGACCCTCAACCGTGCCAGCCGGCTGCTGACGTCCGCCGAGGCCAGCGGCGCGCTGAACGTGTGGCTGCGCGCCCGGATCGAAGCCGACCTTGGTCAGGTGGAAGCCGACAGCGGCCAACCCGCTCAAGCGGTCGCACGCTACGGAAATGCCGTGAAGATCATCCGCCTGCGCCACGCCGGCACCGCCGCCGAAGCCGGGCTGCTGCTCGACCTGGGACGCGCGCAGATCGCCGCCAAGCAGGACGACGCGGCGCTGGCCTCCTATCAGCGCGCCTTCGACCTGTTCCAACAGCAGCGCGGCGCCCTGGGCGCCTCGGCCGATGACGCGGCGCCCTATTTCGACCTGCTGCTGGCCCATATCGCCAGCGAGCCGGCCAAGGCCGACGACTATCGCAGCCGCTTCTTCAGCGCCGCCGAGAGCGTGGTCTCCAGCGCCACGGCGCAGACAGTCTCCAAGCTGGCCGCCCGGGTGGCGTCTGGCGACAGCGCCGTCACCGGCCTGGTCCGCGCCCTGGACGACACGCGCCGCGAACTGCGCTCCCTAGAGGCCCAGTCGGCCAACCTGCAAAGCCAGAACGCCTACACCGGTCAGGACCGCACCGACATGGAGGCGCGGCTCAAGGGCCTGCAGACCCAGTCGGACACCCTGGAAAGCCAGCTGCTGGCCGCCAACCCGCGCTATGCGCAGCTGGTGTCGTCGGAAGCCTCGCTCGCCGCCCTGCAGAAGACGCTCCGCAAGGACGAGGTCTATGTGAAGGTGCTGCTGCTGGCGACGCGCGGCTACGGCGTGCTGGTCTCGCCGACCAGCGCCAAGGCCTACGCGATCGATGTCGCCCGCGGCGTAGTCAACGCTCAAGTGAACGCCCTGCGCTCGCCATTCGAGCCGGAAGACAGCCTGCCCCCGTTCGACTTGGCAGGGTCCCATGCTCTGTTCCAGAAGCTGTTCGGTCCGGTGGCCGGTGAAATCCAGGCCGCCAGGCATCTGATCTATGAGCCGGACGCGGGACTGATCGCCCTGCCGGTGGCCACCTTCGTCACCAGCGACCCGTCCGCCCTGCTGGCCGCGACGCCGGCCGGCAAGGACCCGGACTACCGCAAGGTCGCCTGGCTGGGCGCCAAGACCGATTCAGCCCTGGTGCTGTCGGCCGCCAGCTTCATGCAGTCGCGCGCCTTCGCTCCGTCGCGGGCCAAGCAGAGCTTCCTGGCGTTCGCCGATCCCTCGACGCCCGCCCGTGGCGACCCGGCCGCCTATTCCTCCGTGGTCCGCCGCTCGGTCAGCATCCGCAGCAACCGCGATATCAGCAACGTCTGCGAGAACACCCGCCTGGCGCTGCTGCAGATGCCGGCCCTGCCCGACACCGCCGACGAGGTCCGCCAGGTGGGCGCCAGCCTGGGCGCGGGCTCGGGCGACACCATCATCACCGGCAAGGCCTTCACCGACGATACCGTCAAGGCGCGCACCGACCTGTCCGACTACAAGGTCATCTACTTCGCCACCCACGGCCTGCTGCCGCAGCCCTCGGCCTGCCTGCCCGAGCCGGCGCTGATGACCTCGGTGGGCATTGGCGATTCGGACGGTCTGCTCAACTCCAGCGAAATCCTGGACCTGAAGCTCGACGCCGACCTGGTGGTGCTCTCAGCCTGCGACACCGGCGGCGCCGGTGGCGACGACGCGGCCACCGGCCTGCAAGGTGGCGGCGAAGCCCTGGGCGGTCTCACCCGCGCGGTGATCTACGCCGGCGGCCGGTCGCTGATCGTCTCGCACTGGTCGGTGGACTCGGTGGCGACGGTTCGGCTGATGACCGGCATGTTCTCCGCCGGGACACCCAGCTCCGCCGAGGCGATGCTGAAGTCCCAGGCGGTGCTGCAGGCCAGCGAGCAGTTCTCGCACCCTTATTTCTGGGCGCCCTTCACCATCGTCGGCGACGGCTCCAAGCCCCTGCCGACGGCCGTCGCCTCCGCGCGCCCGGCCGACCGCTGAAGCCTGACGTCGCGGCCAACCATGCCAAACGCGGGGGCGAACGCGGCGATCCAGCTCAACACAGAGCCCTATGACGCCTCAATCGCGCGGCCCATGGGGCGCAATTCGGCGGGCGAAGGGTTCCTGCGCGGCTTCCTAAAGTACGCCGACGTTGATCGCTTCCACTTCTGGAACCTCTACGATCAGGACCGCGCAGAGTTGGACGCCCTGATTGACCGGCTGGGACCGCCCGGCCGGCCGGTAAACTGGCTGGGCCGCCAGGACCGCCCCGGGCTGGCGGAGGCCGGCGCGCTCTACATCCCCACGCCGGAGATCCGCCAGGAAGCCTGGGCGCGCCGCGCGTCCGGGGGCACGGCCTATTCCTTGACCGGCGTCACCCACACCATCGCCGAGCCCTATATCCTTGACGAGATCGCGGGCCTGCTGAGTGCGCCGGTCGAGCCCTGGGACGCCCTGATCTGCACCTCCGAGCCCGGCCGCAAGGCGGTGGAGACCCTGCTGGAGGCGGTTGCGGCGCACCTGCAGGAGCGGCTCGGCGCCACCCGCATCCCGCCCGCCCAGCTGGTGACCATCCCGCTCGGCGTCCATGTCGAGGACTTCCGGCTCGACCCGGAGGCGCGCCAGCGCTGGCGTGACGAGCTTGGCATCCCCCAGGACGCCCCGGTCGCCCTGCACCTGGGCCGCTTCAGCATCGGCACCAAGATGCACCCGGGCCCGATGGGCCTAGCCCTGCAGCAAGCCAGCCAGAGGTTGGGCAAGACCGTCTACTGGATCATGTTCGGCGGCGCCCGGCGCGTGGAGGAGGAACAGGAGTTCCAGGCCGCTGCCGCCGCGTTCTGCGAGGACGTCGTGATCCGGCACGTCAGCGACACCTCGGCCCGCACCCGCGACGAGATCGTCTCGGCCGCCGACGTGTTCCTGTCGCTGTCGGACAATGTGCAGGAAACCTTCGGCCTGACCCCGCTGGAAGCGATGGCCGCCGGCCTGCCCTGCGTGGTCAGCGATTGGGATGGTTATCGCGACACCGTGCGCCACGGCGTGGACGGCTTCCGCATCCGCACCACCGCGCCCCGGCCGGGCCTGGGCTCGGACCTCGCCTACGCCTACGCCCACCGCCTGATAAAGTACGAGGACTATGCGGGGTCGGCCGGCTTGTTTACCGCGGTGGACGTGGGCGACGCGGCCGAGGCGCTGACCCGGCTGTTCGCCGACCCGGACCTGCGGGCCAGGATGGGTGAGGCCGGGCGGCGGCGCGCGCTGGAGGTGTTCGACTGGCGCGTGGTGATCCCGCAGTACCAGGCGCTGTGGGCCGAGCTGCGCCGTCGCCGGCTGGCCGCGCCCGCACAGCCGGCGCGCGACAACCCTTACCGTCTGGACCCTTTCCGCATGTTCGCCAGCTATCCGACCGCGGTGCTGGCGAATGATGACATGCTGGAGGCGGCGCGGCCCTTCGCCCCCGGCGAGGTGGTGGCGCGGCTGAACCGCCCCGCGGTCCGCAACCCCGCCGCCCGCCTGCCCTACGACACCGAGGTCGAGGTGCTGGTCGCCCGCCTCACCGAGCGCCCGCAGACCGTCGCTCAGATCCTGCGGGACGCGCCGCCGGAACGCCGGCCCTTCGTCGAACGCGGCCTGGCCTGGATGCTGAAGTTTGGTTTCCTGCGTCTGCGCGACCCGTCGCCGCGTAGTTGAGTTCGACCAGACATCGGTTCAGCTGTCGTTCAGACCCCTGGTGTGATATTAGGCTGGCCTGCGCACCACCGAACTAAGACGACCTTAGGGGGGTTACCTGAATGCGTAAGACTCTAATTGGCCTCGCCCTGTCGTTCGCCTTCGCCGGCACGGCGATGGCCAGCGACTACATTGTGGTTAACTCAACCGATCCGGGCATCAAGCGCGGCCAGGCCTATGACGCCGGCGCGAAAGTGGCCCTGGCCACGGGCCAGACCCTCACCCTGATGCGCGCCTCCGGCGAGGTCACCACCCTGCGCGGCGCCGCCAGCGGCGCGATCGTGCCGGGAGCCAGGCTGTCCTCCGCGGACACCGCCCGCTTCGAGACCCTCCGCGCCCTGGTCCAGCCGCCGCCCGAGGGTCGCACCTTCGGGGCCCGTCGTGGCGGCATCTGCCCGGCGCTGGAAGCCCTGACCACCCTGGATGACATCGTCCACGTGGCCGAGACCAGCGGCTGCAAGACCGTGGCCCGCCAGGCGCTCGAAGCCTATCTGGCCAAGTCCGGCGGCCCCACGCAGCAATAGCGGCGGCATGCAGAGCTGAACGATCAAGGGCCGGCGGGAGCGATCCCTCCGGCCCTTGGCATGTCTGGAATTGGTAGGCCGGGTGAGGTTCGAACTCACGACCATCCGATTAAAAGTCGGATGCTCTACCACTGAGCTACCGGCCCTCGACGCCGCGTCCGGGTTCGGACGCCGGGGCGAAGCGGCGCGGAACCTAGAGGGCGAATGCGGAAAGTGGAAGCCGCATTCTCAGCCTTTGTCTTAACAGCGCCGCAAGTGGGGCTATGCTTGCCCGGATGCGCCACGTCTTGATCCTCTCCGCCGCCTTGCTGGCAGGCTTCGCCGCCACCGCCCCGGGCCATGCCCAGAGCCCGACCAAGTCAGCGCAGCCCGCCGCGAAGGCCGCCGAGCCACCGCCGATCGACCAGATGAAGACCTCGGACCAGGTGAAGCGCGAGAGCGTCGAAGGCGCCGCAACCGCCCCGCTGCGCGACCTGAACGTGGCGCGGACCAAGATCCCGGACATACTGCTGCAGACCCTGGCCGATCCCTACGCCCGGCCGCCGCGCAACTGGAAGTGCCCGCAACTCGCCAGCCTGATTCGCCCGCTGGACCAGGCGCTGGGCCCGGACATCGACCTGCTGCCGTTCGGCGACGAGAATCTGATGGATCGCGGCCGGTCCACGGCGCTCGGCGCCGCCGCCGACCTGGCCTCCGACGCGATCCCGTTCCGCGGCTGGGTCCGCCGGCTCTCCGGCGCCGAGGCGCATGACAAGCTGGTGCAGTCGGCGATCATCGCCGGCAATGTGCGACGCGGCTACCTGAAGGGACTGGGCGAGGCCCGCGGCTGCATGCCCCCCGCCACGCCGAGCCATGAACGCGCCGGCGCGCCGCCCGTCGTCGAGCAGCGCAAAGGACCTATGCCGCGGTTTCCGACCCGGACCGTGCCTGCCGCCTCGCAATCTCGTCCCGGAACGCCTGCGCCCGCCCCTCGGAGATAGCCGCCCGCAGTTCCGCCATCAGGGCCTGGAAGAAGGCCAGGTTGTGCCAGCTAAGCAGCACCTGCCCGAGGATCTCGCTCGATTTTACCAGGTGGTGCAGGTAGGCCTTCGAATAGTCGCGGCTTGCCGGCACATCGCTGGCGGGGTCCAGCGGCGTGTCGTCGTCGGCGAAACGGGCGTTCTTGAGGTTCACCGACCCGTCCCAGGTCCAGGCCTGGCCGTGTCGACCCGAGCGGGTCGGCAGCACGCAGTCGAACATGTCCACCCCGCGCAGCACCGCCTCGACGATGTCAATCGGCTTGCCAACCCCCATCAGGTAACGCGGGCGGTCCTCCGGCAGCATGGCGGGGGCGAAGTCCAGCACCTCGACCATGGCCGCGTGCCCCTCGCCCACCGCCAGCCCGCCCAGGGCGTAGCCGTCGAAGCCGATCTCCATCAGCCGCTCGGCCGATTCCCGGCGCAGCCCCTCCGACAGGCCGCCCTGCTGGATGCCGAACAACGCTTGATCATTTCGTTCGCCGAACGCGTTCTTGGATCGTTGGCCCCAGCGCGCCGAGCGCCGCATCGCCTCGGCGGTGCGATCCTCGCTGGCCGGCAGGGCTACCAGTTCATCCAATTGCATCACGATATCGGAGCCCAGGAGATCGGCCTGGATCTCCATCGACCGTTCCGGGCTCAGCACATGGCGGCTGCCGTCGATGTGGCTCTGGAAGGTGACGCACTCCTCGGTAACCTTGGCGATCTTCGACAGCGACATCACCTGGAAGCCGCCGCTGTCGGTCAGGATCGGCTTCTCCCAGCGCATGAACCGGTGCAGCCCGCCCAGCCGATGCACGCGCTCGGCGGTGGGCCGCAGCATCAGGTGGTAGGTGTTACCCAGCAGGATGTCGGCCCCGGTGGCGGCCACCTGGTCGACGGTCAGCGCCTTGACGGTGCCCGCCGTGCCGACCGGCATGAAGGCCGGCGTGCGGATGTCGCCGCGCGGCGTTTCCAGCACGCCGGTTCGCGCCTTGCCGTCGGTGGCGTCGATGCGGAACGGGAAGGCGCCCATCAGGCGGCCCGCCACAGCAGGCTGGCGTCGCCGTAGGAGTAGAAGCGATAGCCGGTCTCGATGGCGTGGGCATAGGCGGTCCGCATCACCGGCAAGCCGGCAAACGCCGAGACCAGCATGAACAGGGTCGACTTCGGCAGGTGGAAGTTGGTCATCAGCCCGTCCACGGCGCGGAAGCGGTAGCCGGGCGTGATGAAGATCGCCGTCTCGGCCGAGAAGGGCCGCACCCGCCCGTCCTCGCCGGCGGCGCTCTCAAGGAGCCGCAATGAGGTGGTGCCGACGCAGACGATCCGGCCGCCGGCCGCGCGTGCGGCGTTCAGGCGCTGGGCGGTGGCGGCGTCCACCTCGCCCCACTCGGCGTGCATGTGGTGGTTCGCCAGGTCCTCGGTCTTCACCGGCAGGAAGGTGCCCGCGCCCACATGCAGGGTGACCCGCTCCACCGTCACGCCCATGTCGGCCAGGCGTTCGAGCAGGTCCTGGGTGAAGTGCAGGCCCGCGGTCGGCGCGGCGACCGAGCCGTCTTCCGCAGCATAGACCGTTTGGTAGTCAGCGCGATCCTGCGCGTCCACCGGCCGCTTGGCGGCGATGTAGGGTGGCAGTGGCATGACGCCCCGTTCGGCGATGGCCACCACCAGGTCCGGGCCGGACAGGTCGAAGGCGATGGTCACCTCGCCGCCGTCCCCCTTCGCCTCCACCGTGGCGTCGAGCCTGCCCAGCAGGCAGGCCCGGTCGTCGGTCTCACCGAACACCAGCCGGTCACCGACCGCGAGCTTCTTCCCCGGACGCATGAAGGCGGTCCAGACATGGCCGGACCGCTGCTGATGCAGCGTCGCCTCGACGGCGATCCGGCTCTCACCGCGCAGCCGGAACCCCTTCAGGCGGGCCGGGATCACCCGGGTGTCGTTGACCACCAGCACATCACCGGCGCGCAACAGCCCCGGCAGGTCGCGCACCTGGAGATCACGCAGCGGCGCGCCGGGTTCGACCAGCAGCAGGCGCGCGGAATCTCGCGGGCTGGCGGGCCGCAGCGCGATCCGGTCGTCCGGCAGGTGGAAATCGAAGTCGGCAAGCGTCATGAAGGGCGAGGTGAAACACATGCGGGGCCGCCCGCGTCAAGCTTGGGGGTCATGTGGCGCGGGTCGTGAACGGGGTCACCCTGGTGCTGTCCGTGCTGGTCCTGGCCGCAGCCCTCGCCGCGGTGGTGGCGTTGTTCGGCGACCGTGACGCGCGGTTCGACCTGCTGTCGCACTTCGCCCTCGTCTACGGCGCGGTAGGACTGGGCGGCTTGGCCTGGGCGTTGGCGGCGCGGCGGGGTCCGATGGTGGCGGCCTCGGTGCTGGCGCTGCTGGCGAGCGGCGCCTTGATCCGCCCGGAGTTCGTACGGGAAGCAGGTCCGACCGCGCCCGCCACCGCGACAGGGCAGATCAAGGTCATCCAGATCAACGCCCTGCGCGATAACGCCGACATCGGCCGCATCGCCGACTGGCTGATCGCCCAGCATCCGGACATCGTCACCGTGACGGAGGCCCGCCACGACCTGCGGGATCTGCTGATCAGGCGGACCGGCTGGAAGACCGCCGGGTCGCACGGCGACCTGATGATCCTTACTCCGGCTCAGTACGTGACGATGAACCGACCGACTGTGTCGCCGCGGTCAAAGCTTAGCTTCGTCAACGCCACCTACGCCCACTCTGGCGGCCCGATGGAGTTGGTGACCACCCACCTGGCCTGGCCAACCGCGCCGCCGGTCGCCCGCCAGCACCGGGAGTTGGCCAGCTTGGTCGCCCGCCTGCCGCGCGAACGGATGATACTGACCGGCGACTTCAACGCCACGCCCTGGTCGAAGGGGCTTCAGAACCTCGATCGCGGCCTCGGCCTCACCCGCCGCGATCGCGACGTGCCCACCTATCCGGCGCAGGTGCTGGGCCGCGCATGGCCCCTGCCCTTCCTGCCGATCGACCACGTCTATGCCGGCCCCGGCTGGGCTACGGTGAAGGTCGAGCGCGGCCCCTGGCTGGGCTCGGACCACTATCCGCTGATCGTCACCCTGGCGCCGGCCGCGACACCCTGACCTCGCGGGTCACAGGTCGGCGGCGACCTTCATCGAGACGATCTTGCCGGGACTGCGCGGCGGCTCGCCAACCGGCAGGGCGTGCACATGGTCCATGCCGTCGGTCACCTCGCCCCAGACCGTGTACTGGCCGTCGAGGAACTTGGCGTCGGCGTTGCAGATGAAGAACTGGCTGTTGGCCGAGTTCGGGCTGGCGCTGCGGGCCATGGAGCAGACGCCCTCGAGGTGCGGCGTCTTGGAGAATTCCGCCGGCAGGTCCGGCTTCTTGGAGCCGCCCATGCCGCTGCCGGTCGGATCGCCGCCCTGGGCCATGAAGCCCGGGATCACCCGGTGGAAGACGACGCCGTCGTAGAAGCCCTCGCGCGCCAGTTCCTTGATGCGTTCCACGTGCTTCGGCGCCAGGTCGGGGCGCAGCTTGATCGTCACCGGGCCGCCCGCGAGCGTCAGGATCAGGGTGTTTTCGGCGTCTTCCATCACTTCACCTCGACTGGAATGTTCACATCACAGGCCGTGAAACTGGTCCCGCCGGCGACTTGCGCCCGGGCGACCTCGGCCTTGAACCATTTGCCGGCCGGATCGATCACGCGGATCTTCGGCCGATCCTTCTCCGGCATGTCGCTGAGCACCCGCAGGGTCAGCATCTTGTCCTGCGGATCCTCGACCGGTTCGCCGGTCTTGATCTGGGTCACGGCGCCCTGCCCCGAAATCACCCGGCCCCAGGCGGTGTACTTCCGCTCCAGAGCCGGAAAGCTGGCGCGCATCAGGAAGAACTGGCTGTTGGCGGAGTTCTCCGCCTCGCCCCGCGCCGCGCCGGCGACGCCCGGGCAATAGAAGGCAAAGCCGCTGACCTTGCCGTCCTTGGTCATGGGGGCGAGCATCATCGACTGGGTCGCCACCGGCAGTGACTTGATGAAGCCCACCTCTGCGACGCTCTGATCGACGGCCAGGGTGAAGGCGGTGTCGGGCCCGCGGCGGAACAGGAACTCGGCCTTCACGTCCGGCTTGGTGGAGCCGCCGGTGCCGCGGTTCTCCGGGTCGCCGGTCTGATCCATGAAGTCCTCGATGACCCGGAAGAAGGTCTGGCCGTCGAAGAAGTGCTCCAGCGCCAGTTCGCGCATCCGGTCGGTGAAGATCGGCGCCACCTCGGGAACCATCTCCACGATGATCCGGCCCTTGTTGGTGTCGATCACCAGCACGTCGTCAGGATTGGGCGTGCGCCAGTCGGCGGCTAAGGGGCCTGAAGGTTTGGCCGGCGTGGCGGCGGCCGGCTTGGCGGCTGGAGGCTTGGGCGCGGCGATAGCCGAGGCCGACAGGGCCGCGACCGCGGCGGCGAGGAACAGGGGCGTCATCTTCATGCGCCCCTCTCCTAGCCGCACCGACCCGAGCTTGCCAGCCCTCAGGCGCGGCCGAGCTTGGCCAGCAGCCGATCCCGGACCGAGGGGCTGACGAAGTTGTCCACCTCGCCACCCAGCATGGCGATCTCCTTCACCAGCTTCGAGGCGATCGCCAGATGACGCGGATCGGCCATGAAGAAGACTGTCTCGATCTCACGGTCCAACTGCTGGTTCATGGCCGTCATCTGGAACTCGAACTCGAAGTCCGAGATCCGCCGCAGGCCGCGCACGATCACCGAAGCCCCGATGCTGCGGGCGAAGTGCATGGTCAGGCCCTCATAGGGCTGGACGAGGACTTCCGCACGGCTGCGCAGGGGGGCAATGGCTTCCTCGACGATCGCCACCCGCTCATCGAGCGAGAACAGCGGCCCCTTGCCGACATTGATCGCGACCCCGATCACCAGCCGGTCCACCAGCTTGACGGCCCGACCCATGATGTCGATGTGGCCATTGTGGATCGGGTCGAATGTGCCCGGATAGAACCCGACGCGATGCATGCTCTAGGGATCCCCAAACACAACCTCTCGCCCTTTCGCCGCCGGCCGCGCCGCTGGCAAGGGGAAATCGTCGTCGCGCAAATTCAGGCGCCGCAGGCGAAGAGACGGGAACGACGGATTTCACGGATTTCCACGGATGGCGCCGGAGGGCTTGTGACCGCCCCTGAAGCCGGAGTTCCGGGCCCGACGCGACGCGCTTCCCGTGGCGTGAGGGGCGCCCTCGGGCCGTGGGCCGAAGGCGGCGGCAGGCACGATCCTATCGGCTTAGGGCCGCCGGAACCGGAAGGCGATAGGTCGCCAAAGCCTCCACCCAATGATCAAGACATGGGACAAGCTATGCGCGAGCGCGCGAGGAGGCTTGAATTCACTTGACAAAGAGCGCCGAATAGTTCTTGGTTTGTTCCTATCATCAACAGGGGACTGAGGCAAGGATTTTGAGCTTAGCGGGCCGTCATCGCGGCCGGACGCCCGCAGGCTGGCGACGTGTCACCCCGACCCCGCGCGCCGCGAGCGCCCTGTTTTAACGCCAAGACCGCCAAGACTGCCAAGACCGGCAAGGACACCCGGATCGCCAAGGCGCCGTGATCGGCCTAGGCGCCCCGCCGTTTGCCTGAAAGCACTTTTGAAGGCGCAATTGAACAATTTCCGGCTCGAATGCGCCGCCTTGTAGCCTGCCGCGAAATGATACTGGGCGGGTCATCCTCCAGTTTCTGAGTAAAGCTACAATGATCTTAAGTCGCATCCACCTATTCGGCGTCTCAACCACCGCTCTCATTGTAGCATTGGCGGCCGCCAACGTCGCCCAAGCGCAAGGCGCCCCGGCGTCCTCGCGAACCGAACTGCCGGAGCTTGTCGTCACCGCCCAGAAGCGCGCCGAAAACGTGCAGGTTGTTCCCGCTTCAGTCACCGCAGAGCGTGGCGAAGTGCTTCAGGCGCGTAACCAGGCGCAGCTTTCCGACTACGCAATCAATGTTCCGGGCTTGAATGTCGCCAACCTCGGCAAGGCTGGCCTGTCAGCCCTAAATCTGCGCGGCATCGCATCGGTCAGCACGGGCGCCTCGGTGGCGGCCTATGTCGATGAAACGCCAATCGGATCCAGCGGCCTGTTCAACTATGGCGCCAACACGATCCTGGATCTGCTGCCCTACGACTTGGAGCGACTGGAGGTCCTTCGCGGTCCTCAGGGCACGCTTTATGGGGCTGGCGCGCTGGGCGGTCTCGTCAAATATGTGCTCAAGCCAGCTGATGTCAGCGGCTTCTCTGCGAGCGTCGGCGCTGACGCCGAAGCCACCGAAGGCTCGGGCTCCATAGGGCACACGGTGCGGGGCGTCGTAAATGTGCCGCTGATCTCCGAGCAACTGGCGGTGCGCCTGAGCGCGTATGACCGTGAGCAACCCGGTTATATCAATAATGTCTGGCCCGGCGCGGTCGACAAGGACGTCAATTCGGAACACCAGCGCGGCGGCCGTCTGGCCGTATTCTGGCAGGCCTCGCCGAAGCTAACGGTCAAGGGCGACATCTATCGCACAGAGATCGACGCTGATGACGGCGGCGTGGTGTCCTATGCGGGCCTCACGTCGGTGGCGGCCGGCGGTGCGCGGATCGTCAAGCTTTCCCGACCCTATGGAAAGCTGACCGAGAACCACGCCTATCCGCAGCAGTTGAAGAAAGACATCACGCTCTACGCCGCCACGTTGAACTGGGATGCCGATATCGCCCTCGTGACCTCGGCCACCAGCTATACTGAACAGCGCGTCAAGATCTCCGCCGACCAGAGCCTCGCCGTGCGCCCGTTCGGGTTCCTGTTCGGCGTGCCGAACGCCATGGCGCGTTCGGACACCAGCATCAGCCTCGACAAGTTCACCCAGGAAATCCGGGTCGCCTCGCCGGCTACCTCAGCGCCCCTGCAATGGACCCTGGGCGCCTTCTTCACGGACGAGCAATCGCAGCAGGGCGACCCGACCCGCGGTGACGGGGTTCGGCTCTATCGACCCGATTTCACGCTCGCGCCGGGTCTCAATCCGTTCCTGACAACCGCGCTGGCGACCAAATACAAGGAGTATGCAGCGTTCGGGGACGTGACCTGGGCCCTCACCGACACTTTCGACGTTTCGGCCGGTGTACGCTTGGCTCGCAACGAGCAGTCCTGGGTACAGACCAGCGGCGGCGTCTTCGCTGGCGCCTCCGCCGGTGTCGTGACCGCTCCAAACAACCACGAGAACGTCACCACCTGGTCCACCTCGGCGCGATATCGCGTGACCCCCGACGTCATGGTCTATGGGCGGGTCGCCAGCGGCTATCGCCCTGGCGGGCCGAACGCGCCCACGCCGGCGGCGCCACTCAGCGTAAAGTCCGACAGCCTGGTGAACTACGAGCTGGGTGTGAAGTCGAACTTCCTCGAAGATACAGTGTTGTTCAACGCCACAGTATTCGCGGTCGACTGGAAGGACGTCCAGCTCAACGCTGTCCGGAGCGGTTTCTCCTATCTGGCGAACGGCGGCGACGCCAAGTCGCACGGCCTGGAACTGACCACCTCCTGGACGCCGGTTCAGGGGCTCGTTCTGGGGGGCAATCTTGCCTACACGAAGTCGGAGTTGAAGTCGGTCATCGCTGACTCGAACTTCGTCAAGGGTTACCAGCTCCCCGGCGTCCCGAAGTTCGCCGGGAGCCTCAACGCGGACTACGCCTGGTCACCCGTCGAGGGCTGGAACGCGGCGGTTGGCGGCAACTGGCGCTACGTCGACAAGCAATGGCTGACGGGCGTGCAGACGGGCCCCAGCGCGGCCCCGACCGTGGAAGCCCCCTCATACCAATTGGTCAATCTATACGCATCCGTGGTTCGGAATAACGTTCGGTTCAAGATCTTCGTCAACAATTTAACCGATAAAGCCGCACAGCAAGGCGGGATTGCGCTTATAGATCTCGGAAATAACCCTGTTCAAGGTGATGTTTATATTGCAAAACCCAGAACTTTCGGTGTGGGTTTCGATGTTACATTTCCATAAATATTCAAAATCAGTATTTTAAATCATGGATACCAAGACGATTGAAGACACGGAAGTTGAAGTTGAAACGGGCGTGACGTCGCAGGCTGATGAGGCCACCAAGGTCATCAACACGCACGTTGTTATGTCGGCGGGCTTCGGTCTGGTCCCGTTCCCGATCATCGATGTCGTTGCGATCGCCGGCACCCAGTACAAGATGATCGGCGAACTGGCGCGCATCTTCGGTCAGGACGCTTCCCAGGAGCGCATCAGGTTGGCGGCGATCTCGGTTCTCGGCGGTGGCGTTCCCACGCTGAAAGCCACCGTGCTTAGCTCGCTGGTCAAGGGCGTGCCGGTTGTCGGGACTTTCCTCGGCCTGGCGCTGCTCCCGGCCATAGCGGGGGTGACCACCGCTGCGCTCGGCCGCGTCTTCGCCCAGCACTTCGAAGCTGGCGGCACCCTGCTGTCGCTGGATGCGAAGGTGATCCGCGCCCACTTCCAGGCCGAGTTCGAGGCCCTGAAGGAAAAGGCGTCGAAGAAGCCGGCCGCAGCGGTCGACGACGCCGAAGTGGTCGCCGCCTAGAGGGATCTACCTGCGGGCTGCGCGTACGCGCAGCCCGCAGGTCCCAGTTGTTCCTCAAATTTCCTGCGAGCCCGAATGATCTCCACGATCCCGATCATTGTCTATGTGCTGCTGTGCTTGATGGTCACGGCGCTGGCGTTCCGCGCGCGCGGTGGCTTCCTGCCGTATCTCATGCCCTCGCTGGCCCTGACCCCGGTTGTCGGCCTGTTGATCTTGTTCCGGGCCAACCCTGACTTCGCCCGTCTCCAGAGCAAGCTCAAGACCGAGGGCTGAGCCAGAACTCATGTTGTCCCCCCCCGAGAGTTCAAGGTCCCGATTCATTCACCGGCGCCGGAGCGCTACAGCCTCGGATAGGGCGTCCGACGCGACCTCCGAAACCGGATTGTCGACTGCGCGCGATGGTGTGCGGCGCTGGATAGTGCTCGGGATGATCCTGACGGCGGCGGTGTCTGGAAGCGTCAACAAGCAGATGTTTCCGCTCATCGTCGGGCCACTGAAGGCCGACATGGGCCTCAGCGACGCCCAGATCGGCATCATAACCGGCCTCGCTCCCGGACTGTTGTCGGGGGTGGCGACCCTGGGGCTGGGCTGGCTCGCCGACCGGACAGCGCGTCAATGGCTGCTGGCCGTCAGTATTCTGGGTTGGTCGGCGGCCACGGCGGTCATGGGCACCGCCACATCCTTTATCGGGTTGGTGATCGGAGCCTTCGCGCTCTCGATGGGTGAGATGGCTCTCCTGCCGATCTTCAATTCCGCGATTCCAGACCTGTTCCCGGATCGGATGCGGCGTAAGGTCAACCTGATCTATGGCGCGGTCATTGTCGCCTCGGCGGGCATCACCCTGGCAATCTGCGGCGTGGCGCTAAGCTTTATATCTGAACACCGGGCGGCGCTGCCTGGCCCGCTCAGCCTCCTCGCGCCTTGGCGCCTCGGCCTGCTCCTGGCGGCCGCCCTCGGGATCCCGGTCGCTCTGGGCGTCGTGCTCGCCGGCCCGGTCCGGCGAACGGCAGCCTTCCGCGCAGCGCCGTCGCCGACATCCTTCTTCCGTCGGCACTTTCGCGCCACCTTCGGCCTCTACGCGGCGTTCTGCCTGTTCGGAATCGGAAGCTCCGCGGTCCTGTCGTGGACCACCGTGTACATGATGCGGGCCCACGACCTGACCCCGGCCCAACTCGGCGCGGGAGTCGGTGCTGTCTTTCTGGCTTCGTCGCTCCTGGGGATTCTGGGATCCGGACTTGCACTCCGGCGATTGACCGCCCGGCACGGGGTTCTTGCCCCGCTCAAGCTCTATCTGGCCGCGATGCTGATGAGCGCGGTGCCAGGGGCGGTGCTGCCCTTCGTTCACAACCTGGGTCTCGCCTATGTGGTCATGACGGCCCAGTTCACCCTGATCTTCGCGGCCATGGCGCACAATTTCTCGCTGGTGCAGGATCTCAGTCCGGCCAACGCCCGCGGTAGCGCCTCGGGCCTCTTCGCCCTCAGCGTGGGCGTCCTGCCCGCTTTCGCGCCCCTGCTTGTCGGCGTGCTGTCCGACAGACTTCACATGGGCGCGGCCGGGCTCATGGTCGCCATTTCGGCCATCTCCATTCCCGCCTATCTGCTGGGCGCGATCACTCTGGTCGCGACATCCGGCGCCTATGGCGAGACGCTCCGTCAGCTCTCGGCCGAGGCCCCCGAGTAGGGGGCTTTCGGTGGGGAGCTTTCGGTTGGGGTGACGGTGCCCTAAACTTGGCCCCGCCGGAATTGCCATTCCTGTCGCCAACGCCAGTCTGTCGCCAACGCCAGTCCGAGCCTAATGCACTGTCACCCTAACCCGCCGCTTGGCGGGGGAGGTGAAAGGCTATGCCTCGGGGCCGGGCTCGGCCGTCGCGCCTAGGTCGGCGCCGCCATCCGCCACATCATCATCGCCGGCATCCGCCAGGCGCTCCACCGACACGACGTGCTCGTCGGAGCTGGTACGGAAGATGATCACGCCGGAGGTGTTGCGGCCGACCATGCGGACCTGGGTCACCGGGGTGCGGATCAGCTGGCCCTGGTCGGTGACGAGCAGGATCTGGTCGCTGTCATCGACGGGGAAGGAGGCGGCCAGGCGGCCGCCCCGCTTGGTGAGGTCCTGCGCCAACAGGCCCTGGCCGCCGCGACCGGTGCGCCGGAACTCATAGGCCGAGGTGCGCTTGCCGTAGCCCTCGGTGGAGACGGTCAGGATGACCTCCTCCGCCGCGCCCAGTTCGGCGATGCGTTCGGGTGACAGGCTGAAGTGGCCGTCGGCGGCCTCACCCTCGTCCTCTTCGGGCGCAGCGGCCTCATCGGCGTCGTCCGCCTCGCCGATGGCGCGGCGCATGGCGTTGGCGTGCTTGACGTAGGCCGTCCGTTCGTCGGGACTGGCCGCGACCGCGCGAAGGATGGCCATGGAGATCACGGTATCGCCCTCGGCCAGACGGATACCGCGCACGCCGGTCGAGTCGCGGCCGGCGAACACCCGGACCTCCTCGGTGGCGAAGCGGATGCAGCGGCCGAGCGCGGTGGTCAGCAGGATGTCGTTCTGCTCGGCGTTGCAGACGCCGACGCCGACGATGCTGTCACCCTCATCCAGCTTCATGGCGATCTTGCCGTTGCGCTTGATGCCGATGAAGTCGCTGAGCTTGTTGCGCCGCACGCCGCCGGAGCGGGTGGAGAACATCACGTCGTACTGGTCCCAGGTCGCCTCGTCCTCGGGCAGCGGCAGGATCGAGGTGATGCTTTCGCCGGGCTCGATGGGCAGCAGGTTGACGAAGGCCTTGCCGCGCGAGGTGGGCGTGCCGACCGGCAGGCGCCACACCTTCAGCTGGTAGGCCTTGCCGCCGCTGGAGAAGAACAGCATCGGCGTGTGGGTGTTGGCGGAGAACACCCGGGTCACGGCATCCTCCTCCTTGGTCGCCATGCCTGAGCGGCCTTTGCCGCCCCGGTGCTGGGTCCGGTAGATCGACAGCGGGGTGCGCTTCACATAGCCGCCGTGGGTGACGGTGATGACCATCTCCTCGCGGGCGATCAGGTCCTCGTCCTCGACGTCGGCGTCGCCGTCGACGATCTGGGTGCGGCGCGGCACGGCAAAGGCGGTCCTGACCTCGACCAGCTCCTCACGCACGATCGCCATGACCCGTGCGCGGGAGGACAGAATTTCCAGATGGCCCTGGATCGTGCCCGACAACTCGCCGGCCTCGGCGAAGATTTCCTCGCGGCCGAGCCCGGTGAGGCGCGACAGGGTCAGCGCCAGGATCGCCCGGGCCTGCTCCTCGGTGAGCCGGATCAGCATGCCGTCCGGGCCGTCGATCACCAGGGTGCGCGGGTCGGCGATCAGTTCGACCAGGGGCAGCATGTCGCCCGCCGGCCAGTCCTTGGCCACCAGCCGCTCGCGGGCCTCGGTCGGGTCCTTGGACGAGCGGATGATGTGGATGAACTCGTCGATGTTGGCGACGGCGATGGCCAGGCCGACCAGCACGTGGCCGCGGTCGCGGGCCTTGCCCAGTTCGAACTTGGTCCGCCGGACCACCACCTCTTCGCGGAAATCCACGAAGGCGGTGATCATGTCCCGCAGGCCCATCTGCAGCGGCCGGCCGCGATTCAGCGCCAGCATGTTGACGCCGAACGAGGATTGCAGCGGCGTGAAGCGATAGAGCTGGTTCAGCAGCACGTCGGCCGAGGCGTCGCGCTTCATCTCGATGACGATGCGCATGCCCTGGCGATCGCTCTCGTCGCGCAGGTCGGAAATACCCTCGATGCGCTTTTCACGCACGAGTTCGGCGATGCGCTCGACTAGGCCGGCCTTGTTCAGCTGGTAGGGGATCGAGGTGATGATGATGGCTTCTTTGTCTTTTCGAATCTCTTCGACAGAAGCCTCACCGCGCATGATCACCGAGCCGCGACCGGTCATCAGCGCCATGCGCGCGCCGGTGCGGCCGATGATCTGGCCGCCGGTGGGGAAATCGGGACCGGGCACGATGTCCAGCAGGGTGTCGAGGCTGACATCCGGGTCGTCCACATAGGCCAGGCAGGCATCGACGATCTCGCCCAGGTTATGCGGCGGGATGTTGGTGGCCATGCCGACCGCGATGCCGCCCGCCCCGTTGACGAGCAAATTCGGGATGCGCGAGGGCAGCACCACCGGCTCGCTCTCGGAGCCGTCGTAGTTGTCCTTGAAGTCGACCGTATCCTTGTCGAGGTCCGCCAGGATGGCCATGGCGGCCCGGGTCATGCGGCTTTCGGTATAGCGCATGGCGGCCGGGGGATCGTTGTCCACCGAGCCGAAGTTGCCCTGGCCGTCGATCAGCAGCAGGCTCATCGAGAACGGCTGCGCCATGCGCACCAAGGTGTCGTAGATCGCGACGTCGCCGTGCGGGTGATACTTGCCCATCACGTCGCCGACGATGCGGGCGGACTTCACATAGGAACGATCCGGCGTGTGGTTGTTCTCGCCCATCGAGAACAGGATGCGTCTGTGCACGGGTTTGAGCCCGTCACGCACATCAGGCAGCGCCCGGCTGACGATCACGCTCATGGCGTAGTCGAGGTACGAGCGCTTCAGCTCGTCTTCGATGGCGATAGGGGCGATGCCCCCGCGCCCACCCTCGGGAGGGGTCGTATTGGTTTCGTCGGTCAAGGGAGGGAAAGCCGCCTAAGAATCGGACTGTCAGATGGGCGTTACCCTTAGCACCTGGAAGGGGTCCGCGCCACTTCGCGCGGGCGCTCGTGCGTGTGTACACGCGTGAGCGCGGGGATTTTCGGCCGCAGGTGACCTCGCCGGCGCATCGCCCTAGGTTGGCGACCATGCCGCTCCTTCCTGGCCAGGCCGCGCCGTGGTTTACCGCGCCCACACCGTCCAACCCGCAGTTCGCCTTCGATACGGCGGCGGGGCGCTATGTGCTGCTGTTCTTCGATGCCGGCGACGCGGCGGCGCGGGTCATCGGGCTGAAGGCGCTGGCGGCCCACCAGGGCCTGTTCGACGACATCCGCGCCTGCGCCTTCGTGGTGCTTCGCGACCCAGGCTCGGCGCAGGGTCTGAAGGACATGCGGGGCCTGCGGTGGATGCTGGACGGTTCCGGACGGATCACCGCCGGCTATGGCGGCGAGGCGCACTGGCTGCTGCTGGACCCGACCCTGCGGGTGCTGGCCAGCGCGCCGGTGCAGGCGGCGGACGCCATGTTCGCCCGCATCGCCGCCCTGCCCGTCCCCGCCGAGCATGCGGGCACGCCCCTGCACGCCCCGATACTGATCGCGCCGCGCATCTTCGAGCCCGAACTGTGCGAGGCCCTGATCGCCCTGCACCAGGCCGACGGCGGCCGGCGGACCGGCGTGATGCGCGACGATGGTGACCGCACGGTCGCGGTGATGGACGCGCTGAAGAGCCGCCGCGACATCCTGGTCGAGGCGCCGGACCTGCAGGCCGCGATCCGCGCGCGGCTGGACCGTCGGCTGTTCCCGCTGATCCACCAGGCGCTGGGGTTCAGCGTCACCCACACCGAGCGGCTGCTGGTCAGCTGCTATGACGCCGCCGAGGGCGGGGTGTTCCATGCCCATCGGGATATGACCACCCAGGGCACGGCGCATCGGCGCTTCGCCTGTTCCATCAACCTGAACGACGACTTCGAGGGCGGCGACCTGCGCTTCGCGGAATATGGCCCGGCCACCTATCGCCCGTCGGTGGGCGGGGCCGTGGTGTTCTCCTGCGCCCTGATGCACGAGGCGACGAAGATCACCGCCGGCCGGCGCTATGCGTTCCTGCCGTTCTTCCACGACGAGGCCGGCGCGGCGGCGCTGGCCGCCTACACCGCCCGCGTCGCACAGCTGGAGCCGGCCCGGCCGTGAACGACATCGCACCGTCCGCTCTGGCTCGCTGGGCCCTGCCCGATCTCGCCATCGGCGAGTTTGCGCCGCGGTTCGCCGCCGCCACCCACGCCAATCCACGGTTCCACTTCAGCACCCTGGGCGGGCGTTATGTCCTGCTGGGTTTCATGCCCAGAGATTTGGCCCGGCGCGCGGCCGCCCTGGCCGCCTTCGAAACCGTAAGGCCCCTGTTCAACGACAGGACCCTGACCGCCTTCCTAGTGACGTCCGAGCCTGACGCCCGAGACACGGCTGAGGACCAGATTCCCGGCCAGCGATGGTTCTTCGATCCGGACGACGCCGTGGGCCCGTTGGTCGGGTCCGGGCAGGCCGCGCCGGCCTGGCTGCTGTTCGACCCGTCGCTGCGGCTGCTGGCCCGCGCGCCGATCGAGACGCCGGAAGGGCTGTTCGCCAACCTCGCCAGCCTGCCGCCACCGGGATCCCATGGCGGCGCGCCGATGGTCGCCCCGGTGCTGATCGTGCCCCGGGTGTTCGAGCCGGACTTCTGCCGCCGGCTGATCGACCACTACGCGGCCCGCGGCGGCCAGCTTTCCGGCGTGATGCGCGACGTGGACGGCAAGACCGTTGGCCTTCTTGACGACATGAAGCGCCGCCGCGACGTGATCCTGGACGACACCGGCCTCAAGCGTGACGCCGTGGAGCGCCTGCAGCGCGCCCTGCTGCCGATGATCGCGCGCACCTTCCAGTTCAAGGCCACCCGCATCGAACGCTACCTGGTGGCCTGCTACGATGCGGTCGAGGGCGGCTTCTTCCAGCCGCACCGCGACAATGAGACCTTCGGCACCGCCCACCGCCGCTTCGCGGTCTCCATCAACCTGAATGCGGAAGAGTTCGAGGGCGGCGACCTGCGGTTCCCCGAGTTCGGCCGGCGCACCTACCGCCCACCGACCGGCGGCGCGGTGGTGTTCTGCTGCAGCCTGCTGCACGAGGCGACGCCGGTGACCCAGGGGACACGCTACGTCTTCCTGCCCTTCCTCTACGATGAGGCCGGCCAGGCGATCCGAGAAAAGAACCAGGCGTTGATGGCCAGCCACACCGAGCCGCAGCCGCGCTAAGGTCCGGTTCATCCGACGCAGGTCACGCTCGCGCCGGAATCATCGCTAGAGTCCGCCCCAGATGAACGCTCCTCGCCTCGCCCTCATCCTGGCCCTCGTCGCCGGACCCGCCCTGGCCGCGCCAGCGATCCAGCCGGGCTATTGGGAGTCCACCAACCGGCTGCTGTCGCCGATCCGCCAGACCTCCACGGAGAAGCGCTGCATCACCCCGGCCGAGGTCGACAAGTTCATGGCCGGGCCATCGAACCGCCACTACGCCTGCACCTATCCGACCAAGGTGATCGCCGGCGGGGTGATCACCCTGAAGGGGAGCTGCGTCAGCAAGAAGGGCCAGAAGGTCGCCGTGAAGGGGGCCGGCCGCTACACACCCACGAGCTTCACCCTGACAGCCGACGTGGCCACCGAGTTCTTCGGCCTCGATATCCAGGGCCGCGCGTCCACAGAGGCGCATCGGATCGGCGACATCTGTCCGCAGCCGGCGGCCCCGCAGAGCGCGACCGTCCCGCCGGCGCCTGCCGCATCGCCCGCACCCACGCCGGCTACGCCGACGCCGGCCTTGCCAGCGCTGGCATCGCCTCCGGCCGGCCGATGAGCGCACCTCCACCCCGGGTCACCTATGCCGGCTATCTGGGCCTCGACCGGCTGCTGAGCGCCCAGCACCCGACCACCGACCGCCACGACGAACTGCTGTTCATCGTCATCCATCAGACCAAGGAACTGTGGCTGAAGGAGATCCTCCACGAGGTGCGGCTGGCCAAGGCGCTGATCCGTGGCGGCGATGCCGAACCGGCCTACAAGGCCCTGGCCCGGGTCTCGCGCATCCAGTCGATCATGACGCAGTCGTGGGACGTGCTGGCGACCATGACGCCCTCGGACTACCTCAGCTTCCGCGACGGGCTGGGGGCCAGTTCGGGCTTCCAGTCCTGGCAGTTCCGGACCCTGGAATACCTGCTGGGCCTGAAGGACGCCTCGCATCTGAGCTTCCAGGACGAAGGCTCCGAGGCGCTGGCCGCGCTGACCTCCGCCCTGAATGCGCCCAGCCTCTACGACGACGCCCTCCAGCGCCTGGCCGTCCACGGCCTGAGCATCCCCGCCGAGGTGCTGGGCCGCGATGTGGCCCTGCCCTATGCGCCGTCGGAGGCCGTCGAGGACGCCTGGCTGGCGGTCTATCGCGACACGGCCCGCTACTGGGAACTCTACCAGCTGGCCGAGAAGCTGGTGGACCTGGACGACGCCCTGCTCACCTGGCGGCACAAGCATGTGCTGACCGTCGAACGCATCATCGGCAGCAAGCGCGGCACGGGCGGCAGCGAGGGCGGGAGCTACCTGCAGCGGACGCTGCAGCGGCGGTGTTTCCCGGAGCTGTGGAGCGTGCGGACGCGGCTCTAGATCGGCGGTTCACTTGATCCGCCGATCGCTCCAGACTGTTGCTTGGAAAATAGACCCTTCGTCGTGCGGAGACTGATCCAACCTGAGCGCCGAAGGCTCTAGCGGTCAAAATCTAACACTTGAGTCCCGGCGGTCGTGCGGCGTGGCTGTCGATCGAACGTGCAGTTGTAGGCCGGAGGTCAGCGGGGAGAATCGACCCGGGGCGGATGTTACATGGGCTCGCAACTCCGGCGATTGGCCGGCTCCTTTGCCTGACGTTGGTCGGGCATCCCAATTTCGTGTCTCACAATGTTGACGCGGAATTAATTCACGTCACTCTCTGGTGATGCGAACTGGCGGGGGACGATATGCATTTTCTGGTGGCTACATGGGACGGGGCCGGGAATCTTCAGCCGGTTCTGGGACTGGTTGAGGCGCTGAAGCGCCGGGGCCACGAGGTTCACGTCCTCGCGCACGATGTGCAGCGTGGCCAGATCGAAGCCGTCGGCGGCACGTTCCTCCCGTTCCAGACTGCGCCGCAATGGGACCAAGGCATGCCGGGCTACGCCGGGGACGATCCAATGGCGCACTTCATGGCCTTCGACCCCAAGGCCGGCGACGACGTGCTCACGGTTGCGCGTGAGCTCGATCCCGACGCCTTGCTCGTCGATTGCATGCTTGCCAGCGCGCTGCGGGACGCGACCCACAAGGGTTACAAGACTGTGGCCCTCGTCCACGCGCTCTACAGCTTCTTCGCAGAATTTGCCGGCGGCGTCTTCCGGGCGCCGATCGACGAAGCCACGCTTGCGCTCAGCTTCAGCTATGCCGATTTCGATTCCGGGGTCGACTTCCCGCCGAACCTCGTGTTCGTCGGGCCGACCCGTCCGGACAACCGTGAGGGCACGTGGGAGCGGCGCTGTTCCGGCAAGCCCCTGATTGTCGTCAGCCTGAGCACCGGAGCCCAGGGTCCGGGGCGCTCGCAGGAGCAGCGACTTCAAACCGTCTGTGACGCCCTTGCCGACCTCGATGTCGAGGCGTTGGTGACGACCGGGCGCGGGATCGTCCCAGAGAGCCTCAGGTCTGGCGCCAACACGACGCTGGCCCGGCGAGTGGCGCACGAAGCAGTGCTAGGTCAGGCGGACCTGCTCATAACCCATGGCGGACATGGCACCGTGATGGCGGGACTGACCCTTGGCGCACCGATGCTGTGCCTGGCCCCGTTGGTGGATCAGCCGGTGAACGCCGCCAAGGTTGTCGGCCTTGGCCTCGGTGCTAGCATCGATCCTCAGTCGGAGAGCGCCGAGATCCGCCAAGCTGTCCAGCAACTCCTCGCCGACCCGAGCCTGCGGCAACGTTCGCGCGCCTTTGCGGAAGCGCTCACAACCGCCCCCGGCTTGGAGAAGGGCGTGGAGGCGATCGAAGCGCTCGCGAACCGTCCATGACCCAGGCGCAGCGGCGCAAGTATAACCAACGCTCAAGAGCAGACGACGTGGAGAGGACGCGCCGAAGGATTATTGACGCCTTCGTGGAGTGCGTGCGCGAGCTATGGTTCGACGAGATCACTCTCGGCGAAGTCGCCAAGCGCGCCGGCGTCACCGTCCGGACGGTCATCCGCCACTTCGGCGGCAAGGAGGGTCTCGTCACCGGCGTCGCGCAATACGTCGCGCCCGCAATCAGCGAACAGCGCACGGTGTCGCCGGGTGACATCGATGCCGCAATCGACCGCCTGTTCGAGAACTATGAGAAAGACGGTGAGGTAGCGCTTCGCGGTCTCGCGCAGGAACCTCGGTATCCGCTCCTGAAGCCCGCCGTAGAGGCCGGGCGGGCTGGTCACCGGGCTGTGGCGGCCGCCAACTTCGCGCCGTGGCTCGCTCCACTGTCAGAACCACAACGCGACGCGGTCCTCGATGCGCTGGTCGTCGTCACCGACGTCTATGTTTGGAAGCTGCTGAGATTGGACATGGGCCGCTCCGAAGCCATGGCCAAGCAGCGGGTGAGGGCTCTCGTCGAGGCGGTTCTCACTCAGCTCGCGGGAGGCACATGCCCTTCCGATCCGAGATTCTCTAATGACCTGGCAAGCGGTCTGCGATGAGAGTTGGCATGCAAATTCCATCAGATGCGAGTGGCCTCACGGCGGTGTGGCTGTCGGACGTGCTTGCGGTCGCGCCCGGCGGCCCGTTTGGACCGGTCGAGCAGGTCGAGCGCCAGCGGATCGGCGAGGGCGTGGGGGTCATGTCCGAGATCTACCGGCTGGCGATCCGCTATGCGCCCGATGGACGACCGGGTCCGGCCACGTTGGTGGCCAAGGTGCCGGCCGGGACAGCGGAAGCCCGGGGCCTAGCCAACAACTATGGCTTCTACGAGAAAGAGGTCGCCTTCTACCGCGATATCGCCCCGACGGTGTCGATCGCCACCCCGCGCTGCTTCGGCGCCGCGTTCGACACGGACTCCAAGCTCTTCGTGCTACTCATGGAGGACATGGCGGCGGTGACCCCCGGCGATCAGATCGTCGGCCTGACAGAGCCCCAGGTGCGACGGGCCATCGGCGAGGTCGTCCCGCTGCATGCGCGCTGGTGGCGCGACGCCCGGTTGCCGGCGCTAGAGGCGGTGATCCCGGCGCACGGCCAGCCGCCCTGGGACAGCACCGGCCAGATGCACGCCGCCGCCTGGGAGATCATCGCGCCCTGGATGAAGGCCCGCCTCAGTCCGGAGATGATGCGGGTTGGTGAACGGCTTTGCACCGATCTGCAGGGGCTGATCGACCGCAATGGCCAGGGCCAGCGGACGCTGTGTCACGGGGACTTCCGGGCCGACAACTTGATGTTCACCGGCGATCCAGCCGATCCGGGTCTGACCGTGCTGGACTGGCAGATGCTGGTGCAGGCGCCGGGAACGTTCGACATCGGCTATCTGATGTCGGCCAGCGTGACGCCGGACGTGCGGCGGAGCCAGGAATTGGATCTGCTGGCCGACTATCACGCCCAGCTCGTAGCCGAAGGGGTCGGGGGCTATGGGTTCGACGAATGTCTGGAGGACTATCGCCGGGCGCTGCTGATCGGATTCACCTATGCGGTCCAGGCTGGCGGGTTTTCCAACATGGAGCACGCTCGTAACGCAGCCCTGGTCCATGCGATGGCGACGCGATGCGAGGCGGCCTGTCTGGACTTGGGTCTGGCCTCGATGCTGAACTGATGGCCTTCGTGCGGCGTGAGACTGGCCCCGCAGTGGAGCCCCTGGTCGACGTCCGGCTGACGACGGCAATGTCCGGCTTCAGGCCTCGGCCTTTGGACCGCTGTTGTTCAGCGACCCTTCTCTGAACTTCCGAGCGTCTGCTTCCGGGCGTGCTGCCGTGCAGCGTCATGCGCCAAAGGCCAACCTCACTCCGGTCGTGCGCGCCGAAGTGAGGCGGTCCTGTTCGCTGTCAGGTCTTCGGGGCAGGCGCTGCAGGCGCGGCTGACGGGGTGTCGGAGGCAATGCTCCAAGTGATCTTCCAAGAACCGTCCGACTGCTGCTTGTAGCCCATCAACCAGTTGCCGTTCTCCGTGGTCGGTTTCTTCGTCTTCGGGTCGGTGGACGTGCGGGCATAGGTCGAATGCCAGACCG
>CALQQB010000011.1 GCA_943332615.1 Phenylobacterium deserti
AGGCCCGCCGAACCCTCCGCCCGATACCGCCCGATCCACTTGTACGCCGTCTTGCGGCTCACCCCGTACCGCTCCGACAGCTCCACCACCGTCCCTAGCCCGCTCAGCCAATCGGCAATGAACCCCACGCGCTGATCCATGGCGCAGCTCTCCAACCAAGGCATCGGCAAGTCCCCCTACCGACAGAGAACTGTCACCCATCCTTCCGGTCGATTCCGTCACCCCTCTATCCGGTCAGGACATCTCTTTGATCCTCTCCCTCTCCGCTTCGCGGGGGGAGAGGGGGCTGTGGCGCGTCGGTGCGGCGCTCGCCGCCGCAGGCGTCCACGATGGTCAGGCAGACGCCGTCGCTGTTGGTGAGGACAGCGGAGTTTCAGAAGCGGAGGACGCGGAGGCCGGCGCGTTCGAGGTAGACGGTGCGGCGGGCGTCATAGGCGACCTGGTCGGCGTGCTGGCCGCCGTCGACCTCCAAGACCAGGGCGGCGTCGCGGCAGAGAAAATCGAGGATGTAGGGGCCGAAGGGGACCTGGCGCTTCCACTTCCAGCCGCCGAGTCGGCCCGCGCGCAGGGCGTTCCAGAGACGAGCCTCCGCGTCGGTGTCACGCCGGCGAAGGTCGCGGGCACGCCGGAGGGCCACGTGTTGGCGGAGGGTATTGATCCTGCCCATCTCGCATTGTTTTCTTGATATGTTTCAGCATCAAGCCTCCGTCGCCGACTCCACGCCGGAGCAGGTTCTGGAAGTGCGGATGTGCCCCAGTTTGCTGCGCGGTTTCCCCTGCGCTTCCGCTGGCGCCTGCGGCCCGCATCCCCTAGCGTCGGGCAACGCCTGTCGCGGATCATGACGACGGGTCGCTTGGGGCGAGACGATGCGATTGAGAATCAAGGCGCTGGGCATTGGGCTGGCGTCGCTGACGCTGTCGACGGCCGCCGCCGCGGCGGACCCGACCTACCGGGCCGAACTGACCCGCACCGCCTATGGCGCGCCGCACGTCATCGCCGACAGCTACGGCGGCCTGGGCTATGGCGCCGGCTATGCGGCGGCCCAGGACAATTTCTGCGACTTCGCCGAGCGCACCCTGACGGTCAGCGGCGAGCGGTCGCGCTACCTGGGCGCCGGCGAGCATGACGCCAATATCGTCAGCGATCTCTACCACCAGCGGCTGATCCAGACGGGGCGCCTGGAGGCCCGGTTGGCCGGGGACGCGCCGGGCGCCTTCAAGCCGTCGGCCGACGCCCGCGCCCTGGCCAGGGGCTTCATCGCCGGGGTCAACCGCTACGTTCGCGACACCGGGGCCGCCAACCTGCCGGACGCGCGGTGTCGCGGCGCGGCCTGGGTGCGCACCTACACGGAGACCGACTACTGGCGCTCCACGATCGCCGGCCAGCAACCGACCCTGATGGCCGGCGTGGCGACCGCCGCACCGCCTGGGGTCGCCGATGTGGTCGCGCCGCGCGGACCCATCGAGCGCTCGCGCGTCCCGGAGGGCCAGGACGGCAGCAACGCCTATGCCCTGGGCCGCGAGGTGACCAAGTCCGGACACGGGGTGCTGCTCGGCAATCCGCACTACCCCTGGGACGGCATCAACCGGTTCACCCGGATGCACCTGATCATCCCGGGCAAGCTCAATGTGGTGGGCGCCGGCCTGCAGAACAGCCCGACGCTGGGCATCGGCCACAATCAATGGATGGCCTGGACGCACACGGTCTCCACCGCGCGGCGCTTCGGCCTGTTCGAGCTGACGCTCGATCCCAAGGATCCCACGGCCTATGTGTTCGAGGGCCGGTCGGTCCCGATGACGAAGACCACGATCACCCTCCAGGTGAAGACCGCCGGGGGCCTCGCGCCGCTGACCCGCACCTTCTATGACACGCGCTTCGGACCGCTGGTGGAGACGCCGACCAGTCCCTGGACGGCCGAACGCGCCTTCGCGGTGCGTGATGCGCCCGTCGGCCTGCGTGCGGTCGATCAGTATCTGACCATGTATCAGGCGCGGAACGTGCGCCAGCTGGCCGCGGCGCTGAGCCGGTTCCAGGCGGCCGGTTTCAACACCACGGCGGTCGACGCGGGCGGCGAAGCCTTCTACGGCGACATCGGCCCCTTGCCCTATGTGACCGACGCAAAGGCCGAGGCCTGCTCGGCCTCCGACCTGGCGCGCAAGTCCTGGAAGGATCTCCGCATCCCCGTGCTGGATGGCTCGCGGGCCGCCTGCGACTGGGACAGCGACCCCAAGGCCGCCACGGCCGGGATCTATCCGGCTTCGGCCTTGCCGCAGATTTTCCGCAACGACTATGCGAGCAATTCCAACGACAGCTACTGGCTGACCAATCCAAAACAGCCGCTGGCCGGCTTTGGCCGCATCTTCGGCGAGGAGGCGACGGCGCGCTCGTTGCGGACCCGCCTCAGCCTCAAGCAGATCGAAGACCGGGTCGCGGGCTCCGACGGACTGGGGGCGGCCAGGTTCGACCTGGCCAGCGTGCAGGCCGTACTGTTCCGTAACAGAAACCTTGGCGCTGAAATGACCCGCGATCCGCTGGTGGCGCTGTGCCGGTCCGCCGCCGCTGGCCCGCAGCCGGATCTGGCCGAAGCCTGCGATGCGCTGGCCGCCTGGGACCTGCGGGTGAACCTGGACAGCCGCGGCGCGCACATCTTCCGCCTGTTCGCCGAGAAGGGCGGTCTGGCGTTCAAGGTCCCGTTCGACCCCGCCGACCCGGTCAATACGCCCAACACCCTCGACGTGAACGATCCCAAGGTGCTGGCGGCGCTGGTCGACAGCGTGAAACAGCTCCGGGCCCTGAAAATCCCCATGAACGCCACTCTGGGCCAGGTGCAGACCGAGCCGCGCGCCGGCGGCGAGCGGATTCCGATCCATGGCGGCCCGGGTCCGGAAGGCATCTTCAACGTCATCACGCCCGTCAATCTCGTGCCGGAGCTGGGCTGGACCAAGATCCGCCATGGCTCCAGCTGGATCATGGCGGTGGAATTCACCGACCGGGGCCCGATCAGCCAGGGGGTGCTGACCTATTCCCAGTCCACCAACCCGGACTCGCCCCACGCGGGCGACCAGACGCGGCTCTATTCGCAGAAGGGATGGGACGACCTCAACTTCACCGAGGCGGCGGTCCGCAAGGCGGCGGTCTCGACGATGGTGCTCAAGGGCCGCTAAGCGGTCGGTGGATTTCGGCGCCTTGGCGGTCTTGGCGGTCTTGGCGTCGAAACAGGGCACCTGCGGCGCGCCGGGTCGAGGTGACAGGGCGCCGCCCGGCGGGTATCCGGCCGCGATGACTGTCTGCCTTGCCGGCCCGCCGATCTCAAGATCCTTGCATCGAGGCGCTCGTGATGTTAAGAACAAACCACGAACATATACGCGCTCTTTCTCAAGTGAATTCAAAGCCTCTCGCGCGCTCGCGCGCCGCTTGTCCCATGTCTTGATGATTTGACTCGGAATTACGCGATGTCCCCGCAACCCGAGACGGGGAGATTCAAGACCCTGCTCCATTCGGGCGCCGGTCCTCCCCGACATTCCCCCCGCCCCGCCCCTGCGGTACGTCTGGCGAACACATGACGAACGTGATTCGCAGATGATCGGCCGCCTGCGCGGCGCGGTCGCCGAGGTCTCCGAAGAGGAGGCGCTCATCGACGTGATGGGCGTGGGCTATGTCGTGCGCTGCGGGAGCCGGACGCTGGGCCACCTGCCGGCCATCGGCGGCGAGGCGCTGCTGCATGTGGAGAGTCACTGGGGCGAGCAGACCGGGTTGACCCTCTACGGCTTCCTGGGGCGCGAGGAGCGCAGCGCGTTCAAGCTGTTGCGCACCATCCAGGGGGTGGGGCCGAAGGCGGCGCTGGCCGTGCTGGATGTGCTGCCACCGGCGGAGCTGGCCTCGGCCGTGGCGCGCGACGACAAAGCCAGCGTGGCGCGCGCCTCTGGCGTCGGGCCGAAGCTGGCGCTGCGCATCGTCACCGAACTGAAGGGCAAGCCGATCACCGACGGGCCGGTGGCGACGTTCCACGGCGGCGTCCGCACAGCCGAGCCCATCAAGCCCAGCGCCACCGGCGAGGCGGTCGCCGCCCTGCTGGGCCTGGGCATCGCCGAGCCCGCCGCCCGCCGCGTCGTCGAAGCCGCCGCCGTGCGCCTGGGCGAGGACGTCGAAGTCCCGGCCCTGATCAAGGCCGCCCTGCAGGAGCTGGGGCGGTGAGCGAGCGGCCGACCCGGCTGATCTCCGGCGAGCCCGCCGCCTTCGAGCGAACGGACAAGGCGCTGCGGCCCCAGACCCTGGCGGAGTTCGTGGGCCAGCAGCAGGCCAAGGGCAACCTGACCGTGTTCATCGACGCCGCCCGCGGACGGGGCGAGGCGCTGGACCATGTGCTGCTGTTCGGGCCGCCGGGGCTGGGCAAGACCACCCTGGCCCAGATCATCGCCCGCGAGCTGGGCGTGAACTTCCGCGCCACCTCCGGCCCGGTGCTGGCCAAGGCCGGCGACCTGGCGGCGATCCTCACCAATCTCGAACCCAATGACGTGCTGTTCATCGACGAGATCCACCGCCTGCCGGCCAATGTGGAGGAGATCCTTTATCCGGCGATGGAGGACCACGTACTGGACCTGGTGATCGGCGAGGGGCCGTCGGCGCGTTCGATCCGCATCGACCTGGCGCCCTTCACGCTGGTTGCCGCGACAACCCGCGCTGGACTCTTGGCGACGCCCCTGCGCGACCGCTTCGGCATCCCGATCCGCCTGGAGTTCTACACCCACGCCGAGCTGGAAAAGGTGCTGCTGGGGGCCGCCGCCAAGATGGGCACGAACCTGGCCCCCGACGGCGCCGCCGAGATCGCCACCCGCGCCCGGGGCACGCCCCGCGTCGCCGGCCGCCTGCTGCGCCGGGTGCGCGACTTCGCCGCCGCCGACGGGGTGGAGGTCATCGACCGCAAGGCCGCCGCCTCGGCCCTGGCCCGCCTGGACGTGGACGAGCATGGGCTGGACGCGCTGGACCGCCGCTACCTGCGCGCCCTGATCGAGAACTACGCCGGCGGCCCGGCCGGGGTGGAGACCCTGGCCTATGCGATCGCCGAGGCTCGCGACGCGGTGGAGGACGTGATCGAGCCCTTCCTGCTGCAACAGGGCTTCCTGCAGCGTACCCCCCGGGGCCGCATGGCCACCGCCCGCGCCTACAGCCACTTAGGGTTGGCCGCGCCGCAGACCGTGGGACAGACGCCGCCGGGCGGGGACCTGTTCGAGTGAGCGCCGAACAGATCAGCCCCGAACCCTCCGCCGGCGTCATTGTCGGCCGGGAGCACCGGCTGCCGGTGCGCATCTACTACGAGGACACCGACTTCACGGGTGTCGTGTACCACGCCAACTACCTGCGCTATTTCGAGCGCGGGCGGAGCGATTTCTTCCGCCTGGCGGGGATCAGCCACTCGGAGTTTCTGGCCCTGCCGGAGCCGACAGCGTTCAGCGTCATCCGTATCGAGCTGGATTTCCGGCGCGCCGCCCGCATCGACGACGCGCTCACGGTCCGCACCGCCTACGACAGCGTCACCGGCGCGCGGCTGAACGTCAGCCAGAGCATCACCCGGGGCGATGAGCTGATCGCGCAGGCCAGGGTGACCGCGGTCTGCATCGACCTGAAAGGCCGGGCGATCCGGCCGCCACGGATGATGTTGGAGCGGCTCAGTCCGCTCTTCGTCCCGCCCGTGGCTGCGCCTTAAGTTCGCCACCGACACCCCCCAGCACTGAACCCGACACGATCAGGAGACCTCATGAACCCGGCCGCCGCCCTCACGCCCGAGAGCTTCGACCTCGTCAGCATCTTCCTGCGCGCCGACTGGGTGGTGAAGGTGGTGATGGTGGGGCTTGGCGGCGCCTCGCTCTGGTCGTGGAGCATCATCCTCGACAAGCTGTTCCGGTTCGCGGCCCTGAACCGCGACGCTAACCGCTTCGAGGATGCCGTCGCCTCGGGTCAGAGCCTGGAGGAAGTGGCTGCCGACGCCGGGGAGCATCCCGCCCACGCCCTGCCCCGAATGCTGCAGGCGGCCCTGAAGGAATGGCGCGAGACCCGCGCCCGCGGGCCCGCCTCCGAGGGCCAGCTGGCCTTCCTGGTCCAGCGCATCGACCGTACCCTCGACACCATCATCGCCCGTGAGAGCAGCCGGGTGGAGACGGGCCTGGGCGGCCTGGCCATCGTTGCCACCGCCTCGCCGTTCATCGGCCTGTTCGGCACCGTCTGGGGGATCATGCGGTCCTTCCAGGCCATCGCCATCCAGAAGAACACCTCGCTGGCGATCGTCGCACCCTCGATCGCCGAGGCCCTGTTCGCCACCGCCATCGGCCTGGTCGCCGCGATCCCGGCTTACATAGCTTACAATGCCTTCTCGACCGCCGCCGGACGGTTCTCCGGCCGGCTGGAGGGCTTCGCGGACGACCTCTCCACGGCGATCCAGCGCCGTCTGGCCGAGCGGGCCTGAGCCATGGCGCTGTCCGCCCACGACGCCTTCTCGGCCGGCGGCGGCCGCCGTCGCCGGCGCGGTCGCAGCCGGCGCGGCGCGCTGTCCGAGATCAACGTCACCCCGCTGGTCGATGTGATGCTGGTCCTGCTGATCATCTTCATGATCTCCGCGCCGCTGCTCACCGCCGGCGTGCCCGTGGAGCTGCCGAAGACCGAAGCCGGCGCGATGCAGGACGTGCCAGACCCGATCACCCTGTCCATCCGGCCCGACGCGTCGATCTACATCGGCGAAGACGCCATCCCCTTCGCCAACCTGGCGCCGCGCCTGAAGGAGATGGCCGCCGACACCACCCGGCCGATCTATGTCCGCGCCGACGGCAAGGCCAGCTACGAGATCGTCGCCCGGGTGATGGCCTCGCTCAGCACGTCCGGCTTCACCTCGATCAACCTGATCACCGACACCGGCGGCCCGTCGTCCGGCGGGGACAAGGATGAGGCGACCCCGTGACGCGGCGCGTCGAGGTCAGGCCGGCCGCCCTTGGCTCCATCGCCCTGCACGGCGCGGTCGCGCTCGTGCTGATCATCCAGTGGGGCAGCCGCGACCTGAAGGTGGGTTCGGTGGTGCCGGTGACCATCGTCTCCAGCGCCCCCGACCGCGACACCCGGCCGGCTGAGCAGGCCGAGAGCACCCAGAGCGCCCAGAGCGCGGAGGTCGCGCTCGCGGCGCCGCCAGAGCCCGTGCCGCCG
Organism: Phenylobacterium deserti; assembly: GCA_943332615.1. GTDB lineage: Bacteria > Pseudomonadota > Alphaproteobacteria > Caulobacterales > Caulobacteraceae > Phenylobacterium > Phenylobacterium deserti_C. The sequence goes on from CALQQB010000011.1 coordinate 7,189, forward strand.
CCCGCGCCGGCCCCACCCACCAAGGCCCCGCCCACCAAGGCCTCCGCCAAGCCGGTAGAGAAGGCCCCGGCGCCCACGCCAACCAAGCCCGCCCCGGCCAGGCCGGCGCAGAAGTCTCTGGACCTCGACAACCTCTACGCCAGCCTCACCAAGCCGGCGCGCAACGCCGCCCAGGCCTCGTCGGCGCCCCGCGGGGCCACCCGGGCCGAAACCGCGCCGGTCGCCCGCCAGGCCGTGGGAACCGGGCTGGCCGCCGGCGCCGCCCTGCAGGGCCTGGCCGAGGAACTTCAGCGCCGCTGGAACCCCAACTGCGAGGTCGAGGGCGGCCGTGACGTGGTGGTCAAGGCCACCTTCCAGCTGGGCGTCGGCGGCCAGGTGGTGGGCGACGTCGCCACGCTTATCGAAGGCCCCAGGTCCCCGGTAGCCCAGGCCAGCGCCGAGCGCGCCGCCCGGGCGGTCTACGCCGCCGCGCCGTTTCGCGGCCTGCCGCATGACTTCTACGGCGAGCGCATCAACGTCAATTTCAACGCACGGGAGGCCTGCGCCAGATGACCCCAACCCGGCGAACCCGCAATCCATCGGATATGGCTAGGCCGCCGGCGATGGCGCGGACCGCTCCGTCTCCGGCGCGGGCCCTCCTGCGCCTCCTGCTGGCCCTGCTGGTCGCGATCACTGCCGTCGCCTTGACCCAGCCGGCCCGCGCCGAGATCGAGGTCAACGTCAACCGCGGCGATGTCCAGCCCCTGCCCATCGCCGTGCCGGGCTTCGGTGGAACCCAGGGCGCCGAGATCGCCCAGGTGATCTCCGCCAACCTCCAGCGCTCGGGCCTGTTCCGACCACTGGACCCGGCCAGCTTCACCGAGCGCGACCTCTCCGCCGGCGTCCAGCCCCGGTTCGACAGCTGGAAGCAGATCAACGCCCAGGCCCTGGTCAACGGCACCGTCACCGTCCAGGGCGGCCAGCTCAAGGTGGACTTCCGGCTGTGGGACGTGTTCGCCGGCCAGCAGCTGCTGGGCCTGCAGTTCACCTCCAGCCCGGAGAACTGGCGTCGCGTGGCCCACAAGATCTCCGACGCCGTCTATGAGCGGCTGACCGGCGAGAAGGGCTATTTCGACACCCGCATCGTGTTCGTGGCCGAGAGCGGCTCGCGCACCAAGCCGGTCAAGCGTCTGGCCATTATGGACCAGGACGGCGCCAACCCCAGCTATCTGACCTCCGGCGACAGCATCGTCATGACCCCCCGGTTCTCCGCGACCAGCCAGGAGATCACCTACATGTCGCTGCGGCCGGAGAGCTCGACCATCTATCTGTTCAACCTTGAGACCACCCGGCGCGAGAGTCTGGGCAATTTTCCGGGCATGGTGTTCGCCCCGCGCTTCTCCCCCGACGGCGGGCGCGTGGTGTTCTCGGTGGAGCGGGGCGGCAACAGCGACCTGTTTGTGATGAACCTGTCCAGCCGCACCTCGACGCGGCTCACCTCCGACCCCGGCATCGACACTTCCGGCTCCTTCTCGCCGGACGGGACCAAGATCGCCTTCACCTCAGACCGCTCCGGCCAGCCGCAGCTCTATGTGATGGGCTCAGACGGCTCGAACGCCCGGCGCATCTCCGGCGGCGGCGGCCTCTACACCACCCCGGTGTGGAGCCCGACCGGCGAGTTCGTCGCCTTCACCAAGCAGGTTGGCGGGGAGTTCCACATCGGGGTCATGCGTCCCGACGGCTCGGACGAACGCCTCCTGACCACAAGTTATCTGGACGAAGGCCCCACCTGGGCGCCCAATGGCCGGGTGCTGATGTTCTCGCGAGAAACCCCGGGTGGCCCGTCCAGGTTATGGAGCGTGGACGTCACCGGCCGAATCCTTCAACCGATGCCCTATCCCGGCGCCGGATCGGATCCAGCGTGGTCACCGTTGTTGAACTAGTCTTGCGTCGTGACGCGGCCACATAGACTCTGACACTGATTTGCAACCTACCCCTGAAGGAGACGCAGATGGTTCTTAGCGTGAACAGTTCGATGGTGTTCCGCCTGGTGCTCGTGGGCGTCGCCGCCGCGTCCCTGGCCGGCTGCGCCAAGCCGAAGACGCCGATGGCGACCTCGCTACCGCCGCCGGTCACCCAGACCCAGCCCCCCCCGCGCACCGAGTTGCCGCCGGCAACCCAAACGCCGATGACCCAGGCCCCGCTCGGCGCCCCGCCCGGCTCGACCCAGGACTTCGTCGTCAACGTCGGCGACCGGGTCTACTTCGACACCGACAGTCACGATGTGCGCGCCGACGCCCAGCCCCTGCTGGACGCCCAGGCCGGCTGGCTGCGACGCTATTCGGCGGTAAAGGTCCGCATCGAAGGCAACGCCGACGAACGCGGCACCCGTGAATACAACCTCGCCCTCGGCGCCCGGCGCGCCAACGCCGTGCGCGAATACCTGGTCAGCCACGGCGTCCCCGCCGACCGCATCGCCACCATCTCCTTCGGCAAAGAACAGCCGATCGACGGCGGCAGCGACGACGCCGCCTGGCAGAAGAACCGCAACGGCCACACCGCCATCGTTAGCGGGGCCCGCTAGGTCCTGATGCGCGTTCGACGGATCGCTCTTACCGCGTTGGCGCTGGTGGTCATCTCGACCGCCGGACCCGCCGTGTCGCAGACGCCGATGGAAGATCCCCTCGACGTCCGCGACGCCAAGCGGGTCGATCGCATGGAGAAGGTGATCCGTGAGCTGCGCGCCATCGTCTTCCAGCTGCGTGACACCGGCAAGCCGGTGGTCGTCCAGCCGGCCGACACCGACGCGCGGATGAGTGAGTTCGCCATCAAGCTGGGCGACCTCGAAGGCGCGCTGCGCGGCGTCAACGGTTCGCTGGAGGGCGCCACCCGCGACGCCGACCAGGCCAAGCGCGAGAACGCCGCTCTCAGGGCGCAGCTCAAGGGTCTCAACGACCGCCTGGCCGCTGCCGAGCAGAAACTGATCGCCGCCCAGGTCCCGCCGCCGCCCACCGCCGCCGAGGAAGCCGCCGCTTCGCCGCCCGGCGATCCCGGAAAGGACTTCGCGACCGCGCGTCAGCTAATGCTGTCGGGCGACTACGACGCCGCCGAACAGGCCTTCGCCGCCTACGTCGCCAACTATCCGGATGGGCCGCGGGCGCCGGAGGCCAGCTTCTGGTGGGGCAAGACGCTCGCCGCCCGAAAAGCCTACGCGGAATCCGCCCGTGCCTACATCACTGCCATCCGCGGCTGGCCGCAGACCCCCTGGGCGCCCGAGGCGGTGGTCGAGCTGGCAAAATCGCTGGCGGCGTTGAAGAAGCCCGCCGATGCCTGCCAGACCTTGGACGAGTTTACCCGCCGCTACCCCAAGGCGCCGCCCGCCATGGCGGGCCGCGCCACCGCGCTGCGCGCCCAGGCGAAGTGCAGCTGATCATCTCCCCCTCCTGATCGTCCCCCTCCTGATCGTCAAGGCGGGACAAGTCCGGTGGAAGGCGACCAGAACAAGGTTGGCGCCGTCAGGTGAAGTCCCGCGCCAACTCCGCGCGTGAGGCCGGCGACAGCCCGGCGAGGTGGCTGTAGCGGTCGTGGCTGCAGCCGATGAGGATCTCGGTGGCCGGGTCACGGAAGACGGCGATGTGCCGCGCCTCCAGCGGGAAGCGCAGGAAGTGAACCGAAGAGGTCTTGCCGTCCTCGCGGGTGCGCTCGATGTCGCCCTCGGCGAGGCTCATCACCCGCTCGGCGCCGACAGCCACGAAGAAGCAGTCCTCCACCCCGCCAAGCCGGTTCAGCACCTGCTCGCGTCGCACCGGATCGTCGATCTCGAACATCACTGTCGCCACCAGTTCCGAACCGTTCGGGATCAGCGGGTTGTAGGCTTCCAGCTCGTCCGGCACCTGGGCCGCGCCGCCCTTCTCGATCAGCAGCATCTCCTGCACCTGGAAGAGCATGGTGTCGTAGCTCTCGAAGTAGAAGGTGCAGTAGGGGCCAAGCTCGATCCGCCGCAGCCGCTTCACCGGCAGCAGCTCAGCGCGCCAAGCCTTGCGGCGGGCGGCGAATTCCACGTCCGGCAGCAGGTCGTCGGGGGTGATCTTGCGCAGGGTAAGCGGCATCTAGGTGACTCCGTAGGCACGGGCGAAGACCTCGATCGGATGGGCCTCGGCCGGGGGTGCGGCCCCCTCGGCCTTGGGATCGTCGGCGATCAGCTGGACCAGGTGCTTGCAGGCCAGCGGGCAGTCCGAGCACAGCGTCTCATTGCCCTTGGCGGCCACCTGTCTGGCGGCCGGTCGGCCCACCTTGTTGGCGAGACCGTGGGTGCTCTTCATGACCCCGAAGGTGCCGCCGTGGCCGGAGCAGCGCTCGACCACATCGACCTTGAAGCCCGGGATCAGCCGCAGCATCTCAGCTGACTTGGCGCCCATGTTCTGCGCCCGCGCATGGCAGGCGTGGTGGACGGTAGCCCCGCCGTCCAGAGGCTGCAGGCCCGGGGCCAGCCCATGGGCCTTCGAGAGCTCCATCACATATTCGCAGATATCCTTGGTCGCCAACGACAGCCCGCCCACCGCGGCGTCGTCGGGCAGCAGCAGCGGCCATTCGAACTTCATCATCAGGCCGCACGATGCGGTCAGCGCCACGACGTCATAGCCGTCGGCGATGTAGGGGGCGAACACCTTGGCCACTCGCTGCGCCGCACCGGCCACCTCGCTGAGGTCACCCGACTCCAGCTGGGGCATCTTGCAGCACTCGGGATAGACCAGCTTCACCTCGCAGCCCTGAAGGGCCAGCACCTTGGCGGCGGCTACGGCGGTGTCGGGCTTGTTGTAGTCGACGAAGCAGGTGGCGTAGAGCGCGACCTTGCGCTTGCCGAACGCCGGACCGGATCTATTGACCTGGATCGGGTCCGCGTTCAGCCGACCCTTGGCGGTGCGGGTGTGGTAGCGCGGCAGCTCCACCTCGGCGTCGATCTGCGCGATGCCTTCCAGCAGCTTGCGCAGCGGCGTGTTGGCCCGCGCGGTGGCCCAGTTGGCGAGGCCCGCGACCGGAATGGCCAGCTTGCCGTTGCGGTCGGTCTGGCCCAGCTGCTCGCGCACGAACTCCCGGTCGCCCGCGCGGCGCCGGGCGGCGCGGTAGCGCAGGATTAGGTGCGGGATGTCGATGTCGAAAACATGCGGCGGCACATAGGGGCACTTGGTGAGGAAGCACATGTCGCAGAGCGTGCAGGCCTCGGCGACGTGCGCGTGGTCCTTGGCGCCGATGCTATCGACCTCGCCCGTCGGGCCCTCGTCGATGGCGTCGAACATGCGCGGGAAGCTGTCGCACAGGTTGAAGCAGCGCCGGCAGGTGTGGCAGACGTCGAACTGTCGCTGCAGTTCCTCGTGGACCTTGTCGAGGTCGTAGTAATCCTCGTCCTGCCACAGGATCGGTCGGCGGAACGGGGCGTCGAGACTGCCCTCGCGCGGCGGAGCTTTGGACTCTTCGCTCATGGTTGAAGGCGGCCCCGCAGGGCCGCCGTCTTGCCTAGTCGAGCGTGTCGAGGGCGCGCTGGAAGCGGCCGGCGTGGGACTTCTCGGCCTTGGCCAGGGTCTCGAACCAGTCGGCGATCTCGTCGTGGCCCTCTTCGCGGGCGGTGCGCGCCATGCCCGGGTACATGTCGGTGTACTCGTGGGTCTCGCCGGCGATGGCGGCCTTCAGGTTGTCGGCCGTGGGGCCGATGGGCAGGCCGGTGGCGGGGTCACCCACGCCTTCCATGAACTCAAGATGCCCGTGGGCATGGCCGGTCTCGCCTTCCGCCGTCGAGCGGAACACGGCGGCGACATCGTTGTAGCCTTCCACGTCGGCCTTCTGGGCGAAGTAGAGGTAACGGCGGTTCGCCTGGCTCTCGCCAGCAAAGGCGGCCTTCAGGTTTTCGAGGGTCTTGCTGCTCGCGAGCGACATCTTCTTCTCCATTGCGGCGCCGCCCAACCGGCCTCGGCGCCCGCGCGGGCGGACTATGAACTCCGGCCCGGGAGGATCAACATGATATGCTCTATGCTCAGCATCGACCCGCTCTATGGAGCTGGATCGACCCGCCGGATGTTCCTTTCTCGACGCGAAGGAGACGGTCATGGCTGACGATAAGACCCAGGGTGAAGGCGACTACATTTCGGGCAAAAAAGTACCAGGAGATGCAGCATGAGTTCGCCGAGAAAGGCCCCGTAGCCGAGAAGGCCCGTGAGGCCGAAGAGGCGCTCGATGGTCCGGAGGGCGCGGCGCTCGAAGAGGCGCGTCGTGAGACCGGCGAGGGCAAGACGCGCTGAGCCGCCAGCGCCGCGATCAGCTTAGATGTGCAGGTTCCGGAACGTCAGCGAATAGCGGCGCGCCTTCGCCTCCGGCAGGCTGTGCTCCCACGCCGTTCGCGCCGCACCGTGCAGCAGATAGGCTGAGCGCGGCGCCAGCGGCGTGCTGATCCACCCGAACCGCTTGCCGACCCGACGCCGGAACCGCAGCACAGCGGGCGCGAGCAGCGACACTCCCACGATCTTATCGAACACTGGCCGATCTCGATGCCAGCCGATCGGCGCACCCTCGCGATACTCATTGATCAGCAGTTGCACGAAGGTCGGCGCGGGCGCGCCCGCGAAAGCCGCGGCGCGGTCGCGGGTCGAAATCAGCCCGTCGGGGATCGGCTCGGCGGCCACCAGGCCTGGACCGTTGAAGTCGTACTTCAGCCCGAAGGACACCACCCGGCGACGGCCCTCGTAACCTCGCAACAGGAACGGCTCGAACGCCAACTTGGCCAACCGCGCCGCCAACTCGCGCTCTTCTGCCGCGCTGATCAGTTCGGCGCGGTTAACGGAACCTTCCGGAGCCACGGGCGGCAGGTCGAAGAGTTGAGCGCTCACCGGGTGCAGATGGTCAGCCAGCCGCCCGGCCGCTACCCCAGCCGGGAAATCGCCGCCGCCACCGCCTTCGGCTGCTCCATCGTCACCATGTGGCCGGCCTCAGGAATGGAGACCAGCTCAGCGCCCAGGATGCCCTTCTTGAAGCCGTGGGCGTAGACCGGCGGGATCAGGCGGTCTGAGTCCCCCCAGACGATGATCGTCCGCGCCCGGATCCGGTGCATCCGGACGGAGAGGCCCCGTTCCGGGATCGGGAACAGGATGCGGCCGGCCATGCCCAGCTGCCGGGCATTGTTGACCAGGTAGGTCTGCAGGAAGTTCGGGTCCGAGACATTGCGGCCGGCGGTCAGCATCGCCGCCCCGGCCTCGACGTCGTGGAACAGCAGCGCCGGCATCTCGAACGGCAGGGTCGCGAACAGGTCGGCGATCGGGTGCTCGTCGTCCCATAGGCCGGCCGGGCAGATCAGCGCCAACCGCGAGACATCGTTCGGCTGCACAGCTGCCATCTCGGCGGCGATCATGCCACCCATGGAATGGCCGACCAGGACGGGGTCCTTCAGGCCGAGCGCGGTGAGCACGTCCCAGGTGTGCAGGGTGAAATCCAGCATGTCGCGGATCTCGGGCGCCTCTTCGCTGTTGCCGTAGCCAGGGATCAGCGGCGCATAGACCCGGTGATGCTCGGCCAATTCCGCCAACAGCGGATCGTCGGCCGTGATCCCGCCAGCCCCATGCAGGAAGACCAGGTCGGGGCCGCCGCCACCGACCAGATAGCGGACCGGCGCGTAGCGGGTCTGAACGGTGCGAAGCTCCACGTCAGGCCTCCACGGCGTAGGTCTTGGCCAGGTCGACGCTGGTGGGGGCTTCCTTCGGCAGGCGCCCGGCGGTGACGCGGTCCTTCAGCGGCTGGGTCCAGAAGCGGTTGTCGTCCTCCCAGTCGGGGAACATGTTCCTAAGCTTCGGCATCACCTTCTCGGCGAACAGCTTGGTCGAATACATGCACTTGTCGGCCGGCATATTGCCCACGTGCATCAGGCAGAAGATATTGCCGACATTCAGGCCCTTGATCAGGTCCTCCATCCGCTGGCGCACGGTCTCCGGCGAGCCGGCGATCACATGGCCGCCCTCGACCAGATCCTTCCAGGTGAGCTCCGTGTAGCCTCCGACCGGCGGAGCGTACTGCGACAGCGCCCCGGTCTGGATGGTCTTTATGGTCCGGTAGCCCGGTGCGTCGGCGAAGCCCGGATAGACGTGCAGACAGCGATTGTAAAAGTAGCTTACGTGCTCGGAATAGAGTCGCTCTGCTTCCTCGTCGGTGTCGGCCACCAGGATCGTCTGGGCGAAGCCGGCGCGGTAGGGGCTCTTGTCAACCCCACGCTCCTCGACCCGCTTCCAGTAGCCGCTCATCAAGGCCTGAGCGCGGAGGTAACCCGAGAAGCTGAGATAGGAATAGCTGTAGGTATTATCGATACAGAAGTCGTAGGTCTCCACCGACCCGCCGCCCGGGATATGCACCGGCGGTCGCGGCTGCTGGATCGGGCGCGGCCAGATGTTGACGTGGCGCAGCTTGTTGTAGCGGCCATTGAAAGCGAAGGGCTCGCGGGTGGTCCACGCCTTGATGATCAGGTCGTGGGCTTCCTGGTACTTCTCCCGCGTCAGGCTGGGGATCTGGCCATAGCAGTAGTTGGTGTCCATCGAGGTCCCGACCGGGAACCCCGCCACCAGCCGCCCGCCCGAGATGCAGTCCAGCATCGCGAACTCCTCGGCCACCCGCACGGGCGGGTTGTACAGCGCGATGGAGTTACCCAGCACCACGATGGCCGCGTCCTTGGTGCGGCGGGCCAGTCCAGCGGCGATGATATTGGGACTGGGCATGATGCCGTACCCGTTCTGGTGGTGCTCGTTCACCCCCACGCCGTCGAAGCCTAAGGTATCGGCGTACTCCAGCAGGTCCATGTAGGTGTTGTAGACCTCGTGGCTCTTGGCCGGGTCGAACAGCTTCTGGTCGATATCGACCCAGACCGAGCGGTTCTTTTCCCGGAAGTCATCCGGGAGGTACGGCCAAGGCATCAGGTTGAACCAGGTGAACTTCATCGTGTCGCCTCCGGTCCGCCATCTCTGCGGGATGTTCAGGTGAACGACGATAACCGGATTGGGCGCGGCGCCAAGGGGCGGAACGGGCGAGTCCCATGGAAGGCTGGGCCCTCCTCACCGCGGGACCCATCGATTTGGTCCCGCCTGGCGCCCGCAGCATGCCAGAGCCAGTTGGCTGGCACAGGCGCACCGGCCTTAATCCCGGCCGTGCGCCAAATAGCCCCTGCGCCAAATAGACCGTCAGAGGTTCACGATCAGCGCGGCCGTTTGCGTGCCCAAAACCCGCATCTCCGCCGCGAGCTCATCGCCGGCCGGCACATTGGCGACGGTTTCACTCCAAGTATCCGGGGCCGTCTCATTGTAGTCGATACGATTATTGACAGCCCCCTTGGTATCCTTCCGAACGTGGAACTCATCGACCGCGGCGCCTATCCGGATGGCCGAAACATGGCAGCCGCCTTTGGCGTTCCACTGCCAGCGCGGAGGGGTCATTTTCACAAAGCCAAGATCGTCCATCTGCTTGTTGCTGATCGGCTTGGCTTGCACCGGCGCGACGCCCGACGAGCCGTCGCCGAACAGACGCTGTAGGGCCTGGCGCTGCAGGACAGCGACGGGCCCGGTGCGAGCGAGCTCCGCAAGGGCGCTCAAGCGGGCGCCGTTCGGGCTGAGGTCGGTCGTAGCCGCCGCGTTCGGACGATGATCGTCGCGAGCCAACAAACTCGCCTGCCGGTTGCGCGAGATACTTGTCTCGTGTGGCATGGCGTGGCCTCCCTTCGACAGTCGGTGGACTGCATCATGGATTCAGCCACGCCACAAGCCGAGCCCCCTGCCGTCCTTCATAGCTAACGTCTATCCAAAAACGTGAAACGATCGATTGGACTGGCGCGTTCGCGCCGCCTAACTGTCACAGCGAAGACTGCGTGGAGGAATGACCATGACCCAGGCCACCGACAAGACCATCGCCACCGGGCTGTCCCGGCTCCTGGCCGACAGCTATGGGGTCTATCTGAAGACCCACGGCTACCACTGGAACGTGCGCGGCATCAGCTTCGCGGCCCTGCACACCCTGTTCATGACCCAGTACACCGAAATCTGGACCGCCATCGACGAGGTCGCGGAGCGGATCAGGGCGCTGGGCGAGGCGGCGCCGCAGGGTTATGGCGCGTTCGCCGAGCTCTCCACGATCCGGGACGGCGATCCCCGGGCCTCGGCCGAAGCGATGCTGACGGAACTGATCGCCGACCACGAGACCCTGATCGCCACGGCCAAGACCGCCCGCGACGGCGCTGACGACGTTACCGCCGCCGTCATCGACAACCGCGTGCAGGCTCACCAAAAGCACGTCTGGATGCTCCGCGCCTCGCTGGGCTGACGCTCACAGCGCCTCGACGGACCTGTCGTTGTCGGGCATGCCGACGGCGGCGCTTGTCGGAGGCTCAGAGGTCATGGCTGTGGAACTGCGCAAGGTGGAGACGGTCTACCAGGGCTATCTGACGATCCTCTCGGCCACCTTTTCTGGCCCGGACGGCGAGCCTTTCAAGCGCGAGATCGAGCACCACGGCCGAGCGTCGTGTGTCCTCCCCTATGACCCGGTCCGGCGGACGGCGCTGCTGGTAAACCTGCCCCGCGCGCCGGTGATCTGGTCGGGCGGGCCGCCGGAACTGCTGGAGGCGCCGGCCGGCATGGTCGAGGACGAGGACGCCGAGGAGACCGCGATCCGCGAGGCCATGGAGGAATGCGGCGTGCGCCTGGGCCGCCTGGAAGCCGTGGGTTCCCCGTATTCCTGTCCCGGCGTGTCCAGCGAGCGGATCGACCTGTTTCTGGCCGCCTATTCCGCGGCCGATCGGGTGGCGGCCGGCGGTGGGGTCGAGGGCGAGAACGAGCACATTACGGTGCAGGAGGTCCCCCTGACCCTGCTCTGGACATGGGTCGAGCAGCGCAAGATCGAGGACCTGAAATCGCTGGCGCTGATCCTGGCGCTGCGGGTGCGGCAGCCGGAATTGTTTTCGTAGCAGCAGCCCCACTACCTGAGTTCTAACATCATGAAGTTGCAAGATTAATTCATCAGAATAATGCGTCACTGTGTGGGTCGCAACGGCGAGGTCCCCATGAAAGCCTCTCCCGCTTTCGCCAAACAGATCGAGGGCTACGGTCTGACCACCGCCGAGATCCTCTACCGGATACCGGACCACCCCTCCCTGCTGCAGAGCTACCTCTGGCAGGACTACGACCTGTTCCCGGATTTCCGACGTTGAAGAAACTCCTCGACTTCTCGGCGCGGACCCTGGACGGGCCGCTGTTCAAGGTCACCGTCGGCCACCAGCGGCTGATCCGGCCGATCGAGTTCAAGACGGTCTGCGCGGAATTCGGCCTCGCCTGAGAGGCGGCTTCAACAGGGGGCGCCTCGACATCCGCGCCTTCGGCGTGGACTGATAGCGGCCGTCGTCGCCGCCTGAGTCTCCTGTTGCGCAAACTCCTGATCGCCACCCTCGCCGCCTTGACGCTTACCGCCTGCCAGGGCGCCCCGCAGCGGGCGACCTGTCCGGCTGGCAAGGTCTGTCTCGAATATGGCAACAATACCGAGCCGGGGACACTGGACCCGCACAAGGCGAACCTGATCGACGAGGCGGCGATTATCAGTGACCTGATCGTGGGCCTAACCACCGATGGCCCGGACGCGCGGCCGATCCCCGGCGGCGCGACCTCGTGGGACGTGACCCCGGACGGCCTCGTCTGGACCTTCCACCTGCGCCAAGCGAACTGGTCCGACGGCGTCCCCGTCACGGCGGACGACTATGTCTACGGCCTGCGGCGGACCCTCGATCCGAACACCGCCTCGATCTACGCCTACCTGCTCTACGTGATTAAAGGCGGCCAGGCGGTGAACGAGGGCAAGGCGCCGCTGTCGTCCCTGGGCGCCCGGGCGCTGGATCCGCTCACCGTGCAGATCACCCTCGAGCACCCCGCGCCTTACCTACCGGAACTGACCAAGCACCAGAGCTTCTTCCCGGCGCCGAAGCACGCTGTCGAGAAGTGGGGCGATGCCTGGGTCCAGCCTGGGCACTACGTCTCCAACGGTCCCTTCAAGCTGGTAAGCTGGAAGCTGGGCGACCGGATCACCGTGGAGAAGAATCCCAACTTCTGGGACGCGACGAATGTCTGCCTGGACCGCATCAACTATTATCCCACGCCCGACGCGGTCTCGGCGGAGCGGCGGGTGGCGCGCGGCGAACTGGACATCAACAGCCGCTTCCAGTCCAACCGCTTCAAGCGCCTGCAGAAGACCATGCTGGGGGTGGCGCGCGCGGACGTCTCGCTGGCCACTGCCTATCTCTCGTTCAACACCCGCGACGTCGCCGCGTTCAAGGATATCCGGGTGCGCCGCGCCCTGTCGGAGGCCATCGACCGGGAGTTCATCACCAGCAAGCTGATGGGGGCGGGCCAGACGCCGGCCTATTCGTTCGTGCCGGCGATCACCGCCCATTATGTGAAGAACGTGCCGCGCCTGCGCTGGGCCGACAAGCCGCTGGCGGCGCGCCAGGCCGAGGCGCGCGCTCTCTTGGGCCAGGCCGGTTACACGGCCGCCCGGTCACTGCGGCTGACGATCCTGTCGCCCAACAACACCGACACCCTGCTGCTGATGGAGGCGGTGCAGGCCGACTGGAAGGAGATCGGGGTCGAGGCAAAGATCGAGCAGAACGAGGGTGGCGTCGCCTTCAACGCCTACCGCAACCGCGCCTTCGAAGTGGGCAGCATGAGCTGGTACGGCGACTTTAACGACCCGGTGACCTTCCTGGGCCTGCTCAAGTCCGACACTGGCGCGCAGAATTACGGCGACTACAGGAACCCGGCCTACGACGCCCTGCTGGCTCAGGCCGACCAGGAACCAGACGAGGCCAAGCGCGCGGAAATCCTCGCCCGCGCCGAGCAGCGGATGCTGGATGATGAGGGCATCGCCCCCATCTACTTCGTGGTGAACCGCAACCTGGTCTCAAACCGTGTCACGGGCTGGCAGGCCAACGCCCCCAATTTCCACCGCACCCGCTGGATGTGCCTGACACGATAGCCGAGACCTAACGGTACTCGTCGTGGCACTCCTTCTTGGCGTTGGATTTGGCGATCTCGTGGCCCGCGACCGCGCCAACCCCCGCCCCGATCAGGGTCCCGCCGGTCTTGTTGCCGCTGCCGGCCACGGTGTGGCCCAGCAGACCGCCGCCGACCGCGCCGATGATCGTGCCATTGGTCGCCTTCTTCTTCACGTTCTTGCAGAACAGTACGCGCTGCGGCTTGGCCTCCGCGATCAGGGGCGCGGCGGCGAGCGCCAGGCTGGACGCCGCGATGACGACGGCCGCCACGAACTTGGTGAGCATTGCAGGACTCCGGGGACCGGCGACACGCCAATCACCTTAACCTCCAAGGCGCCGACTGGTTTCACACGATAGCGTGGAGGGGTTCCCGGGCGGGGCGGCGACCCTATGCCGCGACCTCTTCAACACCGATTGGCGCGCCACCCTTCACCAGCTGTTCCAGACCCTGTTCGCGTACCTTGCGATAGAGTGTGGAGCGGCCGATGCCGAGCCTTCGGGCCACCTCGCTCATGTGGCCGGCGTAAACCTCGATGGCGAGCTGGATCAGGTCGCGCTCGATCTGCTCAAGCGTGCGCAGGTGGCCGCGGGCGTCGAGGATGCGAACCGGCGCGTCCAGGGCGCCCTCGACGGTCGGGGCGCCGGCAGACGGCGACGGCGGCGGCGGCGGCGCGGCATACTCCGGCGGCGGCGCGGCGACGCCCGAGATCGCCGGGAAGTCATGAGGTTGCAGATAGGGCGCGTCAGCTAGCACGATGGCCCGGTAGACCGCGTTCTCCAGCTGCCGCACGTTGCCCGGCCAGTCGAAGGCGGTTAGATAGGCCAGGGTCTCAGGCGAGACGCCGACCACCGACTTGCCCTCCTCCACATTGAAACGGCGCACGAAGCAGTCGAGCAGGGCGGCAACGTCCTCCTTGCGCTCTCGGAGCGCCGGGGCCTCGATCGGGAATACGTTCAGCCGATAGAACAGGTCCTCGCGAAAGCGGCCCTCGGAGACGGCCAGGGACAGGTCGCGGTTGGTGGCCGAGACGATGCGTACGTCCACCCGAATCGAACGCTTGGAGCCGATCGGGTCGATCTCACTTTCCTGCAGGGCGCGGAGCAGCTTGACCTGCACATCAAGGGGAAGTTCGCCCACCTCATCCAGGAACAGGGTGCCGCCGTTGGCCTCCTGGAACTTGCCGAGGTGCTTGTCGCTCGCCCCGGTGAAGCTACCCTTTTCGTGACCGAACAGGATGCTCTCGACCAGATTTTCGGGGATGGCGCCGCAGTTGACGGGGACGAAGGGCTTCCCGGCGCGCTCCGACGAGCCGTGGACGGCGCGAGCGATCACTTCCTTGCCGACGCCGCTCTCGCCAGTGATCAAGATCGGGATAGACGACTTGGCGGCGCGTTCTCCGATCCGCTTGACCATCTGCATGGGCGGCGACCCGCCGATCAGGTCGGCGAAGGTGGTGCGGCCAGACTGGTGCTTCTTCAACCGGTCAACTTCGCCCTTCAGCGCGCCCATGGAGAGGGCGTTGCGGATCGAGACGGTGATCCGCTCGGGGCTGGCGGGCTTGACGAAGAAATCGCAGGCGCCGGCCTGCATGGCCTGAACCACCGTGTCGATCCCGCCGGTGGCGGTCAGCACGATCACCGGCTGCTTGAAGCTGCGCGCGCGCATCTCGACCAGGGTATTTTGGCCGGAGATACCGGGCATCACAAGATCCAGCAGGATCACGTCGACCGAGGCGCCGGAGGTGAGGTGCTGGATGGCTTCGTCGCCGTTCTGGGCGTGGGCGACCGCGAACCCGTCGCGTTCCAGAACCGCCTGGATCAGGCGTCGCTGGGTAGGGTCGTCATCGACGACAAGGACCGTTTTGGTCATAGCTCAAACACCCACCGGAATGGACGCTCGCTGTTCTGGCGAGGCCTTACTTCTGTGCCTGATTGCTACAGGGGAAGGGTAAAGGTGGCGTTTCGCAGACCTTCCTCAGGGATTAACGGGGAGCGGCTCTTGCACGCGCCGGTTGACGTCGAAGATCGGCAGGAAGACACCTACCAGTGGGCCGACGGCGAAGGCGTAGAGCAGGGTGCCGACCCCCACCGTGCCGCCCAGCAGCCAGCCCAGCGCCAGAACGATGAGCTCGATGCCCGTGCGCACCGGGCCGATCGGCCAGCCGGTGAGCTTCACGACACCGGTCATCAGGCCGTCGCGCGGCCCTGGCCCCAGGCCCGCGCCGATGTAGAGGCCGCTGGCCACGCCGGTCAGCAGGACGGCGCACAGCAGGGCGGCAATCCGCAACGGCAGGCCCACCAGCGGTGGCAGGACCGCGAGGGTCAGGTCGGCCGTCGTCCCGATCAGCAGCACATTGGCGATGGTCCCGATCCCCGGCCGCTGGCGCAGCGGGATCCACAGCAACAGCAGCAGCGCGCCCAGGCCGTTGGTGATCAGGCCGATGGTCAGGCCAGTGTGGTTGGCCGCGCCCTGGTGGAAGACGCTCCAGGGTCCGAGGCCAAGATCGGCGCGCACCATTACGCCTACGGCGGCGCCGTAGAGCGAGAGGCCGAGGATCAGCTGGGTGAGGCGACGGATCATGCCAAGCCAGATGCGGCCAACTGGCATTTGAAACTATAGCCAGTTGTGGGAAGGTGGCGCCATGAGCCCGCGCCGCATCAGTCCAGCCTCGGTGATCCGCCTGCTCGGCGCCTGGCGCGGTGAGCGGACTGGCCCGGCCTACGGCCAGCTGGCCGACGGCCTGCGCCTGCTGATCCTGGACGGGCGGCTGCCTCTGGACCTAGTGCTGCCGGGCGAGCGGGAACTGGCCCAGGCGCTGGAGGTCAGCCGCACGACGGTGACCGCCGCGATGGCCCGGCTGCGCGACGACGGCTTTCTGGATCGCCGGCAGGGCGCGGGCGCACGGACCCGTCTGCCGTCTGGCCCCGGTGAACGGGGGGCCGGAACCCTGGCGCCCCTGGAGACCGACGGCCTGCTGGACCTGGCCTCGGCGGCGCCGCCGGCCAGCGAGGCGGTCCACGGCGCCTATGCCGCGGCGCTCAGCATGCTGCCGGCCCACCTGCCCCAGACCGGCTACGGCGCGCTCGGCCTGCTGCGGCTGCGCGAGGTGATCGCGGCGCGCTATGCGCGGCGCGGCCTGCCCACGGCGCCCGAGCAGATCATGGTCACCAATGGCGCCCAGCATGCCCTGGCCCTGATGCTGCGGCTGCTGGCCGGGCCGGGAGACCGGGTGGTGATCGACCACCCGACCTATCCGCACGCGATCGACGCCATCCAGCGGGCCTCCTGTCGCGCCGTGCCGGTGGGTCTGCCCGACCAGGGCTGGGACCTAGAGGGCGTCACCGCCGCCCTCAGCCAGAGCGGCCCCCGACTGGCCTATTTCATCGCCGACTTCCACAACCCCACGGGTCGCTGGATGGCCCCGGAGACCCGCGCCGCCATCGCGGCCGCCGCCCGGCGATCCCGCACCACCGTGATCTTCGACGAGACGCTGGTGGACCTGTGGCTGGACGGCCCGATCCAGCCCTATGCCTTCGAGGACGTGGAGGGCCTGGTGCGACTGGGTTCGATGGGCAAGAGTTTTTGGGGCGGCTTGAGGCTGGGCTGGATCAGGGCCGACCCCCAGACCATCCAGGCGCTGGGCCCTCGCCGCGCCTCCATAGACCTGGGCACCCCGCTGCTGGAACAGCTGGCCGCCGTCCATCTGCTGGGGAACGACGAGGCGCCGCTGGCCGCCCGCCGCGGGCTGGTGCGGGGCCGCCGCGACGGGCTGCTCGCCCTGATGGCCGAGCGCTTGCCGGACTGGCGCATCGCCTCTCCCCCGGGCGGTCTGTCGCTGTGGGCGGAGCTGCCGTCGGCGGTCTCTTCCTCTCTGGTGGCCACGTCTGAGCGTTTCGGCCTGCGCCTTGCGGCCGGCCCGCGGTTCGGGGTCGATGGGGCTTTCGAGCGTTTCCTGCGCGTACCCTATACCTTGCCTCCAGAGGATCTGGCGGAGGCGGTGGACCGGCTGGCGATGGCCTACGCGCGGTTGCGGCCGACTGGGACGCCAGCGCGGGCGTCGATGGGGGCGGTCGTCTAAAGCCGTCAATGGCGACCGGCCGGCCTTGATGAACGAGGGGCGGACGACGCTCGAAACCCTGCGGGCCAAGGCGCCGCCGCCGCACTCGACTTGAACGTCACCAGGTGTCGGACGAATCCGACGGCCCGATATCGACGGGGGCGTCCGGAGAGACGTCGGTGACGCCCTTGACCCCCTTCAGGGCCTCGGCCACGTCGTCGTGGGCGGACCCCACGACAACCCCGATCGCATCCATCTTCTCCTCGATAGTGAACCCGCGGTTCGCGAGTTCACGGGCCACCTCGCCGAACGCGTGGTCCGGCGAGGTGGTGACCACCCAGCGCTTGGGTTGCGTCATGGAAGGTCTCCCCGCGACCGCCTACTGGATCGCCTGCACCAGGCCGCGCCCGACCCTCCCTACAGGTTGCGGCAGGGCGCGCGCCAAGGCCAGCAGACGGTTGCGGAGCACAAGGCCCCGCATGGCCGGGCTGGTCTCGGCCAGCAGCGCCGCGCAGCCGGCGACGTGCGGCGTGGCCATGCTGGTGCCGCTGAGGATGCCATGAAGCCGCGGGCGCGGCAGCGACGAGAACACATCGCGGCCGGGCGCGGCGATCTCGATCTTGCCCTGGCTCGAGAAGATGGAAGGCGCCAAGTTCTGATCGAGGGAAGCGACCGACACGATGGTTGGCGAGTTGGCCGGCGCCCCCGTCGGCGCCCCCGACAGGTTACCGGCCGCGGCGATGATCAGGCAGCCCGCGTTCAACGCCGCCTGGCCGGCGGCGGTATAGGCGGCCTGAACCCCGATCGACGCGCCCAGGGACATGGAGATCACCGGGCAGCGGTTGGCGATCGCCCAGTTCATCCCGGCCAGCACGGTGGCGGTGGTGCCGGACCCAGCGTTGGTCAGCACCTTGCCGACGAAGATCGGGGCGCGCCAGGCGACACCGTAGCGCTGGGTTGCGCCAGGCGGCGTCCTCGGGCCGCAGGCCGTGCCGATGGTGTGGGTGCCGTGGCCGTTCAGGTCCTGCACCGGTTGGCCCACGAAGCTGGCGGTGGTGAAGGCCCGACCGAGGAACTCGGGGTGGCCAAGGTCGAAGCCGGTGTCGAGAACGGCCACCTTGATGCCGACGCCGCTGCGGCTGCTGGTCGGCACGCGGCAGGCCTTCAGGCCCCAGGTGGCGCCCAGGACCTGCTCTTCGAACGTCGGGGGCTCCTTCAGTTCGCCGTTCCTGCCGTGGTCCTCCTCGAACTGGCCCCAATCGGCGGTGATGACACTGGCCGCGCGGGCGAAGCCGCGCAGATACTCGCTGGTCACGTTGTCGGCGAACATGAAGTGCTCGGGCTCGATGGCCTCGATCGGGCTGTCCGCGTCCAGGGCGGCCATGCTCATGCCGCGCGACTGGAAGGCGTCGCCGGACACCAGGGCGACCCCCAGTTCCGAGAAGTCGACGGCGTCGGCGTCTCCCACGTCCTGCATGGACATCGCCTGGTCGGTGAAGTCGCGGGCGTGCGCCACGCGCATCCCGGCGGCGGCCAGCGACGCCTGGCCCTCCTCGTGAGCGCCCTGCTTATAGGTGATGATGTAGCGACCGGTTTCCAGGGACTCGTCCCCTCGCTCGAGGGCGGCGAGGAGCAGGTCGTCGATGCTGCTGGAAGCTGGGGCGGGAGAGTGTCCGTTCGATGAGCTTGGGGACTTTGCCATGTTGACCTTCCTTCAAGATCTTGTTGTGTGATTGTCGCGAGACGCTTTCCATATGTTGATGCTGCGCAAGTAGAGCGCATAGAGAAGTCGTCCGAGCGACGAGGGGCGCCGCCCGGCGGGGGTTACTGATGAGCTGGACTGGAGATCTTTGTACGCGATCACCCAGCACCATTATTTTACGGCGGGATACGCGTAAAGATTGAGTCTGTTCGCATTTTGGTTGTAAAGTTTTCGTGATTGCGGAACGGAACCCGCTAGATCCGGTGCCGCACAGCGCCGCGTCTGCACACGTTGAAGCAGAGCTCAGTTTGTGCCGAGGTTGCAGCCCGCCGTGGGGCCCGGCGCGTTAAGGCGCCGCCGTGATAAAGGTCGCCCTGGCGCTCGGCGCATGGCTGTCGTCTGGCGCGCCGTTCGCGGCGGCGCAGCCTACAAGTCGCAGCGCGCAGTCTGCGGCCAGCCCGACCTGCAAGGCGCCTGGACCAACGCCGCCCTGACCCGGATCGAGCGGCCGGACGCCTTCGCAACGGTCATTGTGCCGCTGGACAAGGCTGGCGCGTTCGAGGCGCGCCAGAACGGCAAGCCCGCGCTCACCGACGATGTAGGGCAGGCTGACTCAGAATGGTGGGAACTGGGCACGACTCTGGGCCGGGTGGGCGGCCAGGCGCGCGCGGCCTGGGTGGTGACGCCGGCGAATGGGCGTTTGCCCCTGACCGAGGCGGGCCGCCGCGTGATGAACCCTCCGCCGCCGGGCTTCGACGGCCCCGAGGCTCGCCTGGGGTCTGAGCGATGCCTCAACGCCATCGGCACGCCCGCCGGCCCGCCGATGCTGAACGCGCCCTACGCCAACACCTACCAGATTGTGCAGACCGCCGGTCATGTGGCGATCCTGGTGGAGATGAACCACGACGTGCGGATCATCCGGCTGTCCGGCGCCCATCCGCCGGCTGGCGTGCGGCTCTGGATGGGCGATTCGATCGGCCATTGGGAGGGCGAGACGCTGGTGGGAGACCACCAACCTGCGCTCCGACGAAGCCCTGCGCGGCGGGCCCGCGATCGGCCGGCTCTATGTCGCCGCCGGGGCCCGGGTGTTCGAGCGGTTCACCCGTACGGCCCGCGATGAGATCCGCTACGAATTCACCGTCGTGGACCCGAAAATCTACGCCCGGCCGTGGAGGGCCGAGATGGCCTTCCACCCCGCCAAGGGCCCGCAGTTCGAGTTCGCCTGCCACGAGGGCAACTATTCGATGCGGGGCATCCTGGGCGGGGCATGGGCCGTAGAAGCGGGGTCTAACGCAGCACCGCGCTGAACTGTTCCGCGATCCAGTCGGCCTGGGCGTCGGTGAGGATCAGGGGCGGGGCGATGCGGATGGTGTGGTCGTGGGTCTCCTTGGCCAGCAGGCCGCGCGCCCGAAGCGCCTCGCAGACCCGGCGCGCGCCGCCAGCGTCGGCGTGGAGCTCGACGGCGAGCATCAGGCCACGGCCGCGGACCTCCTTGACCGTCGAGGCCGGGATACCGGCGAGGTCGGCCTGGAGGCGTGCGCCGACGCGGGCGGCGTTCTCGACCATGCCTTCCTCGACCAGCACCTTCAGCGCCATGCGGGCGACCGCGCAGGCCAGCGGGTTGCCGCCGAACGTAGAGCCGTGTTCACCAGGGTGCAGGACATCCATGACCTCGGTGTTCGAGAGCACGGCGGAGACCGGATAGAAGCCGCCCGACAACGCCTTGCCCACCAGGGTCAGGTCCGCCTCGATGCCCTCGTGCTCTTCCGCAAGCAGCTTGCCGGTACGGCCCAGCCCGGTTTGAATCTCATCCAGGATCAGGATGACGTTGTGCGCCGTGCAGAGCTCGCGCACCCGCTTCAGATAGCCGGCGGGCGCGATGATCACCCCGGCCTCGCCCTGGATCGGCTCCACCAGGAAGGCCACGGTGTTGGGAGTGATGGTGCCTTCAAGGGCGACCGAATCCCCGTAAGGCACGGTATGGAAGCCCGGGGCAAAGGGGCCGAAACCGCCGCGGGCCTGCGGGTCGGTGGAGAAGCCGACGATGGCCACCGTGCGGCCGTGGAAGTTGTCGGCGACGACGATGATCTCGGCCTGGCCGGCAGGCACGCCCTTGACCTCATAGCCCCACTTGCGCGCCACCTTCAGGGCGGTCTCGACCGCCTCGGCGCCTGAGTTCATCGGCAGCGCCTTGTGCGAGTTCGTGAGCGCGCAGAGTTCTTCGTAGAAGGGTGCCAGCTGGTCGTTGCGGAAGGCGCGCGAGGTCAGGGTCAGGCGGCCGGCCTGCTCGGTCATCGCCGCCAGGATCCGCGGGTGACAGTGGCCCTGGTTCACCGCCGAATAGGCCGACAGGCAGTCCATGTAGCGGCGGCCGTCCACGTCCCAGACATAGACGCCCTCGCCACGCGACAGGACCACGTCCAGGGGCTTGTAGTTCTTCGCGCCGAAGCGGGCCTCGACGTCGATAAGGCGGGCGGCGCGGCTGAGGCTGATGTCGTTCATGGCGGGGTTCCTTAGGCCGCGACGGTGCGGGCAGTACGGGGACGGCTGGCGCGGTCGAGGCGCAGGGTCATGCAATAGGCGGCCCCGCCCGACAGGATGAACGGGTCGAGATCGACCTGGATGAGGGCGTAGCCTTGGGCGGCCAGCTTGCGGCGCAGACTATCGGGGGCGCGGGCCATGATCACCCGAGCGTCGAGGTTGACGGCGTTGACGCAGAAGGCGGCGGCCTCTTTGTCGCTGGCCTCGATACGGTCGGTGGCCGGAATGCGGGCGCGGATCGTGGCCTGGGCTTCGGCGGTGAAGGCCGCCGGATAGTAGAGCAGCTTGCCGCCGGCCAGCGGGCAGAAACAGGTATCCAGGTGGTAGAAGCGGTCGCTGACGAGCTCGAGCGCCAAGGTGTCCTGGCCGAAGGTGGCGCCGACGACGTCCACGGCCTCACGGCTGGAGCGAGGGCCAAAGCCGCACCAGAACAGTCGGCGATCTGCGTCCCAGATCGCGTCGCCGGCCCCCTCATGGAACAGGCCCTCGGGCAGCTCGACCAGGTCATCGACCAGCCCGCGCGCCCGCAGGTTTTCGAAGGCTGCGCGGAACACCGCCTCCTCGCCCCGGCGCTCCGGGTGGCGGAACCGGGCCAGCAGCACCCGGCCGTCCAGCACCACAGCGGCATTGGCCGGGAACACCAGGTCGGGCAGGCCCTGCACCGCGCCGATCGTCTCGACGTGGGCGCCGGCCGCCTGCAGGGCCGCCTTGAGGGCCCGCGACCCGGCGCGCGCCTGCGCCGCCAGCGCCGGGCTCCAGGCCTCGGGCCGCATCCACGGATTGATCCGATAGCTG
This sequence comes from Phenylobacterium deserti, assembly GCA_943332615.1. Taxonomy (GTDB): domain Bacteria; phylum Pseudomonadota; class Alphaproteobacteria; order Caulobacterales; family Caulobacteraceae; genus Phenylobacterium; species Phenylobacterium deserti_C. The sequence continues at coordinate 29,315 of CALQQB010000011.1, forward strand.
ACGTCAAAAGCGGCGGGGTCGGTCATGAGGAAGTGCGGGCGGTCCATGGGAGGCTCCTGCGAGGGACAGCCCCAACCTTGATCGCCGAAGGTGCTAGCGAATAGCAGGCAAGATGCTACAATTCGTTCTATGATCTGGCGAAATGATAGGATCAATTGACATGTTGATCGACGAGCTGGATCGTCGCCTCATCGCCCTGCTGCGCGCGGACTCGCGCAAGCCCGCCGCGGCGCTGGCGACCGCGCTGAAAGTCTCGCGCGGAACGGTGCAAAACCGTATCGACCGGCTGGTCTGGTCCGGGGTGATCCAGGCCTTCACCATCAGCACCCGGCCCGACGCCCAGACCCACCGGGTCCGCGCCGTGATGTCCATCGCTATCGAGGGCGAGCGCTCCGGCGTCGTGCTGCGGGCGCTTCAGGGCCTGCCGGAAGTCTCCGCCATCCACACTACAAACGGCCGCTGGGACCTGATCGCCGACTTGGACGTCGAGACCCTGGCCGACTTCAGCGTTGCCCTGGACCGCATCCGCCAGCTTGAGGGCATCGCCGTGACCGAGACCTCGATTCTGTTGGCCACGCACAAGTTCTGAGCCGCGCTCGACAGTAGCAGGCCGCCCACGACGGGAGTATGCCTTGGCCATGAACGCGCCCCTCAAGACCGAAAATCTGCCGCAATGGCGTCTGGATGACCTCTATTCGGATCGTCAGGATCCGCGGATCGAGGCCGACCTCAAGGAAGCCGAGCGGGTCAATGGCGAACTGGCCAGGCTGGAGGGCCGGATGCTTGCCACCCGCGCCCAGCCAGCCGAACTCGGTGGCATCATCGATCGCGGCATCCAGCTCTATGAAGACGCCGTGAACCTGATGTGGAGCGTGGGGGCCTACGGCTCGCTGTCGGCCTCCACCCAGCGCGACGATCCGGCCTGGGCCAAGTTCGAGTCCGACCTGCGGGCCCGGTCGTCGCAGATCGGGGCGTTGAGCCTGTTCTTCACCCTGGAGATCAACAAGCTCGAGGACGACGAGCTGGAAGCGGCGCTCAGCGCCCACGCGCCGGCCGAGCGCTGGCGGCCGTGGCTGCGGCGGGTGCGCGCCGGGCGGCCGCATGAGCTCTCGGCGGACCTGGAACGCCTGCTGATCGACAAGGCGCCGGCCGAGGCCAACTGGGGCCGGCTGTCCAGCGAGACCCTGGCGAAGCTCACCGCCAAGGTTGGCGGCGACACCCTGACCCTCTCCGAACTGCTGAACGCCACCGGCGATCCCGACGCATCACGCCGCAAGGCCGCGGCCAATGGGCTGGCCAAGGCGCTGGCCGAGCGGGGCTCGACCCTGGCGCTCTGCTTCAACACCCTGGCCTTCGAGAAGCAGGTGGAGGACCGCTGGCGCAAGTACGACGGCCCGGCCCACGGCCGCCACCTGGCCAATGAGGTCGACGCCGACGCCGTGGCCGCGCTGGAGGCCGCCGTCGTCGATGGCTACGCCAGCGTCAGCCACCGCTACTACAAGCTCAAGGCCAAGGCGATGGGCCTGCCCTACCTGAACCACTGGGACCGCAACTGTCCGCTGAACGCCGCCGCGCCGCGGACCTATAGCTGGGACCAGGCCCAGACCATCGTTCTGGAGAGCTTCGCGACCCTGGCGCCCAAGTTCGCCGACACCGCCAAGGTGTTCTTCAACCAGCCCTGGATCGACGCGCTTCCGCGTGCGGGCAAGCAATCCGGCGCCTACTCTCACTCAGTGACCGCGAAGCGGCACCCGTTCGTGTTCATGAACTTCATGGGCGAGCGGCGCGACGTGCTGACCCTGGCCCACGAGCTGGGCCACGCGATCCACCAGACCCTGTGCCAGCCGCTGGGCACCCTGCTGGCCGACACGCCGCTGACGCTGGCCGAGACCGCCTCGATCTTCGGTGAGGGCCTGGTGTTCGAAAAGCTGCTGGCCGAGGCCACGCCGGCCGAACGCCGCGACCTCCTCGCCGGCAAGATCGAGGACGGGATCAACACCGTCATCCGCCAGATCGCCTTCCACCGCTTCGAGACCCAGTTCCACGACCTGCGCAAACAGGGCGAACTGTCGCCGGAGGAGATCGGCGGCCTGTGGCTGGAGGTGATGGGCGAAAGCCTGGGCCCTGCCGTGAAGCTCAACAAGGGCTACGAGCACTACTGGAGCTACGTCAGCCACTTCGTCCACGCGCCGTTCTACGTCTACGCCTACGCGTTCGGCGACCTGCTGGTGCGCGGTCTGATGGAGAAGCGCCGTGAGGACCCGGCCGGCTTCGCGCCGACCTACGAGACGCTGCTGTCGGCGGGCGGCACCAAGACCTACGTCGAGGCGCTGTCGGCCTTCGGGCTGAACCCGCGGGAGAAGGCGTTCTGGGCAGCGGGCATGCGACAGCTGGAACGGCTGGTGGACGAGTTCGAAGCGCTGGCGTGATTGTTGCTGGTTTGTTCTGCATTAGCTAAACTCGCTTCCCTCCCCCAGCAAAGCTGGCGGGAGGTACGCGCCGTGTCCGGACACGACTCCATTTGCGCTTCCCGGCTGTTCGGACGACACCTCCGCCCTCATCGCCAACGATACGAGTTCCCATGTCCGTCGAGACCGAAGCCGCCGCGCCCAAGAAGACCTTCGTCCAGGAGGTTGTCGAGACCATCAAGACGGTGGTCTACGCTCTGCTGATCGCCTTTGTGTTACGGGTGGTGCTGTTCGAGCCCTTCACCATCCCCTCGGCCTCCATGGAGCCGGGCCTGCTGGTGGGCGACTACATCGTGGCCACCAAGTGGAACTACGGCTGGAGCCGGCACTCCGTTCCGTTCAGCCCGCCGTTGGGCCACGGCCGGGTTCTGGCCTTCGCAGGCTCCCCGCAGCGGGGCGATGTGGTGGTGTTCAAGCTGCCCCGCGACACCAGCCAGACCTATGTGAAGCGGCTGATCGGCCTGCCGGGTGACCGGGTGCAGGTGAAGGGCGGCGTGGTCACGGTGAACGGCCAGGTCATGACCCGCACCCCGGCCGGAGACGCCCTGGACCCTGACCTGCAGCGCCCGGTCGCCCAGTTCCGCGAGGCCCGGCCCGACGGCAAATCCTACACCACGTTCGACCAGGGCCCGGAACACCCGATGGACGACACCGAGGTCTACATTGTGCCCGAGGGCCACTACTTCATGATGGGCGACAACCGCGACAACTCGATGGACAGCCGCTGGCCGGGGGCCGTCGGCGTGGGCTTCGTGCCGGCTGAGAACCTGATCGGCAAGGTCCGTGTAGTGCTGGTATCGTGGCGCGGCGGCGCTTCGCTGTTCAATCCGATCAGCTGGGTGATGAAGTTCGACCCCGGCCGGATCGTCAAGCCGGTCATCTAGGGCCGGCTGTATTCGGCGAAGCTCAAGGTCCCGTCGTGGTTCGCATCCAGCGCCGCGAACTCGGCGGCGCGCAGTCCCGGACGGGCCAATGATGGCACCGCCGCGGCGCCCACGGCCGCGGCGATCGCCACCCCGGCCACCAGGCGCCAGCCCCGGCGGCGCGGCGGCGCGGTCTTCGTCGCCTCAAGCTGGCCGTCGATCAGGGCGCGCAGCGTCTCACTGGCGGAACGGCCCTCGTCGCGGCAGCGGGCCATGAAGGCCTGCTTGGTCGGATAGGGGATGCGAATCTCGAGGGATTCGCTCTTCTTCAGCTTGCGCGGTTCGGTCATGGGTCCGGGCCGATCATTGGACTTGCGCCCGGACGGAAGCCGATTTGCCGGGCGCCGGCGAGTGAAATCTTGTCCAGACAGCGGGCCTTGGACGATCCGTCGCGCCGCCGTCAGCCCTTGCCGTCAATGTGGTCGCGCATCGCCTTCGCCTCGCTGCGGCCGCTCATCAGCCAGCGCATATCGGCGCCGACAGTGACGAGGTCGAAGCCCATGGCGATCATCTGCTTCGAGTAGGCGACGCTGGTGGTGTGGACGCCGGTCTTGATTCCGACGCGCTTGCAGGCCGCCAGGATAACCTCGAAGGCCGCCAGCAGGCTGGGCTCCTGGCTGTCCTGGTTGGGCAGGCCGCCATGCGACAGCGAGAGGTCGGACGGGCCGATGTAGATGCCGTCGAGCCCGGGCGTGGCGACGATCTCGTCGACGTTGGCCAGGCCGTCGGCGGTCTCGATCATGGCGAAGGTCAGGAGTTCGTCGTTGGCCTCCGGATAGTAGCCGGCGCCGGCGACCATGGCCGCCCGGATCGGTCCGAAGCTGCGGTAGCCGGCGGGCGGATAGCGGCAGGCGCCCACGAAGGCCTCGGCCTCAGCGCGGTTGTTGATCATGGGACAGATGATCCCATAGGCCCCGGCGTCCAGCGCCTTCATGATGTCGCCGGGTGAGTTCCACGGCACGCGAACGATCGGGGTCACGGGCGCCGACGCCATGGCCTGCAGCATGGCCACCATCTCCGCATAGCCGATCAGGCCGTGCTGGGTGTCGATGGTCACGGCGTCCCAGCCCATGCCGGCGACGATCTCGGCCAGGAAGGCGCCCGGCATGTTGCACCAGCCGTTGATGACCGGCTTGCCCTCGGCCCAGAGCTGCTTGAGGCGGTTGGGGCGCATGGAGACTCCGACGGAACGCTGGCCGACGATAGCGGCCCCGGCGGATCTGGCTAGGCGCCGTCGAAACTGCCTTGGCGCTCGGCGACTAAGGCAGGGTCCCTGCCAGCCAGGAGAGCAGCTTGGAGTTGATCTCGCGCGGATAGGTATGGCTGAGGTCGTCGATCTCCAGATAGGTGACCTCCGCACCGGCAGCGGCGAGCGCCTGGACGGCCCCGCGCGCCATGGCCACCGGGAACATCCAGTCCAGGGCCCCGTGCGTCACATGGATCGGCAGGCCCCGCATCCGGTCCGGATCGGCCATCTGGGCCAGCATCGGGTGGAAGGCGGCCGCCACCGGCGCCAGGTGAGTGAAGGGTGAGCCGGGCTCCAGTCCACTGACGTAGGAGAACGTCCCGCCGTCGCTCATGCCGGTCAGCAGCACGCGGGTCGGGTCGATGGTCCAGCGGCTGGCGATGCCCTCCACCATGCGCGCCAGGGCGGGGGTGTCGCGGTCCTCGCCGGTGATCGCCCAGGTCTCGCCGCGTGCGGTAGGGCTAGCCAGGATGGCGCCATGGGCGCGGGCGTCGCGCAGCCAGCTCCACAGGAACGACCGGCCATGCCCTGAGCCCCCGTGCAGGGCCACGATCAACGGGTGGGCCCGCGCCGGGTCATAGGTCTCCGGGATGTAGAGCGAGACGCCGCCCTTCTGCCCGGTCTCGTTCTCGAGGTGGAGGATCCCGGTCTCCGGCGCCGGCTCGGCCAGGCGGGCCACCAGCTCGGCGTCGTTGCGGCGGCCCGGCTCCAGGAAGAAGCGGCTCACCGGCGGGACCATCGGACAGAGGGGGTAGAGCGCCTCCTGGGCGCGCGGCAGCTGCCCCAGCGCGCGGTAGGCCAGGCGAATATCCTCGTGTTCGGCGGCCCTGCGCAGGCCCTCGAAAGTCCGCAGCGCCGCATCGGCCGCCGCGGCCAGGCGGTCGCGTACCTCGGACAGGTCGTCCGGCCAGGCGTCCAGGCGCGGGCGGACGGCGATCAGCGGCGCGTCGGCGCCGTCCACGGCGTTCAGCAGGGCCGGCAAGTCCGGCGGGTTCAGGTAGCGCCCGACGAAGCCCGCCTGCTCCAGGGCGTGCAGCAGGGCCGGGACCACGGCGGCCAGATCGTCCAGGACAGCGTCTTCCAAGCGGGCCTCCGTCGCTCCGGCGCTATCGTGCCGCAGGCGAGACCCGGTGGACAGCCGGGCCATCGCATATCGCCCGAAGGGCTGAAGTTGAACCGCGGAGATCGCAGAGCAAGTGCAGAGAAGGCGCGGAGGGCGCAGGGGCTTAGGGCCCGTCGTCTCTGCGTCCATTGCGGGCCTCTGCGGTTTCCTTGACGACGACGCCTGCAGCGCTAGGCCGGGCGCGCGCCCGACGGGTGAGGCGAAGCGCCCGATCTAGACTTCGGCCCACATCCGCAGCAGGTTGTTGTAGGTCCCGGCCAGCGCCACGACCTGGCGGTCGCCCTGGCCGACCTTCACGCTGAGCGCCTGGATGGTGGTGTCCAGGTCGTGCAGCAGGGTGCGCCGCTCGTCCGATCTCACCATCGACTGGGCCCAGAAGAACGACGACCAGCGGCTGCCGCGCGTGATCGGCGCCACCCGGTGCAGGCTGGAGGCCGGATAGACGATCAGGTCGCCGGCCGGCAGCTTGATGGCGTGCTCGCCGTAGGCGTCCTCGACGATCAACTCACCGCCATCGTAGTCGCCTGGATCGGTGAGGAAAAGCGTGCAGGATACGTCCGTGCGGAACCGCACAGGGCCCGAAAAGCGGATAGCATTGTCCACGTGGGTGTCGAAGGCGTGGCCCGCGTCATAGCGGTTGAACAGCGGCGGAAAGACCCGTAGCGGCAGGGCCGCCGAGACGAACGCGGGGTTTCGTCCCAGCGACCCCAGGATGAGCTCGCCCAGCTCGCGGGCGACCTCGCTCTCCTCCGGGACCTGCAGATTGCGCTTGGCCCGGGCCGACTGCTCTCCAGCGGTGGCGCGCCCGTCGATCCAGGACGCCGCGCTGAGTTTGTGGCGGCAGAGGGCGACCTGATCGGGGGTCAGCACCCTCTCGACATGCACGATCATGCTTAGCCCTAGAAGGTGGCGCCGAGCGCGACGATGACGGTTCGGCCGGCCGCGGGTACTGCGCGATTGCTGGTGGTCTGGGTGTAGTTCAGCCGGTTGGTGATGTTGTAGAGGTTCACGCTGAAACGATATGGCCCGGTGCGGTAGCTGGCGAAGGCGTCGATGGTGACATTCTTCGGCGCCACGCCCAGACGGGTGGGCGTGAGCGTCGCGCGGTCCGCGAAACTGACCGAGCGGCCGGTATAAACGACGTTCTGCTGGCCCTGGTAGACGATGTCCCCGCCGATGCTGAGGCCATCAACGATGTCGGACAGGTCGTAGTTCGAATAGAGCGACGCCGAGTGCTTCGGCACGAAGACCACCTGGTTGCCGATGGCGATGGTGTTGGGGACCGGGCTCGCCACAGTCACGCCGACCGGGCAGACGATGTTGATGGGCGTGCCTGTCGTCGCTGTGGGCACGACGCAGTTGGAGAACGACTGCTTGATCTCGGCGTCGAGGTAGGCGTAGCCGCCGGTGAGCGTCCAGCGGCTGGTGATACGGCCGGTGATGCCCAGCTCGAAGCCCTTGACGTCCTGCTTCTCTCCGGACTGGGCCTGCAGGAAGCCGGTGGCCGGGTCGGTCTGCAGGGCGTTGTTCTTCCGGATGTCGAAGACCGAGGCCTGCACCGAGAGCTGGGTTCCGGGGACCTGTACCTTGGCGCCGGCCTCGATGATCCGGGACACCTCGGGCTCCAGGTCCCTGGTGGTGATCGCGAGCGCCGCGCCCGCGCCCGTGATCGACGTGCCCTGCGGCGTCTCCGAGCGGCCCCACGAGGCGTAGAACGTATTGTTGGCCGAGGGCTCGAACACCACGCTGATCCGCGGGCTCTTCAGTGTGGACTTCGACTTCAGCCCGCCGGGGGGCGAAGCAGCGCCAGTAAACAGCACCGAGTCCAGCTCGGCGGTGTAGCGGTCCAGGCGCAGGCTGCCGATCACCGAGAGCTGATCGGTGAGGAACATGCGGTCGGTGAAGAACGCCGCCACGCTGCTTGACCGGCCGTGGCTTTCGATGACCGCCGTGCCGGCCACGTTGGCGAAGACCGTCGGGCCCAGGAGGTTGGTGGTGCAGTTGCCTGTGGCCGGGCAGGTGATGTTGCCGCCCGCACCGGCGACCGGTCGGAACAGGGCGTAGCCGGCTGGAAAGGCCGGGTTGGGCGTGACGATCGGGTGCGGGATCGCCGGCCGCGTCGCGATCCCCGCGGGCAGGGTGTAGGCGTAGAAGTTCTTGTCGTTCTCCTGCCGGGACAGGTCGATGCCGAAGATGGCCTGATTCTTCAGCGGGCCCAGGTCATAGTCCATGCGGATCGTGGAGATGTTCTGCAGGCCCCAGGCGTCGTTGTCATAGGGGCTGCCGCCGCCGATACCGCCGAATCCCTCGGTGGCCGGGTTGCCGTCGAAGAGCGCGGTTATGCAGGCCGCCAGGCACTGGTCCAGGGTCGAGTACTGGAAGTAGCGGGAATAGACGCCGTAGCGGGTGTCGGAGGTCAGCGAGACCTTGTCGTTGAAGCGGTGACTCAGGCGCACGGTCAGGATGTCGGCGTCGGAGCGATCCTTGTCGGCGCTGAAGCCTAGGAAGTTGGAGCGATCGACGCCGACGCCCTGTTCGGTGGCGGGTCGCGCGCCGATCTCGCCGGGGCGCTGGACGATGATGATGCCGTAGTCGGGACGCCGGCGATCGTGCTGGTGCAGGAAGCTGACGTTGAGCTCGGTGTCGGTCCCAATGCCGAACGCCGCGGTCGCCGCTGCCCCCCAGCGGTGGGAAAAGATCATGTCGCGATCGACGACGCCGGTCGAGCTGGCCATCAGCGAGAGGCGGCCCGCGGTATGCTCGCCGAACCGGCGGTTGATGTCGGCCAGGGCCCGATAGTAGTCGCCGTTGCCGGCGTAGAGATCGACGCTCTGGAAGTTCTCCAGGCGCGGACGCTTGGAGATGGTGTTGATCGCGCCGCCCGTCGTGCCGCGGCCGAACATGGCGCCGGACGGGCCCTTCAGGACCTGGACCTCTTCGTAGTTGAAGCTGTCACGGGTGTAGACGCCGAAATCGCGGAGGCCGTCGATATAGACGTCATCCTTGCTGTCGAAGCCGCGGATCTTGAACTGGTCGCCGTTGAGCGTCCCGCCCTCGCCGATCGCCACCGTGATGCCGGGCACGTTGCGCAGCGCCTGTTCGAGGGTGTTGATCCCCTGGTTTCGGAGCTGGGCTGCGTCGATGACGCTGATCGCCTGGGGGGTGTCCTGCACAGTGGTGAACGCGGTCGCCAGACCCGTGTCGGTGTTGAGCGGGTTGCGTTTGCCGTCGATATCGACGGGCGCGACAGTGGCGGCGGCATCCGCCTCGGCCGCGACGTCGGCCGCCCAGGCCGGGTGGACGGCGCCCAGGACCATCGCGCCGGCCAGCGCCGCGAGGCCGCAGGAGGCCATGGCCGGCCGCTTCCGAGCATAGGCCCGAATACCCGTAGATCTCCCGCGCAAGCGCACTCTCCTCACCAACTCAATCTCAAACTTGCGATTAGTTCTTAATTGCGACCCGGAGACTTAGCAATGCGAATTAGTCGCAAAAGTATCCAGCGGGTTTCCCTCGGCAACATTCGGCGCGAGGGTGGGGCCAAGAACAACGGGAGGACGCCATGGCCGACGGATCGCAGGATTTTGAGCACATCGCCTTCGAACGGCGCGGACAGATCGCACTGCTGACGCTGAACAAGCCGGAGCGGCTGAACGCGCTGTCGTCGTCTATGCGCGACGAGGTGGAGGGTGTGCTGCAGGACGTCCGCGCCGACGACGGGCTGCGCGCCTTGGTGCTCACCGGCGCCGGGCGCGGCTTCTGTTCCGGCGCGGATCTGGCGGCCGGCGCCGCGGTGATGGCGGCCGATGGCCCGCCGGAGCCGAAGGACCAGAACGGGAGGATCGACGAGATGGGCTGGGTCGGCCGCTGGGCCACGATGTGGGCGGACTTCGACAAGCCAGTGGTGGGTGCGATCAACGGCGTGGCGGCCGGGGCGGGCCTGTCGACGGCGCTGGGCTGCGACGTGCGCATCGGCTCGGAACAGGCCCGATTCAAGAGCGTCTTCATAGAGCGCAACCTGTCGCCGGACTCGGGCCTGTCGTTCTTCCTGCCCCGGGTGGTGGGCTATGCGGCGGCGGCCGACATGATTTTCACCAGCCGCGCGGTGGGCGCCGAGGAGGCGCTGCGCATCGGCCTGCTGAACCGGTTGGTGTCCGCCGGTGAACTGGTCGACGCGGCCGTGGCCTACGCCGGCGAGATGGCCCAGTGGCCACCGTTGGCGCTACGGATGTCCAAGCGGGTGCTGCAGCACAACCAAGACGCCAGCCTGCCCGATGCCTTGCGCTACGAGAGCCAGGGGCTGGAGTTCTCGAGGCGGGCCCGCAATGACGTGAAGGAATCCCAGGCATCGTTCCGCGAGAAGCGCAAAGGCGTCTACACGGGGACCTGAAACTCCGGTATGCCGCCCACCTTTCCAGACCAAGTCCCCTTCCAGGACTGCCGACCTGAAGCAGGAGCCCCCGATGCCGGCCGATTCAGCCGCCCCCCTGAAGACCTACCGCTGGGATGACCCGCTGGACCTGTCCTCGCGCCTGTCCGAGGACGAGCGGATGGTGTGGGACGCAGCCCGCGACTACGCCCGCAGCAAGCTGCTGCCCCGGGTGGTGTCGGCCTATGCCGAGGAGCGGTTCGATCGCGAGATCATGACCGAGATGGGCGAACTGGGCTTCCTGGGCCCGACGCTCCCGGAGGAGTACGGCTGCGCCGGCGTGAACCACGTGGCCTACGGCCTGATCGCCCGCGAGATCGAGGCGATCGACAGCGGCTACCGCTCAGCCATGAGCGTGCAGTCGTCGCTGGTGATGTACCCGATCTTCGCCTTCGGCTCAGAGGAGCAGCGGCGCAAGTACCTGCCAGGCATGGCGGCGGGGAAGATCATCGGCTGTTTCGGCCTGACCGAGCCGGACGGCGGCTCCGACCCCGCCTCGATGCGCACGGTGGCGAAGAAGGTCGACGGCGGTTTCGTTCTGAACGGGGCCAAGATGTGGATCACCAACTCGCCGGTCAGCGACGTGGCCCTGGTCTGGGCCAAGCTGGACGGCAAGATCCGCGGCTTCCTGGTGGACCGTGGGACCAAGGGCTTCGAGACGCCGAAGATCATGGGCAAGCTGTCGCTGCGGGCCTCGGTCACCGGCGAAATCTCTCTCACCGACGTATTCGTCACCGATGACGCCATCCTGCCCAACGTCGAGGGCTTGCGCGGGCCATTCTCGTGCCTGAACAAGGCGCGCTACGGGATCGCCTGGGGCGCCATGGGCGCCGCCGAGTTTTGCCTGCACGCTAGCCGCGACTATGTGTCGAGCCGCAGCCTGTTCGGCCGCACCCTGGCGTCCCGCCAGCTGGTGCAGAAGAAGCTGGCCGACATGTCCACCGAGATCGCGCTGGGCTTCGAGGGCGCGCTGGCGCTGGGCCGGCTGATCGACGAGGGCGCCTGGGTGCCGGAGGCGATCTCCATGCTGAAGCGCAACAACTGCGGCAAGGCCCTGGATATCGCCCGGGTCGCGCGCGATATGCACGGCGGCAACGGCATCTCTGGCGAGTACCATGTGATGCGCCACGCCGCGAACCTGGAGACCGTGAACACCTACGAAGGCGCCCACGATGTCCACGCCCTGATCCTGGGACGGGCGATCACCGGCGAGAGTGCGTTCTAGACTTCCTGCCCCGGCTGCGGCCGGAAGGGAAACCGGCGTTCACCCAACACTAAATTTACACGTCAAAGGCTACCCCGTCACGTCCTGCGCGGGGAAAGCGATGTCTGGAACGAGCGCCAAAGGCGCCGCCGGCAATGATGAGATGGTGCGCTGGCTGTTTGAGAACAGCCAGGACCTGATGCATGTCGTCGATTCCGAGGGCCGCCTGAAACTGGTCAATCCGGCGTGGATGCGCCTGACCGGCTGGTCCGAATCGGAGCTGATCGGGGCTCCCTGCCTGGATTTCTTCGTAACCGACGACGGGGTAGAGACGGGGCCCCGCCTGCGGGCGCTGGGACCCGGAGAGGTCACCGGGCGCTACAGCCAGATTCGCGCCCGCGACGGCCGGCTGTTCTGGATGGCCGCCCGGACCCAGAAACTGGACACTGGCGACTTCATCGTCACCCTGCGCGACGCCACCGCCGAGCGCGCCTGGCTCGAAGAGCTGGAAGAGGCCAGGCGCACCCGCAAGCTGCTGGGCGCCCAGGCCGGTATCGGCATGTGGACCTTCGAGCCGCTCGAAGGCCGCATCGAGTGGTCCGACGAGCTGAGCAACATGCTGGAGATCGCGCCCGATGCAATTCGCAAGCCGTCCGACTTCAGCGCCCAGTTGCATCCGTCCGAGGCCGAGAAGGTCTCCGGCCTGTTCATGCATTCGGTGCGCACGGGCGAGCCGTCCCAGTTCGAGCACCGCGTCCGGGCCGGCAGGACCTGGAAGGTGGTTCGCACCACCGTCCGCACCGAGCCGCGCGAAGGCGGGGTCCACGCACTGAAGGGCATCTCGGAGGACATCACCGAACTGGCGCACGCCCGGGACGTGGCGCGGCGCGACGAGCGGCTGATGAAGAAGGCCCGCCGCGAGGTCGCGGTCAACGCCGGGCGTCTGAACCTGGCCCTGCAGGCGGCCGAGGCCGGGGTCTACGAGATCGACCATATCCGGAAGACTTTCTGGTGCTCGCCCGAGTTCGAGCGGATCACCGGCCAGCGGAACTCCAGCTACGCGGACGCCACCGAGCTGCGCTATCCAGGCTTCCACATCGACGACCTGCCCCATGTGCGCGCGGCATTCCGCGCCCTGCACCACGGCGACAAGAAGTCGGGCGAGTCTTTCGAGGCGCGCATTGTCCGCCCTGACGGCTCCGAGCGGTGGGTACGGGTTTTCCACCACCTGGTGGTCTCCAAGGGCGGGCGGTGGCGGAAGGCCGTGGGCCTGATCCAGGACTGCGACATCCACAAGCGCCAGGAGCTGGCGCTGAAGGAAGCTCAGCTCGCGGCCGAGGCCGCCGCCGAGGCCAAGGCCGCCTTCCTGGCCAATATGAGCCACGAGATCCGCACCCCGATGAACGGGGTGATGGGCGTGCTGCATCTCCTCAAGACCGAAAAATTGACGGAAGACGGTCGCAGCCTGCTCGGCGAGGCGCTGAACTGCGGCGCGATGCTGAACGAGTTGCTGAACGACGTCATAGACTTCTCCAAGATAGAGGCCGGCCGCCTGGAGCTGGCCTGTGAGCCTTTGGACCCCGCGGCCCTGGTGAGCGGCGTGGCGCGCCTGCTTGAGCCTCAGGCCGCGAGCAAGGGTCTGCAGTTGATCGTCGATGCCGACCCGGCCCTGGGCTGGGTGCGGGCCGACCCGGTTCGGCTGCGGCAGGCGCTGTTCAATCTGGTTGGCAATGCGGTGAAGTTCACTGAAAAGGGCCATGTCGTGGTCCGCTGCCGCCGTGTCGACGCGGGGGCCCTGCGCTTCGAGATCGACGACACCGGGGTCGGCATCGCGCAGGCGGCGCAGCCGCGCCTGTTCCAGCGGTTCAACCAGGCAGACGCTTCCACCACTCGCAAGTTCGGGGGCTCCGGCCTGGGGCTGGCGATCACCCGGCGCCTGGCGGAGCTGATGCAGGGCGAGGTCGGGTTCACCTCGATCGAAGGCCGGGGCTCGACCTTCTGGCTGGAGGTGCGCGCCGAGCCGGCAGAGGCCCAGGCCGAGGTCATCGAGATCCATGAGGCCCTGCTGCAGGGGGTCCACGTCTTGGTGGTCGAGGACAACGCCACAAACCGCCTCATCGCCTCGAAGCTGCTGGAAAACCTGGGTGCGTCGGTGGAGACCGCCGCCGACGGCTATCTCGGCGTCGAGGCGGCCGATCGCGGCAGCTTCGACCTGATCCTGATGGACATTCAGATGCCGGGCATCGACGGCTTGGAGGCCGCCCGTCGCATCCGCGCCCTGGGCGGGGCGGCGGCGGCCATCCCGATCGTAGCGCTGACCGCAAACGTCCTCTCCCATCAGCGCCTGGCCTATCTGGACGCCGGCATGGACGGCGTGGTCGGCAAGCCTATCTCGCCCGCGAGCCTGCTCGCCGAGATCGCCGAAGCCTTGGCGCGGCGTGAGGCGGCGGGCGTGGTGGAGAGCTCGGCGGCCTAAGGCGCCGGCGTTCCCGCCGCGCTCGCGGCGCAAACCGGGTCCATCGCGCCTTCCAAGGGTTGGTGGACCATGCTTGACTGGCCGCTTCGATCTGGAGGGGTGGGCATGCGCGATCTGGCGGCGGGACTGGTGGGCTTAGCCTTGGTGGTTCCGGGCATGGCGGCGGCGCAGGCGCGGCCGGACCAGCAGGCGTTCCGCGAAATCTACAAAGAGCTGGTGGAGACCAACACCACCCTTTCGGCGGGCAGCTGTACGCTGGCGGCGGCGAAGATGGGCGCGCGGCTGAAGTCGGCTGGCTTCGCCGACGGCGACATCACCTATTTCGCCGACCCGGCCAAGCCCAAGGAGGGCGGGGTGGTGGCCATCCTGAAGGGCTCCGATCCCAAGGCCGGCGCGGTGCTGCTGCTGGGCCACCTGGATGTGGTCGAGGCGCGGCGCGAGGACTGGACCCGCGACCCCTTCGTGCTGATCGAGGAGGGCGGCTATTTCTATGCCCGCGGCACGTCGGACATGAAGGGCATCGACGCCATCTGGGTCGACACCCTGATGCGGCTCAAGCAGGCCAAGGCGCCGCCGAAGCGCACGCTGAAACTGGCGCTGACCTGTGGCGAGGAGACCAACGAGGCGTTCAATGGCGCGTCCTGGCTCGCCAACAATCGGCCCGACCTGGTGGCCGCGGACTTCGGCCTGAACGAGGGCGGCGGCGGGCGGCTGACGCCGGACGGCAAGCGCGACGTGCTGTCGGTGCAGGTGGGCGAGAAAGCCAGCCAGAACTTCCAGCTGGAGGTGACCAATCCCGGCGGCCACTCCTCGCGACCCGTGCCGGACAACGCGATCTACCATCTGGCCAACGCCCTAGTGCGGATCGAGGGCTATACCTTCCCGGTGAAGCTGACCGAGACAACGCGGGCCGGTTTCGTACTGCGCGCCGAGCGCGGGGACGCGGGGGGCAATGCGCTGAAGACGCTGCTGGCGAACCCTGCCGACACCGAGGCCGCGAAGGTTGCGGCCACCGACATCAATATCAACTCCATCCTGCACACCAACTGCGTGGCCACGCGGCTGGACGCGGGCCACGCTTCGAACGCCCTGCCCCAGCGGGCCACAGCCATCGTCAACTGCCGCATCTTTCCCGGCGAGACCTGGCAAGAGACGCGGGATGCGCTGATCAAGGTCATGGCCGATCCGAAGGTGTCGATCACCGCGCTGAACGCCGCCAAGCCGATCGCCTCGCCGCCGCCCCTGGACCCCAAGGTGGTGGAGCCGATGAAGACGGTGGCGGCCAAGCACTTCCCCGGTGTGCCGCTGGTCCCGGCGATGTCGTCGGGCGCCACCGACGCGCTCTACTTCGGCCCGGTAAAGCTGCCGATCTATGGTGTGCCCGGCATCTTCGGCGACCCCGACGGCGGCGGTGTCCACGGCCTGAACGAGCGGCTGCGGGTGGCGTCGCTGTACGAAGGGCGGGACTATCTGTTCGACCTGGTGAAGGTCTACGTCGGGGTGAAGTAGCGTGCCGGCGATCAGTCCTTCCCTTTCACGACCTTGTCGGGGTTCTGGATGTTCGCCCCGACGGTGAGCGGGCCTTCAGGGGGTGAGATGAAACAAGGGAGGGCCCCGAGCTTCAGGCTGTTCGGCTTCTTCTTCTGGCCGAGCTTGCAGCCGACGAGCGGAACCTGGACGTCGTTTTTCGTCTGCAACGCGGCTAGGCTGCCGCCGGTGCCCGCGGTGGGCGGCGGCGTCTTGTAGGGAATCATCGGCGAGGCGTGGGCCGGCTGCTTGGCCCTGGCGAGGGCGTCGTAATAGGCCCGGCGCTCGGGCGGCAGCGGCGGCGCGATGTATTTCTCGCGGGTCGCGCCGGCGGCCAGGCGGTCCTCGCAGCGGACGCGCTCGCGCTCGGTCAGCAATGAGAGGTTCGCGCAGCCGACGCGGCTGGCGCGCAGGGTCCCGGCGAGCTTCGACCGCTCGGCGTCACCCTCAGGCGCGGCGGCGGTCTCCGCAGGCCGGGCCAAAGGCGCGGCCGGGAGGGACGGAAGGTCGGTGGCGGGCCGCGAACGGACCGCAAGGTTGCGCGGCGGGCTGCGGACCGCGCGCGCCGCCTTTGCCGATGGTCGGGAATGCACCAGATAGACCGGGGTGACGGCGATCTGACGATCTGGCGGCGATCCCGCGGGCCGCAGGCCGAACGCGAGCAGGGCGAACAGTCCGGCGTGGCCGATCGCGACCGTTGCGAGCGCCGTTCCCCAACGTCGCCGGATGCGCGCCGATGCCATGGGCGCTCCCCATCGCGACGCCAGGCCGACACCACGGCGGCGCTTGGTGGCGGAAGTTAGACAGCCGCCGTCGCCGATGTGAAAGTCTTCTACAATGTGCTGCGTGCGGGGCGCCTGCCGCTTGTCGTGCCGGAACAGGGGGTCAGGACGCAGGTGGTTCGGCGGGCGCGACCCCGTACCACTTGTTCCATGGCCGGGGCCGGGTTAGGTGCTGGCGAGCGCGCGAAGCCGCGGTGGATTTCGGAGTCTTTGATGAAGCGTTCTCGCACTGTCGCCTGGGCCGCCGCCGGTTCCGCCCTCGTGCTGGCCACGGCCCTGGTCGCCCACGCCGCGACCCCCGCCGAGCAGCGGCGCGAGGTGATGAAACTGACGGGCACGCAGATGCGCGACTCGACCGCCTTCATCAGCGGCCAGTCGCCGTGGGACGCGGCCAAGGTGAAGACCCTGATGGACGGCGTCGCCGGCAACGCCAAGAAACTGCACGGCCTCTATCCGGCCGGCAGCGGCGCGGATGCAAAATCGGAAGCCGCGCCGGCGATCTGGACGAACAAGGCCGACTTCGACAAGCGCCTGACCGAGATGGAAACCCTGGCCAAGGCCGCCGGCAAGGCCAAGACAGCCGACGAGTTCAAGCCGGCGTTCCAGAAGGTGGGCGCCACCTGCAAGTCCTGCCACGACATCTATCGCAAGAAGAAGGCGTAGACGCCGCGAGGCGGGCAGGCGTTACAACGGGCGTGATTGAAATCGGGGGAGGCGGCGGATGCTGAGGCGCATTCTGCTTATTGTCGGCGTTATGGCGGTGGTGGGGTTCGCCGCGTTCTGGCTGATCACCGCGCCGAAGAAACTGCCGGCGTCCGAGCTGGCGGCCGGCTATGCGCCGAATGTCGCCAACGGCGAGGTGATGTTCAACGCAGGCAACTGTTCGGCCTGCCACATCACCCAGGGCCAGGATGACCGAACCCTGCTGGCCGGCGGGCTGAAGATGAAGTCGCCGTTCGGCACCTTCGTGGCCCCCAACATCTCGTCCGATGCGAAGTACGGAATCGGCGCCTGGACCGAGACGGAGTTCGTCAACGCCGTGAAGCGCGGCACCGGCCGCCACGGCGAGCACCTCTATCCGGCCTTCCCCTACGTGTCCTACAGCCTGCTGAAGACCTCCGACGTCCGCGACCTGTTCGCCTACATGAAGACCCTGCCGGCAGTGGCCAAGCCCACGGCGGGCCACGACCTGGGCTTCCCGTTCAACATCCGCCTAGTGCTGGGCGGCTGGAAGTTCCTCTATTTCCATCCGCAGGAGTTCGTGGCCGATCCGAAGCAGTCGGCGGAATGGAACCGCGGCGCCTATCTGGCCGAGGGCCCGGCCCACTGCGCCGAGTGCCACACCCCGCGCGGTCCGCTGGGCGGGCCGGAACTGGACAAGCTCTATGCCGGGGCGCCGAACCTGGAGAAGGGCGGGCGCTTCGCCACCAACATCACCTCGCACCCCAAGGACGGCATCGGCGACTGGACCGTCGACGACATCGCCAGCCTGCTGTCCACCGGGACCGACCGTTGCTTCAACGAGCCCAACGGCATGCGCGAAGTGCTGGGGGGCATGTCCAAGCTGCCGGCCGAGGACATCACCGCGATGGCAACCTACATCCACACCCTGCCGGCCAAGGCGGGTAACGGGAAGCAGAAGACCTGCTAGGTTCGGCCCAGGCGGGAAAACCGTACGGGGAGAGATAGTCTATGGCGGAAATCGCAGCGGCGGCCGGTGAGCCTGCGCCCACCTCGCTACGCACCGTCATCGCCGCCTCCTCGGCGGGCACCACCTTCGAGTGGTACGACTTCTTCGTGTTCGGTTCGCTGACCGGGGTCATCTCCAAGACCTTCTTCTCCGGCCTGCCGGAGACGGCGGGCCTGGCCGCCGCCCTGGCACTGTTCGGGGCTGGATTCCTGTTCCGGCCGCTGGGGGCGCTGGTGTTCGGCCGCATCGGCGACCAGGCCGGGCGCAAGGGGGCGTTCCTGGCGACGGTGCTGCTGATGGGCGGCGCCACCGTGGCGATCGGGCTGCTGCCCTCCTTCAAGCAGGCCGGCTTCATCGGCCCGGCGCTGCTGATCCTGATGCGGATCATCCAGGGCTTCGCCCTTGGCGGGGAGTACGGCGGGGCGGCGATCTATGTGGCCGAGCATGCGCCGGCCAACGGGCGCGGCCGGGCCACCAGCTGGATTCAGACATCCGCCGCCTTCGGCCTGTTCGGCGCCCTGATCGTGATCCTGATCTCGCGCACGGTGCTGGGGACCGAGGCCTTCGAGGCCTGGGGCTGGCGTATCCCGTTCCTGTTTTCAGGCGTGCTGCTGGCGGTCTCCATCTGGATGCGCCTGAAGCTGACCGAGAGCCCCGAGTTCGCCAAGCTGAAGGCCGAGGGCAACCAGACCAAGGCGCCTTTCCGCGAGGCGTTCGGGCAGTGGAAGAATCTCAAGCTCGTGCTCATCGCCCTGGTGGCCGTGATGTTCGCTCAAGGGGCCGTCTGGTACACCTCGTTCTTCTACGTGCAGACCTTCATGGAGCGGTTTCTGAAGGCGCCGCCGCCGACCATCAACCTGCTGATGATGGCGGCCACCGCGGCAAGCGCTGTCGGCTACGTCTTCTTCGGCTGGCTGTCAGACCGGATCGGCCGCAAGCCCGTGCTGCTGTTCGGCATGACCCTGATGCTGGCAGCTTATTTCCCGGCGTTTCACATGCTGGCTCGAACCCTGAACCCGGCGCTGGTCGAGGCCCAGGCCAACACGCCTGTGATCGTGATGGCCGATCCGGCCGATTGCTCGCTGCAGTTCGATCCGGTCGGCAAGGCCAGTTTCCTGTCGTCGTGCGACATCGCCAAGTCCACCTTGGCCAATGCCGGCGTGTCCTACGCCAACGAGGCGGCGCCGGCCGGCAGTCCCACCCTGGTGCGGATCGGGACCCAGACCATCCCATCGACCGCCGCCACCGGCCTCTCGCCGGACGTCGCCAAGGCGGTGAAGGCCAGCGTGGAGGGTCGCATCAAGACCGCGCTAGCCCAGGGGGGATATCCAGAGAAGGCCGATCCCAAGCGGATGAACCTGCTGGGCGCCTTCGGCGTGCTGCTGATCTTCGTGACCGCGGCGACGGCCCTCTATGGCCCGATCGCGGCCTGCCTGGTGGAGCTGTTCCCGACCCGGGTGCGCTACACGGCGCTGTCGCTGCCCTACCACATCGGCACCGGCTGGGTCGGCGGCTTCGTGCCGTTCACCGCCTTCGCCATCGTGACGGCGGTGGGGGACCTCTATTCGGGCCTCTGGTTCCCGTTCGTGTTCACGGCGATCTCGGTGGTCACCTGCGTGCTCTTCCTGCCCGAGACCAAGGGGCGACGGCTGGACGCGTAGGCACCGCAGACAAGAAATAGCGAACCACGGGTTTCCACGGATGCGCGCCCTGCCTGCGGCCAAATCCGTGAAATCCGTGGTTTAGAAATCTTACGGCTTCGCCGGGCCGTCCACTTCGGCCAGGGTCGCGGAAGACGGCGGTGTCGTCGCCTGCAACTGCTTCGCCACCGCCTCCGCCTCACGCATGACCCGCAGGACGTTGCCGCCGGCGACCTTGGCGAGGTCGGCGTCGGTCCAGCCGCGGCGGGCCAATTCGGCCAGCAGCGCGGGGAACTTGTCGACGCCATCCAGGCCGACGGGGGTATCGGGGATGCCGTCGAAGTCCGACCCGATCCCCACACAGCTGATCCCGCAGACCTTCGCGATATGCTCAATGTGGTCGGCGACCATGGCCAGGGTCACCGGCGGGGCGGGGTGCGCCCTGTCCCAGCCATCAAGGGCCGCCTTGGCCCGGTCCGGCTGGCCGATGTAGAGGCCGCCGAACGGCGGGGCGTTGTAGCGCACCTGCTCGGCCGAGCGGTCGGCGGCCCAGCGGTTGCGGGCCTCCGAGACGTAGGTGGTGGCGAAGTTGGCCATCACCACGCCGTGGTTCCTGGCTACCAGCCCCAGCACTTCGTCGGAGACATTGCGGGCGTGGTCGGCGGTTCCCTTGGCCCCGGAGTGCGAGAAGATCACGGGCGCCCTGGCGACGCCGAGCGCGTCCTTCATCGTCGCCTCGGAGACGTGGCTGAGATCGACCAGCATGCCCATGCGGTTCATCTCCCGGACCACCTCCAGGCCGAACGGCGTCAGACCGTCGAATTTCGGGTTGGCGGTGGCCGAGTCGGCCCAACGGGTGTTCAGCGCGTGGGTCAGCGTCATGTAGCGGGCGCCGGCGGCGTACATCTGGCGCAGCACCGGCAGGCTGTCGTTGATCTGGTGGCCACCCTCGATGCCGATCATCGAGGCGATGCGGCCGGCCTTGTGGATCCGCACCACGTCGTCAGCGGTGTAGGCCATCTCGAAGACGTCTGGGTAGCGCTGGGCCATGCCCTTGACGATGTCGATCTGCTCCAGGGTCATCTGCACGGCGATCGGCCCGTCGAAGCTGGGCGCGATGAACACCGACCAGAACTGGCCGCCGACGTGGCCCGCCCGCAGGCGCGGGATATCGGTCATCAGACCACGGCCGTTGGAGAGCTTCGCCAGGTCCGCACGGAGGTCCAGGCCCGGCGCGCGCCGGATCTCGCCCGGCAGGTCGTTGTGCCCGTCGATCAGCGGCGTCCCGGCCAGCACCTTCTCGACCCGGGCCGCGATCTTGGGGTCGATGGTCTGGGCGTGGGCCGAGATCGCGAAGCCCAAGGCCAGGACTGATGCTGCTGCGAACCTGCGCATGACGGCGCTCCCCCGAAAACGAATCACAAAAGACACGAAAGCGCAGCGTTGGCCGTCGTGACTGCGAAGCGATCGCCTATTCACGACGAACCGCTCAGAAAGTGAACCACGGAAGGCGCCGCTGGGCGGAGTCAGCCCGCGATAGGCAGCACTTCCGTGGTTACGCCGACGGCGTTCAGTGCCGCCTGTTCGGTGCGCCAGGCCGGGGTGGTGACGAGGCGGGCGACGCGGAGGCCCTCGGCGGCGAGCTCGATCAATTGCGCCGGGGTCTGGGTCGCCAGGCGCTCGGCGTCGCGGCGGGCCAGAGCCAGGACGTCGGCGTGCGCGTCCGGGTCACAGACCAGCAGGTCGGCGCCGGCCAGGGCGCGGGCAGCCTTCAGGGTCAGTAGGTCCGCCGGGCCGCGAGCGTCGATATAGAGCACCGCCCCAGCCATGCCCGGGCTGTCTGACAGCGCCGCGCGCAGGCGCTCCCTGGCGCCCTCCAGGTCACCGGCCATGGCGGCCTCGGCGGCCGGTCCGTTCAGGGCGGCGCGCAGGAAGCGGCGCCGCGCGGCGGTCTCGGGGAGAGCCGCACGCACCTCGGTCTGCATGATCCGGAACAAGGCAGCGATGCGGCCCGTGCCCTCGGGGACCCGGGCCTCGATATCGTGGCGCAGCATGGTGGCCAGCATGGGCGAACCGCCGCCGGTGCCGATGGCGGCCACCACCTCGCCCCGATCGATCACCGCAGGCGTCGTGAAATCGCAGAGCGCCGGGCGGTCGGTGGCGTTGACCGGAACCCCGGCGTCGCGGGCCGCGGCCACAGCCGCGCGCGCCCAGGCTTCGTCGCCACCGGCCACGAAGGCCAGGACCATGCCGGCATAGGCCTTGGGATCCAGCGCCTGCGCGCCGGCCAGGCGCACGATGGTCGCCGGGGAGCTGGCGAACAGCCGGGCCTTGGCCTCCGCCGCCTCGCCCTCGCCCGCCACGGCCAATTCGCGGCCGGTGAGCGGGAAGAAGGCGGGGAAGGCGTCCATCGGGCTACTTCAGGGTCTTCAGATAGGCGATGATCGCGGCGCGGTTGTCGTCCTGCGGCACGGCCATGAACATCTTGACGCCCGGCGCATAGGCCGGCGGACCCTTCAGAAAAATATCCAGCTCGGCGTCGGTCCAGGTGGCGCCGGCCTCGCCCTTGGCCTTCAACGCCGGGGAATAGTCAAAGCCACTGCCGCCGACCTTGCGACCAGAGACGCCCGCGAGCGTCGGGCCCATGGTCTCGTCATTATGACAGAGACCGCACTGCTGGTTGAACAGCTGCTCGCCGTCCGGCTGGGCCAGCGCGGGGACCGCGAAGAGCGACAGGGCAAGGGCGGCGAAGACGGCGGTGCGGAACATGGACACTCCTCGATTTCGTAGGTTCGGTACGCGAATAGCGGTGGGTCGCAGCGCGAGCCAGAGCCGATTTACGGATCGGTCTGAACAGCGTTAGGATCAGGTCGAATTCTGAAGAAGGATGGCCTCGTGGCTTCTACGCTGGATGTGAACGGACGCAGCTACAACGTCAACTCGGCCCCCGACACGCCGCTGTTGTGGGTACTCCGAGATGAACTGGGGCTGACCGGAACCAAGTACGGCTGCGGGATCGCCCAGTGCGGGGCCTGCACGGTCTTGGCCGACGGCCAGGCGGTGCGGTCCTGTCAGTTTCCAATGTCGGCGGTCGGGGCCGCGAAGATCACCACCATCGAGGGCCTGGGCGGGACGCACCCGCTGCAGGCCGCCTGGGTGAAGCTGGACGTGCCGCAGTGCGGCTACTGCCAGTCGGGCCAGATCATGAGTGCGGTGGCCTTGCTGGCGACGACGCCCAAGCCGGACGACGCGGCGATCACGGCAGCCATGGACGGCAACATCTGTCGCTGCGGCGCCTACCAGCGCATCCGCGCGGCCATCAAGGACGCAGCCGCTCAGCCGGCCCAACCTCAACCGGCCAAGGCGTGAGACCCGTCATGAACCAGCTTCTCAATCGCCGCGGATTCCTGACCGTCAGCGCCACCCTGGCCGGCGGCGCCCTGCTGGTCGGCTGCACGCCCGCCCAGCAGATGGGCCTGATCAGCCTGGGCGCGGAGGAAGACTTCGGCCCCTTCGGTCCGTTCCTGAAGTTCGCCAAGGACGGCGCGGTGACCGTCATCTCCAAGCACATCGAGTTCGGCCAGGGCAACCACGCCGGGCTCGCCGCCATCGCCGCCGAGGAACTGGACGCCGACTGGACGAGGGTCACCGTCGAACAGGCCGCCGCCAACACCAAGGTCTACGGCAACACCCTGGTGGGTGGAGCCCAGGGGACCGGCGGTTCCAGCGCCATCGCGAATTCCTGGATGCAGCTGCGCAACGCCGGCGCCGCGGCCCGCGCCATGTTCATCGGGGCAGCGGCCAAGAGCTGGGACGTGCCCGCCGGCGAAATCACCCTGGCGAACGGCGTCCTCGCCCATGCGTCGGGCAAGACCGCCGGCTTTGGTGACCTGCTGGCCGAGGCGGCCATGGTGCCCCCCCCGGCCGCGCCGAAGCTGAAGGACCCCAAGACCTTCACCCTGATCGGAACCGATCGCGTGCGGCGCAAGGACTCGGTCGCCAAGAGCACCGGTGTCGCCCGCTATACCCAGGACGTCCGGCTGCCGGGGATGTTGACCGCCATGGTGGCGCACGCGCCGCGATTCGGGGCGAAGGTCGCCTCGTTCGACGACGCGGCAGCGAAGAAGGTCCCGGGCGTGGTGGCGGTCTACAAGATCCCGACCGGCGTGGCCGTGGTCGCCAACTCCACCTGGGCCGCCAAGAGCGGCCGCGACGCTCTGAAGGTGACCTGGGACGAGGCCAAGGCGGAGAAACGGTCCTCCGCCACCATCGCCCAGCAGTACCGCGACCTGGCCTCCGGCAAGACGTCCGGCCCTGAGAAGAACGGCTGGGCCAGCTTCGACAGCAAGGGCGAAGCGGCCAAGGCGGCCGGCGGCGCGAATGCGCTCGAAGTCGATTACGACTTCCCGTACCTGGCCCACGCCACGATGGAGCCGATGAACTGCGTGGCGATCGTGAAGGGCAACTCCGCCCACCTGCTGTTCGGCTCGCAGTTCCCGACGCTCGACCAGATCAACACGGCCGGGATCGTCAAGAACCTGCCCGGCACCATCAAGATCGACACCCTGTTCGCCGGCGGCTCGTTCGGGCGGCGCGCGAACTTCCAGTCGGACTACGTCACCGAGTGCGTCCACATCGCCAAGAAGGTGGGCAAGGGCACCCCGGTGAAGCTGGTCTGGACGCGCGAAGACGACATGCGCGCCGGCTATTATCGGCCCATGGTTCACCATGCCATTCGCGTGACCACCGACGCCGACGGCATGCCGGCCACCTGGCGTCACCGGGTGGTGTCCCAGTCGATCATGAAAGGCGCGCCGGCGCTCGCCGGGCCGAAGCCGAAGTTCGATTCCAGCGCCGTCGAGGGCGCCGAGGGTTCGCCCTACCTGAAGGCCACCCCGGTCGTGGACGGCCAGGTGATCAGCCCGGACGCCGGCGTGCCGGTGCTGTGGTGGCGCTCGGTGGGCGCGACCCATACGGCCTATGTGATGGAGCACACCATTGACCAGCTGGCCAGGCGGGCGGGCAAGGACCCGGTGGACTACCGCCGCGCGCTCTTCACCAAGGCCAAGGCCGACCGGCACTTGGCGGTGCTGAACCTCGCCGCCGAGAAGGCCGGCTGGGGCGCGCCCGCGCCGGCCGGCTGGACGCGCGGCGTGGCTGTCCATGAGAGCTTCGGCTCGGTGGTGGCCCAGGTGGCCGAGGTGAAACTGGAGAACGGCGTCCCCAAGGTCGGGCGCGTGGTCACCGCCATCGACTGTGGTATCGCGATCTCGCCCGACCAGATCGCATCGCAAATGGAGGGCGGGATTTGTTACGGCCTGTCGGCGGCAATGTTCGGGGCGATCACGCTAACCGACGGCTTGGTCGATCAGGGCAACTTCGACGGCTATCGTGTGTTGCGTAACTCCGAGGCCCCGACGGTGGAAACCTACATCCTACGCTCCGCCAACCCGCCCAGCGGCGTCGGCGAGCCCGGCACTCCGGTGATCGGCCCGGCGGTGGCCAACGCCATCCTGGCGATCACGGGAAAGCCGACGCTGAACCTGCCGATGGTGAAGGGCTAGGTCCCGGCCTCTTTCCTCCCCCACGAAGCGGGAGAGGAAGGTTCCGCGACGCATGCTACCCCTCGCCCCATGAGCTTCGACCTGATGCGGTTGATCGCGGCGCTGCTGGTGGTGGTGAGCCACACGTTTCCGCTGGCCGGACAACCGGCGTTCCGGATCTCCGGGGTCGAGGACCTGGGCGCGCTCGGCGTCTCGATCTTCTTCGTGATCAGCGGCTTCCTGGTCACCGGCAGCTATCTCCGCGATCCGAAGACCTACCTCGCCAAGCGCCTCCTGCGCATCGAGCCCGGGCTGATCGCCTCGCTGGTGGTGACGGTCGCAGCGCTGGGGTTGCTCACCACGGCGCCCGCGGCGGAGTACTGGCCCAAGGCCGGGCTCTATGTGCTGCGCAACGCCCTGCTCTATCCGGCGACCTATGAACTCCCGGGGCTGTTCCAGGCCGTACCGGTGGCCGGTGTCGTCAATGGTGTGCTCTGGACGCTGCGGCTCGAGTTCAGCTTCTACCTTGTGCTGATGCTGGTGCGCGGGCGGCTGCCGTGGGTGATGGGGCTGGCGACGGGGTGCGCCGTCCTTTGGCTGGTCATGACCTTTTCGCAGCCGGACTGGGCGGTGGAGAGGGCCAGCCGGATCGCCTTCCTGGTCGGTCGCAACGGCCTGCTGTTCTTTGCCGGGGCGGCGTTGCAGATCAGCCAGGCCAGGATCCCCCTGTGGATGGGGGCGGTGTCGGCGGTGGCGTTCCCGTTCGTCGGGCCCTTGGCGCTGCCCGCGGCGGTGATTGGGCTATCTCGCGCCGGAAAACTGCCCGCCGACCTCAGCTACGGAATCTACATCTACGCCTTCCCGATCCAGCAGGTGCTGGCGGCCTACGGACAGTTGAACCTGGCCACGGCGGTGCTGAGCGTGCTGCCGTTTGCGGCGGCCAGCTGGTTCCTGGTGGAGAAGCCGGCGATGGCGCTGAAACCCGGGCCTCGACCGGCGGCCTAAAATCGTCACGGTTCCCCTGAACCAATCACCGTGGTTCAGCCCCTCGGTGATCGCGGTCGGGCGCCGCATCGTCTTGTGGCCGCCGCGTCAGGGCGCGGGCGTCCCGGGCGACCGTACTTTACAGTTTCCACGGCCGTTACAGAGGGTTACTGCAGGGATCAGGGACTTCGTCCGTGAGGGCGAACAATCGAAAGTCGGGTATGAGCGGGGATCGGCTACAGGCTCTGGAGCGCCAGGTGGCGCGGGTCCGCGAGAGCGGCGTTCTGGGCCGTTCGCATGGCCTGTCGCGGCTGTTCGACTACCTCGCCGACCCGGCCCGCGACGGCCGTATCCTGCGTGAAGCCGACGTCGCCACCGATGTGTTCGGCCGCGAGCTTGACCTGTCGGGCGACGCCTCGGTGCGGGTCTATGTTCACCGGCTGCGCAGGAAGCTCGATGACTTCTACGCCGGTCCCGGTTCGAGCGAGCCGAACCGGCTCGTGATCCCGGTGGGCGAATACCGGCTGGAGGTGATCGGGGCGGCCGAGGTGGTGGTCGCATCGCCAGCGCCGCGCGTGCGATCGCGCTGGTTCTGGCCGGCCGTCGCGGCGGCGGCGGTGCTGGTCATCGGCAATGCCGCCGGGTGGTGGCTCGTGGCGCGCGAGACCGCGCCGTCCCGCGAACTGGCCCGGATCGCGGCCACGCCGTTCTGGCGCGACATCGGCCGCGACCGGCCGGTGCTGGTGATCGTCGGCGACTATTACATCTTTGGCGACACAGACTACGGCCACGAGCCGAAACGGATGATCCGCGCCTTCGAGATCAATTCCTCGGCCGACCTCGACTCGTGGCTGATGGACAACCCGCGGCTGCAGGGGAAGTACATCGACCTCGACACCTACTACACGCCCGTCGGCGCCACCCTGGCGCTGCGCGAGATCATGCCTCTGGTGCAGCAGGCGGCAGGGGGCCCCGATAGGGTGCGAGTTGTCACATCCTCGCGGGTGACCCCGGACATGATCAAGTCCTCCGACGTGGTCTATGTGGGTTACCTGTCGGCGCTGCGGCTGTTGCAGGCGCCGGTATTCGAACGCTCGATCTACGCCATTGGCGACACCTACGACGAACTGGTCGAACGCAAGACCGGCACGGTCTACGCGTCTGGCGCGGGCGCGGCGTCCGGCGACAGACCGAACCGCGACTATGGCTATCTCGCCGCTTTCCGGGGGCCAGCCGGCAATCACCTCGTGATCATTGCCGGCAACCGCGACATCGGCGTGATGCAGACCGCCGAGATCGCCACCGAGCGCAAGGCGCTGGCCGGGCTCAAGATCACGTCCGGCACGCCGGGCGAGGCGCTCTACGAGGTCGATGGCATGGGCCGCACGAACCTGGGCGCCACGCCGGTGGTCGCCGCGCGCTAACGCGGGTCGGTCAGCTTCGGTTCAGCTACGCGTGCGCAAGGTCGCGGTGTTGTCCAAACCTGGGCACATCCGCCAGCTCTTTCGAAGCGTAACTCGAACCTATGATCCGTTCTCTCACCGCCTTGGCGCTCGGCGCCGCCGTATCCATGACCGGTGTCGCCGCCCAGGCCGCGACCGCGGGCGTCCCCCTCGATTCCCACGGCGTCGCCGCCGCCTTTGGCAACACCGTCAAGGCGCAGTATCCCGATGGCCGCTTCCAGCGGCTGTGGATTCGTCCGGACGGCGCCTGGGAGGCGGTGGGCCGCCGCGGCTACTGGTCGTCGGGCAAGTGGTCCGAGAGGGGCGGCAAGGTCTGCCTGAAGCAGGCCAGACCGTTCCCGGCGCCGTTCAAATACTGCACCGACTTCCCGTCGACTGGCGGCATCGGGGCGGCATGGAGTTCCCGCGACATGTCCGGCGAGCCAATCCGCCTGACCGTGGTGCGTGGGATCGATCGGCCCGTGGGCGGGGCTGGCTCTTAGTCGGCCACGCTTGAGGCGCTGTCGGCGGTCCACTGTTCGGCCACGGCGCGGGTGACCTGCTGCATGAAGGCCAGGCGCGCGGGCACGGGCTTAAAGGTCTGGCGCATCATCACCGCCACCGCATAGACGTGGCCGTCCGGCGCGGTCAGCAGGCCCACGTCGTTGATGCCAACGGCGGCGCCTTCGAAGTCTTGGCCGGTGCCGGTCTTGTGCGCGATCGACCAGCCCTGCGGCAAGCCGCCCTTCAGCCGCAGGGGACCGGTACGCGCGTCGTGCATCAGCCCCAACAGGGTTCCAGTCGATGCCGGCGACAGCAGTTCGCCGCGCGACAGCGCGGCCAGGGCGTGGGTGATGCCAGCCGGCGATGATCCGTCCAGCGGGTCGGCCAGATAAGCGGCCATGGCGGCTTCGCGCTCGGCCTTGGGCAGGGCCTGGCGGGCCGCCTGGAAGTTCCAACCGATCCCAAAGTCGGCCTGCCAGACGAGGCCGGCGGTGCGCGCCTGCAAGTCGCGCTCATAGGCTCCGACCTTGACGCCGGTCAGCCCCATGTCGGCGAGGCTGGCGGCGACGCCATCGGGCCCGCCGACCTCGCGCATCAGCCTGTCGTTGGCGGCGTTGTCGCTCTGCACCAGGGCGCGGCGCAGCAGCGCGGAGACCTGGGTCGTGAAGCCGTCCTTGCCGATGTTGTAGGCCACCGGCTGGAAGAACACCGAGCGGTCGGCGTCGGTGAGCGTGACATCGGCCTCGGGGTCGATGCGGCCTTCGTCCACCGCCTTCATCACCGTGATCGCCACCCACAGCTTGGACACGCTTTGCTGCGGATAGGGGCGGTCCTGATCGACGCCGGCCGTCCAGCCCGTGGACACGTCGGTGACGGCGACGCCGACTTCTTCGCCATAGGCCGCGGTCAGGTCGTCGAGGCGGGCCTGCAGGGCAGCGGGCGCGGGCGGGGCCTTCCTGGCCAGCACATGGAGGCGGCCAGGACCCAGCGGTCCGGAGATCAGGGTCACCGCACGCTCGGCCGAGACCACGCCGGCGACCAGGGCCGCGCCGGCCACGACCACAGCGAGGGCGAGTCCACGTCCACCGCGCAGATATCGGAACCAGCCGGCCATACGCCCTACCTGAGCTTAGCCATGACCATGGTCGTGATGGTCGTGGCCCTCGACGCCTGTGCGGGCGTCGCGCACTTCCACCGTCACATGGGAAAGCCCTGCCAGTCCAGCCAACCGGGCGCGGTAGGTCGCCACGGGCTTGGGATGGGTGGCGGCGATGACCGCGATGACGGCATGGTGCCCTGGACCCAGGCGCCACAGGTGCAGGTCGATCACCCGCTCGCCCTCGTCGGACAGGCGGCGGCGGACCTCGGCGGTGAGTTCCGGCGAGGGGTTGATGTCCAGCAGGGCGGCGCCGGCGCGGCGCATCAGGGTCCAGGCGAACTGGGCCACCAGGCCCGCGGCAAGCAGGCCGGCCATGGGGTCGGCGAAGCTCCAGCCCAGCTGACGACCCGCCAGCATCGCGCCCAGGGCCAGGACCGAGACGACCGCGTCCGCCGAGAGATGCAGGTGGGCGGCCGAAAGGTTGAGGTCGCCCTCGGCGTCATTGCGCGCGGCGGCGGCGCGTGTGGGCTTCAGCAGCCAGATGCAGACCAGGTTCACCACCAGGCCACCCGCCGCGATCGGCAGGGCGTCGCCGTAGTTCACGGTCTCAGGGTTGAGCAGGCGCATGACGCTCTCGACCCCGATCAGCACCGCGGTCACCGCCAGCACTACGGCGTTGGCGAAACCCGCGAGGTAGCCCAGCTTGCCGGTGCCGAAGCTGAAGGCCGGGTTGCCCGCATGCCGCCGCGCCAGGGCATAGGCCGCCGAGGCGACCAGCAGGGCGGCCAGGTGGGCGGCCATGTGCAGGCCGTTGGCGATCAGGGCCAGCGACCGCGTCGCCGCCCCTCCCGCCAGCAAGGCGACGAGGGTCGCGGCGCAGATGATGGTGACGATCCAGGTCCGCCGCTCGTTCCGCCGATGGTCGGCGCCCAGGTAGACGCGGTCGGCGCGGAAGGCGTCGAGCCCCGGGGGCGGGTCCGTCCGGTCGGGCGCGGTGGTGGTCACAGGCGGCGGTCTCGGTTGCTGGCGAGTGTTATGTTGTAACATATGCAGTTGGTCAAGGCGTGGCCCCCGTTGCAAGATGGGGACGAATGCGATCTCGTGCCGCCGTTTCCGAATGAGGGCGGCATGACAGGCGCGATCGATTTTACCCTGAACGGAAAGGCGGCGAGCGTCGAGGCTGTGGCGGGGACGACCCTGCTGGAGGTCCTACGCGGCGACCTGGGCCTGATGGGCGCGCGCTACGGCTGCGGGCTCGGCCAATGCGGAGCCTGCACGGTGCTGGTGGAGGGTCGCCCCGTCAACGCCTGCGTCATCGAGGCCGCCGCCCTGGCCGGCAAGTCGGTGACCACGATCGAGGGGCTCGGGACGTCGGAGCGACCCCACCCGCTGCAGACGGCGTTCCTCGATCTTCAGGCTGGCCAGTGCGGCTACTGCCTGTCCGGCATCCTGGTCAGTGCCAAGGCCCTGCTGGACACCAACCCCGCTCCCAGCCGCGCCGAGATCGCGACGGCGCTGAACGGCTGCCTTTGCCGCTGCGGGGTGCACAACCGCATCCTCGACGCCGTGGCCCTGGCCGCCACCCGGATGCGCGACGGGGTCGCCGCATGATCCCGGGGTCGCTCGCCGCCAACCCGCGCTTGGACCGCTGGGTGACCTTCGAGGCCGACGGCCGGGTCGCCGTGGCCTTCGGCAAGATGGAGTACGGCCAGGGGATCTTTACCTCGCTGGCCCAGATGGCCGCCGACGAACTGGACGTCGCCTTCGAGCGTCTGGATGTCACGCCGGCGGCGACGGGCGAAATCCCCGACGAGGGCCTGACCGTCGGCTCGATGACCACCGAGACCTCGGGCGCCTCGCTGCGCCAGGCGTGCGCTGAGGTGCGGGCGCTGTTCATGGCCGCCGCCGCGGCGAAGCTGGGCTGCGATCCGTCCGCGCTGGATGTGCGCGACGGGGCGGTGCTGCGGGACGACGCGCCGAGCGGCGAGACCTACTGGACCCTGGCCGACGCGGTCGATCTGACGCGACCACCGACTGGCGAGGCCGTCTGGAAGAGCCCGGATCGGCTGACCCAGGTGGGCCAGAGCCAGCCGCGCCTCGACCTGCCGCCGAAGGTGTTCGGGGCGGCTTTTCTGCATGATCTGTTGCCGCCCGGAATGCGCCATGCCCGCATCTTGCGCCAGCCCAACCCGGAGGCGCGCTTCGTTGGCCTGGACGAGGCGGCTGTCCGGCGGGCCGCCGGCGAAGACGTCGATATCCTGGTGGACGGGTCCTTCGTGGCCCTGATCTGCGCCACCGAATCCGCAGCCGCCCGCGCGCTCGCCGCCGCCGAGGCGTCTGCCCGTTGGGATGGCGTGCGTGACGTCCCGCCCGCCTTCGGCGAGGCCGTGGCGCTCACGGACATGCCGCAGACGATCCACACAGCGGGGGACCCCGCGCCGGACCACTCGAACCGGCGGCGGCTCACGGCATCGTTCTCCAAGCCCTACATCTCCCACGCCTCGATGGGCCCATCGGTGGGGATCGCCCGGTTCGAGGACGGGCGGCTGACGATCTGGACGCACAACCAGGGCGTCTATCCGATGCGAGCCCTGGCCGCGCGGATCACCGGCCTCGACGCCCAGGCCATCGACGTCATCCATGGGCAGGGCCCAGGCTGCTATGGCCACAACGGCGCCGACGACCCGCCGATCGACGCGGCCCTGATCGCCATGCGCCGGCCGGGGTCGCCGGTCCGGGTGCAGTGGCGTCGCGAGGATGAGTTCGCCTATGCGCCGGTCGGCACCGCCATGCTGATAGAACTGTCGGCCGAACTCGACGCGTCCGGCCGCCTCGTGGACTACACGGCCGAGATCTGGAACACGCCGCACACCGGCGCGCGCGGCACGGCGGTCGCGGAGTCGGCGCTGCCCGGCTATGTCGCGCCAGGCCCGCAGCCGCCGCGCCTTATGCCGGACGGCTCGCGGTTCTCCGGCGGGCTGCTGAACGCCATCCCGTCCTATGACATCGCGTCCAAGCGCACGGTCGAACACGTGATCGACCCCTCGCCGATCCGAACCTCGTCGCTGCGCGGTCTGGGCGGACCGCCGAACGCCTTCGCCGGCGAGGGCTTCATCGACGAGCTCGCCGAGGCCGCGGGCCAGGACCCCCACGCTTACCGCCTGGCCATGGTGTCCGACCCCCGCGGTCGCGCCGTGCTGGAGAGGATCGCCACTATGTCGGACTGGTCCCGGCGTTGGGAGACCGGGACGGGGCGCGGCCTGGGCCTGGCCTATGACCGGCACCGTGGCGCCGGCGCGTTCTGCGCCGTGGTCGCGGAGGTCGAGGTCGAGGCCGACGTGCGGCTGGTGAAGCTGTGGTGCGCCTGCGACGCCGGGCTGATCATCAATCCGGACGGGGCGAAGAACCAGCTGGAGGGCGGCATGATCATGGCCGCCAGCTGGACCCTGAAGGAGCAGGTGAAGCTGGGCGGCCCGGGCATCGCCTCGACCACTTGGGACGACTACCCGATCCTGCGCTTCGATGAGATCCCGCCGGTCGAGATCGAACTTCTCAACACCCGCGACAAGCGCCCCTACGGCATCGGTGAGATCAGCCAGGGCCCCTGCATGGCCGCCATCGCCAACGCCGTGGCCCATGCGCTGGGCGCCAGGCTGCGGGACCTGCCGCTGACGCGCGAGAAGATCGCCGCGGCGCTGCTAAAGGAAGGCTAGAACGAGGAAACACGGAAAACCCGAAAGCGCGCAGCGCAGCCCATGTCCCCATGGCAGGCGGAAGGAGGCCTTTGATTGGGCTCCGCCCTTTTCGTGTTTTTCGTGGTTCTCTTCTCTTCCCGCCTCGGCCGCACTAGATGTTCAGCCCATGAGCGAGACCCTCGTCACCAAGACCCCTGTCACCGTCCTCACCGGCTATCTCGGTGCGGGCAAGACCACGCTGCTGAACCGAATCCTCACCGAGGCCCACGGCAAGCGCTACGCCGTGATCGTCAATGAGTTCGGCGAGATCGGTATCGACAACGACCTGATCGTCGGGACCGACGAAGAGGTCTTCGAGATGAACAACGGCTGCGTCTGCTGCACGGTGCGCGGCGACCTGATCCGGGTGCTCTCGGGCCTTATGAAGCGCAAAGGCGGCTTCGACGGTATCATCCTCGAGACGACCGGGCTCGCGGACCCGACGCCGGTGGCCCAGACGTTCTTCGTGGACGACGACGTCCGAGCCAAGACCGAGCTCGACAGCGTGGTGGCCGTGGTCGACGCCCTCCATCTGCCTCTGCGCCTGAAGGACTCGAAGGAAGCCGCCGAGCAGATCGCCTTCGCCGATCAGATCATCCTGAACAAGATCGACCTGGTGAGCGAGGCGGACCTCGTTGAAGTGGAAAAGGCGATCCGCACCCTGAACCCGCTGGCGCCCATCCGCCGCGCCGAGCGCTCGAACGTGCCGCTGGACGCCATCCTGGGCCGACACGCGTTCGACCTGGCGCGGGTGACCGAACTGCAGCCTGATTTTCTGAACCCCGCGCATGGCGAAGCCGGCCATGTGCATAGTGAGGACTGCGATCATGATCACGACCATCATCATCACGACCATGATCATGAACACCATCATGGGCACGACCATGAAGATCACGGGCACGCGCACATCCATGATCACGTCGCCGAAAGTGGCATCACCTCGATCTCGCTGACGTCGCAGAAGCCGATCGACGGCAATCGCGTGACGGCCTGGCTGAACAACGTCCTGCAGACCCAGGGCGTGGACATCCTGCGCGCCAAGGGCATCCTGGACGTGAAGGGCGAGGAACGGCGCCTGGTGTTCCAGGCCGTGCACATGATCCTCGAGGGCGACTTCCAGGGGCCCTGGAAGGCCGGCGACAACCGCTATTCGCGCTTGGTGTTCATCGGCCGCAACCTCGACGAGCCTGCTCTGCGCGCCGGGTTCGAGAGCTGCATCGCAGCCTAGAGCTAGACCGTTCGTCGCGCTGAGCTTGAACCAACTTCGGCGACGAATGGCCTAGGCGGCGGCCGCCGCCATCCAGGTCGCGAGTTTCTTGAGGAGCATGGTGGCCACGATATCGGGCTTCAGCATACCGAGCCATTCGGTAACCCGGCCGCCGCCCCATTCCAGGACCAGCCGCCCGCCTTCAACCCGGAAGCGACCACGATAGGTCGAGGGGCCGAGCGCGACTTCAACAAATTCCCACATCGCCATTGCGCCTTCTCGCGCGTTTGCGAGGTCTTCTGACCCCAACCGATGTGACAAGGTTAAACGCTCACGGTTGCGCGGCGATTAATGCTGATATTCGCCTGCGTCCCCGGCATGTCGACCTCTCGCATCTTATATTACGCCTGTAGTTCGTGGCGCCCAGCAAAAACCCACCGAGGTCTCCCCCGGCGGGTTCTGGAAATTCGCTCGAAGCGCCTAGAGTTCTTCGTTGATCAGGGCGACCTGATAGAAGCCGTTGCCCTGCAGGTCGTTCATGACGGCCATGAACTCCCCATAGATCACGTCCCGGTCTGCGCGGATGTAGACGCGCTGCTCTGTCGGCGGGAGGGTCGGATCATCCTTGGTCAGCGTGACCGACAGGTCGCGGGTCAGGCTGTCCAGCGAGGTCGACTGCTCACCGATGAACAGCTTACCGCCGCGCTGGATATTGATGAGGATCGGTTCCTTCACCTTGGTGCCAGGGGGCGGCGGAATCGCCGGAGGCAGGTCCAGCTTGATCGAGACCGTGGCGGCCGGGATCGATACCATGAAGATGATCAGGAGCACGAGCATGACGTCCACAAAGGGAGTCACGTTCATGTCCGCGTTCTGGCCGAGGTTGAACTTACCGCCGCCGCCGCCGCCGACTTTCGCCGCCATAGGTAGTTATTCCTTCCCAGGGGGCGCTTGAGATACGCGCCTGTCGGCCCGACCATTGGCAAGCCGGTGGTGGGTTGTAAAGCCGAAAGCGCCCGAACAGCGTTCGATGCCGCACCCTTGCCGGGGAATGCCTCAAGGCACTAGGGGAAACCATGAGCTTCGCCTTCGACGCCTATGTCACCGCCGCCCTGTTCGATCGCGCCGGCCGCGCGGGATTCGCCCTGGGCGATGGCACGGTCCGTTTCGAGGGGGGCGAGACCATCGAATCCCACGATGGCGCGTGCCTTTCGGCCTGCCTGCCGCCAAAGGGCGAGGGGCTGCTGACCGGCGGCGACGACGGGCGGATCATGCTCTCGACCCCCGGGGGCGCGACCGAGATCGCTCGGGTTCCAGGGCGCTGGATCGACTGCGTGGCGGCGTCGAGCGAATCGGGGCTGGTCGCGTTCGGGGCCGGTCGAGACCTCCACGTGCGCGACCCCACCGATCCAGGGTTCTCCCGACTGTTCGCCCACGAGAAGTCGGTGGCCGATGTCGCCTTCGATCCCAAGGGCCGGCGCCTAGCGGTGGCGACCTATGGCGGGGTGTGGTTCTGGTACGCCCGCATCGCCGACCAGAAGCCGGCGATCTACAAGTGGGCCGGCAGCCACGTGGGCGTCTGCTGGAGCCCCGACGGCAAGTTTTTGGTGAGCGCCATGCAGGAGAACCAGTTGCACGGTTGGCGGGTCGCCGACGAGAAGAACCTGCGGATGGGCGGCTACCCGGGCAAGGTGAGGTCGCTGGCCTTCCTGTCGAAGGGCGCGCTGATGGCCACCTCCGGCGCTAACGGCGCGGTCTGCTGGCCCTTCGCCGGCGCCACTGGGCCGATGGGCAAGCAGGCGGTGGAGGTCGGCTACGACGACGCGGCGCTAACCGCCCGCATCGCCACCGCGCCCGACCGGACCTGGCTGACCGCGGGCCTTGACGACGGCCGGGTCTGGGCGGCCGATGTCACGGGTGAACGGATCATTCCGCTGAAGGCCGAGAAGGGCGCCGCGATCTCGGCCCTGGCCATGAGCCCCGACGGTCTGCGGGTGGCCTGGGGCGACGAGGACGGCAACGCCGGGGTCGTCGAGGTCGGCTGAGCCCTGGCCGGACCGCCACCCAAAGCGCCGCATGGCCCGGGCCTTAACCCCTGGTTGACTCTAGACCGGGCCGCGAACAGTGTTTTCTCCCGTGCAGGGAGGGGCGCATGCAGTTTTCTGACACGCTCGAGATTGCGATCGGCCTCAGTTTCGTCTTCCTCCTCCTCAGTCTGATCATGACCGCCCTGCAAGAGTCGGTCGAAAGTCTGATGAAGGTGCGCAGCAAGCGGCTGTTCCAGGGGTTCATTGAGCTGCTGAACGATCCGCAGCGACGAGACGCCGCCGCTGGCGTCGTCAAGGTGCTGTACGAACATCCCCTGATCCACGGCCTCTACCGCGGAGATTTCGAAACCGCGAAGCTGAAGAATCACCTGCCGTCCTACATCCCCTCGCGCAATTTCGCCCTGGCGCTGATCGACCAGGTGATCGCCGCGCGCGTCGATCCCGCCCCCTCGCACGAGGCCAGCGTCTCGCCCGCCGCCACGCCGGCGGAACGCCTGCGGTTGGCCGCCGAGCGCATCCAGAGCGAGCCTCTGCGGCGCGCGGTGGTGCAGGCAGTCGATCTGGGCGCGGGCGACATGGAGAAGATCCAGAAGAGCCTCGAGGCCTGGTTCGACAGCGGCATGGATCGCGTCTCCGGCTGGTATCGCCGCCAGACCCACCACTTCATGTTCGTC
Organism: Phenylobacterium deserti; assembly: GCA_943332615.1. Classification (GTDB taxonomy): domain Bacteria; phylum Pseudomonadota; class Alphaproteobacteria; order Caulobacterales; family Caulobacteraceae; genus Phenylobacterium; species Phenylobacterium deserti_C. Next base: position 66,055 of record CALQQB010000011.1, read on the forward strand.
ACCGGGCTGATCGCGGCCGTGGTGCTCAACATCAACGCCCTGATGATCGCCGACGGCCTGGCGCAGAATGCGACGCTGCGCCGGGCGGTGGCGGCCAGCGCGGAACGCGAGATCAAGAACTACCAATCTTCACCCACGCCCGCCGAGGCCGCCACGTCGCCGGCTCCGGCGCCAGCCCCTGGAACTGCCGAAGGCGCGCCGCCCGCCCCTGCCCCTGCTGCTCCTTCGACAGCAGACCGCGGGACGATAATTTCCTCCAAGGCAATCGCCGAAATTCAGAACCTCGGCCTGCCCATCGGCTGGGGCGTCGCCGGCCGCCAGTCCTACATCCAGGCCTTCGACGCTCTGGACCGGTCTCGGCCAACGGACGAGTTCAAGATCTTCGGTGTCGGTATGGTCTCCATCGGCCTGCACCTGACCATGGGCCTCGGCTGGCTGATGACCGCCCTGGCCGTGACCCTGGGCGCGCCCTTCTGGTTCGACATCCTAAACCGCCTGGTGGTGATCAGGGCGACCGTGAAGCCGCACGAGAAGAGCCGCGAGGAAGGCTCGCAAGATCACCAGGACAAGAAGGGCGTGAACGTCAGCCTCCACGCCGCGCCGGCGGCGGTCATCGCGCCCGCGACCGGCGCCGCCTTCGACGACCATGACCCGGTGGTGGACCAGCTCAATCCCGCTGATCGCCCCCGCGAAGGCGACGAACACGATGTGGCGGCCTGACCATGGCGACCATCACCCCCGAGCGCCTGAAGGCCCTCGCCCCGAACATCCGCGCCGAACTGGCGCTGATCTACGCCGAGGCCCTGGAGAGTGCGCTGAAGCTTGGCGACATCACCAAGCCGCTGCGCGTCCAGCATTTCATGGCCCAGATCGCCCATGAGAGCGGTGGGTTCCGGTCCCTGACCGAGAGCACCGCCTACAAGGACCCGCACCGCCTCGACGTGCTGTTCAGGAACGTCCAGGGGACGGCCCACGCCGAGCGCCTGATCGCCGGGGGCCCCCAGGCCATCGCCAACACCATCTACGCCAACAAGCTGGGCAACGGCGGGCCGTCCACGGGCGACGGGTTCCGCTTCCGCGGGCGCGGCTTCATGATGATCACCGGGCGCAGCAACTACCGCGACCTGGGCAAGCTCACCGGGATGCCGCTGGAGGAGCAGCCGGAGCTGCTGGGCGACGCCGTGCCGGCCGCAGAGGCCGCCGCGCGGTTCTGGGAGGCGCGCCGGATCAACCTGGCAGCCGACAAAAACGACGTGGGCGCCGTCACAGCCCTGGTGAACGGCCCGGCCAAGCTGCACCTGGCGGAACGTACGGCGCTACTGGCCAAGGCGGCCACGATTTGGAAGTGAACCCCGCGCGGGCTCACCGGCTAGGGCTGCGCCGTCACGGCCTTGGCACGTAGCGGCTCCCCGGCGTCCAGGCCGGCCGCTCCGGGGCGTCAGCCACGGTCTCGGTCAGCTTGTAGAGGAAGCGATTGAAGGTGCCCGCCGCCGCGAAGTCCATCGGCTGGCCGATGTCGTCCTGCGGGCGATGGTAGCGGACCTGATACCACTCGCGATACCGCCGCTCCGCCTCCGTCCCCGGCGCGTAGCCGAAGATGAAGCCAGTGGCCGGCACGCCGATCTGCAGGAACGGATAGTGGTCGGCGCGGGTGACGAGGCTGCGCTCCGGCTCCAGGTCCGGCTGGGTCCGGATGCCCATCGACCCCGCCACCTCGCGCGCCGTAGCCCCCAGGGTGCTGTCGCCCAGCCCGTGGACGGTCATCAGCTCCAGCGGGAACAGCGGCCGCAGCTGGTCCAGGTTGATGTCGGCGATCAGCGAGGCCTTGGCCACGGTCGGGTGGCGCACGAACCAGTTGGCGCCCAGCAGGCCCTTCTCCTCGCCGGTGAAGGCGGCAAGCAGGACGCTGCGCTTTAGCGGTCGATCCCGATGGTTCTGCGCGAACCGGATCAGCGTCCCGACATAGGCCGCGTCATCCAGGGCGCCGTTGTAGAGCCGGTCGCCGCCCACAGGCTCGCCGTAGCCGTAACCGTCCAGGTGGGCTGAGACGACAACATGCTCGGTCTTCAGCACCGGGTCGGAGCCGGGCAGGATCGCCAGCACATTGGTCGCCGTGAAGTCGCGGCGGCTGGTCCGGAACGTGGCCTTCAGCCGGCCAGGCAGGTCGAAGACCGGGAGCGCCTGCTTGGCCCCGCCGGCCGCCAGCACCGCGGCGGCGTCATGGCCCGAGCCTTCTGCCAGGCGGGCGAAGGCGGCCGCGCTGAGGGCCATGGCCACGAACCCCCCCGGTGGCGGGCGCAGGGCTGTCGGCCAGGGTGATGCTCCGCGCATAGGCAGCCGGCCAGCGGTAGGGCTCGATCGTGAAGCCCGGGTCGTCCACCTGGACGATGGCGGCGGCACCGGCGGCCTGGGCGTTGCGGATCCGCTCTGCGCCGGTGGTGAGGCCGGTGCGGCGGGTGTTGAAGCAGATCGCGACCTTGCCCCTGGCCGCGATCAGGTCATCCGGGCGGCAATACCCGGCGAAGGTGAGCGACCCCTCCACCGCGGCCGGCAGATCGTCGGCGGCGCGGACGCTGAACTCCTGGAGGAACCGCAGGCTTATCGATCCGCCGCTGCGGTCCACCGCCACGGTCGCTGCCTCGACCCGGCTCTCGTGGACCGGGAAGCTCTGGAAGAAGGTCCCTTTGTCGCCGGCCGGCTTCAGCCCTGCCGCCCTGAACTGCCCAGCCACCCAACGGCCGGCGCGGTCGTGGCCAGGCGAGCCGATATCGCGACCTTCCATGGCGTCGGACGAGAGGTGCGCGGTGATCGCCCACCAGGCGCGGGTATCGGGGTCCTCAATGGCGACGCGGGGGGCGGCCGTGGCGGGCGCGGCGGTCAGGGTGAGGAGGGCGGCGGCGAGAGACAAGCGCATGGCCCATGCTTGCCCCAATGCCGGACCGGCGTCACGCCTCGGCGACAGGTTCCGGCCCCAGCGTCGCCGGCGCCGACCGGGCGCGGCGGCGATCGGTGCGACGAAGCTCGGCGAAGGTGGCGTGCGGATGGGTTCGCGCCAGTTCCCGCAGGCGCATGATCGCCACCGGCACGAAAGCCGCCGTCACCCCGATCGTGTCGCCCATCAGATCGTGCAGTGAGATCGAGCGCCCGACCACGGCCTGCACCAGTTCACTGGCCGCGCCCACGGCGACCGCGCCGAGGGCCACCTCACCGCTGCGCGAGCGCGGCAGGGCGCCGAAGCCCAGAACGGTCAGGCCATAGAACATCATCCCGTGCGCCACGGTGTCGGGGAATGGCAGATGGAAGTCGGCGTAGCGGAACGGCCCGGTCAGCAGGATCGCCGCCGCCGCTGCGCCCATCGGCGCGCCGCGCCGCAGCGCCATCATCAGCAGGTGGGGGGTCAGGCGCATCGCGTTCCGCCAGCTACCGGGGCGGCAACCATGGCAGGACCAAGTGAAGCGGCGCTGAAGCGGCAGGGTTAGCGGGCGGTGAACGCCAACCCTCGCCTGACTCCCACCGCCACCAGCGCCTGCCCGGCGAAGTACAGCCCCCAGACCGCCAGCCCCATCGGCGGGATGTCCAGGGTCGGGCGGCCGGTGCGCAGGAAGATCAACAGGTCCGAGGCCGCGAACATGATCGCCCCGGCGGCGACCAGCGGGCGCGGGAAGCGGCTGAGCCATGCGACGGCGGTCATGGTCGCGAGGCCTGTTGCGTAGATGGCGATGACCCCGGCGGTCTCACGGTTCTTGGGGAACAGGTAGGCGCTGAGCACGATGATGGCGAACAGGGCGGTGGCGTAGGTGATCCCGCCCAGGGTCAGGACGCGGCGGTTCCGCAGGTAGAGCGCGATGGCGACCAGGTGGCCGACGAAGAAGGCCAGGCCGCCCACCACGAAGCCGTGGGTCTCCAGCAGCACGTCGCCGGCAGCGCCAAAGGCCATCACCACCGCCAGCAGCCAGCCATCCAGGCTGCGCGCGGTCACGCCCGCATAGATCGCCAGAAGGCCCACGCCGGCGCCCTTCCAGGCGATCGCCGCGGCGGTCGGCAGCGGAAGGGTCCAGGACAGCACGTAGCTGCCGCCGGCCAGGATCGCAGCGATCAGCAGCAGCGCGCCCAGCTTCATTCGAAGCCCTTCAGCTCGCACCAGGTCTCCGTGGTGTCGCGGGCTGAGCGCCAGCCGTTGATGGCGTGGTCGGGATCGCGATAGCCCAGCGCCATGCCTGAGAACACCATGTGGTCGTCCGGCAGGCCCACATGGGTGGCGACGGTCTCGGGATAACGGGCCCAGTACTCCTGGGCACAGGTGTCTAGCCCGGCTTCGACGGCCAGCAGCATGACGTTCTGCATGTACATGCCCAGGTCCGACCACTGGGGCGACCCCAGCTTGCGGTCGAGGGTGAAGAACAGGCCCACCGGGGCGCCGAACAGCTCGCCGTTCTTGGCCAGCTGGCGCAGGCGGGCGGGCTTGTCCTCTCGCGGGATGCCGATGGCCTTGTAGAGATCCTCGCCGTTGGCGAAGCGCCTGGTGCGGAAGGGGTCCCAGAGGTTGGCCGGATAGACCTCATACTCCGGAGGCTCGCCCATGGGGTTGGCGGCAACGGCGGCCTTAAGGCCGGCCAGCGGCGCGCCCGTCAGCGCATAGACCCGCCAGGGCTGCAGGTTGCCTCCCGAGGGCGCCTGGGCGGCACGGGTGAGGATGTCGGCCACCACGGCGCCCGGCACCGGGTCTGACTTGAAGGCGCGCACCGAGATGCGGGCCGCGACGGCGTCAGAAACGTTCATAGGAGCCCCATTGACCTCACCCGATAGAATCGCGCCTAGCATCTAGCCCCAAGGTCAGGGCAAGCGGCAGTGGTGAAACGCGGCGAGGGCAAGGCAAACGCCAGGAAGGCCAGGGCCGGGGGCGGCTGGTTCTGGCGACTGGTGCGCGCTGTGGTGATCGCGGTCCTGCTGGTGTTCTTCATCGGCCCGGTGGTGATAGTGGCGATCTACAGGTTCGTGCCCCCGCCGGTGACCTACCTGATGGTTCAGCGTGCGTTCGAGGGGCGCGGATTCGAGCGCCGATGGGTCCCGCTGGCCCGGATCTCGCCCAGCCTGGTGCGGACGGTGATCGCCGCCGAGGACGCCCGGTTCTGCGAGCACCAAGGCTTCGACTTCGGCGCGATCCAGAAGGCCATGGCCGCCAACGAACAAGGCAAGAAACTGCGCGGCGGCTCCACCATCAGCCAGCAGACCGCCAAGAACGTCTTCCTGTGGCCCAGTCGGGACTGGGTACGGAAGGGGCTGGAGACCTGGTTCACGGTCCTGATCGAGGTGGGCTGGGGCAAGGAACGGATCATGGAGGTCTATCTGAACTCCATCGAATGGGGGCCGGGCGTCTACGGCGCCGAGGCCGCTGCGCAACGAAACTTCCATGTCCATGCCAGCCAGCTGACCTCGGCGCAGTCAGCTCGCTTGGCGGCGATCGTGCCCAAGCCGCTGTCGTGGAAGGCGGCCAAGCCGGGCCCCTACATCCAGCGCCGCTCGGGCAAGATCACCCGCAACGCCGGCATCGTGCGCCGCGAGGGGCTGACGAACTGCGTCCTCTAGGCTGACCGGGGATTGCGAGCAGGGGTTGGCGTTCCCCCCAGGTCTTAGGCGTTGAGCGCAGGCGCGATGCGAATGTCGCCGCGCCACAGCTGGATCTGACCTTCGGAGACCAGCACGGCGCGGCGCAGCGCCGTGGCGTCGTCGGGGGCCGCGAACTCCTCGGCGGTCTCCTCGCCGGTGGGCAGGGCCTCGACCAGCCGGTACACCGACCCGCCCCCGCGCCGCCGCAGCAGCGCGCCCGCGCCGCCGAAGCCCATCAGCATCATCGCCCAGGTCGCGGGCTCGGGCGCCGCCGATGGCCCGGTCGCGAACAGCTGGTAGATCGCCGAACCGCCGCCGCCCGGAAACACCAGACTGTCGGGACCGAAGCTGTAGCGCACGAATCGGGCATCCTGCAGCGGGCCGGTCAGGGAGACCGGGTTGGTCGTGCTGGCGTTGATCGACACCGAACTGATCGGCGCGCCAAAGGTGGTGAAGCTCAGCCCGTCCAGCGAGACCGAGGCATGGAACGGACCCACGATGTAGCGGTCGCCGAAGCTTGGAACCTGGACCTTGGCGCCCAGGCTGGAGACCTGACGCACCTGGCCGAGGTCGATCTCGACCGTGCCGTCGGGGTCGAAGCTGCCAAAGATGTAGCGCGGGTCGCCGTTGCTGATCGCCGCGCCGGGCATGTCGGTGAGCAGGTTGTTCTGCATGACCAAATGGTTGATCGACAGGCCGAACGTGCCGTCCGGGATGATGCTGGAGCCGTTCACGAACGACGCGCCCGCCGCACTCAGCGCGAAGTTGGTGGCGGCCGCCTGGGCCGCCAGCGGCGCGGCGAGCACGGCCGAGGCCATTGTGGCGGCGGTGAAGATCTTGGAGATGATGGTCATGAGGCACCCGAAGAAACGGTTTCAACAAGGCTTCTAGTCAGCCCTTGCGGTCAGGGCACGCGGGTTCGTCTGGCAGGAGAATCCTGGCCAGACGACGTGCGCCGGGAGTTGTATTGTGGCGGCTTCGGGACGGCGCGATCCATGGGCGTGCGCCCGCCTCAGCCTTCCGCGGCCTCCATCGCCGCCTTCGCCGCGGCCATCATCTTCTCGAACGCGCCGCTGCGGATCAATTCGCGGCGTTCCTCAAGGCCCCGGTGGAGTTCGACAAGCGTCTTCGCGGCATACGCATTGGTCTGGATCGCGGCCCAGTAGGCGGCGACGTTAGGGTTGGCCGGGATCGGGTTGTCGAGGCCGACCGACGGCAGGACGTTCTCGACCAGGAACAGCGCCGGCACGAGCGCGCAGTCGGCCATGGTCACGCGACCGCAGCAGGCGAAGCCGTCTGTACCGATGAGCTTGTCCAGCGCCTTGATGTTGCGCACCACCTGGCCGCCCAGCAGCTCGACGATGCCGTCGTTACGGGTGGCGGCCCGGGACTGGGGCGAGAGCATGAACATGTTGTTCATGATGTAGATGTCGCCGATGCGGGCGACGGTGCGGATGTGGGCGGTCTCTCGGGGATTTGCGCCCAGCATGGAGGGGGTCGAGTAGATCTCCTCCAGGTACTCCGCGATCACCTCGGATTCCGGCATCATGTCGCCATCGATATCCAGCACCGGGATGCGGCCGATGGGATGGTCCCTGCGGAACTGGGGCGTACCGAATGTCGCCGGCCGTTCCAGCGTGATGTCGGTGATGCCCTTGGCGTAGATCTGCATCCGCACGCGGGCGGAGTAGGGGCTGAGATCCCCGGAATAGAGCTTCATCATGGTGGCGTTCCTCAGGCGTGGGCGGTGGCGCTGGCTCGCGCGCGTCCGCGGTTCGGCGCTATCAAACCATGGATTTGCCGGGACCGGCAGTCGTCAGCTGGACGGGATCGACGTGTAGAAGTCCTGCGCCGCCGGCGACAGGTCGAAGTCGGCGGTCCAGGTGACACCATCGGGGGCGAAGGTCAGGCAGACGACGGGGCGGGCACGGCCGCCGAGGCCACGGCGCAGCAGGCGGGAGCCAAAGCCGCTGCGGGTCGGCGGGGCGACCGGCGGGCCGTCCTGCTCGCGCCAGGTGAGGCGGATGCGGGGCGACCCCTCTTCGCCCTTCAACCCCGCAGGTCGGTCCTTGACACGCTCCACCCCTCAGGCTCGCAGTCACGATAGGATTGAAGGGCTCTCTGCATCCGAAGGGATGCCGTGCGCGCGTTGTGTTCTGGGGAACTCCGATGCTGTCAGGTCTACGCGCCGCGATCGTTTTGGGCGGGCTGCTGATGTCAGGCGCATGGGGGTTCGCACCCCTGCCCGCCGCCGCGCAGGGCGCCATGTCCGATGAGACGATTTCCGTCGGCGGCCGGGACCGGCGGTTCCTGGTCCACGACTTCTCCGGGGGCGCGAAGGCGCCGCTGGTGATCGTGCTGCACGGGGGCGGCGGCAACCCTGAGAACGCGGTCAGCATGACCCAGTTCGACGTGGTGGCGGCGCGGGAGCACCTGATCGCGGTCTATCCGGGCGGGACCGGCGGGCTGCCGGGCGGGCGGGTCCTGACCTGGAACGCCGGGCACTGCTGCGCCTATGCGCTGCGACAGAAGGTGGACGACGTGGGGTTTGTGGGCGCGGTGATCGATCGGCTGGTGTCGGCGGGCAAGGCCGATCCGGACCGGGTCTATGTCACCGGCATGTCGAACGGCGGAATGATGAGCCACGTGCTGGCGCGGTCGCTGCCCGGGAAGGTGGCGGCGATCGCGCCGGTGGTGGGTGCGGTGTTCGGCGACGAGCCTCCGCCCGCCGGGCCGGTGGCGGTTCTGGTGCTGGTGGGCGCGGACGACCGCATCGTGCCGGCGGCGGGCGGACCGCTGGGCGGAGCGGCGGCGCGCGGGACCGCGCCGGCCGAGGACCGCAACGTCGCGCCGGCGCGGGCGCAAGCCGACTACTGGGCGCGGGCCAACGGCTGCTCAGCGTCTGACACGACGCAGGAGACGGCGTCGGTGCGGACTGTCTGGCGCGGCTGCAAGGGCGGCGCGGACGTGGTGATGCAGGTGGTGTCCAACAATGGCCACGCCTGGCCCGGCGGCCGCCCGGGACGCGAGGGCGCCAACCCCCCGACCCCGGACTTCAACGCCAGCGAGGTGATCTGGGCCTTCTTCAAGGCCCACCCGTGTACGGGACGCGGCGGGCGCTAGACTGTCGCGAACCGGGCTAGGTCAGCGGCAGTGTCGCGGCTGATGTCGGGGCAAGAGATGGAGAACACCTCCGTGCCGTGGATCGTACCCATCACCTGCCGGCAGCGGGCGGCGACGCCGGCGCGGATCAGCAGGCGGTAGAAGCCGATCCCCTCATCGCACAGCGGGTCGCATTCGTTGACGCTGATGATGGTGGGCGGGAAGCCCGCCACGTCGGCCTCGGTGGCGAAGCCCGGCCACGCCAGCGGGTTGCGGGCCTGGAAGGCCTCGATCCCGTAGGCCATGGCGCCGCGATTATTATGCAGTTCTAGCAGCAGGCCGTTGTTCTCGACGGACGAGGGGTTGTCCGGGTGCGGCCACTGGCCGGCGATGTAGGGGCACAGCGCATAGAGGCCCTTGATCAGGCCGATGTCGCCGTCTTGCTTGAGCTTGAGGCCGGTGGCCAAGGTGAGGTTGCCGCCGCCGCTCTCGCCGGCCACGACGATGCGGGCGGGGTCGATGTTGAGCGCCTCGGCATTGGCCACGACCCACTTGAGCCCGGAGACGCAGTCGTTGAGACCGGCCGGAAAGGGCGCGACCTCCGGAGCGGACGAAGGTCGCAGGGCATTACGGAAGTCGACCATCACCACGGCCACGCCCTGGGCTGCGATGATCCGGCCCCAGGCGCTGTACATGCCGTTGAAGGCCGACATGGTCTGCATGCCGCCGCCATGGATGTAGTAGACGCAGGCCAAGCGCTCAGCGGTGTCGGGGCGGATGATTGCCACCTTGATGGTGTTGCCGTCGGGAGCGGAGACGAAGCTGTCGGTGCGGATCGAGAGTCCGGCCGAGGGGGCGTTGGCCTCGCTGTCGCAGGCGCCGAAGAGCATGTTCATCGCCGCTTCCCCGGCCAGGGCGGCGGGGCTGTTGGTTTCGGCCAGCAGGGCCTCGCGATCGGTGATGTCGCCGGCAGGCGGGCGGTCGGGCAGGCCGAACAGGGCCTTGATGCGCGGGTCGATACGGGGGTCTGCGGCGATCTTCGAGGTCATAGGCGGGTGTCCTGTGGCGGCCGGGGCAGCGTCGCACGGCCCGGCGGCGGAAGCCAAGCGGCGGCTGGCCTGCCCACGGCCTCCCAGGTGGCGTAGAGTGGGCGCATGCCCCCTCGTCGCACCTATTCGCTTAGGATTCTCCTCTCGGTGCTGGCTCTGCTCGCGAGCGCGGCCGTGACGACGGGAGCGGCGGCGAAGCCGAAGCGCGACCCGGCGGTCGCGCATGGCCTCCAGGTCGCCCGCCGCGCCTGCGCCGGCTGTCATTCAGTGGAGGGGGACGCCGATAGCCGCCAGGCCAAGGCGCCACCCTTCACCAGCCAGGAGCTCGAACATGTGGCGGCGCTGGAGGGCCGGGTCGAGATGCTGACGCGTCAGGGCCACTATGGCATGCCAGCCGTCAGCCTGACGGCCGGCGAGATCGCCGACCTCAAGGCCTATATCGCCAGCCTGGAAAGGCGCCGCGCCGGCCCCTGACGGCGGACCCACACCTCCACGGCCAGGGCCAGTATGGCGACCGTACCGATCTGGAGGGCGAAGGAGGCCGGGTCGAACGCCTGCGACGGCGCGGTGGCCAGCATCACGGGCTGGGCCAGAAGCGCGATACCCAGGTTGTTGGCCAAGTGGGCGCCGGTGGTGAACTCCACGCCGTCCAGGCGCAGCACCACCCAGGCCCAGCCAGCGCCCATCGCGAGGCGAGTCAGCAGGCCGCCAACGGAGAGGTCGCCGTGGGCCAGGGTGAAAACCACGGCGTTCACCGCTACGACCGCCATAAGACTGCGGGTCAGGGCGTGGGTCTGCTGCAGCAGCCAGCCCCGGAACAGCAGTTCCTCGGCCAAGGCCGCCAGCCACAGGAAGACCAGCGCGGCGGCGGCGTAAGCCACGCGGTGGAGGCCGGACGCGCCTGGAGTGGCCAGCGGCGCGGGCGAGGCCCCCTTGGCCAGGCCGTCGAGCCAGATTTCGGCGGCGACCACGGGCAGGAAGACCAGCAATCCCACGAGCGCGTGGCGCCAGCGGAAGCGCGGCGCGATGGTGAGGAAGGACTGCAACGGCCGCCCGGCGCGGCGGGCGCTGACGGCGGTGAAGGCCCCGGCGGCGGCCATCGAACTGGCGCCAACGACGGCCAGCTCGAAGATGTAGCTGGTGAGCGCGCGGCCAGGCCGGTCGCCGACCATCAGCCGACCGATCGCCTGGGTCCAGCCGATATTGCCGCCTCGGGCGGTGATCGCGGTCGCGGCCAGCATCACCACGGTGAGCGCGGCCAGAGCCGCGACCAGGCCGGCCACGGCGCCAAGAACGACGGTGGCCAGCGTGCGGGATATGCTGCGTTCAGCCGCGCCGATGACGTTCAGGAAGGGGAAGGCGCCCGCAGGGGAGGATCCGTCCGCCATCTGGCCGCCTCATCGCCCATCGCCGCGCCGACGATCCCAGGCGATCTCAAACCTAGCACCGGGATGGTGTGGGTTTTCCTACTGCGTTCGCGGAAATGTCAAAGCAGCTTCAGGCCCAGGCTGGCGGTGACGTAGGGCAGCAGGACAGAGACCTCCACCAGGGCGATGGCATATAGCCCGGCCAGCACCGGGCGGCCCTCGCGGGCATTAAAGACGACGCCGGCCAGCAGCGGGCCGGACACGGGCCCGGCCAGGAAGAATGGCGCCAAGCGCTTCCAACGGACCAAGACGCTTTCTCCCTTTGGTGCAGAACGACAGGTCTGCTGCAAGGTCCGGGCCGCCCGTCCGGCCTATTTCGGCTTCACGAAGCGGAACAGGAATTGGTCGGTGTGGCGGCGCAGCGTGGGGTCGAAGACCATCTTGCTATGGTCGTCGGCGGGGTTGGCTAGGATGTCGCTCTTGGCCTCGAACTTGAAGCCGGCGGCCTTGGCCGCGGCCAGGACGATGGCCGGATCGACGCGGTGGATTGTCCCACCAGTCGAGGAGGGCTCGCCGGCCGCGGCGGCGTGGTCCATGGCCACGAAGGCGCCGCCGGGCTTCAGGACGCGGAAGATCTCGGCATAGGTCTTGGTCTGGTCCCCCAGCGCTGGCGAGTCCTTGGGCGCATAGTAAATCTCATGCGGGCCCAGGACCCAAAGCACGCGGTCGATGGACTTGTCGGCCGGCTGCAGGGCGTCGAACGGCGTGGTGGTGTCGGTGACGTTGGCGAGCGCCCCGTTCACGTGGCGGGCGGCCATGGCGGGGCCGGAATAGGCGAACTGTTTCGGGTTCTGGGTGACCACCTTGCCCGTGGGCCCGACGGCGCGGGAGATCAGCTCGGTCATCCAGCCGCGACCGACCTCGATCTCCAGCACCGTCTCGCCGGGACGGACCTGGGCGAAGCCGAGCACCTCGGTCGGCTTGCGGGCCTCGTCGTCCTTGCGGTCGGCCTCCGGGCGCGAGGGGTCGGCGAGAATCTTCGCGTAGTCAGCCGGCTTCAGCGGCGGGACGGCGGCGAGAGCCGGGGCGGCGCTGGTGAGCGCGAGGACGGCCACGGCCACAGTGGCGGCGAGGTGGTGGATAAAGACGGTCATGGGAGGGTTCCTCAAGGTCCGGTCTCTCGCCGGCTGGTCGGGACACCTTAGGGGGCATGCGAGGGTGACGCCAAGGGGCGAGGCGCGAGCTACGCCCTTCGCCTCTGACGAAAATCGGGATGACAGCCGGCGGGGTGCTCAGGCCGTAGGCTTCAGGCCCTCGACGATGAGGGCCAGCTGGCGATCCATGGCCGCGATCAGGCCCTTGGCGTCAGCGTTTGAAGTGATCGCCAGGCGGTAGGTCCAGGCGTAGGCGGCCATCAGCAGGGTCACCACGTCGGCGACATCCAGGTCGGCGCGCAGCTCGCCGTCCTCCACGCCCTTCTCGACGCAGCCGCGCACCACGTCCATCAGCCGCCTGTCGGCGCCATAAGGCCGGGCGACCGGCGACAGCGTCCAGTCGTAGGCCGCCGCGATATGACTGAGGAACAGCCGCATGTGTCGGGCCTCGAACGCGATGTGGACCGCGAACATGGTCCGCAAGCGATCCAGGGTGGAGCCGTGCAGATGCGGCATGACCCGGTCGAGCTCCGCGTAGAGCGGATCGATCCGGGCCTGCATCACCTGCGACAGGATCTCGCCCTTCGAGGCGAAGGTGGTGAAGACGCTGCCCACGGCCACGCCGGCATGCCTAGCGATCTCACGGATCGTCGTGCCCTGGTAGCCGTGGGTGTCGAACAGCTCCCGTGCAGCATTCACCACCCGCTGGCGCGTCGCTTCCTTTTGGGACTGGCGCGCTGGAGTGGGGCCGGAGATGGTTTCGACGTCAGCCGTCATGCCTGCCTGGGGTTAGCCGCGCCGCGCACCCGCAAGCAGAATACGGATCTGTTCACGCGCCCGGGTCTGCAACGCATCCAGGCTCCAGCCCTCGAAGATCGCCTGCGCAAAATTCGAAAGATAGGTATCGAACAGCATCTGGCTACGCAACTTCACTTCCGCTTCCTGGCTAAGTTCGCCACGTTCGACGGCGGCGTTCAACTGCTCCGTGAAAAGGTCCACGAAGGCCATTCCCGAAGGCAGGCCGCGCAGGGTGGGGCCGCCATCCCGATCCCAAGAGACGCTGAATGCGGCGCGGGCAAGCTGCAGGCGCGACTTATAGAAGGTGTAGCCGGCCATGAAGACTTTAAGGACCGCGTCCTCGACGTTGCGGCCGCGCGTGGCGGCGTCGCGCATGGCGGTGTTGAGCACCTCCATGTCGTCGGACATGATCTCGCGGAACAGGTCGGACTTGTCTGAGAAGTTCGCGAACACCGCGCCGGTGGACATCCCGGCAGCCGCGGCGATGTCACGGATCGTAGCGCCTTCGTAGCCTTCTTCGCTGAACAGTTTGCGGGCGGCGGCAAGGACCTTCAGGCGGGTCTGTTGTTTCGCAAGCGCGCGGCGAGTGGGGGCGCGCACCGGCATGTCGGCGGCGACCAGATTTGGGGAGATGTGCTTCATTCGTCTCTTGAATTCACCGAGGGGGAGCCCGGCGATTTTGGCTTGGGGAGGGGGAGACCGGCGCTCGGATACGAGGGGCCGGCAGTGAACACGTTCAGCTAACTTGCGACAGAGGGATCATTTCAGGTTTGCAACCCCCCGATATCCGCATCCGGCAGAGGAAGACGCCAAGTCTCAAGCCCTTATTCCATAAGGAATCCCGCAACGCACCAAATTTCGGAACGCCGTTGGCTCAACGCCCGTCGAGCATGATCATCGAGCGTCGCATCAGGTTCAAGATCTACAACGGCTTTGCTCTGGCAATCCGCTCCGGCTGCGACGTAAAGTCCCGCCATGGATGTCTTCGACTACCTGATCTACGCCGCGCTGGGAGCCGTCAGCATCGTGCTCGCCCTGGGAATCTTCGCCCTTTTCCGGGGCGGTGAGTTCGGCCGCTCCTACTCCAACAAGCTGATGCGGCTGCGGGTTCTGACCCAGGCGGTGGCGATCGCCGTGCTAGTGGCGGCGGCCTGGTGGCGGAGCCGCGGCTGAAGATGGTCACCCTCAACCGCATCTACACCCGGACCGGCGACGCCGGGACCACGCGACTGGCCACCGGCCAGACCGTCAGCAAATCCGACCTGCGCGTCGAGACCTACGGCGCCGTAGACGAGACCAACGCCTGCGTCGGGCTGGCGCGGGTCCATCTGGCCGCCGATCCCGAATTCGACGCGATGCTGGCGCGGATCCAGAACGAGCTCTTCGACCTGGGCGCGGACCTAGCCACCCCGCCGGCGCCAGGCGAGGTCGAAGGGTCGCGCCTGCGTATCCTCGACAGCCAGGTGGCGCGGCTGGAGGCCGAGATCGACGCCCTCAACGACCAGCTGCCGACGCTCAAGTCCTTCATCCTGCCCGGTGGCGCGCCGGCCGCCGCTGCCCTGCACCTGGCGCGCACCGTCAGCCGCCGCGCCGAGCGCGAGGCGGTGCGCCTGGTCGAGGCCGGCGAGCCGGTGAGCGGCCCGGCCCTGCGCTACCTCAACCGCCTGTCGGATTTCCTTTTCGTTGCCGCCCGCTGGGCCAACGACCGGGGCGCGGCGGAGGTGTTCTGGCAGTCCGGCGCGACGCGCTGACGCTACCGCTTCGCCGGCGCCGTCGAGGTTTCGATGGCGGCCCTGGCCGCGGCTTCGGCCTGCTTGTCGGCGGCGGGGCGGCGGGTGATCGAGGTGATCAGGACCGGCATGGCGCAGACGCGCTCGCCCGGATCCCACCAGCGATGGGCCTGTTCGCACTGCTTCCGCGGCATGATCCAGCCGACCTGCCAGATGCCCACGCCCACTACAGCGACGAGGAAGGCGGCGATGAAGATGACCTTCAGGCGCTCGATATTCGGGTTCATGAGAGGCCTTTTACATACGTAAAGGGGCGTTTGGCTAGAGGGCGCAAGGACGCCGAATGCGGGGTCGCGCGCTTGCAAACCGTGGCGGAACCGCTATTGCCCCTCCGGCTCATTTCATTCCGCAACCTATAATTTGAGGCGCTAGCTACCCATGAAGGTGTTGGTCCCGGTCAAGCGGGTGATCGACTACAACGTCAAGGCTCGGGTGAAATCCGACCAGACCGGCGTCGATCTCGCAAACGTCAAAATGTCGATGAATCCCTTCTGCGAGATCGCCGTGGAAGAAGCGGTGCGGCTCAAGGAGAAGGGTGTCGCCACCGAGGTGGTCGCCGTTTCCATCGGCCCGCCGCAGGCGTCGGAAACGCTTCGCACCGCGCTGGCCATGGGCGCCGACCGCGCCATCCTTGTCCAGACCGACCAGGACCTGGACCCGCTGGCTGTCGCCAAGGTGCTGAAGGCGATCATCGCCGAGGAATCCCCTGAACTGGTCATGATGGGCAAGCAGGCCATCGACGGCGACAACAACGCCGTGGGCCAGATGCTTTCGGCGCTACTCGACTGGCCGCAGGCGACCTTCGCCTCCGAGCTCACCGTGGAAGGCGGCAAAGCGAAGGTGACCCGCGAAGTCGACGGCGGCCTGCAGACGATCGAGGTCAACCTACCGGCGGTGGTGACCGCCGACCTGCGCCTTAACGAGCCACGCTACGCCAGCCTACCCAACATCATGAAGGCCAAGAAGAAAGAGCTCGCCGTGAAGGAGCTTTCGTCCCTTGGCGTCGATACAGCGTCGCGCCTGAAGGTCGTAAAGGTCACCGAACCGCCGAAGCGCACCGCCGGGATCAAGGTGGAGACCGCCGACGACCTCGTCACCAGCCTCAAGACCGCGGGAGTCCTCTAAATGGCCGTTCTCGTCATCGCGGACCACGACAACACGACCCTGAAGGACAACACCCACAAGGTGGTCACCGCCGCCCTCGCCATGAGCGGTGACGTCGATGTGCTGGTGGCCAGCGCCAGCAGCGCCACCCTGGGCGCAGCGGCGGCCAAGATCGCCGGCGTGCGCAAGATTTTGACCGCTGACAGCGCCGAACTGGGCCAGGGCCTTGCCGAGGCGGTGGGCGACTTGATCGTCGGCCTGATGGGCGGCTATGACGCCGTCCTCATTCCTGCCACCTCGCAGGGCAAGAACTTCGCCCCCCGCGTCGCCGCCAAGCTGGACGTGGCCCAGATCTCGGAGGTGATCGAGGTCGTGTCCGCTGACACCTTCGTGCGCCCGATCTACGCCGGCAACGCACTGGAGACGGTGCAGTCGGCAGACACCAAGAAGGTGCTGACCGTGCGCCCCACCGCATTCGCGGCAGCGGCGGAGGGCGGCTCAGCACCGGTCGAAGGCGTCCCGCCGCCGCCGGCTCCGGCGAAGACCCACTTTGTCGACCAGAAGATCGTCAAGTCGGCCCGCCCGGACCTGGGCGCCGCCAAGATCGTCGTCTCAGGCGGTCGCGCCATGGGCTCGGCGGAAGAGTTCCAGAAGGTGATCGAGCCCCTGGCCGATAAATTGGGCGCGGCGGTCGGCGCGTCTCGGGCCGCCGTCGATGCCGGCTACGCGCCGAACGACTATCAGGTGGGTCAGACCGGCAAGGTCGTCGCCCCCGAGCTCTACATCGCCATCGGCATCTCGGGCGCCATCCAGCACCTGGCCGGCATGAAGGACTCCAAGATCATCGTGGCCATCAACAAGGACGGTGACGCCCCGATCTTCCAGGTCGCCGACTTCGGCCTGGTATCGGACTACAAGACCGCCGTGCCGGACCTGATGAACGCCCTGACCGCCGCAGGCATATAGGCGGCCGCCGTGGGGACGCCGTCCCCGCGTCATAGCGACCCAGAACAGAGGGGGGGGCGGTTCCATCCGGGGCCGCCCCTTTTTCATGCTCGCCACCGCTTGGGGCGGGGGGCGGAGAACGACCCGGAGTCTGGCGCCACGGCCACGGTTGAGGCCGCATGAGTGCTGCGACGCAGCAATCCCCTTGCCGCATTGCGCCATGAGCGTGTTAGAAAGCTGCCACGAAAATGAGCAAAAGCCGCTCAGAGGGGTCGTGGTCTGTGGTTGACATCAAGACGGTGGGCGTTATCGGCGCTGGCCAAATGGGTTCGGGCATCGCCCATGTGGTCGCCCTCGGCGGCTATGACGTGCTGCTGCACGACGTGAGCGCTGAGCGGATCGACGAGGGTATCGCCCTGATCGAGCGCAACATGACCCGCCAGGTGGCGCGCGGCGTGATCGAGCACACCGCCATGCAGACCGCCATCGCGCGGATCAAGCCGGCGGTCGAGCTGCAGACGATCGGGACCACCGACCTGGCCATCGAGGCGGCCACCGAGAACGAAGAGACCAAGAAGGCCATCTTCAAGGCGCTGCAGCCCCATTTGGGCCCCAACACCCTGCTGGCCTCCAACACCTCCTCGATCTCGATCACCCGGCTGGCCTCGGCCACCGACCGGCCCGGCAAGTTCATCGGCCTGCACTTCATGAACCCCGCCCCGGTGATGAAGCTGGTGGAGATTATCCGCGGCATCGCCACCGACGCCGACACCTACGAGATCGCGGTCTCCTTCGCCCAGTCGCTGGGCAAGACCACCTCGAACGCCGAGGACTTCCCGGCCTTCATCGTCAATCGCATGCTGATGCCGATGATCAACGAGGCGATCTACACGCTCTATGAGGGCGTGGGGACCGTCGATGCCATCGACACCGCCATGCGCCTGGGCGCCAACCACCCGATGGGCCCGCTGGAGCTGGGCGACTTCATCGGCCTGGATACGGTGCTGTCGATCATGAACGTCCTGTACGAGGGCCTGTCGGACTCAAAGTACCGCCCCTGTCCGCTGCTGGTGAAATACGTCGAAGCCGGCTGGCTGGGCCGCAAGTCCGGTCGCGGCTTCTACGACTATCGCGGCGACAAGCCCGTCCCCACCCGCTGATGCCTTCCCTCCCTTAGTGGGCAGGATCGACTCGGCGACGCCGAGCGGCGTGCGGAAGTTTGGGTTGGAGTCCGGACCTTCGGAAGGCCCACCCGACCATCACGCTCCGCCACGCTCTCGCCCGTCCACTGACGATGGCTGGCCCAGCGGCATCCTGTTCGGCGTTAACCATTCCGAACCGAGCCCCATGGTTAATCAATTCCACTGGCTCGGACTCCGCATCGGAAGCCTGGGCGATTCGGAACGGGATCCATGCGGCGGCTCACCCTCGTCCTGCTCATCGCGACCTACCTCTGCCTCTCGCTGATCGTGGGGCTGGCGCTATGGCGCAACGGCGCCGGCTGGGGCGTGGCGGTGTCGTCGCTGATGGGGGCCATGGGCCTGTGCCTGGCTTCGCACGGCATGATCATGCGGTTCCTGGAGATGCGCGACATGCGCGGCGAGGTCGAAGCCGTGCGCGACGCCCACCGGCTGCTGCTGAACCAGGTCCTGGGACTCGACGGGCGCCTGACCGAGGTAGCTCGCGCCGTGGAGTTCGACCTCACCCGTGGCGTCGAGCTGACCGGCGAGGTTCACATGCTGGAGGACCTTGTCCACCGGATGGGCCGCCGGCTCGAAGGGTCAGCTCCCTACTTCGCCGGCCGCGAGGGCGGCGCCCCAGCCGTCAGGCCGCCCGGCCTCATGGAGATCGTCCGCGAGGCCCTGGCCGAGAACCGTGTCGATCTCTACCTGCAGCCGCTGGTGGCCCTGCCGCAGCGCAAGACCGTATTCTACGAGAGCTTCTCACGCCTGCGCGACGCCTCCGGCCAAGTGATCATGCCGGCGGAATACCTGTCGGTGGCCGAGCCCGCCGGCCTGATGACCGCGGTCGACAACCTGCTGCTGTTCCGCTGCGTGCAGATCGTGCGCCGCCTCGCGCGCCAGGAGCGGCAGGTCGGGATCTTCTGCAACATCTCCATGGCCAGCCTCGGCGACGAGGAATTCTTCCCACAGTTCCACGACCTGCTGCGCGCCAATCGCGACCTGGCCCCGGCCCTGATCTTCGAGCTTGGCCAAGCGGCGTTCGACGCCCGCACCGGCGTCCAGGCCCGCAACATGGGCAAGCTGGCCGACCTTGGATTCCGCTTCTCCCTGGACAAGGTGACCAACCTCGACTTCGATCTGCAGGATCTGTCCCGCGCCG
>CALQQB010000012.1 GCA_943332615.1 Phenylobacterium deserti
AGCAGGGCGTGCACCTTGGCCGCCGCCGCCAGGTCCATCTGCGCCAACTGGCCCAGCGCCTGCTGTTCGGCTTCGTGGAGATTGTCCGCGTCGATCATTCGAGCAGTGAAACACATGGGTACGTCAGAATCGGTCGTAGCGGGTGCGGGGCCGGGACGAATTTTGTGGCTGATGGAGCAGCCTTTTGTTCGACCTGTTCGCGCGGTCATGGAGACGTCGTCCGGTTCCCCAATGCGGTTTTGCGGACTGGCCGTGCTGGATCAGGTGCGCGCCTGTTGGGTATCGGGTCCTCGCGGAAGAAGCTTTGCGAATTGCGATGACAGTTCCGGCGGGCCTGCTAGGCCTGACGGGAGCGGGGTCCGAGATGCTGAGCGCGACGCAAGTCTATCCGACCACGATGGCCTTGACGGTCGTCCTCTGGATCGAGGCAGTGGTCTATCTCGGCATCGGCCTGATCGAGCTGTTCGATGACTTCCTGGTCAAGCCGAGACCGTGGATGCGCATCAACGACAGGGCCAACGGCTATGTGGTGCTGTCGCACAAGATTGGCCACAAGATGCACGCCGGCCTGTGCGTGATCCTCGGGTTCGTCGCGCTGAACGGCCTGCTTGAAGGCGCGGTCACGCGTCTAGACCTGGAACTGATCTTCATCAGCTTCGCGGTGATCATGGCGACGCTGTGGGCGACGCTGCTGCCGGGCCGGCTGGGGCCTGTGGTGTTGTCGCTTAAGCCGGAGTTCTGGCTGCAGATCGTCATGTTCGTGTTGTTTCGCCATCTGGTTCGGCCGCAGGTCCTCGGGCTGTGTCTGGCGCTGAATGCCTGGGGCATCATCGTCTACGTCTTCCATACGAGACGGACTCTGTTTCAGCCCTACACCTACGCCCAGTTGCGCCAGGACTGGGCCGCCGCCGAGGGGGAGGCCGCCGCCGCTAGGTTCGACAAGCTCGCGGGGCGGACGCCGGACGCCGCGCGTCCCGTGGAGGACGCTGCCCCGTAAATCACGGCTCCGGTTCGACCGGATCGAAGGCTAAGCGCGACACGCGAGGGCGCCGGTTGATGCTGTCATCCATGGCCGGCCCCTGCGCTGCAAGCGTGAAGTTGGCCTGCGGCGCAGCCCCGGATTTCGGCGACATGGTTCCTGTCACGCTCACCAACCGCCAACGGGGACAGGCATGATGTCCCCGCAGATCCCTCGCAGATCCGAAGCCTCATTCAGCCTGGGCCAAGGCCTCCTGGAGGGTCAAGTTTCGATCCCACATCGCGTCCCGCCAACCGGCCGCGTGGACCACGAGGGTCTTCCGTCGCTGCGGCGTCGCCGCTCCCTGGGCGTCACCCCAACAGCCCCTTGAGCCGGTACAGCGCGTCCATCGCCTCGCGGGGGCTCATGCCGTCGGGGTCGAGGGACTGGAGGGCTTCCTCGACCTTGCTGGGGCCAAACCTCGTCTCGGGTTCGGCGACCGCGGCGAAGAGCGGCAGGTCGTCGAGGTTGGCCGGGCCCGCGGCTTCGCGCTCCAGGCGTTCCAACACCTGTTTCGCGCGGCCCACCACGCCCGGCGGAATGCCGGCCAGCTTGGCGACCTGGACGCCGTAGCTGCGGTCGGCGGGGCCCGGGCCGGCCTCGTGCAGGAAGATCAGGTCGCCGTTCCATTCCTTGGCCTTCAGGCTGAGGTTGGAGACGTGGGCCAGGCGGCCCTCCAACACCGCGAGTTCGTGATAGTGGGTCGCGAACAGGGCGCGGCAGCGGGTGGTCTCGTGCAGGGCCTCGGCGCAGGCCCAGGCGATGGCCAGGCCGTCGTAGGTGGCGGTGCCGCGGCCGATCTCGTCCAGGATCACCAGGGAGCGCGGGGTGGCCTGGGTGAGGATGGCGGCGGTCTCCACCATCTCCATCATGAAGGTCGAGCGGCCCCGCGCCAGGTCGTCGCCGGCCCCGACCCGGCTGAACAGACGGTCCACCACGCCCAGGCGCAGGCGTTTCGCGGGCACGTAGCAACCGGATTGGGCCAGGACCGCCAGCAGGGCGTTCTGGCGCAGGAAGGTCGACTTACCGGCCATGTTGGGGCCGGTGACCAGCGACAGCCGCGCCCCGCCCACGCCCGCGCCATCCAGCCGGCAATCGTTGGGGGTGAAGGCCTCGCCGGCGCGGCGGACCGCGGCCTCGACCACCGGGTGGCGCGCGGCCTCGGCCTCGAACGCCGTCGAGCGGTCCACGATCGGGCGGGTCGCGCCAACATCGTCGGCCCATTCCGCCAGGCCGGCGGCGACGTCCAGGGTGGCGGCGGCGACGGCGGCGGCCTGGATCAGCCGGGCGACGCCCGTGGCGGCTTCGCGCCAGGCCTCAAAGGTGTCGAGTTCGATGGCCAGGGCGCGGCCGGCGGCCTGGGCGATCCTGGCGTCCAGCTCGGCCAGCTCGACGGTGGTGAAGCGGACCTGGTTGGCGAGCGTCTGGCGGTGGATGAACGCAGCGTTCAGCGGGGACTGAAGCAGCGGTTCGGCGGCCTTGGCGGTGGCCTCGACGAAATAGCCCAGCACGGCGTTGTGGCGGATCTTCAGCGAGACGCCGCTGTCGCCGGCCAGTTGGGCTTCCAGGGCGGCGATGACGCGGCGGCTGTCGTCGCGCAGGGCGCGGGCCTGGTCCAGTTCGGGGCGGACACCCTCGGCCACGAAGCCGCCGTCTCGGGCCAGGGCGGGCAGGTCCGGGGCGAGGCCCGCCGCCAGAAGGTCGCGGAATTCGGCGAGGTCGGGGGCGTTGGCGATCTCCAGGGCGAATAGCGCCTGGCCCACCTCGGACGGGGGGATGAGCAGCGGATCCCTGGTGTCGGCGAACAGGCGGCAGACGGCGGCGCCGGCGGCCAGGCCGTCGCGCAGCGCGCCCAGGTCGCGCGGTCCGCCTCGGCCCAGCGCCAGCCGGCTCAGCGCGCGCGCCATGTCGGGCACGCCGCGCAGGGTCTCGCGCAGCTTCTGGCGCTGGGGCCGGTGGCCGCAGAACCAGCCGACGGCGTCCAGCCGCACGTCGATCGCCGCCGGGTCCAGCAGCGGCCGCGCCAGCCGGCTGGCCAGCATCCGCGCGCCGGGGGCGGTGATGGTCCGGTCGATGGCGGCCAGCAGCGAGCCATCGCGGGCGCCGGAAGTGGCGCGCTCGATCTCCAGGCTGGCCCGCGTCGCCGGGTCGATGACCATGACGTCGCTCTCGCCCGCGCGGCGCGGGGCGGAGAGGGCGGGGACGCGACCGGCCTGGGTGGTCTCCAGGTGGGCGGCGATCAGGCCCAGGGCCGAGACCTCCGCGCCGGAGAGCGGGCCGAAGCCGTCCAGGGTCTCGACCCCGTAGAGCCGCTTCAGCCGGGCCTCCGAGGCGCCCGGCTCGGCCAGGGCGCCGGGCATCGGCTGGACAAACCCACCGGCCGCCTTCAACGCCTGGGAAATCGCCTCGTCAGCGAACAATCGATCTGGAACCAGGATCTCGGAGGGGCCCAGCGCCGCCAGCGCCGAGGCCAACCCCGCGACTGTGGTCGCCATGCACTCCACCTCGCCGGTGGAAAGCTCCACGCTGGCGACGGCGGCCGAGCCGGCGCGCACCGACACGGCGGCCAGGCGGTTGGCGCCGCGCGCGTCCAGCAGGCCGTCCTCGGTCAGC
Source organism: Phenylobacterium deserti (assembly GCA_943332615.1). Lineage (GTDB taxonomy): Bacteria > Pseudomonadota > Alphaproteobacteria > Caulobacterales > Caulobacteraceae > Phenylobacterium > Phenylobacterium deserti_C. Next base: position 3,632 of record CALQQB010000012.1, read on the forward strand.
GTGCCCGGTGTCACCACCCGCACCACGTCGCGGCGGACCACGGCCTTGTAGCCGCCCCGGCGCTTCGCGGTCTCGGCGTCCTCCAGCTGGTCGCAGACCGCGACCTTGAAGCCGGCGCGGATCAGCTTGGCGAGGTAAGCCTCCATGGCGTGCGCCGGGACGCCGCACATGGGGATCGGCTGGCCGCCGTGTTGGCCGCGCGCCGTGAGCGTGATGCCGAGCGTCGCCGAGGCCTTCTGGGCGTCCTCGAAGAACAGCTCGTAGAAATCACCCATGCGGAAGAACACCAGCGCGTCCGGCTGGCTGGCCTTGGCCTCGAAATACTGGGCCATCACCGGCGTGGCCCCGGCCGCGTCGGGCGTATGGGAAATCTGGGCGTTCATGGACGCCACAAGGCTAAAGGATGGGGCATGGACCCGCACCCCTCGAACGGCGTCCGGCCACCGCCAAGCTGTGGATGGATGACCTCAGACGGGGCGGGACAGCCTCACACCCGCTCCGCCGCGTAGGTCAGCGAGACGAACACGTCCTCCAGGTCCGGGTCCTCGGTGGAGATGTCCTTGATGTGCAGGCCGGCGGCGCGGATCGCGGCCAGCACCTGCTCGACGCTGGACTGGCCGGTGCGGTAGGTCACCGAGAACCCGCCCGACTTGATCAGCCTGGTCTCGAAGCCCGCCAGCGTCGGCGCCTCGGTCACCGGCTCCTCGGGCGTCACCAGCACCATGCGGGTGTCCATCCGGGCCAGCAGGGTGGTGGTCGGCTCGCAGGCCACCACCTGGCCGCGGTTGACGATGGCGATCTGGTCGCAGAGCTCCTGGGCTTCCTCCAGGTAGTGGGTGGTGAGCACGATGGTCACGCCCTTGCGGTTCAGCTCCAGCACGTAGTTCCAGAGCTGCTTGCGCAGCTCCACGTCCACGCCGGCCGTGGGTTCATCGAGGATCAGCACCGGCGGGTTGTGGACCATGGCCTTGGCCACCATCAGCCGGCGCTTCATGCCGCCGGACAGCTGGCGGACGTAGGCGTTCTTCTTGTCGGCGAGGCCCAATGCGGCCAGCAGCTCGTCGGATCGCCGCTCGGCCTTGGGCACCGCGTACATGCCGGCCGCCACCTCCAGCGACTCGCGGGGCGTGAAGAACGGGTCGGCGGCGATCTCCTGCGGCACCACCCCGATGGCGGCGCGGGCGTCGCGCGGGTGGGTGTCGATGTCGCGGCCCCAGATCTTCACCGTGCCCGAGGTCTTGCGGCACAGGCCGGCCAGGATGTTGATGAACGTCGACTTGCCCGCCCCGTTCGGGCCCAGCAGGCCGAAGATCGAGCCGCGTGGGATGGCCAGGTCCAGCCCCTGCAGCGCCCGCATCTCGGGCGTGGTCTTGGTGGCGTCGTAGGTCTTGATCAGGCCCTTGGCCTCGATGGCGAATTCGGGGAGGTCCATAAGGTCCTATCGTTGACGGGCGAACGCGTGCTCGCATACCTAGGCGCGCGCCGAGCCTCAGCCAAGCCGGCCGCCTGAAGGTAGTGAAGATCATGGCCCGCAAAGCCGCCGCCCCGACTGTGAACGCCAAGATGGGCAAGCCCGAACCCACGCCCGCCAAGCCGGCGCTGATCCACGACGCCAACCCGCCCGAGATGATCGAGGTCCGCACCGGCCGCATCGCCTGCGACGGCGTCGGCGGCGCGCTGGGCCATCCGCGGGTCTGGCTGGAGATGGGCGAAGCCACCTTCGTCGAATGCCCCTACTGCGACCGCCGCTTCGTCCTGGCGCATGGGACGGAGGGCCCGGAGGACGAGCGCCTGGCTCCGGGGGTGTACGAGGGCCCGCACGGGCACTGAGGCTTGCCTCCCCTCACCGGAACGGGGAGGGGAGCGCTAAACCCGCAGCGGCATCAGGATGTACTGCACATCCGCGTCGCTGGGATCCAGCACCAGCGCCGGGTCGTTGGGCCCGCCGAAGCGGAGCTCCATGTTGCCGCCGCTGATCTGGTCGGTGATGTCCAAGAGGTAGCGGGCGTTGAACGACAGCTCGAAGGGCTCGCCGTCGTAGTCGATCTCCAGCTCCTCGACCGCCTGGCCGGCTTCCATGTTGCGCACGGTCAGCACCACGCGGCCTGAGTCGATCGCCATTCGCACCGAGCGGCTCTTCTCCGCCGAGATGGTGGCCACCCGGTCCACGGCTTGCGCGAACAGTTTGGCGTCGACCATCACCGTGCGGTTGTTGTCCTTGGGGATCACCCGGCCGTAGTCGGGGAAGTTGCCGTCGATAACCTTCGAGGTCAGGGCCGCGCCGCCCAGTTCCAGGCGCACCTTCTGCGGGCTGATCTGCAGATCGACGCTCTCGCCGGCGTCTTCGAGCAGGCGGCGGATCTCGTTGATGGTCTTGCGCGGCACGATCACGCCGGGGATGCCAGCCGCCCCTTCCGGCGCGGGCATATCCGCCAAGGCCAGGCGCGACCCATCGGTGGCCACGGCGCGCAGGCGCGGCTGGCCGTCGATGATGATGGTGTGGATGTAGAGACCGTTCAGATAATAGCGCGTCTCCTCCGCCGAAATGGCGAAGCGGGTCTTGTCGATCAGCCGGATCAGGTCGTTCGCATCGACGCTGATGCGCCCGGCGAAGCCCTCGGCCGACATCACCGGGAAGTCGCCGGCCGGCAGCACCGGCAGGTTGAAGCGGCTGCGGCCGGCGGCCACCGTCAGGCGCGGGTCGTCGCCCGTGAAGCTCAGCGAGACGTCGGCGCCCTCGGGCAGCTTGCGGACGATCTCGTAGAGGGTGTGGGCCGGCGCGGTGATCTGGCCGGGCTGGTCCACCTGAGCCAGGGCCTGGTCGATGATCTCCAGGTCCAGGTCGGTCGCCGAAAACGTCAGGCTGTCGCGCTCTGCCGACAGCAGGACGTTGGACAGGATCGGGATCGTGTTGCGGCGCTCCACGGCGCTCTGCACGTGACCCAGCGCCTTCAGCAACGCCGCGCGTTCGATCGTCAGCTTCATGTCGGTCCCGGCTCGCGCATTTGCGTCGGCCGAATCAACCGCGGCCGCACGCCCCCCGATACTCAAGGGAGTGGGACATTAGCGAAATTGCCGAGACGGGAAAGGGGGCGTGACGACAGAATGGCGCCGTCTTCGACCCGGGCCGCGCAAGCTGTGGATGACCGCCGGGATCAGGCCCGCGTATCGACCGCGCCGCCCTCGCCGTCGGGCGTCTCGCCGCCCGTGCCGCCGCCATAGGGGTTGGCGGGGGACGCGCCGGCGACCTTGGCGGCGACGACCACCATCGCGGGGCGCAGCAGGCGGCCCAGCAGCTCGTAGCCCGCCTGCAGCACCTGGATGACGCCGCCCGGCTCCACGTCGGTCCCGGGCTGTTCCATCACCGCCTGGTGCTTGTGCGGGTCGAACTTCTCGCCCTTCGCCGGCTCGACCTTCTTCAGGCCGTTTTTCTCGAAGGCGCCAAGCAGCTCCTTGGCGGTCATCTCAACGCCGATGACGTAGTTCTTCACCGCCGGGTCGCCGTTGTCGGCCGGGGCGGCCATCATGGCGCGGTCCAGGTTGTCAGCGGCGCCCAGCAGGTCGCGGCCGAACTTCTGGATGGCGTAGGCGCGCGCGTCGTTCATCTCGCGCTCGGCTCGGCGCTTGGTGTTCTCGGCGTCGGCGGCGTAGCGGAGCACCTGCTCCTTCAGCGCCCGGACCTCGGCCTGCAGCGCCTCGACTTCCGCATCGACCGAGGGGCCATCGGCCTCCCAGCTGGCGGGCGAATCCTGTTCAGACATATCTGGCTCTAGACCTTCACGTGTTCATCACCTGACCAAGCACGCGGGCGGTATAGTCCACCAACGGTATGATCCGGGCATAGTTCAATCGGGCCGGGCCGATCACGCCGATCGCGCCCACGACCTTCTGCGAGCCCGTCATATAGGGCGCCGCGATCACAGCGGAACCCGAAAGGCTGAATAGCCGCGTTTCGGCGCCGATGAAGATGCGCACCCCCTCCCCATCGCGGACCCCGTCCAGCAGGGTAATCAGCTGTTCCTTCTGCTCCAGGTCCTCGAACAGCGAGCGCACGCGCTCCAGGTCGCTGGCGGCCTGGGTGTCCTCCAGCAGGTTGGCGTGGCCGCGGACGATCAAGGCGCGTTCTTCCGCCTCCCCCCCACCCCAGGCGGCCAGGCCGTCCTCCACCAGCTTGGCGGCGGTGGCGTCCAACTCTTGACGCGCGCGGTCAAGATCCGCGCGCAGGTCGCCGCGCGTCTCGCCCACCGTGCGGCCGCGCATCCGGGCGTTGAGGAAGTTGGACGCCTCGGTCAGGGCCGACGGCGTCACCCCCATCGGCAGGCGGATCAGGCGATTCTCCACCACCCCGTCGTCGAACACCATGATCGCCAGGGTCCGGTCGCCGGAGAGCGGCACGAACTCGACATGGCTGACCCCCGCGTCGCGCATGGGGGTCACCACCACGCCCGCGCCGCCGGCCAGGCCAGACAGGATCGACGAGGCCTCCTTCAGCGCGTCGTCGTAGTTGCGGCCGTGGGCGAGCAGCCGGGTCTCGATCGCGCGGCGCTCATCGTCGCCGACATCGCCCACCTCCATCAGCCCGTCCACGAACAGCCGCAGTCCCGCATGGGTCGGCAGCCGCCCGGCGCTGGCGTGCGGCGCGCCCAGCAGGCCCAGCTGGGTCAGGTCCTGCATGGTGTTGCGGATCGAGGCCGGCGACAGCGAAAGGCCGCCTTTCGACAGGGTCCGCGACCCCACCGGCTCGCCGGTCTCCAGATAGCTCTCCACGATTCGCCGGAAGATCTCGCGGGCGCGGGCGTCCATGTCGGCAAGGCTGGGTCCGCGGGCGAACAGGGAATGCGTCACGGCGATGGGAGGCTCAGGCGCGGCGGCGGCCATGGACGCGGCCGTCGCGATCTAGGATAAGCGCGACCCACACCGGCGCAAGCGGCGCCCTGACATGAGCGACATCCTATGCGCCCCTCCGAACGCACCCCCGAAATCCTGCGACCGATTACCCTGGAGACCGGGGTGACCCGCTATGCGGAGGGTTCGTGCCTGATCACCGCCGGCCACACCAAGGTGCTGGTGACCGCCAGCCTGGAGGAAGGCGTCCCCGGCTTCCTGCGCGGCAAGGGCCAGGGCTGGGTCACCGCCGAGTACGGCATGCTGCCGCGCGCCACTCACACCCGGGGCCGGCGTGAGGCTGCCCAGGGCAAGCAGTCGGGCCGCACCCAGGAGATCCAGCGCCTGATCGGCCGCTCGCTCCGCGCCGTCACCGACATGAAGGCGCTTGGCGAGCGCCAGATCACCGTTGACTGCGACGTCCTCCAGGCCGATGGCGGCACCCGCACCGCCTCGATCACCGGCGCCTGGGTCGCCCTGCGGATCGCCACCAAATACCTGCTCGACGAAGGCGTGATCACCACCGATCCGATCCTCGACCAGGTGGCGGCGATCAGCTGCGGCATCTTCAACGGCGTGCCGGTGCTGGACCTCGACTACGAGGAAGACAGCAACGCCGAGGCCGACAGCAACTTCGTCCTGACCGGCCGCGGCGACATCGTCGAAGTGCAGGCCACCGGCGAAAAGCGCGGCTTCAGCCAGGCCGAATTCGACGCCCTGTTCTCGCTCGCCCGCAAAGGCATCGGCGAACTCTGCGAGCTGCAGCGGGCCGCGACCTCAAAATAGCTGCGTCATCCCAGCAGCGGGTGTGGGGGGTGATGTCGTGTGGAGCTACAGCCCCAGCCGCTTCGCCTTGCTGGCCACGGTCAGGGCCAGGCGTTCGGCGATCAACCGGTCGGGCGAGCCAGCCGTTTTGCACGCGCGGTCGGCGTCGAGGATCAGGGGTTGGACGCCGTCGAGGTCGTCCAGGGTCCAGGCGCGGGCCTGGCGGAGGAATTCGCGTTCCTGTTTCCAGAACACGCCCGATGCCTTGGCCGCCTCGGGCAGGCCGGCTCCGGCCTTGGCCAAGGTCAGCGTGCGGCGGAGTTTGCCCAGGTGCATGCCGATGGCGCGGACGGCGGCCGGGCCGCTCTCGCCCTCCTGGGCCGCGCGGCGCAGGCCGGCCTGCGCCTCCCCCAGACGCCCCCCGAACGCGTCGGAGGCGGCGTCGAACAGCGAGGCTTCGGGCTCGACGCCCAGGAACGGCTCCAGGTCGGCGGGCGAGGCGACCTTGTTGCTGCCCGGGCCGATATAGAGGGCCAGCCGCTCGATCTCCTGGCGGGCCACGCCGCGCTCCTTGGGCATGCGGGCCACGAACAGGTTCAGCGCGTCCTGGTTCAGACTGACGTGGTCGCGGGCGAGGGTCTCCTTCACCAGGCGGGCCACGTCGCCGGGCTCATCCTCGTAACAGGGGATGGCGGCGGCCTCATTGGCCTTCTCGGCGGTCTTTCGGAGCGCCGAGTCCTTGCCGAGGTTTCCCGCCTCAATCAGGAAAAAGGCGTCCGGGTTCAGCTCGCCGGCGACATGGCGCACCAGGGCTTCGGCGGCCAGCTTGTCCGCGGCCTTTTCCGCCGCCGGGGTCTGGGTCGCCAGGCGCAGGCGCACCAGTCTGCGGCCCCCCATCAGCGACTGGGCGGCCAGTTCGCCCTCCAGCCGGGCCGCGTCGTCCGCCAGGTCCTGCTCGGTCAGCAGGGCCACGTCGAACGGGTCGTCGGGGTTGGGGACCAGCTTTCCGGCCAGCTGATGGCCGCGGTCGCGCACCACGCCGATGTCGCGGCCATAGATCAGGGCGGCGCGGACGCCGGCGTCGGGTCGGGACAGGAACCGCTCGATATCGGGGCGGCGGCTCAGGATCATCTTATCGGGTGGCGACCTTGCCGCCGCTGGCCAGCCAGACGGCCAGCTCCAGCTCGATCCGCCGGGCGGCCTCCTGGGCGGCGCGGTCCTGGGCGTCCTGCTGGGCGCTGATCGAGGCATAGGGCTGGTCGGCGCTGTCGTAGGTGAGTTCGACCCGCACCGACCCGGACTTGGCGACGGTCCCGCTGGCCGCGGACTTCAGGATATAGGCGGCCGTGAGAACGTATTCGTAGCGGGTGGCGACATTGTCGATCCGCACGCCGCGCGGATAGCGCGCCTCGCCGAGACTCAGGTCCATGGTGTAGCTAGGCGCCGCGTCGTGGTTCTTGGCGAAGGCGTCGTCCAGGTGCTGGCGCATCAGGTAGCCGGTGCGGCCATCGGGCGCGCGCACGGCGATCGAGGTCAGGCCCTTCATCACCTCCGGCTGGGCGTACAGTGGTTGGAAGCCGGCGCAGCCGCCGAGCGCGAGGGTCGCGGCGATGAGACCGGTTGCCAGAAGGTGAGATGCGAGGACGCGTTTCATGTCGCCACGATATTCACGATGCGGTCCTTCACCACAATGATCTTGCGGACCGTCAGGCCCTCCAGGCGCTGGGAAATCTCCGGGTCGCTCAGCAGGATCTTCTCCACCTCGGCCGGCTCCGCCCCGGCGGGGGCGGAGATCTCGCCGCGGCGCTTGCCGTTGACCTGTACCGGCAGGATCTTCACCGCGTCCTCGGTCAGGGCGAGGTCGAAGTCTGGCCAAGGCGCGTCCACGACCATCCCTTCGCCGCCGACCCGGCCCCAGCATTCCTCGGCCAGGTGCGGGGTGATCGGCGCGATCAGCCGAGCGAAGGCCAGCAGGGCGTCCTGGCGGGCGGCCAGCACCACCGGGTCGCCGTTCAGCGCCGGGTTGGCTTTCAGGATGTTCACGAACTCGTACAGGCGCGCGATCGCCGAGTTAAAGCGGAAGCCTTCGATGGCCTCGGTCACCGCCTTGATCGTGCGATGGGCTGCGCGGCGCAGCTCTCGGGCGGCATCCGCATCGTCATCCATGACATCGGGCAGGTCGAGGCCGCTGATCGGGTGGCTGTCGAACTCTTCCCAGACGCGGTTCACGAACCGCCAGGCGCCCTGGACGCCGCCGGTGGTCCACTGGCTGTCGCGCTCGGGCGGGCTGTCGCTCAGCACGAACAGCCGCGCGGCATCGACGCCGAACACCTCGAAGATCTCGTCGGGGGTGACGGTGTTCTTCTTGGACTTCGACATCTTCTCGATGTCGCCGACCACCACCGGCTCGCCGGTTTCCAACAGCTTGGCGCGGCGGGTATTGCCCTCGGCGGTGACCTCGACGTCCTTGGGCTCGACCCAGTCGCCATTCTGGCGGCGATAGGTCTCGTGGGTGACCATGCCTTGCGTGAACAGGCCCGCGAAGGGTTCGCGCGTTGACAGCTGGCCGGCGTCGGCCAGAGCCTTGGTGACGAAGCGGGCGTAGAGCAGGTGCAGCACGGCGTGCTCAATGCCGCCGATGTACTGGTCCACCGGCAGCCAGTAGTCGGCGGCGGCCTTGTCGATCGGCTCGGCGGCGTGGCTGTTGGCGAAGCGGGCGAAATACCAGGAGCTGTCCACGAAGGTGTCCAGCGTGTCGGTCTCCCGCGTCGCCCGCCCGCCGCACCTGGGGCACGTCGTGTGCTTCCAGGTCGGATGGCGCTCCAGGGCGTTGCCGGACTTGCCGAACTCGATGTCGGCCGGGTGGGCGACCGGCAGCTGGTCCTTGGGTACGGGCACGGCGCCGTCGGTGGGGCAATGCACAACCGGGATCGGGCAGCCCCAGGCGCGCTGGCGCGAGACGCCCCAGTCGCGCAGGCGGAACACGGTCGCGCCCTTGCCGTCGTGCTGGGCCTCGATCCGGGCGATGGCCGCGTGCTTCGCTTCCTCGATATTCAGCCCGTCCAGGAACCGCGAGTTATAGATAGATCCAGGCCCGTTATAGGCTTCGCTATCCACGACATATGTCGCCGGATCCTCACCGGGTGGCAGCACCACGGGCAGCACCGGCAGGCCGTACTTGCGGCTGAAATCCAGGTCGCGCTGGTCATGGGCCGGGCAGGCGAAGATCGCGCCCGTGCCGTAGTCCATCAGCACGAAGTTGGCGATCCAGACCGGAAGTTCCCAGGTCGGATCGAAGGGATGCTTCACTTTCAGGCCGGTGTCGTAGCCGATCTTCTCGGCGGTCTCGATGTCGGCGGCCGAGGTCGCGCCCTTGCGGCACTCCGCGATGAAGGCGGCGGCCTTCGGGTCCCTCGCGGCCGCGGCCTCGGCCAGCGGGTGGTCGGCGGCGACCGCGACGAAACTGGCGCCGAACAGGGTGTCGGGCCGGGTGGTGTAGACCTCCAGCCCTTCTGCTGGACCCTCGCCGGCAAAGTGGAACCTGAACTTCAGCCCCTTCGACCGGCCGATCCAGTTCTCCTGCATCACCCGCACCTTGTCGGGCCAGCGGTCCAGCCCGGCCAGGTCATCGACCAGCTGGTCGGCGTAGTCGGTGATGCGCATGGCCCACTGGTTCAGCTTGCGCTTCTCCACCAGCGCGCCGGAGCGCCAGCCGCGGCCGTCCACCACCTGCTCGTTGGCCAGGACGGTCTGGTCGACCGGGTCCCAGTTGACGACGCCTTCCTTGCGATAGACCAGGCCGCGGGCCAGCAGGTCCAGGAACCAGGCCTGCTGCTTGCCGTAATAGTCCACGTCGCAGGTGGCGAACTCGCGGGACCAGTCGATCGACAGGCCCAGCTCCTTCAGTTCGTCGCGCATCCGGGCGATGTTGTCGTAGGTCCAGGCCTTGGGATCGACGCCGCGCTCCATGGCGGCGTTCTCGGCGGGCAGGCCAAACGCGTCCCAGCCCATCGGGTGCAGCACGCTGAAGCCCCGGGCGCGCTTGAAGCGGGCGATGACGTCGCCCATCGCATAGTTGCGCACATGGCCCATGTGCAGGCGCCCCGACGGGTACGGGAACATCTCCAGCACGTAGTACTTGGGCCGGGTGGGATCGATCACCGCGCGGAAGGAGTCGGCGTCAGACCACGCCTGACGCCACTTGGGCTCGGTTTCCTTGGGATTGTATCGCTTGCCGACAGGGGGGGCCATGACGCGGGCCTTTGGACTGGAGTTGGACTTCCGGTCAACGGCCTATAGGCGCGCCGACAAACGAACTGAGAACTGTATCAGCCCTTGATGTTCGAAAGTCGAAGCTGGCGCGCGCGGGTCAGGATCGAGTTCTCGATGTCGGTCTCGGTCTGGCCGGCATGCGGGGCATCGATCCAGGCGCCGGTGGCGTCCCGGTTCTGCTTGAAGACCGACACGTTCAGGCCGTCGGCGCGCAGGCGCGAATCAAGGATGTAGACCGTGCACTTGAAGCGCTCGTCGGCCTTTTCCGGGTTCACATACCAGTCGGTGACGATGACGCCGCCGTAGGGGTCGGCCGAGGCCAGCGGCATGAACGACAGGGTGTCCAGGCTGGCGCGCCAGAGATAGCCGTTGACGCTGATCGCCGCAGCGCTGTCGGCGGCTGAGCGCGCCTTGCCCTTGTTGCCCAGGGGGTTCGGGATGGCCCCGCACGCCCCCAGGGACACGGCGCTGAGCGCCGCGACCACCATGATGAGGCCACGTATCCGAGTCCCGCGCACAAACGGCATATGTATCCATCTCCAATAGACACCCGCAGCGCAGATACGCGCCGCGGCGCCGCCCCGCGCCGGGGCCCTCTATAACAATGCGGTGAAGGGCGCCAAACAGGAATCGCGTGGCTTGGCCGCCACAGGCGCCCCGCATCTCGTCGCAGAGCGCCGCCGTAACTCGTGAGTCAGGTTGACCCGGCCGGTTCGGCGACCTTAATCGAATGGCAATCGTGAAAGCCCTGTAATGCGGGCAGGTCGCGATGATCGACCGTTGGGACTATATAGGCTGATATGACCCTACGCCGCCTGAGCGTCGTGATCGGAGCCGCCGCGCTGATAAGCGCGGTCGCCGGTGGCGCGTGGGCGGGCGACAGGGACGGCAAGCCGGTGGACTTCACCGTCCGCACAGAGCCGTTGGCCGTGGCCCCGAACTCGGGCCAGTCCCTGAGGATGGACGCGACCAAGGGCAAGTTTGGCCTGACCTTCACGCTGCAGCAGCCCGGCGAGCGCCGCGCCACGCCCAACGATATCGCCGCCGGGGCCTATTACCGCATCACCCCCTCGGTCCGCGTCGGCGGCTCGGTGGCCTTCGGCGACCAGGATCTCACCCCCCGCACCAACCAAGCCCGCCCGGCGGACTCGCCGAAAGTGCGGCTGGAGACGGCGTTCAAGTTCTAGAAACGCGGGGCGCGCGCTCCAAACTTTCCGTGTCATCCCGGTTTCGCGGCACGCGAAGACCGGGACCCACAGACTCCGTGGCGCCAAGCCCCTCCACCGCCGCGAGGCCGATGATCCCGGTGGCCAGCAGCCGCCGCGCTGTTGCCTCATTGACCCCCCCCAAGGCGTAGGCGGCCTTTCCCGACGCCCGCACCCGCGCCGCCAGTCGCAGCGGCCCCAGCGCCGGTCCCGCCGAGGCGCTGCGCGACGGCATCGCCACCGACAGCACCACCGCGTCGGCCCGACTGGCGCGCGCGGCCCTGAGCGAATGCGCCGCGCTGGTCACCATCCAGCTGGGATGAGCCCGCCGCAGCACCGCCGCCCGATGCGCCAGCCGCTCGGGCAGATGAACCCCGTCCGCGCCGGCCGCCCGCGCCAAGGCCGCGTCCGCGCCGATCAGCAGCTTCAGGCCGCGTGACCGGGCGATGGCCTTCAGCCGCCGGGCCCGCGCCAGGGCGTCTGCCGCGCCGAAAGGGCGGTAGACGATCGCCGCGCCGCGCGGGAGGGTGCGGGCGATGGCCTCCGGCTCCGGCGTCCGGACCGGGTCGGTGAAGAACAGCAGCGCCGGCAGGGCCTTCCGCAAGGCGCGGCGGGCCGGTAAGAGCGCAGCCGTCCGCCGAAGGGTCCAGAATCCCAAAATGTCCGCCGCTCCAGAAGCCTATCTCGATGTGGTGGCCCGGATCGCCCGCGCCACGCAAGCCGCCGGTCGCGCGCCCGGCGACGTCACCCTGGTGGCGGTTTCCAAGCAGCAGCCTTGGGACGCCATCGCGCCGGTGCTGGCCGCGGGTCAGAAGGTGTTCGGCGAGAACCGGGTGCAGGAGGCGCTGGCCCGCTGGGAGGGCAAGGCCGCGCTTCTTGCGTCCGGGGGCCTCATCCTGCACCTGATCGGCCCCCTGCAGAGCAACAAGGCCCGCGAGGCCGTGGCCCACTTCGCCGTGATCGAGACCCTGGACCGCGAGAAGCTGGCCCGGGCCCTGGCCGACGAGGTCCAGAAGCAGGGCCGCCGCCCGCGCCTCTATGTGCAGGTCAACACCGGCGAGGAGCCCCAGAAGGCCGGGATTCTCCCCGCCGATGCAGACGCCTTCATCGCCGCGGCGCGCGCGACCTACGGCCTGGAGCCCGAAGGCCTGATGTGCATCCCCCCCGCCGACGAACCCGCCGGCCCCCACTTCGCCCTGCTGGCCAAGATCGCCGCGCGCAACGGGCTTAAGAAGCTGTCGATGGGCATGAGTGGCGACTTCGAAACGGCGATCCGGTTCGGTGCGACCAGCGTGCGGGTAGGGTCGGCGGTGTTTGGGGCGCGGGGTTAGGCCCGGATCTCGATCGCGTCGCCGGGCTTGGCGATGTCCAGCAGGCGTTCGAGGTGCTCGCGGGAAACCGCCACGCAGCCCTGGGTGGGCGGGTATCCGGGCTTGGCGATGTGCAGGAAGATCGCCGATCCGGCGCCGGGAACCACCGGGTTATCGTTGTGCCCCAGTGTCACGACGATGTCGTAGGCCTCGTCCTCGCGCCACAGGGCTTCGGCGCTGGCCGGATAGGGCAGGTGGACGGGGCGGTTGTAGGCCGGGTCGGTCGGATCGTCGCACCAGCCGTCGTCGGCCGCCATGGCGCGAACGCGGAACTCGGTGGCCGGCGGCGGGCCGCGATCGGGACGGTAGAGCACCTCGCGGATCGGCCAGGTTCCGGCCGGCGAAGCGCCGTCGCCCTCGCGTTTGGCCGCCGCCGGAACCACGCCGGCGGGACCCAGGGCGCAGCGGACCTTGGCGCCGTCGATATCCAGAAGCCCCGCGGCTGTGGCCGTGAAGATCACGCGACCCCCTTGCCTTCTCTTTTGGCGATTCCCTTTGGCGTGAACGCCTCAGATGGTGTTTGTTGCCGCACATGGCTCAACGCAAGAAACTCCTCATCGTCGACGACGACCAGGACCTTCGCGGGGCGATCGCGGAACAGCTTCAGGCGGAGGGGTTCGAGGTGGTCGAGGCGCCCACGGCCGGCGACGGCGTGCGCCTGGCGCGCGAAGCCAAGCCCGACGTGATCCTGCTGGACGTCGATCTGCCCGACATGGATGGCCGCGAGGCCTGCAAGCGCATGCGGGAGGATGGCGTCTCGACACCGGTGATCATGCTGACCGCCGCCGACACCGACGACGACGCCGTCAGGGGGCTGGATAGCGGCGCCAACGACTATGTGACCAAGCCTTACAAGTTCGCCGTGCTGCTGGCCCGCATCCGCGCCCAGCTGCGCGACTACGAGCATTCCGAGGGGGCGGTGTTCCGCCTGGGCGCCTACGAGTTCCGGCCTGCGGCGAAAATGCTGGTGGACGAGAAGGCCCGGAAAATCCGCCTGACGGAGAAGGAAACCAACATCCTGAAGTATCTCTACCGCGCCGGGGAAAAGACCGTGTCGCGCGAGGAGCTGCTGGCCGAGGTGTGGGGCTACAACGCTGGCGTGGCCACCCACACCCTGGAGACCCACGTCTACCGCCTGCGCCAGAAAATCGAGCCCGACCCGGCCAACGCGCGCCTGCTGCTGACCGAGGCCGGCGGGTACAAGCTGGCGCCTTAAAGCACCAGGTCCGCGCTCACCGGCGCGTGGTCGCTGGGCCGTTCCCATGCCCGCACGTCGTCGTGGATGCGCACGGCCGGCGCGCCCAGGCGGTACGCGGCGTCGCGCAGGCCCGGCGTCACCAGGATGTGGTCCAGGCGCAATCCACGGGCGGAGGCTCGGAAGTCGGCGGCACGGTAGCTCCACCAGGAGGCCAGTTTCTCCGGCTCGGGCGTCGCCTCGCGCAGCAGGTCGATGAAGCCCAGGGACGCCTGCATGGCCCGGAACGCCTCGATCTCCACCGGCGTGTGGCTGACCACCTTGGACATGTACTTGTGGTTCCAGACGTCGAACTCGCCCGGAGCCACGTTCAGGTCGCCCACGATGGCGAGCGGCGCCCTGGGGTCGCGGCGGGCCAGTTCAGCGGTCAGTTTTTCGTAGAAGTCGAGCTTGTGGTCGAACTTGGGGTTCAGGGCGCGGTCGGGCAGGTCGCCGCCGGCCGGGATGTAGAAGTTGTGGATCTCGACGCCGGCCACCGTGGCGCCGACGCAGCGGGCGTGGCCCTCGCGGCAGACCTGCAGCGGGGCGGCGTCCTCCAATGGCAGGCGCGAGGCGATGGCGACGCCGTGCCAGCCCTTCTGGCCGGCGATCTTCAGGTGCGGCAGGCCCATGTCGCGGAAGGCGTCGACCGGGAACTCGCCTTCCTGGCACTTGATCTCCTGCAGGCAGAGCACATCGGGCGCCTGCTCGGCCACGAAGCGGGCGGCCTGTTCGGCGCGCAGGCGGACGGAGTTGACATTCCAGGTGCAGATTCTGAGGCGCATCGCGTCTTCTATCCCGCTTTTGACAAAGAAAGCCCGGGCGCATGGCGGCGCCCGGGCCTGTCAGTGGTCTCATGCCGCCGCCGGGAGGGGATAGGTTCCGGCACGGATTTCGCCCACACGCCCTGCGTGCAAGCGACATAGTGGCATTAGCATCACACCGTGACAGTTTGTCAAAGGCCTTTAGCGCTGAAGCTTGCGTGTGTCAGGCAAGACACACTTTTGGGCGCCTCAGACTTTTCCGCGACCGATGTTCTTCGGCCGAGGGTCCTTCAGCACGAACAGGGACTTGTCGAGGCCGGACGTCCGCGCCAGGCCGATCAGCTGCACCCGCGTGGGGCGGCCCTGAGCGTCGGTGACGCTCCAGCCGGCCAGCGCCAGCGGGCCCTCGGTAAAGGTCAGGGTGATGGTTCCCGCCGTCTCCTTCTTGCCGTCGCGGGCGGTGATCGAGAAGCCGTCGGCGGCGCGGGCCACGCGGGCGATGGCGACGCCCTTGTCCAGCCGGATGGTGCGGGCCAGGAACAGCGACAGGGGGGTCGCGCCAAGGGGGTAGGAATCGAAGGTCTTCAGCCGCGCGTCGTGGATTGCCACCACCCCGCCGTCCGACACCACCAGCAGGCCCGACGGCGGATCGTAGGCGAAACGGGCCTTGCCCGGGCGTTTCATGAACAGCTGGCCGGTGGTGGCGCGGCCCCGCGCGTCGGTCTGCACGAAGCGGCCCTTGGCCTCGGTGAGGCCCTCCAGATAGGCCACGGCCCGATCGACCAGCGCCTGGTCGGCGGGCGTCAGGGCGGCTTGGCCGAACGCCGGCCCGGCGAAGGCGGCGGCGGCGAGGCCCAGGCTGAGGGTCCGGCGGTCAGGATTCATGGGGTCGCTCCATGGCCTTACGTATGGCAGGCCCGAGGGGCCGCATTGAGGCGTACGCGAAGACCCTACGGCGCCGCCGATACCAGGATCTCGCGCTTGCCGGCGTGGTTGGCGGGACCCACCACGCCCTCCTGCTCCATGCGTTCCATCAGCGAGGCGGCGCGATTGTAGCCGATCTGCAGGCGGCGCTGGATGTAGCTAGTGGAGGCCTTGCCGTCGCGAGCCACCACGGCCACGGCGCGGTCGTAGAGGTCGTTGCCGCCGTCCCCGTCGCCGCCCAGCCGCAGGTCGCCGCCGCCGTCCTCGTCGTCACCACCGGCGGTGACCTCCTCGAGGTAGCTGGGCGTGCCCTGCTCGCGGAGGAACTTGGCCACCGCCTCGACCTCGCCGTCGCTGACGAACGGGCCGTGCAGACGGGTGATGCGGCCACCGCCGGCCATGTAGAGCATGTCGCCCTGGCCCAGCAGCTGCTCGGCGCCCTGCTCGCCCAGGATGGTGCGGCTGTCGATCTTCGAGGTGACCTGGAAGCTGATCCGGGTGGGGAAATTGGCCTTGATGGTGCCGGTGATCACGTCCACCGATGGGCGTTGTGTCGCCATGATCAAGTGGATGCCCGCGGCCCGCGCCATCTGGGCCAGCCGCTGGACGGCGCCTTCGATGTCCTTGCCCGCGACCATCATCAGGTCGGCGACCTCGTCGATGATCACCACCAGGAACGGCATCGGCTCCGGCCTGATCTTCTCGCTCTCGTAGGTGGCCCTTCCGCCGTCATCAAATCCGGTCTGCACCGTCCGCTCGAAGTGCTCGCCCTTGCTCAGCGCCTCGCGGGCGCGCTCGTTGTAGGAGGCCACGTTGCGCACGCCGATCTTGGACATCCGCCGATAGCGGTCCTCCATCTCGCGCACCGTCCATTTCAGCGCGACGATGGCCTTCTTCGGATCGGTGACCACTGGCGTTAGCAGGTGCGGGATGCCGTCGTAGACGCTGAGCTCCAGCATCTTCGGGTCGATCATGATCATCCGGCACTGCTCGGGCGGCAGTTTGTAAAGGATCGACAGGATCATGGCGTTGACCCCCACCGACTTGCCCGAGCCGGTGGTGCCGGCGATCAGCAGGTGGGGCATCTTGGCCAAGTCGGCGATATAGGGCTCGCCGCCGATGGTCTCGCCCAGCGCCATGGGCAGGCTCTGGCCGCCGCGCTCGTATTCCGGTGCGCCGAGCAGGTCGCGCAGATAGACTGTCTCGCGCCGCTGGTTGGGCAGCTCGATGCCGATGGCGTTGCGGCCCGGGACGACAGAGACGCGGGCGGACGCAACGCTCATCGAGCGCGCGATATCGTCCGCCAGGGCCACGACGCGGGCCGACTTCACACCGGCCGCCGGCACCAGTTCGTACAGCGTCACCACCGGGCCCGGCCGGATCTGGTCCACTTGGCCGCGCACCCCGAACTCGGCCAGCACGCTTTCCAGCAGCTGGGCGTTCTGGCGCAGAGCACCTTCGTCGAACTGGGCGGCGCGAGGCTTGGCCTTGGTAAGCATGCCGAGTTCGGGGAGCTGGAAGCCGCCCGCCTGCGCGAAACCGAAGGTGGCCTGGGCCTCCTTCTGCTCGCGCACACTCTCCTTGGGCTGCGGCTTCGGAGCCTTCACCTTGAGGACGGGACCATCGGCCGTATCCGCAGGTTCGGGGCCCGCGACGGAGGTGTCCGGGCCCACCGGGTCCAGGGCCGTGCGCCGCGCGACCCTGGCGGCGGGCTCTGGCCGGGCGGCTTTCAGTTTCGGCGGGGGTGTCAGCGCATGGGCGGCGCCGTCGGCCAGCCGGCGGAAGTCCACCCGCGTCAGGCCGACCGCATAGCCATAGGCCGCGACCCCGGCCAGGGTCAGGATCGCACCGGCGATCGCCCCCTCCAGTGGCAGGCGGGCGTAGACGATCAGGCTGGACAGTCCGGAAAACAGCATGTCGCCCCAGAAGCCGCCCAGGCCCTTGGCCAGGGGCCAGGCGGCGGGCGTCGGGGCCCAGGCCAGGGCCCCCGCGAGGGTCAGCACGGCCAGCGTGCCGACGGCGGCGCGCAGGCGCAGCCGGCCCCGACCCGCATCCGGCTCTGGATCGGCCACCCGGGCCAGGCCGCAGACAACGATCAGCAGGGCGGCCAGCCCGGCTCCGACGCCCAGTGACTGCACGCCCAGGTCGGCCAGCACCGCGCCCCAGCCGCCCAGCACATTGGCCGGATCGCCGACGCCGGCGGCGTTCAGGCTGGGGTCGGTGGAGCGATAGGTGGCGAAGGCGGCGGCCAGGGCCACGCCCAGGGTGGCGGTCATCCCGCCCCGCAGCCGCGCCGTGAAGGTATGCGTCCAGCAAAGCCGGACGATATGCGCCGCCCGCTCCCAACCCGTCTTTCGCGCCGCCCGCGCCATCCGAACACGTCTCCGAAGCCCCGTTAACGACTTGTTTGGACGCGTAATCGTTAACGCGCGTTTACCGGATCCGACGCGACGTCAATGACGCTTCCGCGCGGCCGCCGGGCGCATTAGGTTCGCCCGATGAACTGGTCCATGCCCCGCCCCGTGCTGCAGGTGGTCGCCGCCCTGATCGGCGTCGCGTGCGTTGGGGCGTTCGCGATGGGTGTCGCCACCGCGCCCCAGAAGAGCCGCCTGCCCGGGCAGCGCGCCGATGCCGCCACCGGCGAGCCGCTGCAGGCGCAGGCGCAGGAGGCGGTGGCGCTGGGCGACGAACGCATCGAAGGCGCCGCCCCGCCGCCGGAACTCTCAGACGAGGAAAAGGCCCGCCTGGCCGACGAAAAGGAAGCCAGGGAAGAAGCCGCCGCGCTCGCCAAGGCCGCCGCCGGCGTCATGCCCGCCGCCGCCGCGACGTCCGCCGCGCCCGCCGTGGAAGCGGCCCCGCAAGTTGCGCCGGCTGCGCCTCCGACGCCGAAGGTCGAAGAACCGCCGTTCTAAATCCTCCCCCGGCGGAGGAGGAACGCGCCGTGCTACCCCACCCCGTTCGCCTTGAAGTGCCCCAGCATCCGCGCCCAGCCCGCCGCCGCGTCCACGGCCCCGTAGCTCGGCCGGTAGTCCGCCAGGAAGCCGTGCTGGGCGTTGGGGTAGACGATGATGTCGCTGCCGGTCTTGCCGGCCGCCTTCAGCGCGGCCTTCATGGCGTCGACGTCCGCCTGCGGGATGCCTTTGTCCAGGCCGCCATATAGGCCCAGCACCGGGGCGTGCAGGTCCTTGGCCAGTTCGATGGGCGGCGTCTGGGGGTAGGCATTCTTCGCCAGCGGCCCGTACCAGGCGACGCCGGCCTTGAACGCGGCGAACCGCTCGGCCGCCAGCCAGGTCTTGCCGCCGCCCCAGCAGAATCCGGTGACGCCGACCCGCTTCATGTCGGCGAAGGGCTGGGCCTTGAGGAACTTCAGCGCCGCATCGGTGTCGGCGGTGACCTGGGCGTCCGGCGTGGTGCCGACGATCTTCATGATCGCCGGGAAGTCGGTGAGCTTGGAGGGGTCGCCGTTGCGGACGAAGAAGTCGGGGGCCAGGGCCACATAGCCGGCCTTGGCGAGGCGGCGGCAGATGTCCTTGATCCACTCGTGGACCCCGAAGATCTCGGTATAGACGAACACCACCGGATGGCGGCCTTTCGCGACGGGGCGGGCGAGGTAGCCGGGAATCTTGCGGTCGCCGGCGTCGATCTCGACGGTGGCGGTGACCAGGCCCACGTCGTCGGTGTGGATCGGTTCGGCGTTGGCGTCGAAGGCCGCCACGGCATAGCCGCCGGCCAGCGCCATGGCGATCGAGCGCCGCGTCAGATCGAGATCGCCGGCCCAGTTGCCGTCCGGGCGGGTGAGATTGACCATGGTGGCGGTTCCTCTGAGGCTTGGGTTCCGCAGAGTGACGTCGCCACGACGCGCGAGTCAAAGCCGCGTGCGAGTTAGGCCGCCCAGGTTCCCTAATCCTGCGCCGCGGCGCCCGACTTGCCGATGATCTGGGGCACGAAGCGCTCCGAGAAGCCGGCCACGATGGACCAGAACAGCAGCTTGGCCAGATCTGCGCCGGTGGCCGGGTAGGCCGTGCTGAAGAAGGCCTGCAGGTCGGCGGTCGTCGGCGGGTCGTGGAACGGCGGGACGGCGAAGTGCGGGAACGCCTCGCCGCTGACCATCCCGCTCAGGAAGCCCAGGTAGAGCGCCAGGGCGAACAGCCCGCCATAGACCGGGATCAGCGCGATCTGGAACCATGACGCCGACAGCAGTCCCAGCGCCTCGTCATCCAGGGCGCCGAGCCGCTGTTGAATGCTGACGAAGCCGCCCAGCAGCCCGCAGCCGAAACAGGCCCAAGACACCAGGAACCGGCCCCCGAACACCAGCGTGACGCCGAACAGGGCCACCACGCAGACCAGCACGCCGGCCGTCATCAGGATCAGGCGGCGGGTAATCCGCAGGCGGTTTGCGGTGCGTGACATGGCTCAGCCTCCCGTGCGGCGACGCTAGACGCTCCTGGAGCGCCGTCAAACCCTGGAACGCGGCGTGGGCGCCTGGCTTTGGCGAAGATCAAAGCCGGCGACCGTGCGTCGTCCTATGCCTATCGCCTCAAACGTGAACCGGAGTTCGCCGCTATGAACATCCAGCAGCAGGCCATGGTCGTGGAGGACGCCTTCCGGCTTTCGAGGGGCGGCGAGGCGCCGCACCCGGCGGGCCTCTACGCAGCGGCCAGCGCCCATTGGCGGGGGGACTGAAGCCATTCCCTTGCGGGGAATAGGGACTTTCGCCCTTGCAGCCCCGTCAATTTCCCCCATATCGGCTCTCGACGCGGCTTCCCCGCACGGAAAGCGGGACAGCCAAGGAACGTAATCGAACCGGGGACGTCGCTTTTCCCGGGGCGCTTCATTAGAAGGCCCACCCGCGGCGTCCGCCACAAAGGAGCGAGCAAGAACTATATCATGAGCAAGATCATCGGCATTGACCTCGGCACGACCAATTCGTGCGTGGCCATCATGGACGGCAAGGCGCCGAAAGTGATCGAGAACGCCGAAGGCGCGCGGACCACGCCTTCGGTCGTCGGCTTCATGGAAGATGGCGAGCGCATCGTGGGCCAGCCGGCCCGGCGCCAGGCCGTCACCAACCCTTCCAATACGTTCTTCGCGATCAAGCGGCTGATCGGCCGCCAGTTCAACGACCCGATGGTCGAGAAGGACAAGGGCATGGTGCCCTACGAGATCGTCAAGGGCCCGAACGGCGACGCCTGGGTGCGTGCGCACGGTCAGGACTATTCGCCCCAGCAGATCTCCGCCTTCACCCTGATCAAGATGAAGGAAGCCGCCGAACAGCACCTGGGCGAAAAGGTCGACAAGGCCGTCATCACCGTCCCGGCCTACTTCAACGACGCCCAGCGTCAGGCGACCAAGGACGCCGGCAGGATCGCCGGCCTTGAAGTGCTGCGGATCATCAACGAGCCGACGGCTGCGGCGCTGGCCTACGGCCTCGACAAGAACGACGGTAAGAAGATCGCGGTCTACGACCTGGGCGGCGGCACCTTCGACGTGTCCGTGCTCGAGATCGGCGACGGCGTGTTCGAAGTGAAGTCCACGAACGGGGACACGTTCCTCGGCGGCGAGGACTTCGACATGCGGATCGTCGATTTCCTGGCCGACGAGTTCAAGAAAGAGAACAGCGTCGATCTGCGCAAGGACAAGCTGGCTCTGCAGCGCCTCAAAGAAGAGGGCGAGAAGGCCAAGAAAGAACTCAGCTTCACGACGCAGTACGAAGTGAACCTGCCCTTCATCTCGATGAACGCCTCGGGTCCGCTGCACCTGAACATCAAGATTTCCCGCGCCAAGCTGGAAGGCCTGGTCGAGGACCTGGTCAAGCGCACGATCGGCCCCTGCGAGCAGGCGCTGAAGGATGCGGGCCTGAAGAAGTCCGACATCGACGAGGTGATCCTGGTTGGCGGCATGACGCGCATGCCCGCGGTGGTCGAGACGGTGAAGGCTTTCTTCGGCCGTGAGCCGCACACCGGCGTGAACCCCGACGAGGTCGTGGCCCTGGGCGCCGCGATCCAGGCCGGGGTGCTTGGCGGCGAGGTGAAGGACGTCCTCCTCCTTGACGTGACCCCGCTGACCTTGGGCATCGAGACGCTGGGTGGTGTGTTCACCCCGCTGATCGAGCGCAACACCACCATCCCGACCAAGCGCAGCCAGACCTTCTCGACCGCGGACGACAACCAGTCGGCCGTGACGATCCGGGTTTTCCAGGGCGAACGCCCGATGGCGCACGACAACAAGATGCTGGGCCAGTTCGACCTGGTCGGCATCCCGCCGGCGCCGCGCGGCATCCCGCAGGTCGAGGTGACCTTCGACATCGACGCCAACGGTATCGTCAACGTCCAGGCCCGCGACAAGGCCACGTCCAAGGAACAGTCGATCCGCATTCAGGCCAACGGCGGCCTCTCGGACGCGGACATCGACGCCATGGTCAAGGAAGCCGAGTCCAACAAGGCCGACGATGACAAGCGCAAGGCGACGGTTGAGGCCAAGAACCAGGCCGACGCCGTGCTGCACTCCTCCGAAAAGGCCCTGGCCGAACACGGCGACAAGGTCGGCGACGACGAGAAGAACGCCATCCAGGCCGCGATAGACGACCTGAAGGGCAGCCTCGAAGGCGGTGACGCCGAGACCATCTCGGCTAAGACCCAGACCCTCATCCAAGCCTCGATGAAGCTCGGCGAAGCCATGTACAAGGCCCAGCAGGGTGGCGATGATGCCGATTCAGAGGGGCAACCCTCGGGCTCATCTGACGACGTCGTCGATGCGGAATTCGAGGAAGTCGATGGCGCCCCCGGGGGCGACGAGAAGAAATCGGCGTGACGATGCGACCCACGGCCCTGTCCCGCACGCGATGCGATCAGGGCCGTGGTGACGTCGCCGCCTTCGAGGACCAAGCAACCGGTTCCCCCCTCCGCGCGGCTTTGCTAAGCCTTGCAAGCGGGCGGGGGGCCACCCACCTCCATTTTCATCAGTTTCCGAGCGCCTGACCAGTCATGCGGGACTATTACGAGATTCTGGGTGTGGAGCGCGGCTGCGATGACGGCGCGCTGAAAGCCGCCTTTCGCAAGCAGGCGATGGAACACCATCCCGACCGAAACGGTGGCTGCGAAGAGGCCGAGGGCCGCTTCAAGGAAATCAACGAAGCCTATTCGATGCTGTCGGACCCGCAGAAGCGCGCGGCCTATGATCGGTTCGGCCATGCCGGCGTGAACGGCCAGGGCGGCGGCGGTGGCCAGTCCCATGACGTCCACGATATCTTCAACGAGGTGTTCGGCGACGTCTTCGGCGACATGTTCGGCGGCCGTGGCGGCGGGCGCCAGCGCGGCGGCCCGGCGCGGGGCAACGACCTGCGCTACGACCTGGAGATCAAGCTGGAGGACGCCTACGCCGGCGCCGAGGTCGAGATCGTGGTCCCGGCCACGCTCGTCTGCGAGCCCTGCGAAGGGTCCGGCGCCAAGCCCGGCACCAGCCCCACCACCTGCACCACCTGCAACGGCCAGGGCCGGGTGCGGGCGAGCCAGGGCTTCTTCTCCATCGAGCGCGCCTGCCCGCGTTGCGGCGGGTCCGGCAGGATGGTCATGGACCCGTGTACCGACTGCCGCGGCCACGGTCTGATCCGCAAGCAGCGGACCCTGGCCGTCCGCATCCCGGCCGGCGTCGACGACGGCGCCCGCATCCGCCTCTCCGGAGAGGGCGACGCGGGCCAGCGCGGCGGGCCGCGCGGCGACCTCTACATCTTCATCTCGGTGAAGCCGCACGAACTGTTCGAGCGCGACGGCCTGGACCTACTCTGCACCGTGCCGGTGCAGATGGCGACGGCGGTGCTGGGCGGCGAGATCGACGCCCCCTGCCTGATGGGCGGCGAGGCCTGCGACGGCCAGTGCAAGCTGCAGGTCAAGATCCCGGAAGGCTCGCAGACCGGCAAGACCGTACGCGTGAAGGGCCGCGGCATGCCCTCGCTTCGCTCGCGCGAACGCGGCGACCTGGTGGTCGAACTGTTCGTCGAGACGCCTACCAAGCTGACGCCGCGCCAGCAGGAACTGATGCGGGAATTCGCCGGCCTCTGCGGCGAAGCCCAGCACCCCAAGGCCGCCGGCTTCACCGGCAAGGCCAAGAAGTTCTGGGACGGGATCACCGGCACGGCTTAGTGCCGCGCGGCGGGCTCGCGTCCGAACAGGTCGCGTAGCGCGCGCTTGCGCATCCACGTGGCGCGGCGTGGTGATGTCCAACCGTTGTCGCGCGTGAGCCGCGCCGCTGTGCGGACAGCCTCCGGGTCCCGAGCCAGGCAGCCGTCTTCCGGATCGCGGGTCACGCCCGGCGGCAGAACTTCAGGCGGCCTCGGTGCGGCAGGGGGTGCTGGCGATGGCGCGGCGGCGTTGTCCGCAACCCTGGCCGCTGGTTCGGCAGGGGCGCAGAGCACGGACCAGATCTCATAGCTCGTGAGTTCGCCGCGAGCGTCTCGAGCAAGGGGTTTCAGGGCCGCATACTCGTAGAGCAACCTTTCGGGCTTCTCCGGGCGCGTCGCTCCCCAGCGCGTTTGCAGGATCAACGGGTCGCCATCAACCAGCAGGCTCTCGACGGCGAAACCGGGGGTAGTGATCGCGCGGTTGAGCGCGTCGGCCGGCAGGGCCACCCCGTTGGCGCAGTCGGGCCAGCTCTTCACCGATACCTCAGGTTCGAATACGCAGCCCGCGTCTGGTGTCGCCCATATGCCGGCACGCAAGGTCAGGCCCGACCGATCCGCCTCGCGGAAGAGCGCCTCGTGCGACCGGACCCGATTGACCTCGCAGCCGCCCAGCGCCAGCGTGCCAACCAAGGTCAGTCCCATCGGGGCAAATCGCATCCGCCGCTCCAAGCCGCAGAACTGGAGCCTATCGAGATCACGGAACTGTGAACAGCTGCGATTGCAGCCTAGTGCCGGAACACCCGCACGCCCGTGAACACCATGGCCAGGCCGCGTTCGTCGGCGGCGTCGATCACCGCCTTGTCGCCGATGGAGCCGCCGGGCTGGATCACGGCCGTGCAGCCGGCGTCGGCCGCCTGGATCAGGCCGTCGGGGAACGGGAAGAAGGCCTCTGACGCGCAGGCCGAGCCCTTGAGGTCCAAGCCGAAGTCGGCGGCGCGTAGTGCCGCGATCCGGGCGCTATCCTTGCGGTTCATCTGCCCGGCGCCGATGCCCAGCGTCTGGCCGTCGCGGGCGTAGACGATGGCGTTCGACTTCACGTGCTTGGCGACCGTGAAGGCGAACAGCATGTCGCGGATTTCCGTCTCCGTCGGCGCGCGCTTCGTCACGACCTTCAGGTCCGCTGGGGTGAGGTGCGCCGTGTCCTTGCTCTGCACCAGGAAGCCGCCGGTGACGGACTTGAACGACTTGCCGAAGGCTCGCGGGTCCGGCAGGCCGCCGGTCACCAGCAGGCGCACATTCTTCTTCTTGCGGAACAGGGCCACGGCGTCGTCGTCCGCCTCCGGGGCGATCACCACCTCGGTGAAGATCTCCAGCACCTGGGCGGCGGTGGCCGCGTCCAGCCGGCCGTTCAGGGCGACGATGCCGCCGAAGGCGCTGGTGGGGTCGCAGGCGAGCGCCCGCTGGTACGCCTCCAGCATCGTGCCGCCGGTGGCCAGGCCGCAGGGGTTGGCGTGCTTGATGATGGCGCAGACGGGCCCGTCCGCCGGATCGAACTCGCCGACGAGCTCGAAGGCGGCGTCGGTGTCGTTGATGTTGTTGTAGCTGAGTTCCTTGCCCTGCAGCTGGGTGGCGGTCGCCACGCCCACCGCCGGGTTCGGGAAACGGTAGAAGGCCGCCGCCTGGTGCGGGTTCTCGCCGTATCGCATGGTCTGGGCCAGCTGGCCGCCGATGGAGAAGCGCCCGGGCGCGAAGTCCCCGAGTTCGGCGGCGAACCACGAAGCGATCGACGAGTCGTAGGTCGCGGTCCGCGCATAAGCCCGGGCCGCCAGGCGCTTGCGCAAAGCCAGCGTCGTGGCGCCGCCCTCCGCCAATTCGGCCAACACCTCGGCCATGTCGGCGATCTCGGTGCAAACTGCGACGTAGCCGTGGTTCTTGGCCGCCGAGCGGATCATCGCCGGGCCGCCGATGTCGATGTTCTCGACGCAGGTCTCGTAGTCGCCACCCGCTGCCGCGGTGGCTTCGAACGGGTAGAGATTGACGTAGACCAGGTCGATCGCCCCGATCCCGTGGGCCTCCATGGCCGCCTTGTGCTCCGGGGCGTCGCGCACGCCCAACAGCCCGCCGTGGACGATGGGGTGCAGGGTCTTCACCCGGCCGTCCATCATCTCCGGGAAGCCGGTGAGGTCGGAGATATCCTTCACGGGGATGCCGGCGTCGGCGATGGCCTTCCGGGTGCCGCCAGTCGATACCAGCTCGACGCCGGCGGCGGTCAGCGCGCGCGCGGCATCGACCAGGCCGGTCTTGTCGGACACGCTTAGCAGGGCGCGGCGGACGGGAACCTTGTCGGGGGCGGGCGGGAAATCGGGGGCTGCGGGCACGGCATTCTCCTCATGGATTCGAGAGAAATGCCCAGGCGCGCGGCGGAATAGCGTCTCCGCGCTCCCCGGTGGTCGCCCACCTTTAGTCGCCAGTCACGCGAGATGGCGGCGGATTAGGCCCGGCCGCTCTCCACGTCAACGCGCTTGCGCCGCTGGTGCGAGCTTCCACCGCACCCGGGCGCCGGAGTCGGCCCTTCGCTGGCCGCGCATCACCAGCTGCAGGCCGGGCCCCGGGTTGCGGGGCTCCAGGGCGATGTCCACAGCGTCGTTGCGCAGGGTCCAGCCGCCGGCCTCGCCTTCCCGGCGCAGCAGCACGCTGCGACGGTCCTGGGAGACCAGGGCGCTGACGCCGGCGTGAAGCTGGAAGCGCAGGGCATAGGGGATGAAATGGCGCCCGTCCGGCCCCTGCACCTTGGCGGTGGGCGTCAGACGGTCTTCACCTCGCAGCTCGCCGGCCTCCAGGTCCAGGTACAGCCGGCGCTGGTGCATCACGCCGTAGCGGGCGATCCAGCCGCGGTGGGCCAGCTCCAGCCAGACCGCGCCCGGCGCCTCGTGGCGCTGGGTGTCGATCATCGCCTCGGCCTCCACCAGGCGCGGGCCCAGCACCGCGGCGGCGGAGCCCGACAGGATCCGCCCATAGGGCCGCTCGCCCACCTGCAGGGTCGAGGCCGTCTGCAGACCCCGGCCGCTGGACGCCTCGATCAAACGCCGCCCGCCCGCCAGCACCTGGATTGACAGGCATTCCGCCGCCCCCCGCTCGCTCCATGGCCCGATGGGCGGACCGGCGACGTCGGCCACCACCTGCAGCAGGCGCGAGTCCATCCGCTGGTAGCCATCCAGGCTGGCCGGGGTCGGCCGGTCGCCGGTCTCGTCCTGCGCGCGCGCGGCGGCGACGTAGGAGGGCCGCTGCGGCGTCCCGCCGTGGAAGGTCGCCAGCCCGCCGTCGGCCAGGGTGTTGAACCGCACCGCCGCCGCCAGCCGGGCGATCGCGCGCTGTACGGCGTCCGGCGCCGCCAGGCCACGCTGAACCATCGCCTCGTCCAGGGTCTGCAGGTCGAACAGCAGCTCCAGGCCGAGATCCGCGCGCCGGGTGTGGTGGCCTCCGTCGGCCGCCAGCGCGGCGGGCAGCTCGCGGCTCAGCTTGATCAAGCCCCGGTCGAGGATGCGCCGGCCCGCCGGCCCGCGCAGGGCCGCGCCCGCCACCGCCGCGCAGGCCGCCCGTTCCGCCGCACCGGCCCGACCCGTGGCGCCCAGCAGGCTTCGGGCCTGGCGCGCCAGGTCGCGCGCGATGCCGGCCGTCTCGGCCTCGGAGGCGCGCGCGGCGAGGGCGGGCCCCGCGCAGGCCAGGTTGAACACCCGCCGCGCCATCACCTCCGGCGCCCAGGCAAAGCTATTCCAGCGGCCGAAGATGCGCCGCCACTCCAGCATTAGGCGCAGCGCCTCGGCCGCCCCCTCCGGCCCGGCGGCGACCAGGCCGGGCAGCCAGTCGAAGCGGTGCAGCGCCTCGGCGAAGGCGCGGCTCGGGCTGGGCCGGTCCCAGGGGTCGCCGCCAACGCCCACCGACAGGCTGGCCCCCCTCAGGATGAAGGCACCGGCCAGGATGCGGCGGCCAGCGTCCACGTCCGGCGGCCGGGCGTCGCGAGCCTGCACGGAGAAACCTTCGGCCCGCGCGCGGCCCGGCAGCCAACGGGACCGCTCGGCGGCGCGCCACTCCTCGGACACCGCGCGGCCCACGGCGACGCCCAGCGCAAGGACCAGGTGGCGGCCGGGAAGTCGCACTGGCGGGGCCATCCGCGCCGCCTCCGCTATCCGCGCAGGGCGGCGATATTGGCGGCATAATGCTCCGCCCCGCCGCGGAAGACGGCGGTTCCAGCCACCAGGGCGGTGGCCCCGGCGGCGATGCACAGCCTGGCGGTCTCCGGCGTGACCCCGCCGTCCACTTCCAGAGGGATGTCGCGGCCCTCGGCGTCGATCATCGCGCGCAACGCCTCGATCTTGCGAAGCTGCGAATGCATGAAGGTCTGGCCGCCGAAGCCCGGATTGATCGACATCACCAGGATCAGGTCCACCTCGTCCATCATCCACTGGATCACCGAGGGATCGGTCGAAGGGTTGAACACGACGCCCGCCTTGGCGCCCAGTTTGCGGATCTGCTTGAGGGTGCGGTTCAGGTGGGGCCCGGCCTCGGGATGGACGCTGATGTAGTCGGCGCCGGCCTCGCGGAAGGCCTCCAGGTAGGGGTCCGCCGGGCTGATCATCAGATGGCAGTCGAATGGGATCTTGGCGTGCGGCCGCAGCGCTCGCACCACGTCCGGCCCGAGGGTGATGTTGGGCACGAAGTGGCCGTCCATGACGTCCACGTGAATCCAGTCGGCCCCTGCGGCCTCGACGGCGGCGATCTCCTCGCCCATCCGGGCGAAGTCCGACGCGAGGATCGAGGGCGCGATGATGATGGGGCCAGCCATGCTTCCGCTTAGCCTGATGCGGCCACTGCTGCCAATCGCGCGTCGCTTTCTCATCGTGTCATCCCGGTCTCTCGCTGGCGCGAAAGCCGGGATGACACCACGTGGTGTGGACCTACGGCGCCTCGTTGCCGAAGATCACCGTGCCGGCCGCGGCGAACATACCGCCGACGCCCTGGCTGAGGCTGACCTTGGCGCCCTTCACCTGAGCCGCCGCCGTCCCGCGCATCTGCCGCACACTCTCCTGTAACGCGTACATGCCGTACATGCCGGAGTGCATGTAGGAGAGCCCGCCGCCGTTGGTGTTCAGCGGCAGCTTGCCGCCGATGGCGGTGTTTCGCTCTCTGACGAAGGCCGCCGCCTCACCAGGCTTCACGAAGCCCAGGTCTTCGAGGCCGTACAGCGGCAGGTGGGCGAAGGCGTCGTAGATCATCAGGTGATCGACGTCGGCCGGGGTGAGGCCCGCCTCCTTGAACGCCTTCGCGCCGGAGATCCTGAACGCCGTGGACGAGTTGAAGTCGTACATCTGCGACACCATCGGCGTCTCGACGCTCTCGCCGGTGCCCAGGATGTAGACCGGCTTCTGCGGGAAGTCCTTGGCCCGCTCGGCGGACGTCAGGATCAGCGCGCCGCCGCCATCGGTGACCAGGCAGCACATCAGCTTGGTGAACGGCCAGGCGATCATGTCGGCGTTCAGCACGTCGTCGACGGTGATCGGGTCCTTGAAGCTGGCGCGCGGGTTCAGCGCCGCCCACTCCCGCTGGATCACCGCCACGTTGGCCAAGTCTTCCACCGTGTAGCCGTAGGTCTTCAGGTAGCGGAGCACCGGCACCGTGAACATGGTGGGCGGGCCCACCGGGCCGTAGGGCATCTCGAACTGGCCGGCCAGGCTGGAGGCCGAGCGCGCGAACCCGCCGGCGCCAACGCGGCTGCGGCCGCTTTCGCCGTGGGTGATCAGGATGGTGGTGGCCAAGCCCTCATTGATCGCGGCGGCGGCATGGCGGACGTGCAGCATGAACGAGCAACCTCCCACCGAGGTGCCGTCCGCATAGGTCGGCTTGATCCCCAGGTAGTGGGCGAGTTCTACGGGGCTGATCCCGGCGCAGGCCACGCCGTCGATGTCCGACGGCTTGAGGCCGCAGTCGGCCATAGCGTTCAAGGCGGCGTCGGCATGCAGGCCGATCACCGACACATCGGGGATACGGCCCATCTTCGTGGTTTCGGCGGCGCCGACCACGGCGACTGATTTCGGCTTCATGAGGTTCAGCCTTTCGCAGGCGCAAAGAGGGGGAGGCTGATGTCGTCGGTCTGCTTGGCGAAGCTGACGGCCAGCGGCATGTCCAGCTGCAACGCCTCGGGCGTCTGCGCGCAGTCCACGATGTTGGTCATCATGGTCGGGCCCTCGGCCAGCTTCACCACCGCGATGGCGTAAGGTTCGGTTCCCATGTCCGGGCGCGGCCGATGGTTGATCACATAGGACCAGAGCACCGCCTTGCCGGAAGCCTTGTAGACCTCGACCTCGCGGCAGGCGCACTTCGGGCAGAACGGGCGCGGCGGGAAATAGCTCTCCTGGCAGGCGGTGCAGCGCTGGAGGCGAAGTTCGCCCTCCTTGCAGCCATCCCAGAAATGGCGGGTCTCGGGTGTTGGGTCAGGCAACATGCGTGGCGGCATCTTTGAAATTCCGTCCCTTCGAAAAATCGGTGTGCTCCCGCCTGTCTTATGGACAGGCAAGTCTTGCTTGAAAACCAGGATCCGCCCGTCGAGGCGGGCGGATCCTGGGGACTGCTAATGGCAGGTGCGCGCAGCAAAGACGAGACAGCCGCGATTGTCACGCGCCGGATTGGCCAATGGTCGAGCGCAGTAACCTAAGGAGACGCCTGCGCGCCCGGAATAGCCAGGATGGGGATCAGCCGGCCCGCGCCCGCATCTCGACGTCCCGCGCCCCCACAGCCTCGCCACATTCGGAACAGGTCAGCACCGGCGTGAAGTCGCAGCCGCACGCCTTGTGCCGGTGGATGAGGGGCGGTCCCGCCTCGCCCGCATAGTGCGCGTCGCCCCAGTGGACGATCGCCATCACCACCGGGTGCAGCGCCAGGCCCTTGTCGGTCAGCCGGTATTCGTGGCGCACGGGATGGTCCTGGTAGGCTTCCCGCCGCAGCACGCCCTCGTCCACCAGCAGCTTCAGGCGCTCGGCGATGACGCTGCGCGAGATACCCAGCCGTCGCTCGAAGTCCTCGAACCGCCGTACGCCGAGAAACAGGTCGCGCAGGATCATCAAGGTCCAGCGGTCGCCGATCACCGCGATCGAACGTGACATCGAGCAGTCTTGCGCCGCCAGCTCGCTCCATTTCATCCGACAGACTCCGATTTTCGCAAGGGTCCCATTGACGGGGTTCGGATTCAAGATGCACCATAGTCCAAATTCCGAACGGAGTGTGCGATGGCCGATCCAGAGGCGAAATCCAGGGGCGTCTGCCTCGTGGTGGGCGTCGGCGATGGCCTGGGCTCGGCGTTGGCCCGCGCCTTCGCCGCCGAGGGCTACGAGGTCTGCATGACCCGTCGCGCCCGCAACCTCGACGCCCTGGAGGAGGTCGCTCGGTCGATCCGCGCGGCCGGCGGCGCCGCCCGCGCCTATGGGGTCGATGCCCGCGTCGAGGATGAGATGGTGGCCCTGTTCGCCACGATCGAACGCGACGTCGGCCCGCTGGACGTCGTGGTCTTCAACATCGGCGCAAACGTTCGCTTCGGCATCCGCGAGACCACCGCCCGCGTCTTCCAAAAAGTCTGGGAGATGGCCTGCTTCGCGGGCTTCCTGGCCGGCCGGGAAGCCGCTCGCGTCATGGTCCCCCGCGGCCACGGGACTATCCTGTTCACCGGCGCCACCGCCAGCGTCCGCGGTCGCGACGGCTTCTCCGCATTCGCCTCGGCCAAGCACGGCCTGCGCGCGCTGGCCCAGAGCATGGCCCGCGAACTGGGCCCGCAAGGAATTCACGTCGCCCACGTGGTTATCGACGGCGCCGTCGATGGCGTCTTCATCCGCAGCAATCGAGACGGCGTGGACGACTTGCTCGAACGCGACGAGATTCTGCGACCCGAAGACATCGCCCAGGCCTTCGTGGGCCTCAGCCGCCAGCCCCGCTCGGCCTGGACCCACGAACTGGACCTGCGGCCCTGGAGCGAGACCTGGTGATGAGCAAGCCTGCAACGATCGACTTCATCTTCGACTTCGGCAGCCCCAACGCCTACCTGGTCGGTAAGGTGCTGCCGGAGATCGCCGCGCGCACCGGCGCCACGGTCAACCGCATTCCCTGCCTGCTGGGCGGGATCTTCAAGGCGACCAACAACGCCTCCCCGATGGTGGCGTTCGGCGATGTGAAGGGCAAGCTGGCCTACGAGGGCCTGGAGACCCGCCGGTTCGTGGCCAAGCATGGCCTCACCGCCTACCGCCAGAACCCCCACTTCCCGGTCAACA
Organism: Phenylobacterium deserti; assembly: GCA_943332615.1. GTDB lineage: Bacteria > Pseudomonadota > Alphaproteobacteria > Caulobacterales > Caulobacteraceae > Phenylobacterium > Phenylobacterium deserti_C. The sequence goes on from CALQQB010000012.1 coordinate 35,478, forward strand.
CGCTCCTGATCATGCGCGGCCTCGTCGCCGCCCGCCGTCTGGCCGTGGAGGAACCCTATGTCGCCGCGGTCCTCAGCGCGATGTGGGAAGCCGGCGAGAAGATGGACGACCCCGAGGTCGTCGCCCGCGTGTTGACCGGGGCCGGCCTCGACGCCGCTGCCCTCATCGCCGCCACCCAGGACCCCGAGGTGAAGGCCGAACTCGTCGCCAACACCGAGGCCGCCGTTGCCCGCGGCGCGTTCGGCATTCCCACTTTCTTCGTCGGGACGGAGATGTTTTTCGGCAAGGACCGTCTGGGCCAGGTCGAGGAAGAAGCCGCGCGCCAGGGCGGTTGACCCCCAGCTCCCGCCCTTCGCCGAGGCAGTCTGTGGTCCCCGACTCAGCCCTTCTTGGCGCGCACCTGGGCCAGGAGCGTCTGGATTTCCGCGCGGCGGCCCTTGTCGGCGATCTCGCGACCCGGCCGGGCAGGCGCCGCCAACGCCTTGGTCAGGGCGCGCTCGGCCTCGGCGTACTGGCCCTGCTGGAACAGGAAGTCGCCATAGAAATAGTTCGGGTCGGCGCCGTTCGGATTCGCGGCCAGGGCTTTCTTCAGGAAGGTGCGGGCCTTTTCCTTGTCGCCGAAGCCCACAGGGAAGCCGGGCACCTGATAGTAGAGCGAACCCAAGGTCGTATAGACGGAGCCATTGAGCGCTGAGGGGTCGATTTTCTCGGCCCGTTCAAGGCTCGCCTTGGCCTCCTTGGCGAGGCCCAGTGCGCCCAGCCCGCCCTTGGCGCCGGCTTCCGTGCTGAGCGCGATGCCCATCCAGATCAACGGCTCGGCGCGGTTCGGGAACTGCTTGGCCAAACCCTCTGCCTGGACGGCGATGGCCGCCAGTTGGCCCACCTTGCCCGGGCCTTGGGTCTCATAGTTCACATGGTCCCAGTTGCGGGCCATAGCGTCGATCCGGGCGTCCAGCGCGGCGGGTTCGGCCAGGGCGGGGCCGGCGAGAAGGGCGGCAGCGGCGAGGGAGACATAGAGCTTGCGCATGGGGTCTGTCCTTTTCTGGATCAGGCGAAGAGACGGGAAACCTTGCGGTCGTCGGCGGCCAGCGCACGATCGACCAAGGCAGGGAAGAGCGCGTTGAGGCGCACGAAGAAGGCTTCGGGAAAGCCCAGGTAGACGTCGCGCCGGCGCGTGGCGATGGCTTCGACGATTTGGGTCGCAACCTTGTCGGGATCGTCCATGGCCGTCTTGGTGATGGCCGCGAACTCCACGACCTTGGCCGAGTTGAACGCGGTCTTCACCGCGCGCGGGGCGATGTAGGTCACGTCCACGCCCGACCCGGCCAGCTCGCGCCGCAGGGCCTGGCTGAAGGCTCGCAGACCCGCCTTGGAGCTGGAATAGCTGGCGAAGTGGGCGAAGTTGATCGAGCCGAAGATCGAGCCGATGTTGACGATCTGGCCCCGCCGGCGCGCCCGCATCCCCGGCGCCACGGCCTGGGCCAGCCGCATGGGCGCCAGCAGGTTGATCGCCAGCGTCCGGCGCAGGCTGTCGGGACTCTCCCCTTCCATCGGGCCGAAATACTGGACGCCCGCCAGATTGATCAGGACGTCCCAGGGCGACTGGGCCATGGCCGTAGCCAGCGACTCCAGGCCGGCGGGGTCGGCCAGATCGCAGGCGATGTGGCCGATGTTCGGCCGGGCCGGAGCCTGACGATCGAGCACGGTGACCTGGGCGCCCTCGGCCATCAGTTTTGACACGATCCGTGTCCCGATCTCGCCGGCGCCGCCGGTGACCGCGATCCTCTGGCCCTCAAACCGCATGCGCCAGCTCCCGCTCGTGGGGGATGGCGCGGAACATGTCGGCGAACAGGCCGAAGATCCGCCGGGCCACATGCAGGATCGCCGCCTGATCGGCCGGGTCCTCCACGGTGTCCATCAGCCTGGCGAAGAAGGTCATGTGCTCCTGGTCCAGCGCCCCGTGGGACGACAGGTATGAGAAGCACTCCGGTCCGAGGCCGAGCGCCTTCGACACGGCACCCGCGCCGTGAGTGGCCAGCGCGATGCTGGCGCCCTCCAGCACATAGACCATGCCGAACATGCCCATCGGGTTGATCCGCCGCACATAATCGTAGGCGTAGGCCACCATCAGCTCGGTGGCCGCCCGCGGCGGGCCCTTGCGCACCGCCTCGGCGTCGCCGCCGGCGCGGGCGATGTCGTTGAGAATCCACTGCTCGTGGCCCGTCTCCTCAGCGATGTATTCCTCCAGCGCGGCGCGGAAGGCCGCGTGGCCGGTGTCCATCCCGTCGCGCGCGGCGGTCAGCAGCGGCACGGTGTGGCTGACGTGGTGGAACGCCTCGGCCAGATAGGCGAGGTAGGTTTCCTTGGAAATCTTGCCCTGCACCCCGTCCACCAGCTGGGGCACGGAATAGAGGGCCAGGCGCTCGGCGGAGGTTTCCCGCTCGAGCCGTTCGAAGAAGGACATTGGGAACGCCTCAGGTCTGTTGGTCGATAAAGGCTTGGTGGGTCTCGCGCAGCACGCCGCGGCGAGGGCGGCCGTTGCCAGTGAGTTCGCCCAGCGCCAGGTCGAAGGGCCTGGAGCCCTGCCACCGAGCCACCTGCGCATAGGTCGGGAGCTGGGCGTTGGCCCGCGCCACTGCCGCCTGCAGCGCCGCGGGCGGCAGGTCGCCGCGCGAGGGCACGATCACGGCGCACAGCTCGGCCCGCCCCTCGCCGAACACCACCGCCTGGCCGATCTCCGGCTGGGCCAGCAGCTCGCTCTCGACCCACTCCGGCGCGACGTTGCGGCCGAAGGCGGTGATCAGCAGGTTCGACTTGCGGCCCGAGATTGTCAGGAAGCCTTCGGCGTCCAGCTCGCCCAGGTCGCCGGTCTTCAGGGTTCCGACCGGCGCGGGAGCGCCGACGTAGCCCAGGAACGGGGCGGGACCGATGAGGATCTCCCCGTCGTCGGCGATCGTTACGGTCAGGTGCGGCAGGATGCGGCCCACCGTGTCCGGCCGGTCGGCGTGCGGTGTGTTCAGCGCCACCACCGAAGCGCACTCGCTGAGGCCGTAACCCTCATAGGCGGGGACGCCCAACGCGCGCGCCGAGGCGATCAGGCGAGGCGACAGCTTGGCCCCGCCCACCGCCACCAGCTTCAGACCCGGCAACCGCTTCCCCGTCGCGGCCAGGAACGCGGTCAGCGCCCGCAGCAGTTCCGGGACCAGGATCAGGCTGTTGATGTCCAGCGCCTCGACCGTGGCCGCCAGCCGCCCGATCTCGGGCCGCAGGCCGTCGGCGAAGCCCAGCTCGGCCAGGCCGCGGGCGTGGTAACAGCCGCCTGCCAGCAGGGTCGGATACAGCCCCGCGACGTTCTCCAGCAGCACACCCAGGGGCAGCACGGCCAGATGCCGTCCGGCGAACTCGGCGCCGATGGTCTCTACCAGGGATGAGGCCACCGCCTCCATCTGGGCCAGCGACAGGCACACGCCCTTCGGCGCCCCGGTCGAGCCCGAGGTGTAGGTGACCTTGGCGGTTCCCACCGGCAGGTCGCGGGGCGGGAAGGTCAGGGCCTCGGCTGTCACCGCCGAACCCGCCACGGCAAAAGTGAGGGCATTTGCCGTGGCGGGCGGCCGGACCAGCAGGCAGGCGCCCGCATCGGTCAGCGCATGCAGCCGCTGTTGCGGCGTGAAGAAAACGGGAAGCGGCACGCTCGGCCGGCCCAGCGCCATCAGCGCCAGGTCGATGACCACCCAGGCCGGGCCGTTATCGAGGGCCACGCCCACCGGCGCGCCATGGGGCGCCGCCGCCAGCAGGCCGGCCAGCCAGGCCTCGGCCTGCGCGATCTCCCGCAGCAGGTCGGCCCAGCCAAGGGTGATGTCGGCGCCGGCCAGCGCGGCCCTGTCCGGCGTCGTACGGGCGCGTTCGGAGATCGCCGTCAGCACGCGACTCAAGGCGCGCCCCTCCGCAGGCGACGCGCGGTGCGCGCCATGATTCTGGCCCGCAACCGCTGGCGCAGCAGCGGCAGGTCGGTAGAGGTCCCGATCTCTCCGGCGAACACGCGCGGTGTCCGCTCGTAGTAGCTGCCCCAGTCGCTGGCGCCCTCGCCCAATCGGTCGGGATCGGCCTGACCCAGGGCGAGCAGTCCGAACCCAGCGCGGCCCAAGAGTCGCTCCAGCTCCGGACGCGCCGTTGCCACGGCGAAGCGCCGGCCGTGCTCAGCGGCCAGCCAGGCGGACAGGGCGCCGAACAGCCGCAGCGACGCGTCGGGCGAGTCCGAGGCCAGCGATCCGATCTCGACGATGCTGCTGCGCGAGATGGGGCGGCCGAACGCGACGGCGATCGCCTGCTCGACCGGGCCGTCCAGATACCGCTCCAGGAACAGCGGCTCGTCCTCGGCGAAACGAACGCCAGCGGCCGCCTGTAGTTCGCCGCCGTCGTCGGCCCAGAGACCGATCAGAATGGGATAGTGGCGCGGCAGGCGCGCCCCGAACGCCCGATCGAATCGCGCTTCGATGAACGCTTCGATCTCGCCTCGACGAGAATGCGACGTCTCCGCGATCACCAGGATCGGCGGCGCGAAAGGCGCCGTTCCGCGGGCGGGCGGTGGCTCCGTGACTGACAATGCCTGACTCAAAACTGGTCTCCAGCGGAAGGCCCCGCTGCGATGACGTCGCCGACCGCGAGTCGCCTCAGCCGTTTGCGCCGGAATCTGGAGTCGGCGCGCCCCGCCGCCTTGGGGGAGCTGCCGCCGACTTCGTTGGCTAGCCTCTCGGTGAGCTGGGTAAAGAAGGCATTCGGATAGTGCCGGTCCCGCTGGACGCTCCCGCCGTCCGCGCCCGCCGCCAGAGGCCGGAGGCGCTGTCGAAGGGAAGTCGCGGAGGACGGAGATGCGCCCAAGCGCGTCCCAGCACCATCAGCGCGTCTCGACGATCTCAACGCTCAGCCTGAAGCCCGTTGGGGGTCAGGGGATCGACCGCCCGGTCCGGTCCTCAGGACTGCAGCGTGTTCTCCGCCTTCATCGCGGCCAGCGCCCGGCGAAGAGTATCCGCCGCAGCATCAATCTGGGCCTCGAAGCCCTCGAGCACACGGTCGTAGTGGCCGTCGAGCAGCTTCTCGACCACGTCGTCCCGCACTTCGCTGCGTCGCTTCGCCGCGCCCATGACCAACCCTCACTTCCGGACCTGCGGCCGGAGGATGATGACGATTTGCCTAAGGTCTGGTGAACGTGGGACGACGGGCTTGGCTAGGGAGCGCTCGGGGCCCGAATGCATTCATCAGCTGCGGACGGCCAAAGCCCCCCGACTCCGTCCGCCCGACAGCAGCCCCCCGGTCGGGGGGCTTTTCTGTGCCCGCGGGAGCAGGCCCTGGTCGGACGATGCGTCTCTGTTTGCCGTCGGTGATCAGCTCTCGACCACCCGCACCTTGCTCGCCGCCTCGGCGGCGCGGGCTCGCGCGGTGTCGGTGTCGGCGGCGCGGGCCAGGGCGACGCCCATGCGGCGGCGCTCGAAGCTCTCGGGCTTGCCGAACAGGCGAAGGTCCGCACCAGGGACGGCCAGGGCCTCGGCGACACCTTCAAAGGCAACGCCGCGCGCCTCTATGCCGCCGTAGATCACCGCGCTGGCGCCTGGCTCGCGCAAGGCCACATCGGTGGGCAGACCCAGAATGGCGCGGGCGTGCAGGGCGAATTCGCTCTGGATCTGAGTGACCAGGGTGACGAGCCCGGTGTCATGCGGGCGGGGGCTGACTTCCGAGAACCAGACCTGATCGCCCTTCACGAACAGCTCGACGCCAAAGAGGCCGAGGCCGCCGAGGGCATCCGTGACCGCCGCGGCGATCTCGCGTGATCGGGCCAACGCGGCCGGCGTCATCGCCTGCGGTTGCCAGCTTTCCACATAGTCGCCCTTCACCTGCCGGTGGCCGATGGGCTCGCAGAAGCTGGTCTGGACGACGCCGTCCTTCAGGCTGCGCACCGTCAGCTGGGTGATCTCGAAGTCGAAGGCGACGCGGCCCTCGACGATGACGCGGGGCTGCTCGACGCGGCCGCCGGCCAGCGCATAGGCCCAGGCGGCGGAGATCTGATCGGGCGTCTCGACATAGGACTGGCCCTTGCCGGACGAGCTCATCACCGGCTTCATGAAGCAAGGGAACCCGGTCATGGCGGCGGCCGTGGCCAGTTCCGCCTCGGTGGAGGCGAAGGCGTAGGCGCTGGTGGGCAGGCCCAATTCCTCGGCGGCCAGCCGGCGGATGCCCTCGCGGTTCATCGTCAGCTGAGCGGCGCGGGCGGTCGGGATGCAGATCGCCAGCCCGTCGGCCTCAATGCGGGCCAACTCGTCGGTGGCGATGGCCTCGATCTCGGGGACGATGAGGTGCGGCCGCTCGGCCTCAACCACGGCGCGCAGGGCCTTGGCGTCGGTCATGGCGAGCACATGGCTGCGGTGGGCGACCTGCATGGCGGGCGCACCAGCATAGCGGTCGCAGGCGATCACCTCGCATCCCAGACGCTGCAGCTCGATCGCCACTTCCTTGCCGAGCTCACCCGAGCCCAGCAGCATCACCCGGAGCGCCGTCGGCGAGAACGGTGTGCCCAGGCGCATCGGCCTAGAGTTTCGCCTTCGCCGCGGCCGCCACGGCTTCGGCGGTGATGCCGAAGTGCTTGTAGAGCACCTCGGCCGGGGCGCTGGCGCCGAAGCCGGTCATGCCGATGAAGGCGCCGCCCTCGCCGATGAAGCGGTCCCAGCCCTGGCGGAGGCCCGCCTCAACCGCGACGCGGACTTCGGTCTCGCCGATCACCTGCGCCTGGTAATCGGCCGGCTGGGCCTCGAACAGCTCCCAGCAAGGCGTCGAGACCACGCGCGCGCCGATGCCGTCTGTCTCCAGCAGAGCGCGGGCGGCCAGGGCGACGGAGACCTCGGTCCCTGAGGCGAAGATCGTCACCTGCGCCGGGTGACCTGCGCCGGCCAACTGGTAGGCGCCCCGGGCGCTGAGGTTCTCACCGGCGGTCTCGCGCGCCGCTGGGACCTTCTGGCGCGACAGGGTCATCACGGACGGCGTCGCCTTGGCCTCCAGCGCCAGCTTCCAGCACTCGGCGGCCTCCACCCCATCGGCCGGGCGGAAGACGTTGAGGTTCGGGATCGCGCGCAGCGCGGCCACATGCTCCACAGGCTGGTGCGTCGGCCCATCCTCGCCGACCCCGATGGAATCGTGGGTCATCACGTGGATCACGCGGGCCCCCATCAAGGCGCCCAGGCGGATCGCCGGGCGGCTGTAGTCGGAGAACACCAGGAACGTCCCCGAATAGGGGATCACGCCCCCGTGCAGCGCCATCCCGTTCATGGCCGCCGCCATGCCGAACTCGCGCACCCCATAGTGGACGTAGCGGCCCGCATAGCCCGGCGCGTCGAAGGCGCCCATGCCCTTGACGATGGTGTTGTTGGAGCCGGTGAGGTCGGCCGAGCCACCGATCATTTCCGGGATCGCAGGGATCAGCTGGTCAAGGGCCGCGCCGGAGTGCTGGCGGGTGGCCAGGGCCGGCTTGTCGGCCGCCGCCTTGGAGATGTGGGCGTCGATGGCTTCGAAGGCGCCCGCCGGCAGGTCACCGGACATCGTGCGGTCGAACTCGACCTTGTGGCCGGAGCCGGCGAGCCCAGCCTCCCAGGCCTTGCGCACCTTTGCGCCTCGGCGGCCGGCGGCGCGCCAGGGCTTCAGCACCTCGTCCGGCACGGTGAAGGGCGGAGCGGTCCAGCCCATGGCCTTGCGCGCGTCGGCGATTTGGTCGTCGAACAGGGTGTAGCCGTGGCTATGGGGGTCACCTTCCTTGGGACCCGCGCCCTTCGAGATCAGGGTCTTGCAGGCGATCATGGTCGGCCGGTCCTGCCTTGTGGCCCAGCGCAGGGCGGCGGCGATCTTGCCGTGATCGTGGCCATCGACCGCCTTGACCGCCCAGCCGGCGGCCTTGAAGCGGGCCAGCTGGTCGCCGGTCTCCGCGATCGTCGCCTCGCCGTCGATGGTGGTGTTGTTGTCGTCGAAGAGGACCGTGAGCTTGGCGAGCTTGAGGCGGCCGGCCAGGCTGATCGCCTCATGGCTGACGCCTTCCATCAGGCAGCCGTCGCCAACCACCACCCAGGTGCGGTGATCCACCAGGGCGTCGCCGAAGCGGCTGGCGAGGTGAGCTTCGGCCATCGCCATGCCGACGGCGGTGGCCAGGCCCTGGCCCAGCGGGCCGGTGGTGGTCTCGACACCGGGGGTGTGGCCGTACTCCGGGTGGCCCGGGGTATTGGAGCCCAGCTGCCGGAAATTGCGGATTTGCTCCATCGTCACCGCCTTCACCCCGGTCAGGTGCAGCAGGCTGTACAGCAGCATCGAGCCGTGGCCCGCCGACAGCACGAAGCGGTCGCGGTCGTGCCAGTCGGGCCGCGCGGCGTCGTACTTCAGGAATTTCGTGAACAGCACGCTGGCCACGTCGGCCATGCCCATCGGCATGCCCTGGTGGCCGGACTTGGCCTTGTGGACGGCGTCCATCGAAAGCACGCGGATGGCGTCAGCCATGATCTTGAGCGGCGCGGGCATGTGTCCTGCGATCGGCTGGAGGGAGAAACGCGCAGGCCGCCTCGCACGCGTGGCCGGGAGGGTCAAGAAAACGCCCAATATTTACCCGGGCTCAGCGACATTTCCCCAGACTCGGCGACGCAGGCTATAGGAGCTTTGATCGGGCCTCGGAGGATTTAGATGAGCCAAGGCGAGAGTGCGCTGGAGCTGGCGGTCAGGCGGCTGGAAAGCGCGACGCATGTGCTGGAACAGCGCTTGGGCCAGAAACTGCGCGACGCCGGCGCCGAAATGGGCGGCCTGTTCGACCAGGACCGCGCCAAGCTGGCCGCTGAGCTGGACCACGCCAAGTCGCGCGAACGCGAGCTTGAAGAGGCTGGCGCCCAGGCCTCGGCGGCCCTCGGCCGCGCAATCCAGGAAATTCGCGCGGCGATCGCCGGACAGGAGGCTTGAGATGGCCCAGATCAATGTCGAGGTGAACGGCAAGCCCTACGCGGTCGGCTGCGAGGACGGCCAGGAGAGCCATCTTCGGGAGCTGGCCACGCTGTTCGACCACCAGGTGCGCCAGGTGTCGCAGGACATGGGCCAGCTGGGCGACACGCGGCTGTTCCTGATGGGCGCGCTGATGCTGGCGGACGAACTTTCCGATGCGAAAGCCCGGCTCGACGCCCTGCAGGCCGAGGTGACGAGGCTCCAGGTCGATCGCTCGCGTTTCGAGGGCCGGGCGGTGGCGGCGCTGGAGGCGGCGGCGTCACGGATCGAGAAACTGGCGGCGACGGACGCCTGACGCCTCTTGCCGCCCCGCCCCGCGCGCAATGGCGGGCGGCGACTACGCCGCGGCGTAGTCCTTCAAAATCCCCAGCGGCACAATCGCCAGGGTCTCCTCGTGGGTGCTGGCCAGCACCACCTGGGGCGCGGCCCCGGCGTCGAGAGCTTCCTTCCAGCGGGGCGCGCAGAGACACCACTGGTCGCCGGGCTTCAGGCCGTCGAAGCCGAACTCCGGGTGCGGCGTCGATAGGTCGTTGCCCATCCGCTTGGAGAATTCCAGGAACTCGGCGGTCATCACCGCGCAGACGGTGTGCATGCCGACGTCGTGCGGGCCGGTCTCGCAGCAGCCATTGCGGAAGAAGCCGGTGACCGGGTCCAGCGAGCAGGGGACTAACTCCTGCCCCAGGACGTTGCGGGCGCCGGCGTCGTAGCGGATCGGGCGTGTGGCCATGGGCCTATCCTAAACGCTAAGACTGACGCGCCGCCAAGCCGCGAAGGAACCGCATGTCGCCCGCCCGCCCCCGCCGCAGCGCCCTCTACATGCCCGCCTCCAATGCCCGCGCCCTCGAGAAGGCGCGCGACCTGCCCTGCGACGTGGTCATCCTGGACCTGGAGGACGCCGTCGCCCCCGACGCCAAGGACGAGGCCCGCGTCAACGCCGTGGCCGCCGCCCGCGCCGGCGGGTTCGGACCCCGCGAGCTGGTGATCCGCACCAACGGGCTGGACACGCCCTGGGGCGAGGCGGACCTTGCCGCCCTTGGGGCGATGGCGATCGAGGCGCGGCCCGACGCGGTGCTGGTTCCCAAGATCTCGGCGCCCGAGGACCTGGCGGCGGTGCGCGCACGGCTGCCGCGCGGCCTGCCCGTCTGGGCGATGATCGAGACCTGCGCTGCCATCTTCCGCCTGGATGCGCTGGGCGCGGCGTCGGCGGACCTGGGCGTCGAGGCATGGGTGATCGGCTCCAATGACCTGGCCAAGGAGATGCGCTGCCAGCTGACCGTCGGGCGCGAGCCACTGATGACGGCCCTGACCTTGAGCCTGATGGCCGCCCGCGCCCACGGGATCGCCATCCTGGACGGCGTGTTCAACGAAATCGCCGACACGCAAGGGCTGGCGGCCCAATGCGCCCAGGCCGCGATGCTGGGCTTCGATGGCAAGAGCCTGATCCATCCCAGCCAGATCGGCCCCGCCAACGCCGCCTTTACCCCCGACGCCGCCGCTGTCGTCTGGGCCCAAACCGTGGTCGCCGCTTTCGAGGCGCCCGAGGCGGCTGGCAGGGGGGTGTTGAAGGTCGAGGGCCGTATGGTGGAGCGGCTGCACCTCGCCGAGGCGCTTCGACTGATCGGCGTGGCCGACGCTATCCAGGCCCGCGAGGCTGCATGATCGAGGGGCGGCTGGCGATGGCGGGGTTGCTGCTGGCGCTGGCCGCTGCGGCGTCGGCGCTTGCCCAGCCGCCCGCCGATCCGATCGACAGTCTGTTGCGTCTGGAGGCGCCACCGGTCCCGGCGGCCCTGCCCCCGCCGCCGTTGCCCCCGCCGCTGTTGCCGGTGATGCCTCCGCCGCGCGGGGTGCAGGCGGGCCCGCTGCCGCTGGAACAGACGGGCAAGACCTCGGACGGCCCGCCCACCCCCGCCGACATCGCCTACGACGAGCGCCTGCGCGCCTCGATGGCGGCCTCGCAGGAGCTGCGCGGCGCCCTGGACGGCGGCTGGTCGGTGATGGCCGGCGACCGCGAGCTCTACGTCCTGGAACTGGCGGACCGGAAGGGCGAGGTGGAAGGCGCCTGGCGCGATCCCCGCCGAGCCGGCGTCTCGGGTTTCCTGGATGCGGTCGAGCGCACCGACGGCCAGATCGTGATGCGCTTCGCTGCCGCAGTCGTGACCCTGCACGGCGCGGCGGGTCGCTGGTCCGGAGACCTGCGCGAGGGCGAACGCGTCGAGCGCGTCACGCTCTGGCGGCGAGGTCGTTAGAGTCCGAGGGCCGTCCGGGCGGCCTCCAACACCGTCGCCAGGGCAATTGTCCCAAGCGGCTCCGCCTCGCCTACGCCCCAGACCGGCCCCGGCCAGGCCGCGTCGTCCACGCGTCGACCCACCACATGCAGGTGCAGCTGCGGCGTGACATTGCCCAGCTGGCCGACGTTCAACTTCTCCACCGGCCGAGCCAGCGCCGCGCCGATCGCGCGAACGGCGACCCCCGCCAGCACCACCTCCTCCACCAGCGCCGCGCGGTCGTCGCCGACGAGGTCCTCCAGCTCCACGGCGCCGGCGATCCGCGGGATCAGCACCAGCCAGGCGAACCGCGCGTCGGCCTGCAGACGCACGTGGCACAGCGACAGGTCGCCCACCGTGTGGGAGGCCTGGACGAAGGCGGGATGGAGTTCGAACATCGCTGGACCATTCGTTGCCGAAGTCGGTTAAGGCTCTGAGCGGCGAATGGTCCATCTTTCAAGTCGAAGTTTGAGCGATTGCCGCCTCGGCGATCGCTCGGGCCGCGCCTGCGGCATTGCAGCGCACGCGTCAACCGGCTACGGACCGGCGATCAGCCAACAGGGAGCCGGGTCATGGCCAAGAAGCCCATTCGCGTTGCGGTCACCGGCGCAGCCGGCAATATCGGGTACGCCCTGCTGTTCCGGATCGCGTCCGGCCAGATGTTCGGCGCCGACCAGCCGGTGATCCTGCAGCTGCTGGAAATCCCCGTCGAAGGTCCGCAGAAGGCGCTCAAGGGCGTCGCAATGGAAATCGACGACTGCGCCTTCCCGCTGGTGGCCGGCATGACCTTGCACGGCGACGCCAACGAAGCCTTTGGCGACGCTAACTGGTGCCTGCTCGTGGGCTCCAAGCCCCGCGGCCCGGGCATGGAGCGCGCCGACCTGCTGAAGGACAACGGCCGCATCTTCGTGGCCCAGGGCCAGGCGATTGACAGACACGCTGCGGCGGATGCGCGCGTGGCCGTGGTCGGCAACCCCTGCAACACCAACTGCATGATCGCCGCCAGCCAGGCCAAGCGCCTGTCGCCCGACCGCTTCACCGCCATGGTGCGCCTGGACGAGAACCGCGGCCGCGCCCAGCTAGCCCAGAAGGCCGGCGTGCAAGTGACCGACGTCACCGACCTGTTCATCTACGGCAATCACTCGCCGACGATGTTCGCCGACTACACGCACGCCAAGATCGGCGGCAAGGACGCGGCCACCGTGATCGGCGACCAGGCCTGGCTGGAGAACGACTACCTCCCGGCGGTCGGCAAGCGTGGCGCGGCGATCATCGACGCCCGCGGCGCCAGTTCGGCCGCCTCGGCGGCCGGGGCCCTGGTGGACCACGTGCGTGACCTGGTGACCCCCGGCGCGATCCACTCCGTCGCGATCCCGAGCGGTGGCCGCTACGGCTTCGCCGACGGCGTCTGGGCCGGCATGCCGGTGAAGACCACCGCCGACGGCTACGAAGTGCTGACGGCCTACGAGATGGACGACTTCGCCAAGTCGAAGATCAAGATCACCAACGACGAACTGGTCGGCGAGCGCGAGACCATCAAGGACATGCTCTAAGCGGACCTAGTTTCCGGCCTCGGCTTCCTGGGCCAGACCGCGCAGTTCGGCGATGCGGGCCAGGTAGACGTCGTGCACCGCCCAGGGCGCCTCGCGCGCGGCGGCCGAGCGGGCGGACAGCCAGCGCTGCTGCTGGGCGTCGGACACCCCCGCCGCGCGGGCTTCGCGGTAGGCGCGGCTCATCTGGCGGTCGGCGGCTCCCAGCGCGGGGTCGGCGCAGACCAGCGCCGCGCCGGGATCGGACTGTCCGCAGCGCGAGCGGTCGGAGACTTTCATCAGGCCGGAAGGCCGGGCGGCCGGCGGGGCCCTCCGCAGGGTCTCATGGCGGATCGGGGCCTTGGCCTTCCGGGCCACCACCTTCTCGACCTTGGCCCTGTCGGCGCGGTGTGACGCCTCGGCCTTCGGCGGATGATCCTTGCGCCTGTGGGCCTTGCCGCGTGGCGCGTACTTCAGCTTTTCCAGGCGCGGCGAAGTGACGGCCTTGTCCCCGTGCGGGGTGAAGCGGACCAGCACCCGGGTCAGCTTGGCCAGTTCGACTTGCGGCTTGACCCGATGCCGTCCTTCGGCGTGTTCGACCGCTGCCTGTCTTTTCGGTTTCAGCTTTGAACCGGCCTCGAGCCTGGCAAGCTGGATGTCTGATTTCCCGTGGTGAACCTTCGGGACGACGAGGTCCGTCTCACGCGGCTTCGTTTTGGCGGCAGGAAAGGCCTTGCGCGCAGGCCTGGCGTCCAGGCGCGCGACCTGCACAGGTTTGGCGGCCGGGGCTCTGATGATGGGCGCGGGCGTCTCGCGGCGGGGCGGCGCGGTCTCTTCCACAGGCCTTGGCGCGGGGGCGAACACCCGCATCAGTCCTTCGACCGCGCGGACAGGCGCCTGATGGTCCGGCCCGTCGTCCGCCATCCGCGGCCGGAGACCCGGATCGTCGGGCAGAACCTGAATCGGCGCGCCGATCGGGGCCGGGGTATCGTCGACGACGATCTGGATCTGACGTCTTGGGGCGGGCGCGGCGGCCTGCATGGATTATGTCTTCGACGTCCTGGGCTGGACCAAGGTCATTCACTGCATCGACCCGACGAATGTGGGGTCCCAGTCCGTTGCACGGCGGCTGGGCTCGACCAACCTGGGACCCACGGCCATGCCGCCGCCTCTGCACGAGATGCCGGTGGAGGCCTGGGGCCAGACCCGCGCCGAATGGAAGGCGCGCCGATCCGCCGCTTGATCACGCCCTTTCCGGGCACTAGGCGTTTGGGAGCAGAGCGGCGCGGGAGGCCAATTTGGCGCAACAAAGACTGAAACTTCGGGTAAACGGCAAATCACGCGCCGTGAGCGTCGAGGCCGACACGCCCCTGCTCTATGCGCTGCGCGAGCTCTCTGACCTCAACGCCCCGCATTTCGGCTGCGGCCTGGCCCAGTGCGGCGCCTGCACGGTGCATCTGGACGGTCAGCCAGTCCGCTCCTGCGCCATCCCCGCCACCGCCGCGACGGGCGAGATCGTCACCCTGGCGGGCCTGGGAACCGCCGAGAAGCCGCACCCGGTTCAGCAGGCCTGGATCGACGAGGAAGTTCCCCAGTGCGGCTATTGCGTGAGTGGCTGGATCATGACGGCGGCGGCGTTTCTCAAGACCAACAAGAACCCAACCGACGCGCAGATCCGCGAGGCCCTGGCCGGCCTGAAATGCCGCTGCGGCACGCACACCGCCATCCTTCGGGCGGTGAAGCGCGCCGCCCAGGTCATGGCAAAGGGGGCCATGGCAAAAGGGGTGGCGGCATGAACGCGCCCCTTTCGCGCCGCGCCCTGCTGCAGGCCGCCGGCGCCCTGATCGTCACCGTCCCGCTGTCCGGCGCCGTCGTCGCCGCGCCGGTGGCGGTAAAGCCCGGTCCCGCCGACCTCGACGCCTGGATCGCCGTGGGCCGCGACGGCCGCGTCACGGCCTTCGTCGGCAAGTTCGACATGGGCATGGGCCTGGACGTGGCCATCGCCCAGATGGTCGGCGAGGAACTGGACATGTCCGCCGACAAAGTCGAGCTGGTGATGGGCGACACCTTCCGAACCGTCGACCAGGGCGGTGTAAGCGGCAGCCGGGGGCTCGCCAATGGCGGGGTGGCCCTGCGCGCCGCCGCGGCCGAGGCGCGGCGTCTGCTGGGCGAGGCCGCTTCGAAGCACCTCGGGGCTCCGGCCGGTTCGCTGGAGGCCTGGGACGGCGCGATCTGGGTGGCCGGCCAGCCGAAGCGCCGGGTGACCTATGCGGCCCTGGTGGGCGGCAAGGGTTTCGGGGCGCCGATCAAATGGAACGGCCAGTTCGGCAACGCCCTGGCGATCACCGGCGAGGCCAAGCCCAAGGCGGCGGCCAAATACCGGGTGGTGGGCAAGCCCATGCCGCGCCGCGACGTGGCGGCGAAGGTGTTGGGGACCGCGGAATATGTCAGCGACCTGCGGGTCGCGGGCATGCTGCACGCCCGCGTGATCCTGCCGCCGGCGGCGGGCGCGGTTCCGGTCTCGGTCGACGAGGCCAGTCTCAGCGGAATCCAGGGGGCGCAGGTCGTCCGCCAGAAGGACTTCCTCGCCGTGCTGGCGCCCGTCGAATGGGATGCGGTGCGCGCGTCCCGCGCGCTGAAAGTGAGCTGGTCCAAGCCGCCGCCGGCCTTCCCCGATCAGGCCGGGCTCTACGACCACATCCGAAAATCGCCGTCGGTCCAGACCAGCGTGGGGCCAAAGATCGGCGATCCGGACGCGGTCTTTGCAAGCGGCGCACGGGTCATCGAGGCCGAATACGAATGGCCGTTCCAAAGTCACGCCTCGCTGGGCCCCGCCTGCGCGGTGGCCGATGTGCGGCCTGACAGCGCCACGGTCTGGACCGCCAGCCAGAAGGGCCACGCCCAGGCGCTTGGCTGCGCCAAGCTCCTTGGCCGCCCGCCAGGATCGGTTCGGGTAATCACCATGATCGGCCCGGGCGCCTATGGCCGCAACGACGCCGGCGACGCCGCCATGGCGGCGACGATGCTGTCCGCCAAGGTCGGCAAGCCGGTCCGGGTGCAGGGGATGCGCCACGAAGGCACCGGATGGGATCCGAAAGGACCGGCCTCGGTCCACCGCGCCCGCGCCGCCGTCGACGAGAAGGGCGCGATCCTGGCCTATGATTTCCACACGCGCGGCTTCTCCCGCGCCGAGATCAACTTCACGGAGAATGACCCGAAGGAGACCCTGGCCGGACAGTTCGCAGGCTATGACAACAAGCCAGGCCATAACCTTGGCCTGCCGGAGGACAGCTACGACATCCCCGCGCGCCGGTTGGCCTGGACGTCGGTCGCCCCCTTCCTGGACCGGGCGAACCCGCTGCGCGCCTCCCACCTGCGCGATCCCATGGGTCCGCAGATGCACTTCGCCAGCGAGAGCTTCTTCGACGAAGTGGCGCTGGCCACCGGACAGGATCCGGTCGCCATGCGGTTGCGGCACATGACCAGCGCGCGCGACATCGCCGTCCTGAGGGGCGCGGCGGAGAAGGCGGGCTGGGTTTCCGGACCTCCGGGCGCGCGGCGCGAGAAGCGCGGTGATGTCCTGGTCGGCCGCGGCGTCGCCTGCGGACGGGGCCACGGTACGCTGATCGCCATCGTCGCCGAGGTCGAAGTCACCCCGGCCACCGGCCGAGTCTGGGCCCGGCGGGTCGTGGTCGCCCATGACTGCGGCCTGGTGGTGAACCCAAAAGGCCTGCGGACGGTGATCGAAGGCAATGTCGTCCACGGCCTGAGCCGCGCCCTCTTCGAGGAAGTGGCCTTCGACCGGAGCGCCGTCACCTCGGTGGACTGGGCGACCTATCCGATCATCGACATCGCAGATACGCCGGAGACCATCGACATCGTGCTGCTGAATCAGCCCGACATCGACCCGACGGGCGCCGGAGAGCCCACAACCCGCTTCGTGGCCGCCGCCGTCGCCAACGCGGTCTTCGACGCCACGGGCGTCCGCTTCCGCCGCGCGCCGCTGACGCCCGAGCGGATAAAGGCCGGTCTGCGGAAGGTCTAGATCCAGCCCCGCTCGCGCAGCAGGCCAGCATAGGTCCGGCTGACCGGGACTTCGGCGCCGTCCTTCAGGGTCAGCGTCGCGCGCCCGTCGCCGCGCTTTGCGTCGGTGATGGCGTCGCGGGCGACCCACCAGGAGCGGTGGACCTGCAGGCCCTCGATGCCCTGCAGTTCGGCGACCGCGTCGGCCAGGCGCAGCAGGATCAAGTCCTGGCCCTTTGACGTGTGCAGTCGCAGGTAGTGGTCCTCGGCCTCCACAGCCCAGACCTCGGCGCCACGCAGTTTCAGCGGCAGGCGCTCCAGGAACTTCGGAGGTTCGGGGGAGGCGCTGGTCACCGCGGCGCGGCGGTTCTCGATCAGCATGTTGATGGCGGTGAGCGCCACCGAGACCAGCAGGACGTAGCCGAACAGGATGGGGATTCCAGCCACCGGAATGTTGGAGCCGAGCACGGCGCGGTTCGTCGCCCAGACCACGAGCGTGAAGGGCACCGACATCACCAGTGAGGCGAGCACCGCGTCGAACCAGGGATTGCCCGTTCGCCATCGCCCGACGCGGAAAAAGGCGCTGGAAACGAAGGCCCCCCAGACGTAGCCGACCGCCATCACCAGCATCCAGTAGCCGAGCCGCCGGAGGAGCGGCGTGTCGCCGGTGCCGAAGGCGCTCGAGAAGGTCAGGAAAAGCCCCGCGAACTGGGCCACCAGGAAGCCGCGCACCCAGCCGCCGAGGTCATCATGGGGCATCAGCCGTAGCAGCAAGGCCTTCATCGGCCCGCCATTCGCGAAGCGTGAGCGGCCGCCGGCGGCGTTCCGCGAAGCCCGACCGTCACCCGACGTATCCCCGCTCGCACACCGTTCTCAACGCCGCCATGTCCCGGTCCGAAGGCCGCCGGCCCCGCCGCCGCCTCATGAACCTGGGAGATAGAGGATGTCTACTGTTTCGCAAATGCTCGCCGGCAACGTCAAAGTGGGCCGGCCGATGACAGCTGGCGCCCGCTTCGCCCTTGGCATGGGCGCGGTGATGCTGATCGTGGCGGCATCCCTGCGCGGGGCCTGGGCGTCTATCGCGAAAATGGCCGCCGCGGCGCGGCTGCACGCCCCGGACATGGCGCTGTATGCGGCCCAGTCCCCGGCGATCAAAATTCATCTGGCGACGGCGCTGGTCGCCCTCGTGCTTGGCGCGGCGTTGATGGTCTTGCGCAAGGGCCGGACGTTTCACCGGGTGGCCGGCTGGGTCTGGGTGAGCCTGGTCGCGGTCACCGCCGGCTCGACGCTGTTCATCACCAGCCTCAACCACGGCAAGTGGTCGCCACTGCACCTGATCACCGGCTGGACGCTGCTGATCCTGCCGCTGGCGGTGATATGGGCCAAGCGCCACAATGTCGCGCGCCACCGCGGCACGATGATGGGCCTGTTCTACGGCGGCTTCGCCATCAACGTCTTCATCGCCTTGATCCCTGGCCGGCTGCTCTGGGAGATGCTGTTCGCCTGAGCGAGCGGATCGGCGGCCGACGGTCCAGCTTCGGCCATGATCGGAGCGCAATTGACCGGCCCTCCTCTCAAGCCAGCCAGCCGGACGGGCGATGGCCGACCTTATCTTTCACGATCCGAGCGGCCGGCGGGCGCGCCGGGTACGCCTCGCTTCCGGCCTGTTGATCGCCCTGGTGTTGCTGGTCGGCGCCGCCTTCTTCGCGACCTTGGCATTCGCGCCGCACATGCCGGTCCTGACGCTCAAGGACCCCCACGTCCTGCGCGCCCTGCACGTCGAGACGGCGCACACCCTCAAGGGCCGTCACGCATGGACCGCGATCCCCCACCCTCGGACTCCGGCGCCGGCCGGCCCGGCCCGGCCGCTCGCGGTGGGCTTCTACGTGTCCTGGGACGAGACCTCGCGCTCGTCGCTGAAGGCCCATGTGGACCAGCTGGACGTGGTCTCTCCGCAGTGGGTCGGCCTGACCGCCGACGGCAAACTGGACGTCACCAAGGATCCTGAAGCGCGGGCCATCATCGCGGCGGCGAAGGCCCCGCCGTCCCTGCTGCCAGGGGTCTACAACGCCAAGGACGGGGTCTGGGACGGGCCGGCCGCCGACCATGTGCTGGTCGATCCCAAGGCGCGGACGGCGATGATCGCGCAGCTCGTGGCGCTGGCGAAGGCGCAGGGATTCGCCGGCTACGTCTTCGACTTCGAGAACCTGTCGCCGGCGGGCGTGGCCGCCTATCCGTCGTTCATCGCCCAGGCCCGTGCCGCCCTGAAACCGACCGGGCGCGAGGTCTGGGTCACCGCGCCCTTCGCCGACGACTCCTGGCCGCTGAAGCGACTGCAGGCCGCCGCTGACGCCATCGTGCTGATGGCCTACGACCAGCACTGGGGCACCGGCGACGCCGGGCCGCCGGCCGGCCAGGACTGGTTCCAGAGCCATCTGGCCGAGCGCATGGCGATGCTGGACCCCGCGCGCACCGTCGTGGCCCTGGGCGCCTACGGCTACGACTGGACCCTGCCGGCCCGGGGCAAGCCTGGCAGCGCGACGGCGGTGACCTACAACGAAGCCACCCAGATCGCGCACGACTCCGACGCCACGGCCGCCATGGACCCGGCCTCTCTCAACCCGACCTTCGACTACATGGACGATGCCGGCCGCAAGCACGCCGTCTGGTTCCTAGACGCCGTGACCCTGCACAACCAGCTGCGTGTCGCCGATGGTTTCCGGCCCATGGGCTACGCGCTCTGGCGGATGGGCGGCGAGGACCCCCTCAGCTGGAACTTGCTGCGCCACCGGTTCGGCGCCCTGAAGCCTGACAAGCTGTCGGACCTGGCGCCGGGGCAGGACGTGGACTTCGACGGGACCGGCGAAGTGCTGCGGGTCACCGACATCCCCCGCGCCGGCCACCGCACCCTGTCCGTCGATACGGCCAGCGGGCTGATCTCGGCCGAGACCTACGATGCCAACCCGACCTCCTATGTGATCCAGCGCTACGGCGCGCACCCGGGGCTGGTGGCCCTGACCTTCGACGACGGGCCGGACCGGCGCTGGACGCCGAAGATCCTCGATATCCTGAAGGCCAAGCACGCCCCGGCCACCTTCTTCGTGATTGGCAGGAACATGTCGGAGAGCCCCGACCTTGTGGCCCGCGAGGTGGCCGAGGGCCATGACGTCGGCAACCACACCTGGACCCATCCCAACATCGGCGAGATGCCGGTGGCCGAGACCTCCGTCGAGCTGTCGGCGACGCAGCGGCTGTTCGAGACCATCACCGGCCGCTCCATGCGCCTGTTCCGCCCGCCCTATTTCGGCGACGCCGAGCCCTCGACGCCGCAGGAAGTCGCCCCCCTGCTGGACGGCCAGGCCCAGGGTTACATCGCCGTCGGCCTGCGTATCGACCCTGACGACTGGAAGAAGCCGGAGCCCAAACGGATCATCTCCACCACCCTGGACCGCCTGGACGACACCGTTCGCCCGGGCCAGGTTGTGCTGCTGCACGATAGCGGCGGCAACCGCAGCCGCACGGTCGAAGCCCTGCCCGGGCTGATCGACGCCCTGCGCGCCCACGGCTACCGGCTGGTGACTATCGGCGAGCTCGCCGGCCTGACCCCGCAGCAGACCATGCCGCCCACCGAGCGCGATACCGCTGAGCTTGCCCTGGACCGGATCGGCTTCGGCTTCTTCCACACCGCCGACGAGATGCTGCGGGTGCTGTTCATCGCCGCCATCGTGCTGGGCGTGGGCCGGCTCGCTTTCCTGTCGATCCTGGCCCTGGTCCACAACCTGCGCTTCAAGGCGCCTGCGCGCCTGGACCCCGCGACCGGTCCGCTGATCAGCGTACTGATCCCCTGCTTCAACGAGGAGAAGGTGATCGCGGCCTCGGTGCGCCGCATCCTGGACTCCAACTGGACCAACCTCGAGATCCTAGTGCTGGACGACGGTTCGTCCGACGCGACCTCCGAGGTGGTGCGCAAGGCCTTCGCTGGCGAACCGCGCGTGTCGCTGATGACTTTCGAGAACGGCGGCAAGGCCCGCGCCTTGAACCGTGGCCTGGAAAAAGCGTCAGGCGACGTGGTGGTGGCGCTGGACGCCGATACCCTGTTTCCGCCGGAGACCCTGGGCCGGCTGGTCCGCTGGTTCGCCGACCCGGCCATCGGGGCGGTGGCCGGCAACGCCATCGTCGGCAACCGCCGCAACCTCATCACCCGCTGGCAGGCGCTGGAATATGTCACCGCCCAGAACCTTGAGCGCCGCGCTCTGGCGGCCCTGGGGGCGGTGACGGTGGTGCCGGGCGCCGTGGGCGCCTGGCGGCGCTCGGTGCTCAGCAACCTGGGCGGCTATCCGGACGACACCCTCGCCGAGGACCAGGATCTGACCCTGGCCGTCCAGCGCGCCGGCTGGAAAGTAACATTCGACCCGGGCGCGCGCGCCTACACCGAGGCGCCGGAGACGGTCTCGGGCCTGCTCAAACAACGCTATCGCTGGTCCTTCGGCACCCTCCAGTGCCTGTGGAAGCACCGGACGGCGATGTTCAGCCTTGAGCGACCAACCCTGGGCTTCGTGGCCCTGCCGCAGATCTGGCTGTTCCAGATCGCGCTCACCATCATCGCGCCGCTGGTCGATCTGGCGGTCATCTGGAGCCTGATCTCGGCGCTCTATGGCTTCGCCTACCATTCCACTGAGTGGTCCCCGGACGACCTCATCCAGGGGCTCGAGTACTGGGCCGCCTTCATCCTGCTGGATCTTTCGGCCGGCGCGATCGGGATGGCGCTGGAACGCCGCGCGTCCTGGGCGGACCTGGTCTGGATGCCGGTCCAGCGGTTCGGTTATCGCCAGCTGATGTACTATGTGGTGCTCAAGTCGGTTGGGTCGGCCCTGCACGGTGCGCGCGTCGGCTGGGGCAAGCTGGAACGCCGTGCCACCGCCGCCGTAGATGGCTCAGCCTGACCCAGAGTGAGCGAGGCGCGCATTTGGCGCCTCACGCGGTTGTCATCGCAGGGAGCGGCGCCTATAAACCGCCCTTACTCGCCGGGGTCTCCAGTCATGAGGGCTTGGGGCGAGCCGTCGGCAGCCGACCCCAAGGCCTCATGAACATCCACGAACACCAAGCCAAAGCCGTCCTCGCGGAGTTCGGCGTGGCGGTCCCGCGCGGCTATCCCGCGTTCACCGTCGAAGAAGCCGTCGCGGCCGCTGAAAAGCTGGGCGGACCCGTCTTCGTCGTGAAATCCCAGATCCACGCCGGCGGGCGCGGCAAGGGGCGCTTCGAGGGCCTTGGCCCGGACGCCAAGGGCGGCGTCCGCGTCGTCAAGAGCGTCGCCGAGGTCAAGCAGAACGCCGAGGAGATGCTGGGCCGCACCCTGGTCACCATCCAGACCGGGCCCAAGGGCAAGCAGGTGAACCGCCTCTACATCGAGGAAGGCGCCGCGATCGCCAAGGAATTCTACCTGTCGCTGCTGGTGGACCGCGAAACCAGCCGCGTCTCGGTCGTGGCGTCCACGGAAGGCGGCATGAGCATCGAGGACGTGGCCCACGACACGCCCGAGAAGATCACGACCTTCTCCATCGACCCGGCCACCGGCGTCTGGGCCCACCACGGCCGGGCGCTCTCCGCCGCCCTGGGCCTGAGCGGGCCGCTCGCCAAGGAAGCCGCGACGCTCCTGAACCAGCTGTATGACGCCTTCGTCGACAAGGACATGTCGATGCTGGAGATCAATCCGCTGATCGTCACCGGTGACGATCATCTGCGCGTGCTGGACGCCAAGATCAGCTTCGATTCCAACGCCTTGTTCCGCCACAAGGACATGGTGGCGTTGCGCGACGAGACCGAGGAAGACTCCAAGGAGATCGAGGCCTCGAAGTATGATCTGAGCTACATCGCCCTCGACGGCGAGATCGGCTGCATGGTCAACGGCGCGGGCCTAGCCATGGCCACCATGGACATCATCAAGCTCTACGGCGCCGAGCCGGCCAACTTCCTGGACGTGGGCGGCGGCGCCGACGAGGCCAAGGTGACGGCGGCCTTCAAGATCATCATCGCCGACCCCAACGTTAAGGGCATCCTGGTCAACATCTTCGGCGGCATCGCCAAGTGCGACGTCCTGGCCAACGGGGTGATCGCGGCGGTGAAGCAGGTGGGGCTGAAGGTGCCGCTGGTGGTGCGCCTCGAGGGCACCAACGCCGAACTGGGCAAGAAGATCATCAACGAGAGCGGCCTGGACGTGATCGCGGCCAACGACCTGGCCGACGGCGCTGAGAAGATCGTCAAGGCCGTGCGGGGCGCTGCGTAAGACATGTCGATCCTGATCAACAAGAACACCCGCGTCATCTGCCAGGGCTTCACGGGGAAGGAAGGCACCTTCCACTCCGAACAGGCCATCGCCTACGGGACCAAGATGGTTGGGGGCGTGACCCCCGGCAAAGGCGGCGTGATCCACCTGGGCCTGCCGGTGTTCAACACCGTCGGCGACGCGGTTCGCGAAACTGGCGCCGAAGCCACCGCGATCTATGTGCCGCCGGCCTTCGCCGCGGACTCGATCCTGGAAGCCATCGACGCGGAAATTCCGTTGATCATCTGCATCACCGAGGGCATCCCGGTGGCCGACATGGTCAGGGTGAAGCGCTCGCTCAGCGGCTCGAAATCCAGGCTGATCGGGCCCAACTGCCCGGGCGTTCTGACTCCGGGTGAGTGCAAAATAGGCATCATGCCGGGGAACATCTTCCGCAAGGGCTCCGTGGGTGTGGTTTCCCGCTCCGGCACCCTTACCTATGAAGCCGTGTTCCAGACCACTCAGGTAGGCCTCGGCCAGACGACGGCCGTGGGCATCGGTGGCGATCCCGTGAAGGGCACCGAGTTCATCGACATGCTGGACATGTTCCTGAAGGACCCGGAAACCGAGTCGATCATCATGATCGGCGAAATTGGCGGGTCGGCCGAGGAAGACGCGGCGGAGTTCATTAAGAATTCACCAAACAAGAAGCCTATGGTCGGCTTTATCGCGGGACGCACCGCGCCGCCTGGGCGGCGCATGGGTCACGCGGGCGCGATCATCTCGGGCGGCAAGGGTGGTGCCGAGGACAAGATCGCCGCGATGGAAGCCGCGGGCATCCGCGTTTCTCCATCTCCGGCGGCCCTCGGAACGACCCTGCTAGAAGTACTCAAGGGCGCTTAGGCGCCAGACATGGTTTAGGGCGGTCCGCGCTCGGCTCCTTCTTCCGAAGTCCGTGGGCCCCCCCGCGGAAGACGAAGGGCCGGAAGGCAAAAGCGATGGCGGACGACGCAGGCCTGATCAACGACGTTCTGGCCGAGACCTCTTTCCTCTACGGCGGCAACGCCGCGTTCGTGGAGGACCTCTACGCGCGCTGGAACACCGACCCGGGGTCGGTTGATCCCTCGTGGCAGGCATTCTTCGCCTCGCTTCAGGATCGCGCCGCAGAGGTGAAGCGCGGGGCCGAGCGGCCCGCCTGGACCCCCAAGCCGACGCCGGTCGCCCGGCCCGACTGGCTCTCCGCAATCGACGGCCTATGGCCCGCGGTCGAGGCCAAGATCGGCAAGACCATCGAGCAGAAGCAGCCTGGCGCTTCGCTGGACGAGGTCCGCTCCCGCACCCTGGACAGCCTGCGCGCCATCATGATGATCCGTGCCTACCGGATGCGCGGCCACCTGAAGGCCAACCTGGACCCGCTGGGCCTGGCGACCACGCCGGGCGACGCCTCCGAACTGGACCCGGCCACCTACGGCTTCGCCGAGCCGGACTTTGACCGCGAGATCTTCCTGGATTTCGTGCTGGGCCTGGAGACCGCCTCGATCCGCGAGATCCTGGCGATCCTACGCCGCACCTACTGCGGCAACGTCGGCGTGCAGTACATGCACATCTCCGATCCCAAAGAGAAGTCCTGGCTGCAGGAGCGCATCGAGGGCCGCGACAAGGAGATCGTCTTCACGCCGCAGGGCAAGGTGGCGATCCTCAAGAAGCTCATCGAGACCCAGGGCTTCGAGAGCTTCCTGCACCGCCGCTTCCCGGGCACCAAGCGCTTCGGGCTCGACGGCGGCGAGGCGATGGTCCCGGCGCTGGAGCAGATCATCAAGCGCGGCGGCGCGATGGGCGTGAAGGACATCGTTATCGGCATGCCGCACCGCGGCCGGCTGAACGTGCTCGCCGCCGTGATGGGCAAGCCCTACCATGTGATCTTCCACGAATTCCAAGGCGGCTCGTCCCTGCCCAGCGACGTGCAGGGCTCGGGCGACGTGAAGTACCACCTGGGCGCGTCGTCGGACCGCGAGTTCGACGGCAACAGCGTCCACCTGTCGCTCACCGCCAACCCGTCGCACCTGGAGATCGTCAACCCGGTGGTCATCGGCAAGGTGCGCGCCAAGCAGGCGTTTACCCTGCGCGAACAGCCGTCGGCCGGCCGCGGCCACGTGATGCCGCTGCTGCTGCACGGTGACGCGGCCTTCGCCGGCCAGGGCGTGGTGTCCGAGTGCTTCGCGCTCTCCGGTCTGCGCGGCTACGGCGTCGGCGGGACGATGCACTTCATCGTCAACAACCAGATCGGCTTCACCACCAGCCCGAAGAACTCCCGCTCTTCGCCCTATCCGACGGACGTGGCGCTGGCGGTCGAGACCCCGATCTTCCACGTCAACGGCGACGACCCCGAGGCCGTGACCTTCGCCGCCAAGGTGGGCACCGAGTACCGCCAGCTGTTCGGCAAGGACGTGGTGCTCGACATGTTCTGTTACCGCCGGTTCGGTCACAACGAGGGGGACGACCCCACGATGACCCAGCCGCTGATGTACGCGAAGATCAAGAACCACCCGTCGGTTCGCGACCTCTATGCGCAGCGGCTGATCGGCGAGGGCGTCTGCACTCAGGGCGATGTGGATGGCTGGGTCGCCGAGTTCGACAAGTTCCTCGACGAGGAGTTCGACGGCGGCAAGGCCTATCACGCCAACAAGGCCGACTGGCTGGACGGCAAGTGGTCGGGCCTGAAGTTGCCGACCGGTGACGAGCGCCACGCCACCGGCGTGCCCCGCCAGAAGTTGCTCGACCTAGGCCGCAAGATGACGACCGTTCCGGAACGGGTCACCATGCACAAGACGGTCGAGCGTGTGATCGGCGGCCGCCGCGAGGCGATCGAGGCGGGTGCGGGCATCGACTGGGCCACTGGCGAATCGCTGGCCTTCGCCACACTGATGGACCAGGGCTTCCCCGTGCGGCTGTCCGGCCAGGACAGCGTGCGCGGCACCTTCAGCCACCGCCACTCCGGCTTCGTCGATCAGAAGACCGAGGAGGTCTATTTTCCGCTCCGCAACCTGGGCCCCAACCAGGCGCACTTCGAGGTGCTGGACAGCGCGCTCTCCGAAGAGGCGGTGCTGGGCTTCGAATACGGCTTCTCGCTCACCGACCCCGACACGCTCACCCTCTGGGAAGCCCAGTTCGGCGACTTCGTGAACGGCGCCCAGGTGGTCATCGACCAGTTCATCTGCTCGGGCGAACGCAAATGGCTCCGCATGAGCGGCCTGGTGCTGCTGCTGCCGCATGGCTACGAGGGCCAGGGTCCGGAGCATTCCTCCGCCCGCCTCGAACGCTTCCTGCAGCTCTGCGCGGAAGACAATATGCAGGTGGTGAACGTCACCACCCCCGCCAACTACTTCCACGCCCTGCGCCGCCAGCTGCTGCGCGAGTTCCGCAAGCCGCTGATCGTGATGTCGCCCAAGAGCCTGCTGCGCCACAAGCGCGCGGTCTCGACCCTGGCCGACATGGATGCCGGCACCGGCTTCCACCGGGTGATGATCGACGGCGCCGAGGCCGACTGCGAAGTCGGTGGCGTGCGGCTGCGGCCCGACGCGGAGATCAAACGGGTCATTTTGTGCTCCGGCCGCGTCTATTTCGATCTGGTGGAACAGCGGGCCAAGTCGGGCCGCGACGACGTCTACATCCTGCGTCTGGAGCAGTTCTATCCGTGGCCGCTGAAGTCGCTGTCGAACGAGCTGAAGCGGTTCAAGAACGCCGAACTGGTGTGGTGCCAGGAAGAGCCCAAGAACATGGGCGGCTGGGTGTTCGTCGATCCCTGGCTGGAGCTGACCCTGGACCGCATGAGCATCAAGGCCAAGCGCGCCCGCTACGTCGGCCGCCCGGCCTCGGCTTCCACCGCCGCCGGTCTGATGAGCCGGCACGTGAAAGAGCTCGAGACCTTCCTGACGGAAGCCTTCGCCTAGCGTAGACCCTCGACGACCCTACCAAGCCCCATTTTTGTTTGTGTTCTGAAGACCGCAGGAGCCTTCCCCCGATGGCCGACATCATGACCCCGGCGCTGGGCGAATCCGTCACCGAAGCCACCGTCGCCAAATGGTCCAAAAAGGCTGGCGATGCGGTGCGCAAGGACGAGATCCTGGTGGAACTTGAGACCGACAAGGTCAGCCTGGAAGTCGCCTCCCCCTCCGACGGCGTGCTGGACTTCATCGCCGCCGAGGAAGGCGCCACCGTCGAGCCCGGCGCCGTGCTGGGCCGGATCACCGAGGGCGCGGTCGCGGCCGCCCCGAAGGCCAATGCGGCCCCGAAGGTCGAGGCCCCCAAGCCAGAGCCCATACCCGCGAAGCCCGCGGCTAAGCCGGCCGCCGAGCCGGTGCTGGCCCCTTCGGCCCAGCGCGTCGTCGCCGAGAACAAGCTCGATCCCGCCGCGATCGCAGGGACGGGCAAGGACGGCCGTGTGACCAAGGGCGACGCGCTCGCCGCCCTCGAAGCCCGCGCCAAGGCCCCCGCGCCCGTGTCGGCCCCGGCCGCGCCGCGCGCGATCCACGAGCGCGAAGAGCGGGTGAAGATGACCCGCCTGCGTCAGACTATCGCGCGCCGGCTGAAGGAGGCCCAGAACGCGGCCGCCATGCTCACCACCTTCAACGAGGTGGACATGTCCGGGGTCATGGACCTGCGCAATCAGTACAAGGATGTGTTCGAGAAGAAGCACGGCGTGAAGCTGGGCTTCATGTCCTTCTTCGTCCGAGCCGTGGTCCACGCCTTGCAGCAGGTGCCCGAAGTCAACGCCGAGATCGACGGCTCGGACATCATCTACAAGAACCACTACGACATCTCGGTCGCCGTCGGCACCGAGCGCGGCCTGGTCACCCCCGTGGTCCGCGACGCCGACGCTATGACGCTGGCCGGGATCGAGAAGGAGATCGGCGCGCTGGGTCGCAAGGCCCGCGACGGCCAGCTGGCGCTGGAGGACCTGCAGGGCGGCACCTTCACCATCTCCAACGGCGGGGTCTACGGCTCGCTGATGTCGACGCCGATCCTGAACGCGCCGCAGTCGGGTATCCTGGGGATGCACAAGATCCAGGAACGGCCGATGGTGGTGAAGGGCCAGATCGTGATCCGCCCGATGATGTACCTGGCGCTCAGCTACGACCACCGCGTCGTCGATGGCCAAGGCGCGGTGACGTTCCTCGTCCACGTCAAGGACGCCATTGAAGACCCGCAACGGCTGCTGCTCGACATCTAGGAGCCCGCCCTGGTGAACCGCGCGGGTTACCGGGAGGACCACTGGCAGGTATCCGGATTGTCCTTGGGACGGGGGGGGCCGCCATGACCACTGGAGCCGTGCCGGGCGCATCGCCCGCCGCCTGACTGCCTTCGGCGCCCTGGTCGGCGGCCGGTCGCGGTTCCGCCTGCCGCCGCGCTCAGGTTCGACGAACGCGTTCCGTCATAGAACGCTGATTTTGCAGTTCACCATGCGTTAGCGTGACCTGGTCCACAGTGACCCTCAGTGCGCGGAGGATACATGGACGGGTCGGTTGCAGGGGGCGTGGGACTGGCGCCCAGCGTGGCGGTGACGTTCGATGTGCTCGCGGGTGAGATCGAACTTGCTGGCGCACGCTGCATCTTCCTCGACCGGATCATCGGCGAGGTCATGGACAACCTTACGGGCGACCAGCGCGACCGTATGCTCCAGGGCCTGCACGGCGTAGACCTGTTGGCCCAGCACCTCACCAGCCTGTCAGCGTTCGCGCGCAGCATGAGCGTGGCCGTGCCCGCCGACTGCGCCGCGCCGGTAGCAGCCGCCATTTCCGAAATTACCCTCGGCGCCTTGGCCGAGCGAATGGTCGCGGGCCTCGGCGGCGAGGACGGTCAAGACGAGGCCGTCGCTGACGACGGCGACGTGGATCTGTTCTGAAGACTGTCGGGGGACGGACCATGCAATACGACGGTCGAGGCTCGAAGGTGATGGTTGTGGATAACGACCGCACCACCCTGGAAATGGTCCAGATTCGCCTGGATGTAGCGGGATACCACCCCATGGCCGCGCGCTCGAGCTATGGCGCGTTGGACGTCCTGAGGAACAACCGGCCCGACGTGCTGATCCTGGAACGCAACATGCCGGAGATCGACGGTCTCCAGCTGCTGCGTGAGCTGTCGATGTTTGTCTCGCCCAACCGGATGTTCCCTGTGCTGCTTGTGGGTCGCACGCTGGCCGCCGAGGATGTGCGCGCGGCCATCCAGATGGGCGTGCGGGACGTGCTGGCCAAACCATTCAGCGGCTCCGCGATGCTCGAACGGGTAGCCCGCCTGCTCAAGAAGACCACGGCGTCGCAGCTGCCTGCGCCCGTACCTGCGCGCGCCGTCGTCTATGTCTAGCTAACCGGGTCAGCTCCGGTTGACCTGGGCCTCTTGATGTCTCAGAGCGCATTGGTGGGAACGCGGGCGCCTTCACCGCCTCGACACGCGCCGGGACTCTGGACTTGGAGCCTGTTTTTCCAGCTCAGGTGATTTCACCTGAACCGGACAGGCTCTACGGTGCGACCGTAAATCGAGCAGGGCGGCATGGCTGAGACCAACTACGACATCGTCATCATTGGCGGGGGCCCCGGCGGCTACAATGCCGCCATCCGCGCCGGCCAGCTGGGGCTCAGGGCCGCCTGCGTTGAAATGCGCGTGACGCTTGGGGGCACCTGCCTGAACGTCGGCTGCATGCCGTCGAAGGCGCTGCTGCACGCCTCTGACCTCTTTGCCCAGGCGAGCGGTGAGTTCGCGACCCTCGGGATCGACGTGGCGCCGAAACTCAACCTGCCGCAGATGATGAAGCAGAAGAGCGAAAGCGTTGGCGCGCTCACCAAGGGCATCGAGTTCCTGTTCAAGAAGAACAAGGTCGACTGGATCCGGGGCGCGGGAAAGATCACCGGCCCGGGCAAGGTCGAGGTGACGGCTGAGGACGGGGCGGTCACCACGTTGTCGGCCAGGAACATCGTCATCGCCACTGGCTCGGAACCCGCGAGCCTGCCGGGCGTCGCGGTGGACCAGACGCGGATCGTGGATTCCACCGGCGCGCTCTCGCTTCCGGAAGTGCCCGGCCACCTGGTGGTGATCGGCGCCGGCATCATCGGGCTTGAGCTGGGCTCGGTGTGGCGCCGGCTGGGGGCGAAGGTCACCGTGGTCGAGTTCCTCGACCGGATCACCCCCGGGATGGACAGCGAACTGGCCAAGGCCTTCCAGCGGGCCCTCACCAAGCAGGGTATGGTGTTCAAGCTGGGCGCAAAGGTCACCGGCGCGACGGCCTCGAAAAAGGGCGTCGCCCTCACCTGCGAGCCGGTCGCCGGCGGCGGCGCCGAGACCCTGGACGCCGACTACGTCCTGCTGGCGATCGGCCGCCGACCCTTCACGGACAACCTGGGCCTGGAGACCGTGGGCGTTGAAACCGACAAGCGTGGCTTCATCCCCACCGACCACTTCCGGACCTCGGCCGATGGCGTCTGGGCGATCGGCGACGTGATCCTGGGACCGATGCTGGCGCACAAGGCTGAAGAGGACGCGGTCGCCTGCGTCGAGCTGATCGCCGGCAAGTACGCCCACGTGGACTACAATCTGGTGCCGAACGTGGTCTACACCGCGCCCGAAGTCGCTTGGGTGGGCAAGACCGAGGAACAGCTCAAGGCGGAGGGCCGCGCCTACAAGGCGGGCAAGTTCCCCTTCACCGCCAACAGCCGCGCCAAGATCAATCACGAGACCGAGGGGTTCGTGAAGGTGCTGGCCGACGCTGTGACCGACGAGGTACTGGGTGTCCACATGATGGGCCCGCAGGTCTCCGAAATGATCGGCGAGTACTGCGTGGCGATGGCGTTCCGCGCCGCGTCCGAGGATATCGCCCGCACCTGCCACCCGCACCCGACCCGATCGGAGGCTCTGCGGCAGGCCGCCATGGGGGTTGAAGGGTGGACGATGCAGGCCTGAGCCCAGGCCTGACCGGCCCGCTTGCTTGGAGATAGACCATTCGGCGCTCTGAGCCTGAACCTACGAATGGTCTGGCCGTCCGCCGCGCGCGGACGGACGAGCTGGCCGCGTGCGCGATCCTCTACGTCCGCGTGCTCACCGACACCTTCACCTGGATGCCGGCCGAGCGGCATCGCGCCGCCGACTTCCTGGCCGCCGCGCGCGACGAGGAGATTTACGTGGCCCTGGAGGCCGGCCGGCTCGTTGGCCTGGCCGCGCTCTATCGGCCGCAGGTTTTCCTGCATTCGCTCTATGTCACGGAACGCGGCCGCGGCATTGGCCGGTCTCTGCTGGCGCACGTCAGCGCCGCCGCCGGCGGGGTGCTGTCGCTGAAATGCCAGGCCGCCAATACCGGCGCCCAGGCCTTCTACCTCCGCGAGGGCTTCCGCTGCATGGAGGCGGGCGAGGACGCAGGCGTGGCCTGGCTGCGGTTTGTGCGCGACCTGCGGGGCGGCTGATGGCCTGCAACGCGCAAGGGCCTGCTCAGGCGTGCGGGTGCGCCGCCGTGTACGCGCTGAGCAAGGCGGCGGCGTCCACTTCGGTGTAGCGCTGCGTCGTCGACAGCGAGGCGTGGCCCAGCAGTTCCTGGATCGAGCGCAGGTCGGCGCCCGCCCCCAACAGGTGGGTGGCGAAGGAATGGCGCAGCGCATGCGGCGTGGCGCTGGCGGGCAGCCCCAATCGCCCGCGCAGGACCTGCACCGTGGCCTGGACGTGGCGCGGGCTTAACGGGCCTCCCCGCTTGGCGCGGAACAGCGGCCCGTCGGCGGCCAGCACGAACGGCGCCACGGCCAGGTAGGCGTCCACCGCCTCCCGCACAGCCGGCAGCACCGGGGCCATGCGGGTCTTCGATCCCTTGCCGGTGATCCGCAGCAGATCGCTGAGCGGCGCATCGGAGCGTTTCAGCGACAGGGCTTCGGAGATCCGCAGGCCGCAGCCGTAGAGCAGCGTCAGCACCGCCTCGTCGCGGGCGGCCTCCCAGTCCTCGCGATCAGGGTCCAGCCCGGGTTCGGCCAGCAGGCCGGCCGCCTGGTCCTCGGTGACCGGTCGCGGCGCGCCCGGTTTGACGCGCGGCCCGCGCACCAGGGCCAGTGACGGGTTCGGCGTGTCCAGCCGCCGGTCGAGAAACCGATGGAAGGTGCGGATGGCCGACAGGGCCTGGCTCAGCGAGCGGGGCGACAGCGGATGGTCGCCGCTGCGCAGATAGGCCAGCCAGGCGCGCACCTCCCCCGGCGTGATCGTGCCCAGGTCGGCGACGCTGATGGCCTCGCCGCGATGCTGGCCCAGGAAGGCGATGTAGCGCGCCGCCGCAAAGCCATAGGCCTCTAGCGTGCGTGGCGAGGCGCGGCGCTCGTGGGCCAGGTGCTCCAGCCACTGCGCCCGCGCCGCGCTTGCCGTCAGAGCTGCGGCCATCGCTCCGCCGTCCGCTCCACCACCCGGGCCAGGAAGGCTACCAGCTCGGCCCCCATCTCCGGCGTGAAGCCTTCAGGGTCGGTGGAGCCGAAGGCCAGCAGGCCCTGACGGGACGGCTCCCAGATGGCCAGGCGGACCATGGCCATCGACGCGATCTCCCCTGCCTCGGGGCCAAACAGCCCCGCCGCCGTGGGGACGAACCCCATGCGCGTCATCCGCTGCCGGCCATTCAGCAGCAGGTCGACTTGGCCCTCCACCAGGCCGGTCCAGCCGGCGGGTGGCAGGCCTTCGGTCTCCACCGCCAGCACCCCGGCGGCCAGGCCGAATCGGGTGCGGGCCAGTTCGTCCACCCGCCGTGCCAGGTCGGCGTGGTTGCGGGCGTCCAGCAGGTCCACCACCGCGCCATGGGTCTGGGTCTGGGCCACGAAGTTGGCGTGGGCGGTCTCTTCCAGCATCAGCCGTTGGACAGCCTCGCGCTGGTGGGCGGCGTGGACGCGGGCCATCGGGGCAAAGGCGATGACGTTGCCTCCGGCCAACGCAAGTCCCAGTTCGGCCAGCAACCTCTCGTCGTCCTTCAGGAACTCGGGATTATCGGCCAGGAAACGGCGCACAGCCGAGGGATCTAGGGGGCTGGCGTCACCCCCGAATTCGCCCTGCGACCCATCCATATCCGTCCAGCTCCCCATATCGAATCAGCGGCTACAGGATGGACTGGCCCGTGCCCTTCCAGTCCGCCATGAACTGAGACAGCCCCCGTTCGGTTAACGGATGCTTGAAAAGCGCGTTGAAGACGTCCGGCGGGATGGTGGCGCAGTCGCACCCGGCCATCGCCGCCTGGGCCACGTGGCCCGGGGTGCGGATCGAGGCGGCGAGGATTTCCGTGTCGAAGCCCTCGTAGTTGTCGTAGATCGCCCGGATCTCAGTGATCAGGTCCATGCCGACGGCGCCGTGGTCATCCAGCCGGCCGATGAATGGGCTGATGTAGCTGGCGCCCGCCTTGGCGGCCAGCAGGGCCTGGGCGGCCGAGAAGCAGAGGGTGACGTTGGTCTGGATGCCCTCGGCGTAGAATTCCCGGACGGCGACCAGTCCGTCGCGGGTGAGCGGCACCTTGACGACGATGTTCGGGGCGATCGCCGCCAGCTTGCGGCCCTCGGCCAGCATGCCGGAGGTCTCCATGGACGCCACCTCGGCGCTCACTGGCCCCTCCACGATGGCGCAGATCTCGGCGATCACCTCCAGCATGTTGCGGCCGGACTTGGCGATCAGGGTCGGGTTGGTGGTGACGCCATCCACCAGGCCG
Source organism: Phenylobacterium deserti (assembly GCA_943332615.1). Lineage (GTDB taxonomy): Bacteria > Pseudomonadota > Alphaproteobacteria > Caulobacterales > Caulobacteraceae > Phenylobacterium > Phenylobacterium deserti_C. The sequence continues at coordinate 69,273 of CALQQB010000012.1, forward strand.
GTCGCGGCGAGGTCCTTGAGGACGGCGGTGTCGGTGGTGTCGAGGAAGAGCTGCATGGTGTGACCTTGGGACTTGCCTGTTCTTGCACTTGTCGGCTGCGCTTGTAGCTGCGAAGCCCTGATCCTCAAACCATGAGCCGCATCGCCTCCGTCCTGATTCCCATGCCCCTGCCCGAGGCGTTCGACTACGCCGAGCCGGAAGGCATGGCGCTGGCGGCCGGCGACCAGGTGGCCGTGCCCCTGGGGCCGCGGCTGATCCGGGGCGTGGTGACGCAGCTGCGCGAAGCGCTGGGCGGTAACCGCCCGTTGAAACCGGTGGCCGAAAAGCTCGACGATCCGCCCCTGCCACCGGGGACGGTGGAGTTCATCCAGTGGGCGGCCCGATACGCCGTCGATGCGCCAGGGCAGCCGCTGGCGATCGCGCTGCGCGGCGCCCGCGCACCCAAGCCTCGCCCGCAGCGGGTGGTCCGGGTCACCGGCGCCCAACCGGCGCGCGCCACACCGGCCCGGATTCGGGTGCTGGAAGCCGCGGCCGCCGGGCCGATCCCACCGGCCGATCTCGCCCGCGCCGCTGAGGTCTCGTCCGGGGTCGTGAAGGGGCTGATCGATGAGGGCGCTCTGGTCCTCGACTTGATCGTGGCGGAGGCGCGCTTCGACGCGCCGGACCTGGCCCTTCACGGCGCCGACCTCAACCCCAGCCAGGCTGCCGCCGCCGAGGTGCTGAAGGCCCTGGTGATGGCGGGTGGCTACAGCGTCGCCTTGCTGGACGGCGTCACCGGCTCCGGCAAGACCGAGGTCTACCTGGAGGCTGTGGCCACCGCGCTGGCGGCGGACCCGGGCGCCCAGGTGCTGATCCTGCTGCCGGAGATCGCGCTCACCCAGGCGGTGATTGCCCGGGTCGCCGGCCGCTTCGGCGCGCAACCTGGTGAGTGGCACTCCGATGTGGCGCCCCCAGCGCGGCGACGCGTGTGGGAATCGGTGGCCGCGGGGACCTGCCGGATCGTCGTGGGCGCGCGCTCGGCGTTGTTCCTGCCGTTCCGCAAGCTGGCCCTGATCGTGGTCGACGAGGAGCACGACGGCTCGTTCAAGCAGGAGGAGGGCTTTATCTACCACGCCCGCGACCTGGCCGTGGCGCGCGGCAAGATCGAGGACGCCGCGGTGGTGCTGGCCTCGGCCACGCCGTCACTGGAGAGCCTGCGCAACGCCGAGACCGGCCGCTACCGCTGGCTGAAGCTGACGGCGCGCCACGGGACCGCGCAGCTGCCGGACATCGACCTCATCGACCTGCGCGAGACCCCGCCCGACCCAGGCCGCTGGCTGTCGCCGCCGCTGGTGGTCGCCATGGCCGAGACGTGGGGCCGCGGCGAGCAGACGCTGCTGTTCCTAAATCGTCGGGGCTACGCACCCCTGGTGCTCTGCCGCGCCTGCGGAGAGCGGATGACCGCCCCGGACACCGACAGCTGGCTGGTCGAGCACCGCTACACCGGCCGCCTGGTCTGCCACCTCACCGGGTTCTCGATGCCCAAGCCCCTGGCCTGCCCGCACTGCGGGGCCAAGGAGAGCCTGGTCTCCATCGGCCCAGGCGTCGAGCGGGTGGAGGAGGAGGCCCGCGCCCTGTTCCCGGACGCCCGCATCGCCGTATTCTCCTCCGACACCGTCTTCGACGCCCGCGAGGCGCGCCGGATGATCGAGACCATGGCCGCCGGAGACATCGACATCCTGGTGGCCACCCAGGCGGCGGCCAAGGGTCACAACTTCCCGAACCTGACCCTGGTGGGCGTGGTCGACGCCGACCTCGGCCTGCGCGGCGGCGACCTCAGGGCCGCCGAGCGAACCTACCAGCTGCTTGCCCAGGCCACCGGCCGCGCCGGCCGCAAAGACCGGCCGGGCCGCGCCTTGCTGCAGACCTACGCGCCTGAGCACGCCGTGATGCAGGCGCTCAAGGCCCAGGACCGCGACGCCTTCGTCGCCGCCGAGATGGCCGAGCGCGAACTGGCCGGCCTGCCGCCATTCGGCCGGCTGGCGGCGGTGATCGCGTCTGGCCCCGACGCGGCCCAGCTTGACGACTTCCTGCGCAAGATGGCCGAGGCCGCGCCCAATGCGCCGGGGGTGGCGGTCTATGGCCCCGCCGACGCGCCGTTGGGCCTGATCCGCGGCAGGCGCCGCAAGCGATTCCTGATCCGCGCCGACCGCGGCGTCGATCTCTCCGCCTACATGGCCGCCTGGCGCGCCCGGGTCAGGCCGTCCGGCCAGATCCGCGTCGCCATCGACATCGACCCCTACAGTTTTCTCTGACGCCGCGAAGCCCCTGCCCTGATGGGGCGCAACTCCGTCAGTGCAGCGTCTTGTCCGGCGCCGGCTTCGCCCGGCGGGACAGCGTGTTCAGCGCTTCCACCCCACCCGAGAACGCCATGGCGGCGTAGATGTAGCCCTTGGGCACATGGACACCGAAGCCGTCGGCGATCAGCACCGCGCCGATCATCAGCAGGAAACCCAAGGCCAGCATCACCACGGTCGGGTTGTTGTTTATGAAGGTGCTGAGCGGTCCCGCCGCCACAAGCATCGCCGCCACCGCGATCACCACGGCCACCATCATGATCGCCACATGCTCGGTCATGCCCACCGCGGTCAGGATCGAGTCGATCGAAAACACGATGTCGAGGAAGATGATCTGCACCACCGCCGCGCTCAGGCTAATCTGCACCACGCCCTTGGTGTCCATCACACCAGCTGTCTGTCCGGGATCGACCTTCTCGTGAATCTCGATGGTCGCCTTCCAGACCAGGAACATCCCGCCTGCGATCAGGATCAGGTCGCGCCAGGAGAAGGCCAGTTCGAAGATCGGCTCGCCGTGCTCGCCCATCGGCCCTTGCCAGGGCACCGTGAAAACCGGCTGCGTCAGCCCCACGATCCAGCCCAGGGTGCCCAGCAGCGCCAGTCGCATGATCAGCGCCAGTGAGATGCCGATTCGCCGCGCGTGACCCCGTTGGGCCTCCGGCAGCTTGTTCGACAGGATCGAGATGAAGACCAGGTTGTCGATCCCGAGAACGACCTCCATCACCACCAGGGTGATCAGCGCGGCCCAGGCGGCCGGGTCGCTGACGAGAGCCGCAATATCCATTCAGGTCTCCAAGGGTCCCACGCCTCTATCTAAGCAGTCCGGCGCGGAGAGCCAATCCCGCCGCTTTTTCAATCAGCGCCACTTTCTTTGGCGCCAACGCCCCTGATCGCAAGCTTGTGAAGTGTGAATTCTCCTCTTGGGCGAGTCTCGCCGAACACCGGGGCGCGGTCGGCGAGCTCTTGTTTCGCCTTGTTACCTTCGTGTGAAGAGAGCCTATTCAAAGAATAACCTATGTTGAGTGGCTATTCGAAAGACAGATAATCTGAGCTGAACTACGGAAAGTCGCGGGAGTCTTCCCGAATAGTTTTCTTAGAAGCGCTATTTTCCCGGCGCAATGGCGGACCTATTACTCTAAGAATTGATCGGCTTGGCAGGACATGCCTGAGCGGGGCTGTGGATAATTGGGCAGCGTCGTCTCATCGCGCGGCGTAAACCCTCTTTTCACTCAAGGCAGATAAGGCTAACCGTTCACTTCGGAAGTCGGGGAGTCACCGATAGCATGCGTAAACGGACGCGGGCCCTTCTGGGTTCCCTCGCCGCCGCGGCCTTCGTGGCCTTCGCGCCGACAGGCGCGAGTGCGGACACTTATTGGCAGTGCGTGCCTTTCGCGCGGCTGATATCGGGTATTCAGATTTTCGGCGACGCCTGGACCTGGTGGCAGCAGGCTTCCGGCCGCTATGAAACCGGCTTCCAGCCGCGCGCCGGTGCGGTGCTCTGCTTCAAGCAGACGGCGCGCATGCGCCTGGGCCATGTGGCGGTGGTCAGCCAGGTGCTGACCGACCGCGTCGTGCAGATCACCCACGCCAACTGGAGCCCGATCGAGGGCTCACGCGGCAAGGTCGAGCAGGACGTCACCATCGTCGATGTATCGACGCAGGGCGACTGGAGCCAGGTCAAGGTCTGGTACGATCCCAATCGCGACCTCGGCGGCTCCACCTACGCCACCCACGGCTTCATCTATCCGGACGCCACAGCCCGGATGATCGCCGACAGCGGGATATCCCGCGTCCAGAACGGGGCCATCGCCATGGCCCAGTCCGCCGCCTCGCAGATGGCCAGCGCTGTCCGACCGGGCCAGGGCCCGATGAGCCTGTTGAGCCAGGCCGCCGACTCCACAGATCGCATCGCCGCCCTGATCGCGGCCGCAACCCGTGGCGGGGACGACAAGAGCAAGTAGTCCGCGCGGTTGACGCATCGGGCGGTGCGGCCCCAGTAAGGCCGCGCAGGAGCCTTCGCGCATGCTCAACGTCCTCCGGCGCGGCCAGACCGCCTGCCAGACCGAACAGCCCGGGCCGGGCTGGACGCTTGGCGACGACGTGCTCTGGATCGACCTCCTGACGCCCACCCGCGAGGAGGAACTGGCCGTCGAGTCCGCGCTGGGGCTGCAACTGCCGACGGTGGCCGAGATGGAGGCTCTGGAGCCTTCCAGCCGGCTCTACCAGGAAGCGGGCGCCACCTTCATGACCGCCACCCTGCTGGCGCATGGCGGTCATCCACCGCCGGTCGCGACCCCGGCCACATTCGTGCTGGCGGGCGGGCGGCTGGTCACCCTGCGCTACGAGACCCTGAAGGCGTTCTCGATCTTCCAGTCCCGCGCACATGAGGCCGGGTTCGCCAGCGGCACGGCGGCTCTGCTCAGCCTGCTGGACGCCATCGTCGAGCGCCTTGCTCAGGTGCTCGATGCGACCGGCGACGGGGTCGAGGCGGCCTCCGTGGCGATCTTCCAGCGCCCGGCTGCGGGGGACTTTCGGCCGATGCTGACCAACCTCGCTCAGGCCCAGTCGGTCACGGCCATCACCCGCACCTGCTTGGTCAGTCTGGCCCGCCTTTTGAGCTTCGCCAACCTCGCTCCGGAGATCGCCGCTGACGGCGACCACCGCGCGCACCTGAAGAGCCTGCAGCGCGATACCCAGTCGCTCACCGACCACGCCGACCACCAATCCGGCCACGTGACCTTCCTGCTGGACGCGGCGCTGGGCCTGATCAACATCGAGCAGAACGGCATCATCAAATTCTTTTCGGTGGTGGCGGTGGTGTTCATGCCGCCGACCCTGATCGCCTCCATCTACGGCATGAACTTCGATGTCCTGCCGGAGCTGCATTTTCGTTTCGGATACCCTCTGGCCCTCGCCGCCATGCTCATCGCCGGGGTCCTGCCGTTCGTCTGGTTCAAGCGCCGCGGCCTGCTTTAGCCGCGACGGGCAGGCCGCGCCAAAATCGCCGTTAAGGACGTCCCGCAATCCATCCTTAAACGCCCGTCGTGCAGGGTGGCCGGGCAGACCGCCATGTCCACAGCCTCCCAGCAGCACCATCTGGCGATCGACGCCCAATCGCTCCGTGAGGCGCTTGACGCTCACCAGCGGTATCTGGCGGGCCGAGCCGGCGGGCGGCGGCTGAACCTCACCTACGCCGACTTGGCCAACACCTCGCTGGAGGGTGTCGATCTGCGTGACGCCGACCTCACCGGCGCCCGCCTCAGCGGAGCGAGCCTGGCCCGCTCGAACCTGAGCCGCGCGATCCTGTTCGGCGCAGACCTGCGCGAAGCCGATATGCGGCACGTGAACCTCAAGCGCGCCGACCTGCGCGGGGCTTGTATGCGCGGCGCCAACCTGGCGGGCGCCGAGCTCGCCGGCTGCGATCTCCGAGAAGGGCGGATCGCCCTGCAGGACAAGTTGGATGGCTTCCGGATCATCCGCCACGAGCACCGGCCGGGCGAGCTGAACTATGCGGTGCTCTCAGGCGCCGACCTCAGCGGGGCGCAGATGACCGGAGCGGTCGCCATGTCCAGCGACTTCACCGACGCCAACCTTTCGGGCGCGATCCTGACCGGCGCCAAGCTGATGCGGGCGGTCCTGGACGGCGCGGACCTTTCCAACGCAGATCTGGCCGGGGCAGACCTGACCGGCGCTTCGATGCGGAGGGCGGTGCTGACGGGCGTGAACTTCAGCCAGGCGCGCCTCGACGACTGCGACCTAACCGGTGTGCTGCGCGCGCCACCGACCATCTTCTATGTCGACGACCGCTCGCTGACCGAGGTGGTCGCCGAGCATGAGCAGTTCTGCGACACCGGTGGCGCCAAGGGCGCGGTGCTGAAGATGGGTGAGATCGACTTCCGGCCCATGAAGACCCTGAAGCGCCGCCGCCTGTCGGGCCTCAACGCGCCGCGCTCGGTGTTCTTCGGCATGGACCTGGAGGGCTGCCAGTTCCAGGGGGCCGACCTGTCCGGCTGCGACTTCCGCGGCGCCAACCTGCGCGAGGCCGACCTGCGAGGCGCCCGCTTCACCGCTGCTCAGATGGCCCGAGCCGATCTACGCGGCGCCAAGATGGGGCCCCTGGACCTGGGCGAGAACCGCTTCGTCCGCACCGACTTCTCCCGCGCCTCGCTGCGCGGCGCCGACCTGCGCGGCGCCAGCGCCCCACGCGCCCGCTTCCTGGAAGCGCAGATGGACGGGGCCCGCGTCGCGGGCTGCGACCTGTCGGGCGCCGAGATGGAGACTTAGGCGGCGATCACGCGGCCGTGGCTTTCGTGTGCGCTTCGATCAGCGCCTCGGCCGCGCCGCGGGCAGCTCCCGCAGGGCCGTCGGGACCGAACAGCTGGCTGGTGACGAACGCGCCCTCCATCAGCAGCAACAGGCTGTCGGCCAGCCGCTTGGGCTTGCGCGCGTCCATGGCGCGGGTGAGGTCGCGCAGCCGAGCCCGAAGCTGCTCCTTGTGGCCCACCGCGACCTTGCGGCCCGGGTGCTTGGGGTCAGGGTACTCCACCACCGCGTTCGATAGCCCGCAGCCGCGATAGCCCTTCTGGGTCGCGCGGTCCGCCATGCCGTCGAAATAGGCCAAGATCTGCGCCTTCGGATCGTCGGGATGGGCGGCGAGGGCGGCCTCGAAGCCAGCCCACATGTGCTCGCCCTGACCTTCGAGGTACGCGGCGATCAGCTGGTCCTTGGAACCGAAGGCGCGGTAGAGGCTGGGCTTCGTTGACGCCGCGCGCTCGACGATCTCGTCCACCCCGACGGCGCGCGCGCCCTGGCGGTAGAATAGTTCGCCGGCCGTGGACAGGATGCGGTCGGCGGCCTTGGGCGTGTCTGAGGGCGGTCTGGGCATGGCGGACCTCGATAATGTACCAGATCGGTACGTAGCAATTCCCGTCGATAATGTTCCGTACTGGTAGGTGGTATAAGGATAGCAGCGGGCTGGTCGCTTGGCCAGAACGACGCCTGGATGTGCCGACTTGGCCGTTCCTGAGTCTGGTGGAGGTGGGGTCCGCGACAGCCTGAGCCACATTTCCCTGCGCCCCTTCTCTCTCCCTGCGTCAGTGCGCTAAGGAACCGCCATGAACGCGCTCGTGCACAATGAACCGCGGGCGCGACAGGTCCCGCTACCCTCCCGTGGCGGAGCCATGGCAGCGCTGGAGTTCGGTCCCACAGACCGGCCGATCGATATCGTCTTCTCTCACGCCAACGGCTTCAACGCGCGGACCTACCGAACCATCCTGGGGCCGCTGGCCACCGATCTGAGAATCTTGTCGTTGGACCTGCGCGGCCACGGCGCATCGACCCTGTCCACGGCAATCGAGGGCCGGGAAGGCTGGACGCAGTTCCGCGAGGACCTGCTGGCCCTGTTGGGCGCGGCGACCGACGGCCCGGTGATCCTGGCGGGTCATTCCATGGGGGGCACCTCCAGCCTGCTGGCCGCCGCCGCTGAGCCTGGGCGGGTCAAGGCGCTGGCGCTGTTCGACCCGGTGATCTTCCGCATGGGGACGGGCACGCCGGACCCGGAGAACAATCCGCTGGCCCAGGGCGCGGACCGCCGCCGGGCCACTTTCCCCGACAAGGCCGCTGCCCTCACCGCCTATACTGGCCGGGGCGGCTTCCGCACCTGGAGCCTCGAACAACTCGCCGACTACGTCGAGGCCGGCTTCCGCGTCACCCCGGAAGGCGAGGCGACGCTGACCTGCGCACCGGCCTGGGAGGCGTCGAACTTCCGCACCCACAACTATGACGCCTTCGCCGCCTTCCGCGCCACCCGCTGTCCGATCCGCATCCTGCGCGCTGAGCACGGCTCCACCGCGCGACTTGAGCCGATCGAAGCCGAGTTGCTCGCCACCGGCCGGGTTACGATCGAGACCATCCCGGGCACGAGCCACTTCCTGCCGATGGAACGGCCGGACCTGGTCCGAGCCACGCTGCGCGAGCTCGCGCGGCCAGGCTCAGAACCCTAGCCCCTCCGTCCAGCCCTGCCGCATCTCCGCCAGCTGGTCCTCGCTGAAGGTGATGATCTTCCGCGTCTCCAGGTCGAAAGAGACGCTGATCGCCTGGGCGGTCGCCCAGGGCTGGCCGCTGTCGGGGTCCAGGACCCAGTGGAAGATCCTTTGGATCCGTGCATCGCCGCCCCCGATTCCCGAGCGGACCTCCAGCCGGTCGCCAGCGCGCGGCCAGGCGTGGTGCAGGATCCGGTACTCCATCGCCGCCCCGCCCAGGTTCGGCCGTCGTTCGGCGGCCGGGCCCCCCGGCCGCCCTACCTGGGCGAAGAGGTTGGGGATGGCCCCTGACAGCCGCTGCATGAAGCCCTCAGTGAGCATCCGCCCAAAGGGATCGCACTGCGCCGCCAGCACCACGCCGCGTCCGGTGACCGCCAGTCCCAGGACCTCCGCGCGGGCGAGGCTCGCGTCGGTGGTCGCTGGCTCCAGGCCGATCGAGCGCGGTTCCCCTCCGGCCGGGATCGTGGTCGTCAGCGCCTCGGCGCGGGCCCTTGTGCGGTCCGACCAGGGGAAGACGCGGGCGCCCCGGCTGGTGGCGTGGGTAACCACGGTCTGGAATGTCGCCGCCATTGTCCCGTCCGCATGACGCATCACGAACATCAGGCGCGCCGTGTCGTCCTCCATCGCCAGCACTCCGCCGGTGATGCTGAGCGGCGCGTTCACGCGAGCCTCGCGCAGGAACCGGATGTACTGCTCGCGCACCATCAGGGTGGCGTCGCCGCTCGGCGTAAACGCCCCCGCCAGGCCCAGTTCAGCCGCCAGCCCCGCCAGCGCCTCCATGGACCGGGCGACATAGAAGCCCACGTTCAGATGCCCCATGGCGTCGCATTCCCAGGCCGCGACCCCGCCCCGCCAGACTTCAATCTCCGCCAAGCCGCTTATCTCCTGCTACGCGGGCGCGAGCTTAGGGGGCGAACCTTGGCTGGCAAGCGTGTGCCTTGCGTCTGAATTCGGCTAGAAGACCGTAGTTGGGTCACGCTGCAACGCGAAGCTCCGCAGGGCGCGCATGGCACCCATGCATTCTTGTCGGTTCACGGACGCAGAGTGAGGGCGGCAGAATGCCCCGCCGCTGGAAGAGGCAGATGATCATGGCCGAAACGAAACAGAAAATCCTGACGCGGCGGCATACGGTGGTCACCCGGATCACCCATTGGACGAACGTGCTGGCGCTGTCGGTGCTGCTGATGAGCGGCCTGCAGATCTTCAACGCGCATCCGGCCCTCTACTGGGGCCAGAAGTCGACCTTCGCCCAACCCTGGCTGGCGATGACCAAGGTCGAGGTCGGCGATGTCGCCCGCGGCGTGACCACCGTGGGCGCCCTGAAATTCGACACCACCGGCCTGTTCGGCTGGTCGGGCAAGGAAGGTATGCGCGAAGCGCGGGGCTTCCCGGCCTGGGCCACCATCCCCAGCTTCCGCTCGCTCACCGACGGCCGCCGCTGGCACTTCTTCTTCGCCTGGCTGTTCGTGATCAACGGCCTTACCTATTGGCTGCTGGGCCTGTTGGGCGGCCATATCCGCAAGGACATGCTGCCGACCCGCGACCAGCTCGCGCCGCGCCACATCCTCCACGAGATCGTCACCCACGCGAAGCTACAGTTCCCCAAGGGCGAGGACGCGCGCCGCTACAACGTCATCCAGAAGTTCACCTATTTGGCGGTAATCGCGGGACTGCTGCCGCTGATGGTGCTGACGGGCCTCAGCATGTCGCCAGGGTTCAACGCCACGGTACCCTGGCTGATCGAGCTGTTCGGCGGTCGGCAGGGCGCGCGTACAGTCCACTTCCTGGCCGCGAGCGGCATCGTGCTCTTCGTGGTTGTCCACGTGGTCCTCGTGGTGGCGTCCGGCTTCTGGAACAACATCCGCTCGATGATCACCGGAAAGTACGCGATCGAAGTCGAGACGCCCGCGAAGGGAGACGTCGCATGACAAACTACCCCACCCGCCGCCGCTGGCTGGGCGTGGCCGGCGCGTCGCTCGGCGCGCTCTGGCTCAGCGCCTGCGATAAGCTCACCAGCGACCCGACCTTTGCCAGGACTTTGACCAAGGCCGAGGGCCTGACGCGGCGCGCCCAGCGCCTGGTCACCGACCGCAAGGCGCTGGCCAAGGAATTTACCGCCGCTGACATCTCCAAGGACTTCAAGGCTAACGGAACGCTGCGGCCCCAGGATTATGAGTACGAGGCCCTGCTGGCGACCAATTTCACCGACTACGCCCTGACGATCGACGGGCTGGTCGAGCATCCGCTAGAGCTGACACTTGCCGAAGTTCGCGGCCAGCCCTCCCGCACTCAGATCACCCGCCACGACTGCGTCGAGGGCTGGTCGTCGATCGGAAAGTGGAAGGGCGCGCGCCTCGGCCCGCTGCTGGACCGCGCGAAGCTCAAGCCCGACGCCCGTTACATCGTCTTCCACTGCGCCGACACCCTGGAGCAGACCCTGGACGGGACGGGGAAGTATTACGAGAGCATCGACCTGATCGACGCCTACCACCCGCAGACCATCCTCGCCTACGAGATGAACGACGTGACCCTGCCGGTCCGCCACGGCGCCCCGCTGCGCCTGCGGGTCGAGCGCCAGCTGGGCTACAAGCACGCCAAATACGTCATGCGCATTGAAGCCGTCGCGGCCCTGGACGCCAAAGACGCCAACGGCCAGACGATCCTCGGCCGCGGCAATGGCGGCTTCTGGTCCGATCGTGGATACGAGTGGTACGCGGGGATCTGAGGTCCCAGGTTCGTCGTCCCTCTTCCCAGGTGTGATCCCTGTCGTGGCCTGCGGCGAGTCCGGGGTGGCAGGCTTGGAGGTTGGCACTTGCAGGGGTTGGGAAGTTCCGGCCACTCCCCTAATTTCCATACCTGGGCTTTGAAAAACTCTGGGGAGAAGACCATGCAGATCGCGCGGCGGGGCTTGCTGTCTGGGATCGCGGGCCTGGGGTTCGCCCCCGGCCTGGCTCGGGCGGCGGGGGAGGCGGATATCTTTCCGGTCGTGGAGACCGCGCACGGGAAACTGCGGGGGATGACCTCCGGCGGGGTCTCGATGTTCAAGGGCGTGCGTTATGGCGCCGACACGTCGGGCAGGAACCGGTTCCGGGCGCCGCAGCCACCCCCGAAATGGGCCGGGGTGCGGGACGCCTTCGACTACGGTCAGATCTCGCCGCAGATGCCCAACTCGCGGGCGCGGGCCTATTCGGGGCTGATCTCGTTCGACATTCAGCCGGGCGGGATGGGCGAGGACTGCCTGGTCCTGAACCTGTGGACATCGACCCTGGCGGCCAACGCGAAGAAGCCGGTGCTCGTGCACATTCACGGCGGCGGCTTCTACGGCGGCAGCGGCAATTCGCCAGGCTACGACGGCGAGGACCTGGCGCGTTTCGGCGACTGCGTGGTGATCACCATCAACCACCGGCTGGGCGTGCTGGGCTACCTGAACATGGCTGACTGGGGCGAGCCCTACCAGCAGTCCGGGGTGGCCGGGATGATGGATGTGGTGGCGGCGCTCAAGTGGGTGAAGGAAAACGTCGGCGCGTTCGGCGGTGACCCGGAGCGGGTGCTGGTGTTCGGCCAGTCGGGCGGGGGCGGCAAGACGTCGATCCTGATGAGCATGCCGTCGGGCGCAGGCCTGTTTCATCGGGCGGGCGTGATGAGCGGCTCGACGCTGCGGGTGCAGACCGCGCAGACGGCGCAGTCGATCTCGGCGGCCTATCTGAAGATCCTGGGGCTGGACAGGTCGAAGGCCGTGATGCTGCAGACCACGCCGTTCACGGCGCTGCTGGCCGCGCAGGTGACCCTGGAGGCGCCGGAGCGCGGCCGGGGCGAGGCGCCGCGTTCGTTCAGTCCCTCGCTGGATGGGGCGGTGATCCCCGGCCACCCGTTCGACCCCAAGGCCCCGGCGGTCTCGGCGAAGATCCCGATGATCATCTCCAACGTGCTGGAGGAACGCGCCTACCGGATGACCAACTTCGACCAGACGGAGGCCGGCCTGCGCAAGGCGATCGCCGCTCGGCTGGGCGAAGGCCGCGCCGGTGAGATTTTGGCGATGTACCGGGCCGACGACCCCAAGGCGTCGCCGTTCCGGCTGCAAGCGCGGTTCGACACCGACGAGCAGTTCCGGGCCAGCGCCAATGTACAGCTGAAGCGCCGGGCCGAGCAGGCCGGGGCGCCCACCTGGGCCTATCAGTGGCACGCGGCCAGCACAGTGTATGGCGGCCGCTATGGCGTGCCGCACGGCATCGATGTGGGGCCGAGCCTGCACGACGCGCGGGGCGGGCTGAATGGGGCGACGACGGAGAGCCTGAGGTTGAGCGACGAGCTGGCCTCGGCCTGGGTGGCGTTCGCGGCGTCCGGCGATCCGAACAATCCCAAGACGCCAGCCTGGCCCGCCTACACTCTACCCAGGCGAACGACCCTGGTGCTGGGCAGCGAGCGGACAGCGGCCGTGGACGACCCGCGCAAGGCTTTCCGCGAGTTCTGGGAGACACCGCCGCCACGGCCAGCAGGATAAACATCCTCCCTCACGCCCCAACAATCGCCGTGGCCCGACGTGTCCGGGCCATCCATGAACCCGCCAGTGAAGGCTAGGTCGAATCGACATTCAGCGGATCCAGAGCATGGAAGCGGCGATGTGGATGAAGGCCAGGTAGTGCTTGGCCAAGCGGTCGTAGCGTGTGGCGAAGCGGCGGAAGTGCTTGAGCCTGTTGAAGCAGCGCTCGATGCGGTTTCGG
>CALQQB010000013.1 GCA_943332615.1 Phenylobacterium deserti
CGCAGGCCATCAGCAGGGCGTGCACCTTGGCCGCCGCCGCCAGGTCCATCTGCGCCAACTGGCCCAGCGCCTGCTGTTCGGCTTCGTGGAGATTGTCCGCGTCGATCATTCGAGCAGTGAAACACAGCGCTACGTCAGAATCGGTCGTAACGCGGGGGTGAGCGTGCGAGGTTTTTCGTTGCGGAGAGGCTCCGGCGTGGAAACGGCTTCCTAACCGGCGTTCGCGCACTATATGATCCGATAGGTCGGAAACTTTAATCAGATGTCCTTCGAAAGCGAACTCCTCACCCCCAGCGAAGCGGCGGTCGTCGCGAGCGTCACGGTCCGCAACGTCAATCGCGCGATCGATGAGGCCATTCTTCCCAGGCGGTTCCTTCACCTGAAGGACGGCGGGCGATGGGTGAAATCCGACGGCTGCGCCTTCGTCCGCTTCTATTTCCACACGGCCACGCGGCTGACCGCCGAGGAACGCACGCGCGTGATCCAGTCCCTCGGCGGGGCGGCCGGGACGCCGACAACCGGCGCCTGGGTGTTCAAGGACGACGTCATCACCCTGAACTTCGATCGGTTCGTCGATGAGACCTCGGCGCGTCATGCCAGCCTGCGGCGGGCCCGCGCCCGGGTGAGCGAAGATCCTGACATTCTGGGCGGCGCGCCGACGCTCAAGGGCACGCGCATTGGCGTCCACGACATCGCCGCGGCGGTGGCGGCCGGCACGCCCGAGGCGCGGCTGCGGGCGGCCTACCCTGGCCTTGCCGATGAGGACATCGAACTGGCCACGCTCTACGCCGAGGCCAATCCGGTGCGCGGGCGGCCAAGGCGTCCGGCGGCCCTGCCGCCTGGCGTCGAGGTGATCTCCGAACGCACGGTGACGCGCCGACCCCGGGGATGAAATTCCTGGTCGACGAATGCTTGAGTGAGGAACTTGCGAAAGCCGCGCGCGACCGGGGTCACCACGACGCTTCCCATGTCCGCTGGATCGGCAAGGGCGGCGCCAAGGACTGGGACCTGTTCCCCGTCATCGTTGAAGGCGACTGGGTGTTCGTCACCAAGAACGCCTACGACTTGCGCGGCCCGGCCGACGCGCCAGGGTCGAGGGGCGAGTACGCCAAGGCCGCGCTCCATGCGGGCCTGGTTTGCCTGAACGGCCCGCCGGGCATGGACCTCGACCTGCAGCTCGACCTGTTCGAAGCCGCGATGGACGAACTCGCCCGCGATCCCGACCTCGTCAACCAGGTGCTTGAGGTGTCGGCGGCGACGCTTCTGGCGGCCGAGTTCCAGGTCCGGCGGTACGCGCTGCCAGCGGGGTGAGGGGCGGCAAATTCGGTAGACACGATCTCCAGCGGCTCACGGCCGCCGGGACAGGAGGAGAAAGGTATCATGTCGCCGAAGGCCCGAGACTCGCCCCCAGGGCCGACGTTGGCGCAGCGCGGCAAGAACCGTGGGGATAGGTATCGTGTCCCCCGAGCTCAGTTTTCGCGGAAGGTTCGGACGATGGCGGAGAGGGTGGGATTTTCCCCATCCCCTTACAACCATTTGAAATACAACAACTTTACGCGCGGCGGGTGTAACGGCTGCGATAGGCTTTTGTAATAGCTTTGAGCGGCAAGGGGAAGCGTTCCGACTTCTATAGTCGGCGGCTCCACTTCCCAGTCGAGTTCTTTGAAGGGTGCCCAGTCGCCTCCAATGCGCGCGATGTGAAGGCACCAGTGGCTGGGCTAGGCCTCGTCCTTCATGTGCGGATCAGTTTCCGGCGGGTCTCTCGCTTCACGCCTGATGCGCCGCTCGTAGACACCGCTTTCAAGTCCGAACGTGAGGTAGACATCGCCGTCAGGGAGGGCACGTAGTTGCATGTCTGCGGGAGCCTGCATCAACCCGCCTATCGCTGCGATGGGGCGGCGCACATAGGCTTCTAGGAACACCGCCATCGTCGGCCCGGCTCTGCCCTCAAGGTGAGCCCATGCGTCATCACCGATGTAAACGGTCCCTCCGGAGCGCACGAACTGCTCTGATAGCTCGGTCAAGCGATGGTTGGGTGTGGGGTCAAGGACGACCAGTATGGGCGTGTAACCAGATGATGCGCAGTCAATAGGAAATGCTAACTCCTCGCCCCAGCGTCCCTGTCCACTTGCCGCGATAGTTACGCGTATTTTGAACTCGTAAGCGTCCTGGCCGACCACACAGTCAACCTGCCTTCCGTCCGATGGACGCTCGCTACGCTTGATTGGGCTCTTGGTGGCCGGGAATGACACACCGCCTAGCGCGGCGGATAGTATGGGCTCGAAGAGGTAGCCCGTTTCCTGGCCAGCCCGGTTGTCCAGATCGAAGAGCCATTTTCGCCAAGTGAGCCAGGTTCCAGCCCTGTTGCGTCTGTAAGGCCATACTCAAGCAGAACACGCGGCGCGATCTGATCGCTCGTGGGAAATGGCTGCCTTGAAAGAATGATGTCGTACTTGCGACGCCGTTTGTGGATTTCGCACAAGCACCGAAAATAGGTCGCGAAGTCGGGGACCGCGTTTACGCAAGCGAGGAAGACCTCCCAGAAGCCGCTGCTGCCAAACGGGGACCGATCGAACGAAAGCAAATCCCGGTCAAAGTACGCAGGCACAACCGCCCCGTCGTCGCCGAGCGCCTGCGCGACATCATTCCGCGCTAGGTCACGCAGGATCACCCCCACGAGGGCGAGAAGTTCCTCATCCGCCAGCTTGATTGCTGCGCGGTTGGCCCCGAGGGTTCGCGCGGCAGTCACCAAGCTCTGAAGTTCAAGCGGCGGTCTAGCCATTGGCCGCCACCCTAAAGAGGGGAAGCGCCACGCCGTGGTGCATGAGGTTCTGAAGCTGGGCGGCAGTGTGCGCCAGTGCCGGGCTCATGCCGCCGGCATCCGTTAAGTGAAACCCGAGCAGTCCCGGTTGCACCGACCGAGCTTGCGCCATGCCACCGCCCGCCCGACCGTCCTCAGCCATGATGGCCTCAGCTAGAACCTTCGCGGCTAGTGGGGGTATGGCGTTTCCGATCTGTCGCGCGACGCTCACTGCCTTCCCTGTAAACTCGAAACTGTCCGGGAAGGCTTGAAGGCGAGCGCACTCCCGCAACGTGAGCGGGCGATCTGCCAGCGGGTGTATGAACTCTCGCGGTGCGGCGGACGTGATCGTGAGGCTGTTCAGATCGCCAGACAGCCGCTTGAAACCCGCAGGCGCACCGCCCCGCCTCTCTGTGGGTGTCCCATCGGCAACCCGGCGGTTCGCGCGGCGTCGCCAGCTATCGTGCTGAAGGTCGTCAGGGAGGTCCTTCATTGTCTGACCGGGCTTGAGGAATGGAGCGATCTTCGCGGCCTCTGACTGTACCGGAGCAAAGTGGTGGGCCACGTCACCGGTCATGCTTCGTAGCGAGCACGCATAGCTGCTCGGCTGGAGCCTTGGGTCATAGCTGAGCCGCCTTTCAGAAGTGCTCGGTTCGGGCAGGTCAGATAGTGCCGCTAAGAGTGTTGGAGACGGGGGCAGACCGCGGTGAGATTTAGATTTTCCGCTGTCGTAAGAACAGAAGGCCGGAGGAAGGGCAAAGTCTCGCCCGATCCGGTTCCCAACTATGATGACACGCTTGCGGGTTTGCGGCAGGCCGAAGCCAGCAAAGTTGACCTTTTCCAGTCGGAACGCGTAGCCAAGCTGGGCAAGCTCCCGCGCCAGACGCGTGACGTCGCTGCCCCCATTCGATGTAAGTATGCCCTCCACATTCTCGAACAGGAACCACCGGGGAGAGAGGCGCTCAACAAGCGACAGATAGTTGAAGATCAGCCTATTTCGGGGGTCTTGGGCACTTCTCGGCCCGGCGGTGCTAAAGCCCTGGCAAGGCGGCCCGCCGACGATCATGAACGGTGGCTGTTCGCCCGCGCGATTGATTACCTCCTCAATCGCCGCATCGTCGGAGAGGTCAGCTGTTAGGCAGTCGGTCCCTAGGTTGCGGGTGTAGGTTGCCGCTGCATCAGGGTCGATGTCTGCCGCCACTGACGGCTTCATCCCAGCCTGAGCAAAGCCAAGCGAGCATCCGCCAGCACCGGAAAACAGGGACAGCACCTGGTTCGTTTGTCGTGCGATTGCCATGCGTGACCATTAGCTGATTTGGTGGGCGCAGGTAGTGGTTCGCGATGCGGCCATGTCATCCTGCGACCCAAAATCCGGCAGAGATTTGCGAGGGGGTCACTCTGATCTTACCGGCGCGCATTGCCCCCTTAGGGGTGCCGCCAGCGCCACAGGATAAGTCAACGCCGTCGCCTCGACGCATAGATGACGGCGGCAATGCAGCCACCGAGGGCGGTGATCGCGGCGACTAGCTCCGGGGTGAAGACGATCATGGCTTGCTCCTGTCTCGGAGCCCCAGGATTTCGGCGACAGCTTACTTAATTGCCGAACTCCACACGGGAACGCTGACCGGCCACGCGCGGCGCCCCCTGACCCCGCCTCCACGCCATTCCATCTGGGTCCCGGCGTTCGCCGGGATGAGCGGATCGGGGGTGGGGGCAGGGGCAGCCGTGGGAGGCTCTGTGACTAGAGCGGCCAGCGCCGCCAGAACTCCTACCCCCATGGATTTCGGCGACAGCTTACTTAATTGCCTATCCCCACACGGGAATGCTGACCGGACAGGCGCGGCGCCCTCTGATCCCGGCGCCACGCCATTCCATCTGGGTCCCGGCGTTCGCCGGGATGAGCGGATCGGGGGTGGGGGCGGGGGCAGCCGTGGGGGGCTCTTGTCCTAATCCGCGCCCAGGTCCGCCAGGATCTCCGCCAGCACCTCGTCGGTGTGCTCGCCCATCTTCGGGGGGTGCATGCGGATGTTCGACGGGGTCTTGGAGAAGGTGACCGGGGGTTTCATCTGGCGGTAGAGGCCGAGGTCGGGGTGGCGGTACATCTGGAAGAAGTCGACGGCCTGGAGGTGGGGGTCGTCGGGGAGTTCGTCCAGTCGGTTGGCCTTTACGACCGGGATGGAGAGGGGCTTCAGCACGTCCAGCCATTCCTGGGTGGTCTTGGTGGCCGCCGCGATTTCGACCAGGCCGTAGAGTTCGCTGATGTGCTGGCTGCGGGTGAAGTAGTCGGCGAAGCGGGGGTCCTTGGCGATGCTGTCGGTCATGCCGGCGACCTCGAAGAACTGGTCCCACTGTTTGTCGGTGTAGGGCAGCAGGCCGATGTAGCCGTCCTGGGTCTTGAACGGCTTGCGGTTGGGGTTGACCACGCGGGTGTAGCCCCACTGGCCGGTCGGTGGCTCGAAGGTGTTGCCGAACAGGTGCTCCACCAGCAGGAAGCTGGTCATGCACTCGAACATCGGCACCTCGACGAACTGGCCCTCGCCGGTGCGCTCGCGGTGGAACAGGGCGGCGGTGACCGCCTGGCTGAGGAACAGGCCCGAGACCTTGTCGGCCACCAGGGTGGGCAGGATGCGCGGGGTGGGGTTGCCATCGGTACGGGGCAGGACGTCGGAGAAGCCGGAGGCGGCCTGGATCAGGTCGTCGTAGGCGGGCTCGCCGGCGTAGGGGCCGTCGGAGCCGTAGCCGGCGGCATGGACGTAGATGATCTCCGGCTTGATGGCGGCCACGTCCTCGTAGCCCAGGCCGATCCGCTTCAGGCCGTCGTAGCGGACCGAGGCGGCGAACACGTCGGCCCACTTGATCAGCTTCTCGACGGTGGCCTTCGACTTGGGGTCGCGCATGTCGAGCAGGATGGAGCGCTTGTTGCGGTTGATGGTGACGAAGATCGGCCCCATGCCGCGCTCGCAGCCCTCCGGCACCTGGCCGCCCCAGCGCATGATGTCGCCGCCGTCGCCGCGATGGCCGCCCGGGTCCTCCAGCTTGATCACGTCGGCGCCCTGGTCGGCGAGGATCTGGGTGCCATAGGCGCCGTTGACCACGCTGGTCAGGTCCAGGATGCGGATGCCGCTGAGCGGCCCCGTTGGCTTTTCAGCCAAAGTCTTCGGCGTGTCGGCCAAGGTCTTGGTGGTCATGCGGCTTCCCTCAACTCATCTCTAGACGTGCGATCAGGCCCTGGAGCGCGCCCACGATCTCGTCCCGGTTTTCTTCCAGATCGGGCACGCGGCCCGCGACGCCCACAGCAAACGTCCGCCCGAACGGCCCCTTGGGCAGGGCCGCGCCGATGATGCCGATGCCCGGCGAAATGGTGTTGCGCGAGAAGGCGTAGCCCCGCGCCCGCACCTCGTTCACCCGGCTCATCAACGCCTCCCGCGTCTGGGCGATATCCTCGCCGGACGCATTGATGCGCCGACGCAGCCGCTCGACCTCGGCGTCGCTCTTGGCCGAGAGCAGCACCAGGCCCATGCCGGAGCGGGCCAGGGGCCGCAAGGTCCCGGGCGGCGCCTTCAGCTGCAGGGGCTCGGGCGACGGCAGCACATGGACATACTGGGCGTGCAGGTCGCTCTGCACCGCCAGCACGATGGTATGGCCGGTCCTGGCGTGCAGATCCTCGAGCCCCGCCAGCAGCGGCCCGTCGCCGAACAGCACCCCGGGCACCCAGGCGCCGAGCACATGGATCCGCATGGTCGGGAAATAGGTGCGCCGCTCGCGGTCGTAGTCGAGGTAGCCCAGGGCCACGAGCGACTTCATCAGCGCCGAGCCGGAGGAGGTGGGATAGCCCAGCGCGTCCAGCACCTCTTTCAGCGCCAGCGGCCGGCGGTGGCGCGCGAAGACCTCCAGGATCTCCAGCGCCCGCCGCGCCGACTTGACCGCCCCGTCCGCCACGAAACCCTGCCCGCTGGATCGACCATCCATACTTGTATCGATATCATCCATATATATGGAAATACGATCTACATATGGGCGATGCGCTCTAGGCCTAGTATCCCTTCGCGCGGCCCTGTTCAATGGCGCCAACGAGAACGAGGAAACGTCATGCAGTTCGAGCTCTCGCAAGAGCACCGGATGCTGAAGGACCTGGTGGCCCGGTTCGTCAAAGACGAGCTGATGCCGCTGGAAGCCGGGGTGATGCGGCGGGAAGCCGAGGGCGGGGGCCTGGGGCTCGGCGCCGCCGAACATGCGCGGCTGGACGACCGGGCCAAGGAGCTGGGCCTGTTCGGCCTGGACGCGCCAGAGGACGTGGGCGGCTCCGACCTGCCGATGCTGGCCATGGTCGGCGTCGAGGAGGAGATCGGCCGCACCGTCACCCCCTACACCCTGCCGCCGGACAGCCCGAACCTGCGGATGCTGAGCGCCACGGTGAATGAGCGCCAGCGCGCCGCCTATCTGGCGCCCTATGTGGCCGGCAAGACGGTCTCGGCGATCGGGATTTCCGAACCCGGGGCCGGGTCTGACCCGGCGGGTATGACCACCACCGCCGTGCGCGACGGCGACGACTGGGTGATCAACGGCCGGAAGATCTGGATCAGCCGCGCGGCCGACGCCGATTTCACCATCCTGATGGCGGTCACCGACAAGGTGAAGGGCGCGCGGGGCGGCATGTCGGCGTTCCTGGTCGACAAGGGCACGCCCGGGTTCAACGTGCTGCGGCGCATTCCGATGATCGCCGGGGCCTTCACCTATGAGATCGCCCTGGAGGACTGCCGGGTCGAGGGGTGGAAGCTGCTGGGTCAGGAGGGATCCGGCTTTGCACCGATGCAGATCCGGCTGGGGACGCGGCGCATCCAGATGGCGGCCTGGTCGATCGGCATGGCGCAGCGGGCGCTGGACATGATCATCGAGTACGCCCCGCAGCGGAAGACCTTCGGGATGCCGCTGAGCGAACGCCAGGCGATCCAGTTCTGGGTGGCGGAGGCGGCGACCAAGATCCATGCCACCCGCCTGATGACCTATGACTGCGCCTGGAAGCTGGATAATGGCCGCGACGTGCGGTCAGAGATTTCCATGATCAAGTGGTTCGCCACCGAGATGGCCTATGAGACGGTCGATCGCGCCATGCAGGCGTTCGGCGCGATGGGCATGACCAAGGAACTGCCGCTGCAACTGATGCAGGCAAAACTGCGCACGATGCGGATTTATGATGGGCCCACCGAAGTGCATAAGTGGGTGGTGGCGAGAAACATGCTGGGGACCAGACGATGAAGGCTATGTCTTGGGGCGAACACATCACCTCGAAGCTTGAGGGCCATGTGCTGGTCGTGACGATCGACAAGCCGCCCTACAACCACGTCTCCGTGGACCTGATGAGCGACCTGGCGCTGTGCCTGGAGGCCGGCGACGCCGAGCTGCGGGTGCGGGCCAGCGTGATCCAGTCGGACGGCAAGGCGTTCTGCGCCGGCGCCGACTTCACCAACCCCAACGACAGCGTCGGCGGCGGTATGGCCGGGATCAACGCCCTCTACACCCAGGCGGTGCGGCTATATTCGATCCAGAAGCCGATCGTGGCGGCGGTGCAGGGCGCGGCGGTCGGCGCGGGCCTGGGGCTGGCGATGGTCGCCGACTTCCGGGTGGCCTCGCCTGAGGCGCGGTTCGCCGCCAACTTCGTGAAGCTGGCCTTCCATCCGGGCTTTGGCCTCACCCACACCCTGCCTCGCGCGATCGGCGAGCACCGGGCCAACCTGATGTTCCTCACCGGCCGCCGCGTGAAGGCGGAGGATGGGCTGGGCTGGGGGCTGGTGGACGAGATCGCCTCGGCGGAGAACCTGCGCGGCGCCGCGCTGGCCCTGGCCACCGAGATCGCCGAGAACGCGCCGCTGGCGGTGGTCGCTACCCGCAAGACCTTGCGTGGGGACCTCGCGGCAGCGGTTCTGGAACAGACCAGCCACGAGCACATCCAGCAGACGGCGCTGCGGGCCACCGACGACTTCCAGGAAGGCATCCGCTCCGTCGCCGAGCGGCGGGTCGGCAACTTCCAGGGCCACTAGCCGGTATGGCCGGCCTGCCTGTGGTCCTGCTGCTGGCCGCCGCCGCGACGGCCGGCTCGCCGCCGACGCGCAAGGACGCCGTCGGCGACGTCTACCGTTTCCGCAGTGAGGCCCGGTACGCCGAACGCAATTCCGACGGCATCGGCGCCCAGGTGAACAGCCAGGTCTTCGAACTGGAGGTGCTGGGCGTCAGTCCCGAGGGGCTGAAGCTGCGCTACACCCTGAAGGAGGCCACGGTGTCGGACACCGCCGGGCCGGCCATGAAGGCGCCCTTGCAGTCCACGGTCGGGGTTTCGCTGGACTTCCGGGTGGACCGGGCGGGCCAGCTGGCCGGCCTCGACAACTGGCCGGACTTCAAGGCCAGGGTGCTGGCCGCCATCGACGCCAAGCTGCCGGCTGGCGACGAGGTGCGCAACATCGTCCACCAGCGGATGGACCAAGCCCCCACCGACGCGGCCCAGGACATGGTGCTGGGCGACCTGGCGCTGATGCGGGCCGTGGAGATGCGCGGCGCGGTCACCCTTGGCAAGGTCGAGAGCCTGGACGCCCGGCGCCGGCCGGCGGCCAGGGTGGTGACCGAAACCTCTATGAAGACCCCGGGCTGCGTACTGGCGGTCCACCGCGTGACCAGCGGCTCCAGCGCCGCCGTGACCCAGACCACCATCGCCGACGCCGAGGTCTCGATGAAGGACGGCCGCGTCCTCTGGCTGACTCAGAACCGCGTTGAACGCGCCGGCAGCGCCGTGATCGACGAACGCTTGACTGTGAAGCGCCTCAGCGCCGCGCCCGCCTGCTAGTATATACTCCAGTAGAAATATAACCGCCGCGGCAATTCTCAGCGTGGCGCGCTCACATCCGCTCCATCTGCTCCAGCTGGCGCGCGGCGCCGACAATGGCCGGGTAGGGGTGCAGCACCAGGAAGGTCGGGATGCTGCGGACGTAGTCGGAGAGCCGGCCCTTGTCCTCGAACCGCCGGCGGAACGGCCCGGCCGCCAGCCGCTCGGCCATGCGCGGCGCGATGCCGCCGGAGACATAGACCCCGCCACGGGCGCCGTAGGTCAGCGCCAGATCGCCGGCTACCGCACCCAGCATGCCGCCGAACCGGTCCAGCGCCGCGGCGGCCAGCGGATCGCCCACCAGGCCCTCCTTGGTGACCGCCATCTCGTCGGGCAGGGCGACGACCTTCGAGTCCAGCTCGGCCAGGGTGCGGTAGACCTCGTAGAGGCCGGAGCCGGACAACAGCCGCTCGATGGACACCCGGCCGAACTTCGCGTTCAGCCGCCGCCAGATTTCCAGCTCGACCTCGTCGCTCGGCGCGAACCCGGCATGGCCGCCCTCGGTGGAGATGGCGATGTCGCCGCGCTCGCCCCGCGCCAGCGCCGCGACGCCAAACCCGGTGCCGGCGCCAAGGGCCACCAATGGGCAGTCATGCGCCCCCCGGCCCAGCTCCGGTCCAATGCCCCGCAGGTCGGGCCCCTCCAGCCGCGTGCAGGCCAGCGCCTGGGCGGCGAAGTCGTTGATCAGGTCCACCGCCTCGAATTCGAAGGTCGACAGCAGGTCCACTTCGGAGACCGTCCAATCGATATTCGTGAACTCAATTTCGCCGTCCACAACCGGACCCGCCACGGCGATCACCGCCTTGGGCGGCCGCTTCTTGCCGGCGGTGGTGTTGATGTATTCGTCGATCACCTCGGTGAGGCTCGGATAGTCTTTGCACGGAAAGATCCGGGGATGACGGATGTGGCCGGCGGTGTCGATCAACGCCAGCCGCGCATTGGTCCCGCCAACGTCGCCGACCAGGCCCACCCATTGCGATTTCATCGGGCGGCCTCAAACAAAGCGCAGGCGCCGGTGTCGGCCGGGCCCGCGGCGTGGCGCATCCAGCCGAACAGCTCGCGGCCGTAGCCAAGACCCGATGGCGGGCAGGCGGCGGGCCCACGCGCCATCAGCGCGCGCGGATCGACCTGGATGTCCAGGGTCCCGGCCACGGCGTCCAGGCGGATGATGTCGCCGTTGCGGACGAAAGCCAGCGGGCCCCCGGCCTTGGCCTCGGGGGTCATGTGAATGGCGGCCGGCACCTTGCCGCTGGCGCCGGACATCCGGCCGTCGGTGACCAGGGCGACCTTGAAGCCCTTGTCCTGCAGCACGCCCAGGACCGGGGTCAGGGAATGGAGCTCAGGCATGCCGTTGGCCCGGGGCCCCTGGAAGCGGACCACGGCGATGAAGTCGCGCTCCAGTTCGCCGCGCTTGTGGGCGGCCAGCAGTTCGTCCTGGTCATCGAACACCAGGGCCGGGGCCTCGATGACCCGGTGGCCGGGCTTCACGGCCGAGGTCTTGATGACGCCCCGGCCCAGGGGCCCGGTCAGCAGCCGCATGCCGCCCTCGGCCTCGAAGGGGTCGTCGGCCGGCCGCAGGATGTCGCGGTTGAGACTCTGCTCCGGCCCGTCGCGCCAGACCAGCTTGCCGCCGTCCAGAAACGGCTCTTGCTGATAGCGACGCAGGCCAGCCCCGGCGACGGTGACCACGTCCTCATGGACCAGGCCGTGGTCGAGCAGGGTGCGGGTCACGTAGCTCATCCCGCCGGCCGCATGGAAGGCGTTCACGTCCTCGGTCCCGTTCGGATAGACCCGCGCGATCAGCGGGGTGATGTGGGAGAGGTCGTTCATGTCTTCCCAGGTGATCTGAACCCCGACGGCGCGCGCCATGGCCAGGATGTGCAGGGTGTGGTTGGTCGAGCCGCCCGTGGCCAGCAGGCCGGCGATGGCGTTGACCAGCGACTTCTCGTTCACCACCGCAGAAAACGGCGTGTAGTCGTTGCCCCCGTCGCGGATCTCCACCGCCCGCTTTGGCGCGGCAGCGGTGAGCGCATCGCGCAGCGGCGTGTTCGGGCTGACGAAGGCCGCGCCGGGCAGATGCAGCCCCGTCATTTCCATCATCATCTGGTTGGAGTTCGCGGTGCCATAGAAGGTGCAGGTGCCGGGGCCGTGGTAGCTCTTCATCTCGCTGTCCAGCAATTCGTCGCGGGTGGCCTTGCCCTCGGCGTAGAGGCCGCGCACCCGAGCCTTCTCGCCGTTGGAGATCCCCGAGCTCATCGGGCCGCCGGGCACGAAGATCGTCGGCAGATGGCCGAAGGCGGCGGCGCCGATGAACAGGCCCGGCACGATCTTGTCGCAGATGCCCAGCATCAGGGCCGCATCGAAGGCGTCGTGGGAGAGCGCCACCGCCGTCGCCATCGCGATCACGTCGCGGGAGAACAGCGACAGCTCCATGCCCGGCCGCCCCTGGGTGACCCCATCGCACATGGCCGGCACGCCGCCGGCGTACTGGGCGGTTGCACCGATTTCGTGGGCGGCCTGGCGGATCAGGTCGGGGAACCGCTCGTAGGGCTGATGGGCCGAAAGCATGTCGTTGTAGGCGCTGACGATGGCGACGTTGGGGGCGCTGGGGTCGCGCATCCGCTGCTTGTCGCCGTCCGGTGAGGCCGCAAAGGCGTGGGCCCAGTTGGCGCAGGAGAGCTTGCCGCGCCCGGGCCCCGCCTGCCGCGCCGCCTCCATCCGCGCCAGGTAATCGGCCCGCGTCGCGCGGCTGCGTTCAACAATCCGCTGGGTGACCTCGGCCGTGACGCTGTGCATGACGCTAGACTCCGGGCTGCCAGAAGATGCGAACCGGCGCCCGGGCTTGCGAGATCAATCGGCCGACCGGCAGATCCTCGCCCGCCTGGACGCGCCGGAGCACCTCGCGCTTAGCCTCACCGGCGATCAAGAGGAAGATGGCGCGTGCATCAAGGATAGCGTGGAGGGTGAGCGTGAGGCGGGCGATCGGGGGACTTCCGAAGCCCGCCGGGACGGCGCGGGTGAGGTCTGTGGTGGCCAGGCCGTCCGGCAGTCCAGGGTCGCCGGGGATCAGGGACGCGATGTGGCCATCCTCGCCCATGCCCAGGATCACCGCATCGAACGGCCGCAGCGCGGCAATCGTGGCGAGCGTCTCGGGCTCAGCCGGCCACAGGGGCAGGAAACGCGCCGCGGCGGCCGGTCCCCGCAGCAGGCGGTCGCGGACCAGGCTCGCGTTGGAGTCCGGCGCGCCGGCATCGACGCAGCGGTCGTCGGAGAGGGTGACGCTGACCCGCGCCCAATCCAGATGCATCCGGGCCAGGCGGTCGTAGACTGGCCCCGGCGAGCGCCCGCCTGTGGCGACGAGGGCAGCCGCGCCCCGCTGGCGCAGCGCCTCACCAAGCGTATCGGCGACGGCGTGGGCGGCGGCGTCGGCCAGGGTCACGGTGTCCGCGAAGCTCTCGATCATGGCCGCCTCATAGCGCCTCTGCACCGTCACGGGCGCCCACCCGGGCGGGCATTTCGCGAACGGCATGGAACCCTGGGTGGCGCCGGCGCGTCATGGCTCGTGACGTCAGCCCCGCCTTCGGGGCGCCGGCGGGTCCGTGAGCTCGGAGTGTCCATGCGTATCGCCCAGGTTCCGCCCCTGTACGAAGCCGTGCCGCCGCGCCTGTACGGCGGCACAGAGCGGGTGGTCGCTCACCTGACCGACGCCCTGATGCAGCTGGGCCACCAGGTCACCCTGTTCGCCAGCGCCGAGGCCCAGACCCTGGCCGCGCTCGCGCCCGTGCGCGACCAGGCGATCCGCCTGGACCCGGCGCCGCTGAAGTCGGACCTGGCCGCCCACCTGCACCAGCTGGCCGAGGTGCGCCGCCGCGCCGACGAGTTCGACGTGATCCACTTCCACACCGACATGATCCAGTTCCCGATGTTCGAGGGGCTGGCGCAGAAGACCCTGACCACCCTGCACGGACGCCTGGACCTGAAGGACCTGGCGGGGGTTTACCGCCGCTGGCCGCAGTTCCCGCTGGTGTCGATCAGCGACGATCAGCGCCGGCCGCTGCCGTTCGCCAACTGGGCGGCGACGGTGCACCACGGCATGTCCACCGAACTCTACCGGTTCAGTCCCCGCGCCCGGGGCTACCTGGCCTTCCTGGGCCGCATCTCGCCGGAGAAACGGCCCGACCGGGCGATCGATATCGCCACGGCCGCGGGCCTGCCCTTGCGGATCGCCGCCAAGGTGGACAACGCCGACCGGGCCTATTTCGAGGACGTCATCGAACCCCTGATGGCCAACCCGCTGGTGGAGTTCGTCGGCGAGATCGGCGACGGCGCGAAGTCGGCCTTCCTGGGCGGGGCCGAGGCCCTGCTGTTCCCCATCGACTGGCCCGAACCCTTCGGCCTGGTGATGATCGAGGCCATGGCCTGCGGCACGCCGGTGATCGCCTGGGACAACGGCTCGGTGCGCGAAGTGGTGGAGCCTGGTTTGACCGGTTTCATCGTGCGGTCCGAGGCGGAGGCCGCCGAAGCCGTGGCGCGGATCGGAGAGCTGGATCGCGGCGCCATCCGGGCCCGGTTCGAGGCGCGGTTCTCGGCGATCGCCATGGCTCGGCGCTACGTGCAGATCTACGAGCGTCTCGCGGTCGCCGCCAACGGCGCCGCTCTGACCGAGGCGGCCTGATCGCCGCCCTGGGTATGAACGACCTCGCCCCCAACCCTGCCGCGCCCGTCGAATGGGGGGACATCGAGGAGCCTCGAGTCCCGCAGCGGCTCTATGCGCTGAAGGACCGCGACACCTTCATGGTCGCCGACAGCCACGGCGATATCGCCGGTGCGGCCGACGGCCTGTTCCACGACGACACCCGCATCCTTTCGCGCTGGGAACTGACCCTCGGCGACCGGTCGCCAACCCTGCTGTCGGGGGCCATCAGCCAGGATAACGTCTACTTTACCTCCCGCGGCCTGAACCGGGCGATCCCGGCCCCGGCCGGCCCCATCGGGCCGCCGGGGGTGGTGCATCTGGAGCGCAAGCGGTTCCTCTGGGACGAGCGGCTCTACGAACGCATCCGCCTGACCAGCTACAATCGCGAGCCGATCACCCTGCCTCTGGCCTTCCGCTACGCGGCGGACTTCCGGGACATGTTCGAGGTGCGCGGCGCCCAGCGGCGGGCCCGGGGGCGGCTCGCCACGCCGAAGGTCACGGATCACGCGGTGCGGTTCCAGTACGAGGGCCTCGACGGGGTGGCGCGGCAGAGCGTGGTGGCCTTCTCCGAGCCGCCGCCGCAGATCGACGGCGGGCAGGCTGCCTTCCTGGTCTCGCTCGCCACCGACGAATGCCGCGAGCTCTATATCGAGGTGGGCGCCGCCCCGGCCGCCGAGCTTCCCAGCCGGGCCCGCTTCCGCGCCGCCGCCGCCCGGGCCCGGTTCGCGATGCGCGAGCGCCGGCGGCAGGGGGCGCGGCTCTCCACCAACGGCCGGCTGTTCAACGCCTGGATCGACAAGTCGCGGTCGGACCTGGCGCTGCTCACCACGCCCCTGAAGACCGGGCCATACCCCTATGCCGGCATCCCCTGGTTCTCGACGGCGTTCGGCCGGGACGGGATCCTGACCGCCTGGCAGATCCTGTGGTGCGATCCGACCCTGGCGAAGGGGGTCCTGACCTATCTCGCCGAATGGCAGGCGCAGGAGACCTCGGCCTTCGCCGACTCCGAGCCGGGCAAGATCATGCACGAGACCCGCCGTGGTGAGATGGCGGCCTTGGGCGAAGTCCCGTTCGGCCGCTACTACGGCGGGGTCGATACCACGCCGCTGTTCGTCGCCCTGGCGGGCGCCTACGCCGAGCGCACTGGCGACTACGCCCAGATCGACCTCTGGTGGCCGGCCCTGGAGCGGGCGGCCGGCTGGATCACCATGATGGCGGACCGCCACCCGCTGGGCCTGATCGCCTATGCGCGGGCGATGGACGGCGGCCTGACCAACCAGGGCTGGAAGGATAGCGGCGATTCCATCTTCCACGCCGACGGCCGCTTCCCGGAAGGGCCGGTCGCCCTGGTCGAGGTCCAGGGCTACGCCTACGCCGCCTATCGCACCATGGCGGCGCTGACCGCGCGGCGCGGCGACGCCGACGCGGCCGAGCAGTGGAGCCGACGCGCGGCGGCGCTGCGCGGGGTGGTCGAGGCGCGGTTCTGGATGGAGGACGAGGGCTTCTACGGCATCGCCCTGGACGGGCAGAACGAGCTGTGCCGTGTCGAAGGGTCCAATCCGGGGCATCTGCTGTTCACCGGCCTGCCCCACGCCGATCGGGCGGAGAGGGTCGCCAGGCGACTGTTCTCCAGCGGCTTCTTCTCGGGCTGGGGCCTGCGGACCTTGGCCACCGACCAGCCGCGCTTCAACCCGATGTCCTATCACAACGGCTCGGTCTGGCCGCACGACACGGCGGTGGCGGCGCTGGGGTTGTCCTACTACGGCGAGCGCGACGGGGTGGTGAAGCTGACGGCGGCGCTGTTCGAGGTGGCGACCCAGCTGGACATGCGGCTGCCGGAGCTGTTCTGCGGCTTCCCGCGCGCGGCGGGCGAGGCGCCGGTGGCCTATCCCGTCGCCTGCCTGCCCCAGGCCTGGGCGGCCGGGGCGGTGTTCATGCTGCTGCAGGCGTGCCTGGGCCTCTCCATCGTCGGCGAGACGGCCGAGGTGGAAATCCGCAACCCCGCCCTGCCGGTCGGCATCGACCGCCTCAGCGTCATCGGCCTGGAGGTGGGCGATGGGGCCATCGACCTGGTGTTCGAGCGGCAGGGATCGCGGGTGGCGGTGCATTCCAACAGCCGTGGCCCGCGGTTGCGCGTGCGCTACGGCTGAGGCGGAGTTGAGTGGCGGGGGAGCGAAACGGCCGCGACTCGCGTTCTATGTTGGCGAGCAGACAGAGGGGCGGGTGTTTGCGGAATCCTGACGCGGGGAGTCTGTGGCCTTGAGCCCCAACCTCGACCTTTTTCCGATCGGCAACTGCGCCGCCAGCGCCCTGATCGACCGGGCTGGCCGCTATGTTTGGGCCTGCGTGCCGCGGGTGGACGGCGACCCGGCCTTCTGCGCCCTGCTGGGCGGCAAGGACCCGGCCGATCTCGAGGCGCAGGGGTTGTGGGCGATCGACGTCGAGGGCGCGACCGAGACCACCCAGGCCTATCTGCGCAACACGCCGATCCTGCGCACCGAGATCCGCACGGCCGAGGGCGCGGCGGTCGAGATTCTCGACTTCTGCCCTCGTTATCGCCACCTGGGCCGGCAGTACCGGCCAATGGCGTTCGTCCGCCTGGTGCGGCCCTTGAAGGGCGCGCCGCGCATCCGCATCCGCCTGCGCCCGATGGTGAACTACGGCGAGCGGCGCTGCTACACCACCTCTGGCTCCAACCACATCCGCTACGTCGGCGAGGCGGCGACGCTGCGGCTCACCACCGACGCCCCGGTCAGCCACATCCTGCAGGAGCGCTCGTTCCGGCTGGAGAAGTCCTTGGCGCTGTTCCTGGGACCGGACGAAGCCTTCGACGCCGAGGTGGGCGGGACGGCCGAACGCATGCTGCGGGAAACCACCGACGACTGGCGGGGCTGGGTGCGCACCCTGTCGGTGCCGCTGGAGTGGCAGGCGGCGGTAATCCGCGCGGCGATCACCCTGAAGCTCTGCGCCCATGAGGAGACCGGAGCGATCGTGGCGGCGCTGACCACCTCCCTGCCCGAGCACGAGGCGGCGGCGGGCGCGGGGCGCAACTGGGACTACCGGTATTGCTGGCTCCGCGACGCCTACTACGTGGTGCAGGCGCTGAACCGGCTGGGCGCGGCGGACATGCTGGAGAACTACCTGGTCTATCTCCGCAACCTTGTGGACCTGGTCAATCGCGGGGAGATGGCGGGGCCTGCGTCCACCGACGGACAGGGCGACCTGCCGGGCATGGGAACGACGGCGAACAAGGCCGGTCATATCCAGCCGGTCTATGGCGTCGGTCTGGAGCCGGCCTTGACCGAGCGGACCGCGCCGCACCTGCCGGGCTATCGCGGCATCGGCCCGGTGCGGGTCGGCAACCAAGCGCACGAGCATCGGCAGCACGACGTCTATGGCCAGATCATCCTGTCGACCGTGCAGGCGTTCTTCGACGAACGGCTGCTGCGGCCGGCGACGGCGGACGACTTCCGCGCCCTGGAGCCGATCGGCGAGCGGGCCTTCGAGCTGCACGACAAGCCGGATGCCAGCCTCTGGGAATTCCGCGGGCGCGAGGCGGTGCACACCTATTCGTCGGTGATGTGCTGGGCGGCCTGCGACCGGCTGGGCAATGCCGCGGCCAGGCTGGGCCTGGGCGACCGGGCGGATTTCTGGAACGCCCGCGCCGCCCACGTGCGCGCCACCATCGAGCGCCGGGCCTGGAACGAGGCCGAGGGCCGCTTCGCCGCCACCTTCGAGGGCGATGAGCTGGACGCCTCGCTGCTGCAGCTGGTCGATGTGCGCTTCGTGTCGCCGGACGACCCGCGCATGGCCGCCACCATGGCCGCCGTCGAGCATGGCCTGCGCCGCGGGCCCTACATGCTGCGCTACGCCGCCCCCGACGACTTCGGCCTGCCCAAGACCGCCTTCAACTTCTGCACCTTCTGGCTCATCGAGGCTCTGCACCTGTCGGGCCGCACCGACGAGGCGCGCACCCTGTTCGAGGAGATGCTGGGGCGACGGACGGCGGCGGGGCTGCTGAGCGAGGACATCGCCCTGGACGGCCAGGAACTGTGGGGCAACTACCCGCAGACCTACTCCCTGGTCGGCCTGATCAACTGCGCGAACCTGCTGTCGAAGAGCTGGCAGAGCATCCGGTAGGGGGCGTCCCGATCAGTCCGACCAGTCCTTGCCGAACCGCTCGATCAGCGCGAACGCCCCGGACGGGCCCCAGCTGCCGGCCGCATAGGGCTTCGGCTCGAGGCGGGCCTCGGACCAGGCGTCGGCGACACCATCGACCCAGCGCCAGGCCTCCTCGACCTCGTCTCTACGGACGAACAACGTGGCGTCGCCGTGGATCACGTCCAGCAGCAGGCGCTCATAGGCGACCCGCCGCCGCCCGCCCTTGCCTTCGTAGGTGCGCAGCAGGCTGAGCGACAGGGGCAGGGATTGCAGCCGCATGCCGCCCTGGCTGAGGCCCGGCGCCTTGTTCATCAGGGTGAGCTTGATGTCCTCGTCCGGCTGCAGGTCGATGACCAAGCGGTTGGCCATCAGGTCCTGGGTGGAGGCCAGGCCGAAGATCGAGTGCGGCACCGGCTTGAACTGCAGCATGATCTGGGTGCGCTTTTCGGGCATCCGCTTGCCGGTGCGCAGGAAGAACGGCACGCCGGCCCATCGCCAGTTGTCGATGTCGGCGCGCAGGGCGACGAAGGTCTCCGTGCCGCTCTTCTGGCCGCGCTCGGTCTCATAGCCGGCGGCGGATTTCCCGCTGACCACGCCTGGGGTGTACTGGCCGCGCACCGACTTCTCGGCGGCATCGACACGGGTGAAGCGGCGCAGCGAGCGCAGCACCTTGACCTTCTCGTTGCGCACCGAGTCGGGTTCCATGTCGGCCGGCGGCTCCATGGCCACGAGGCACAGGAGCTGCAGCATGTGGTTCTGCAGCATGTCCCTGAGCGCGCCGTATTCGTCGTAGTAGGGCCAGCGGTCCCCGACGCCTTCCGTCTCGGCCACGGTGATCTGGACGTGGTCGATGGTCAGGCTGTTCCACAGCGGCTCGAACAGGGTGTTGGCGAAGCGCAGCGCGATCAGGTTCTGGACCGTCTCCTTGCCGAGGTAGTGATCGATGCGGAAAATCTGGCTCTCGTCGAACACGGCGCCGAGCGCGGTGTTGATCACGCGGCTGCTCTCCAGCTCGCGGCCGATCGGCTTCTCCAGCACGATGCGGCTGTCGTCGCTGGCCAGGCCGGCGGCGGCCAGGGCGACCGTCACCCGCTCATAGAGGCTGGGCGAGATCGCCAGATAGAACATCGGCCGCTTGGCGCTGCCCAGGGCGGGGCAGAGCCTGGCCGCGCCCTCGACGGTGGTCGCGTCGGCGCCGACATAGCTGATCCGCTGGGCGAACCGGGTCCAGACGTCCGGGTCCAGGCCCTCCGGCCGCTCGCTCAGCGTCTGATGGGCCAGTTCCAGGAAGGCTTCGCGGGTCATTTCCGTTCGCGCGGTGGCCACGATCCGGAAGTCCTTCGGCAGGAAGCCGTCGGCGTCGAGGAAGTAGAGCGAGGCGAGCAGCATGCGTCGCGCCAGGTCGCCCGTGGCGCCGAACAGCACGATCGCGTCGGCCAGCGGCATGGCGGGCATGGATGTTCCTCTGCTTGCGAAGCGCGAAAGCAGCCTGCCTTGGCCCCCGGCGTCAAGGGGCGCCGGCGCGCAGGATCAAAAGCCCCCGCTCCGGCGTTGTGCAGGGTCTGGGGTGGTGAGGTCATGTCCGTCGAAGTGCTCAACCTGAATTTGCCGATTCCCAGGCCGCTCAGCCTGGCGAAGGCCGCGCTGTTCCTCGACCTGGACGGGACGCTGGCCCCGATCGCCGCGCGTCCGCAGGACGTGCTGGCCGATCCCCGTCGCACCCGGTTGCTGGAGCATCTGAAGACCGGGCTGGACGGCCGCCTGGCCGTGGTCAGCGGCCGCACCCTGGCCGACATCGACCGCATCCTGGAGGGCCGCATCACCTGCGTGGCCGCCGTCCATGGCCTGGTGCGACGCGACTCCGACGGGTCGCGCCACGATGCCGAGCCGCATCCGGCCCTGGCCAAGGCCATCGCCGCCCTGCGCCGCTTCGCCGTCCGCGATCCCGGCCTGATCGTCGAGGAGAAAGGCGCCAGCGTCGCCCTGCACTTCCGCATGGCCCAGTCACAGGCCGCCGCCGCCCGCGTCCTGGCCCGCCGCCTGGCCGTCGAAACCGGCCTGACCCTGCAGGACGGCGACATGGTGGAGGAGCTGCGCACGCCCGGCGCCGCCAAGGGCGACTCGATCTGCGCTTTCATGGCCTCTCCGACCTTCCGCGGCGCGCAGCCGGTGTTCGCCGGGGATGACGCCACTGACGAGCACGGGTTCGCCGAGGTCGAGCGCCTGGGCGGTTTCGGCGTGCTGGTCGGCCGGCCGCGCGGCACCGCCGCCCGCTTCGGCCTGCGCGGCGTCGAGGACCTGCTGGCCTGGCTGGAAGCGGCCCGATGAGCCGCCTGATCGTCGTCTCCAATCGCGTCAACCCGCCAAGCGGCGAGGGCGAGGAGAGCGTCGGCGGCCTGGCCATGGCGCTGGCGGCGGCGCTGCGCGAGGGCTCCGGCGTCTGGTTCGGCTGGAGCGGCAAGACCACGCCGGAGTTCTCAGGCCAGCTGCACATCCAGACCATGGGTGGCGTGACGGCGGCGACCGTCGATCTCGAGGAGATCGATCTTGAGGAGTATTACAACGGCTACGCCAACAAGACGCTCTGGCCGCTGTTCCACTATCGCATCGACCTGGCCGCCTTCGACCGGGCGTTCGGCGAGGGCTACAGCCGGGTGAACCGCCGTTTCGCCCAGACCCTGGCCCCCCTGATCGAGCCGGACGACGTGATCTGGATTCACGACTATCACCTGATCCCGCTGGCCCGCGAGTTGCGGTCGCTGGGGGTCAAGAACCGGATCGGCTTCTTCCTGCACATCCCGTGGCCGGCGCATCAGGTGATGATAAACCTGCCGCGTCACCGAGAGCTGGTGGCGGCGATGTTCGACTATGACCTGGTGGGCTTCCAGACCGCGGAGTACCAGCAGGCCTTCGAGGAATATGTGGTCTCCGAGGCCGAGGGCGCCCTGGTGCGGCCGGGCTGGGTGCGGGGCTTCGGGCGGCTGCTGCAGGTGGGCGCGTTTCCGATCGGCATCGACGCCGAGGACTTCGCCAGGATGGTGAAGTCGCCGCGCGCGCGGCGGATGCGCGATCTGATGAGCGCCTCCACGGTCTTCCGGCGCCTGATCGTCGGTGTCGATCGGCTGGACTATTCCAAGGGGCTGGAGGAGCGGTTCTTGGGCTTCGAACGGTTCCTGACCGAGAACCCGGACCTGCGCCGCGAGGTGTTGATGCTGCAGATCGCCCCGGTCAGCCGCGAGGCCGTGGAGGCCTACCAGGAGATCCGCGGCCGGCTGGACGGCCTGTCCGGCCGCATCAACGGCGAGTTCGCCGACGTCGACTGGACCCCGTTCCGCTATGTGAACAAGACTTACCGGCGCGACGAACTGGCCGGCATCTACCGTGCCGCGCGGGTCGGCGTGGTGACGCCGCTGCGCGACGGCATGAACCTGGTGGCCAAGGAGTTCGTGGCCGCCCAGGACCCGGCCGATCCCGGCGTCCTGGTGCTGTCGCGCTTTGCCGGCGCGGCGCGGCAGATGCCGACGGCGCTGCTGGTCAATCCGAACAGCGCCGAGGAGGTGGCCGACGCGCTGAAGCGGGCCATCGGCATGGAAAAGGCCGAGCGGATCGAACGCTGGCAGGCCCTGTTCGACGGTGTCGAGCGCGACGACGTCACCGCTTGGCGCGACAACTTCGTGGCCGCGCTGACCGAGCCCCGGGAGGTTCGACGGCCGGCCCTGGTGGTTTAGTCCGCGTAGGCGTCGACGATGTAGACCCGGCTGCTGGATGTGGCCTCACGGATCGGCAGGATGGCCAGGTACTCCGGCGAATTTCGCCACCGCCGCGCCGCCTCACGGCTCTGGAACCGCAGCACCACCAGGCGGTGCGGCGGCTCCGGCCCGTCCACCCGCTCCGGCGCCCCGCCGCGCACGACATACGCGCCGCCGTACTGCTTCAGGATCGCCGGCACCTGGTCAGCGTAGGTCTGGAACCGCGCGGGCTCGGTGATGACGATCTCGTTGATCACATAGGCGACCATGGGCCCTCCGGGTTGGCGGCGCACTCTAGCGTCGCCCGCCCGGGACGGACACAATCGCGCAACAGCCGGCGCATAGTCAGACCGGAAATTCGAAGACTTTGGGGGAAGCCATGATCCGTCGTTCGCTCGCCGCCGCCCTGGCATTTGGCTTGGTCGCGGCGCCGCTGGCCGCCTTCGCGCAGGCGCCCGGATACCAGCCGCCGAGCGCCGCGCCAGCCGGCGAGCCGCAGGTGGTGAAGATCAGGCAGGGCGCATTGAAGGGCTCGGTCGCGAACGGCGTGGCCTATCACCTGGCCATCCCCTTCGCCCCGGCGCCGGTGGGCGACCTGCGCTGGCGGCCGCCGGGCGCGGCGCCTGGCTGGACCGGTGAGCGTGACGCCACCAAGGCTCCGCCCAGCTGCCAGTTCGTCGAGGACTGCCTCTATCTGAACGTCGTGCGGCCGGCGAACGCCAAGCCGGGCGCCAAGCTGCCGGTGATGTTCTGGATCCACGGCAGCGCCTTTCGGGTCGGCACGGCGATCGGCGCGTTCGGGGCCGACACCGAGGGGACCGAGTTCGCCAAGAAGGGCGTGATCGTGGTGTCCGCCAACCACCGCTTGGGCCGCGCGGGCTGGTTCGCCCACCCGGCGCTCAGCAAGGAAGGCGGCCTGATCGCCAACTACGGTAACATGGACCAAATCGCCGGCCTGAAGTGGGTGCAGGCCAACATTGCGGCGTTCGGCGGCGATCCGAAGAACGTCACCGTCTTCGGCGAGAGCGCCGGCGCCATGGGCGTGCTGAACATGATGGTTTCGCCGCTGGCCAAGGGCCTGTTCGCCAAGGCGATCGTCGAGTCCGGCTTCGCGCGGAATGTTCCCACGCCGCTCGCCGAGGCTGAGGCTTCGGGGCTGAAGCTGGCCGAGTCCGTTGGCGTAAAGGGCGATGATGCCGCCGCCGCGGCGGCGTTGCGCAAGCTGCCGCTCACCGCCCTGGCCGGCGCGCCCGGTGGGGTCACGGCGCCCGGCCGGCCATTCCCGGTGATGGACGGCAAGCTTTACGTCGAGACCGTGATCGCCGGCTTCACGGCAGGACGCGAGGCCAGAATCCCGCTGATCATCGGCGGCAATTCCAACGAGGCCAGCCTCACCCGTCCGACCGCCGCCACCCTCGACGCCATGCCGGCCGACCGGCAGGCGGCGATCCTGAAGGTGTTCGACACCGCCGGGACCGGCGACAAGGCGGCGGCCATCAACAACGCGGTCACGGTCCAGTCGATCACCGAGCCGGACCGGGCCATCGTCCGGCTGCACGCGAAAAACGGCAACCCAGCCTGGACCTACTACTTCTCCTACGTC
The DNA here is from genome assembly GCA_943332615.1 of Phenylobacterium deserti. GTDB lineage: Bacteria > Pseudomonadota > Alphaproteobacteria > Caulobacterales > Caulobacteraceae > Phenylobacterium > Phenylobacterium deserti_C. The sequence goes on from CALQQB010000013.1 coordinate 23,884, forward strand.
CCGGCCGCGGAGAAGGCCCGCAAGCCGTTCGGCGCGGGGCACGTCGATGAGGTGCGCTTCGTGTTCGGCCGGCCGCGGGACAAGTTCGCGGCCGAAGACCTGCCGCTCTCCGACGCCATGAACGCCTACTGGACGGCGTTCGCGAAGACCGGCGCCCCGGGGTCCGCCGGCGGCCCGGCCTGGCCGAAGTTCGACGCAGCCAGGGAAGGCCAGATCGAGTTCGGCGCCGACGGCCCGCAGGTCCGCGAGCACTTCCTGAAGCCGTGGCGCGATTTTGTGGAAGCGTCGGTCGGGAAGTAGGCTTTTCCCGCTACTTCGCCAGCTTCAGTGTCGGGACCGTCGCCGCCTCCTGCGCGTCGAGTTGGGGCTTGCGGAAGTTGGTGCGCACGCCGCTGGGCGAGCCGAATTCCATGAGCTGGTCGGACTTCGGGTCGTAGCGCGGCCACGCCGTCGCCCCACAGGCGGGCGTGCCGGTCCTCGCGAAGCTGACCCAGCAGCCGTGCATCAGCTTCGCCATGGCGCGGTCCTCGTCCGACACCACGCTCATCGGTGTGCGGCGGCCCCAGTACTCCCAGACGTACTGGATCTCCGCGGCGTGGGCGGCCGTGGTGACGCGCGGGCGGAACCGCGAGCCGACATAGGAGAAATGATAGAGCCAGGCCCGCTTGCCGCCGGCGGCCTGTCCCGCGACCCAGCGGGCCGGGGCGCCGAACACCCGGTCGGTAAAGGCTTCGCGGCCGGCCGGGGTGCGGTCAGCGTCGGTGCTGGCGAGCAGGCCGCCGAAGGCCACAGAGTCCTCGCCGGAGTTCCAGCCGATGATCAGCGGGACGTCGGCGGCGTAGCCAAGAGCCAGCGCCTGGGCGGGAGTCTTGGTCATCAACCGGCCGTCCTGGAACGGGCCGTAGTCGCCGGCCAACGGGACGAGCGTGTCAAAGGGCAGGGCGCGCAGCTGGTCGGCCGAGGGATTGGCGGGCGCGCCGGCCTTGGTCAGCGCCGCGACCCCGTCCGCCTCCATCTGGGCGAGCGTCTTCGGCGGACCCCAACCGCCGCCGGATTCCACGATGGCTTTCTGATAGAGGCCGCGCGCGCCGGGCGTGGCCAGCAGGGCCAGCACGCTCCCGCCGCCGGCCGACTCTCCGAACACGGTGACGTTGCCTGGGTCGCCGCCGAAGGCCTCGATATTGGCCTTCACCCACTTGAGCGCGGCGATCTGGTCCATCAGGCCGAAGTTGCCGGTGGGCGCGGCCCCCGCCGCACGCGTCAGCGCCGGGTGGGCCAGGTAGCCGAGCGCGCCCAGGCGGTAGTTGATCGAGACCACCACCACCCCGTCGCGGGCGAAGTTGGAGCCGTCGTAGACCCAACCGGCCCCGACCCGGTGCCCGCCGCCGTGGATCCAGACCATCACCGGCGCTTTTTTCGCGGCCTTTGGAGCGAAGACGTACAGCTGCAGGCAGTCCTCAGACACCGGGCCGTTGGCGCCGCCGAAGGCGTTGGGCGTGCCGTCGGCGTTCATCGGCTGTGGGCAGGACGGGCCGTTCTTCGAGGCGTCCAGGGTGCTGGCCCAGGGCTTCGGCGGCTTCGGCGGCGCCCAGCGGAGCGGGCCAACGGGCGGGGCGGCGTAGGGGATGGCGCGGAACACATTGGCCCGGTCGTTGGCCTGGCCGGTTACCAGGCCCGAGGCGGTCTTGACCGTCACGGGCGATACCGCCGGAGCCTGCGCCTGCGCAGGGGCCGCCAGGGTGAGCGCCAGGGCCGCGAGCCGCGCGCCTGCCATCCGGATCATGACCGTCCTCTCGTTTCGTCGCGGCGGGATTAGCCCGTCTTTTCGCGAACGCCGCAACCGCGCGGCTTCGGCGCCGAAATTTCACGGTCACAAAGGCGCCCCTAGAGATCGCGACATTCAAGATTGCGACGCCGCGAAACGGCGCATCGGGGGATGAGCAAAGTGCAGCGCGCGTTCTGGCTAACGACGGCGGCCCTGACGGCCACCGCCTCGGCGGCCCTGGCCCAGGAGAAGCCGGTGGCGCCGAAGTCGGCCCAGGCCGCGCCGACGAAGCCAGCCACGGTCGGCGAGGTGATCATCGAAGGCGCGCCGCCGCCGGTGCGCACCTCCATCGACCGCACCAGCTACAGCGTGGCCAATGACCTGCAGGCGACCGCCGGTTCGATCAGCGACGCGCTGCGAAACATCCCCTCGATCGAGGTGGACGTGAACGGCAACGTCGCGCTGCGCGGCGACCAGAACGTCACCATCCTGATCGACGGAAAACCCAGTGGGCGGTTCCGCGGCGAGGGCAAGGCCCAGGCCCTGCAAAGCTTGCCGGCGTCCCAGATCGACAGGGTGGAGGTGATCACCAACCCCTCGGCCGCCTTCAGCCCGGAGGGGACGGCCGGGGTCATCAACCTGATCACCAAGAAGACCGCCAAGCCGGGCACGACCGGCAGCGTGCGGGTGAACGTGGGCTCCGGCGGGCGGCAGAACGGCGGCCTCAGCGCCACGCGCAAGGACGGCAAGCTGACGCTGAGCAGCGACCTCTACCTGCGCCACGACTCCATGAAACAGATCTTTGGCGGCGACCGCACGTTCGGCGACCCCGCCGCTGGCGGCTTCACCGAGCAGCGGCGCGGGGTCGGCGCCGGGACGGTGGAAGTCACCGGGCTGCGCACCGGCCTGGACTACGATCCGGACGCCAAGACCCGGATCAGCGCCGAGGTCGACTACAGTGGCGTCACCTTTGACACCCGGACGTCCAATGTCCTGTCGCGCGTCACGGGCGCGGGCGCGCCGCTGCTCGGCTACGACACGGCGGGTGGCGTTCGCCAGGATCGCGACAACCTGGAACTGACGCTGAGCTACCGCCGCAAGCTGGGCGAGGATCACGAGTTCAACGTCAGCGTCACCCGGGAACTCAATGACGAGGATCGCAGCAACAACGCACTGCGCCGCTTCCGAATTCCCGCCTCGGCGTCCACCTACGATGACGCCGAGTATCGCAACCACGCCTGGCGAACCCGGCTCAAGGCGGACTGGTCGCGTCCGCTGCCGGGCGACGTGAAGCTGAAGCTGGGCTACGAGTTCACCGAGGACGACAACGACTACGAGCTGAATTTCCTGCGCAGCCTGCCGCCGGCCCCCACGAGCCGCGACGCGACACGGTCCAACCTCTTCCGGTTCGATCGGCGGGTGCAGTCGCTGTTCGGGACCTACCAGCGGCCGTTCGGCAAGACGCTGACCGCCCTGGCGGGCCTGCGCCTGGAATCGACGCAGATCGACCTGAATCAGGTCACCCAGGGGCTGAAGAGCGAGAACAACGACCTGCGGCTCTATCCCAGCCTGCACCTCGACTATCGGCTCGAAGAGGGCCGGCGGCTCTCTGCGAGCTACAGCCGCCGCATCCAGCGGCCGGACCCCCAGGCCTACAATGCGTTCCGCGTCTTTTACGACCCGCAGAACTTCAGCCAGGGCGCGCCGGACCTGCGGCCCCAGCGGACCGACTCTTTCGAACTCGGCTACCAGTATCGCCAACGCGGCACGATCTACCTGGCCACGCTCTACTACCGAAACGGCCAGGATCAGGTGAACGACGTGGTGCGCGACCTGGGCGGCGGCGCGATCCTGCAGACCAAGGCCAATGTCGGCGGGTTCCAGAGCGCCGGCCTGGAACTGGTCGCCAACGGCCGGCTGCCGGGCAAGGTCAGCTACAACGTCTCGAGCAACCTGCTGTGGAGCGAGATCGACGGGTCCGGCCTGGGCTTCGGGTCGCGTCAGCGGTCGGCCTACTCCGCCTTCGGCCGCGCCTCGCTGAGCTGGGAGGCGACCGACAAGGACGTCCTCCAGCTGCAGGGTTTCGTGAACGGCAAGCGCCTGACGCCGCAGGGCTACAGCCGGCCCACGGGCGGCTTGAACCTGGGCTATCGCCACAAGTTCCGCGACAATCTCTCGGCGGTGGTGAGCGTGCAAGACCTGCTCGACAGCCAGCGGTTCCGTAGCCTGATCGACACGCCGAGCTATCGAGAGACGACCTTCTCGCGTCTCCGCAACCGTGGGGTTTCCGTGGGCTTCACCTATGCTTTCGGCGGCGGCCGGCAGCGCGACCCAGGCTTCGATTTCAGCGGTGGCGGGGCGCCAGCGAGCTGAGCCGTCAGTCCTCCGCCATCTGCAGGATCGCCACCCACTCCGCGGGTCGCACGGGCGACACGGAAAGGCGCCCCTGGCGGATCATCTCGAGGGCCGAAAGCGCCGGCGCGGCCTTCATCTCCTGCAGGGTCACCGGCCGCCTGAGCTCGCGGACCGGCGCCAGTTCCACCGCCACGAAACGCCCGGCGGGGTCGGTCACATCGGGAAAGGCCTCTCGGACCACGGTGGCCACACCCACCACCGCGAGGCCTTCCTGGGAGTGGTAGTAGAGCACCTCGTCACCCGGCTTCATGGCCTTCAGGTGCAGGGCCGCGGCATTGTTACGCACCCCGTCCCAGACGGTCTTCCCGTCCCGCTCCAGGTCGGCGAACGCGTATTTCGCGGGTTCCGATTTCACCAGCCAGTAGGACATGCGCGGCTCCGATCTGTGCGCGCGCAGGATGGCAAACACCGCGCCAATTGCACAGCCGGACTCCGTGATCGCGCCGGCTCAGCCGAGCTTGACCTCGTAGAGCTCGCGTACAAGGCGCAATCCGTCGAGCAGCCGGTCGCGCTCCTGCGGGTCCGGCTGGGCGCTGACCATGAGCCGCCAGGCGCGGACGTGGACCGTCAGGGCCGCCTTATCGACCCTTTGGCTCTCCATCAGGACCTCCAGCAGGCCCGCGAGGCTCGCGACCACCTGACCGGCGCCTGCGGCGCTACGGTCGGGATGGCCCTCCACCACGGTCTTCAGGGTTTCCAGGTCGTCGCGACTGTAGGTTGAGCTCAGGGATGAGACCAGGCTCTCGGCCAGGGCCAGCACGTCGGATTCGCCAGCGTTAGGCCGAACCAGGGGCCGGTTCTGGTAGAGGGGGGGCATGGCCGTCTCAAATGCCTGTTCCGCGCCACGGGGGCCGGGCGCAAAGGCCATGTCTGGCATAGAGGCCTTAACGCAGGGCTATCGGCCTTTGCTTCCCAGCGGGAGACCCGGCGTTTGGGGCTCTGACCTAAAGCTCCGCCAGCACCGCGTCGCCCATCTCAACCGTCGATAGCGAGCCGCCCAGATCCCGGGTGCGGGCGCCCTTGTCCAGCGCCGTGCTGACGGCGGCGAACAGGCGATCGGCTTCGGCGGGCCGGTCCAGGGACCAGCGCAGCGCCATCTCGAACGAGAGGATGGCGGCCAGCGGATTGGCCACGCCAAGGCCCGCGATATCCGGCGCCGAGCCGTGGATCGGCTCATAGAGGCCGGGGGTTCCCGCCACGCCCAGCGCCGCCGAGGGCAGCATGCCGAGCGAGCCGGTCAGCTGGGCGGAGATGTCCGACAGGATATCGCCGAACAGGTTGTCGGTGACCATCACGTCGAACTGCTTGGGGTTCTTGACGATCTGCATGGCGGCGTTGTCGGCGAGGATGTGCTCCAGCTCGACATCGGCATAGTCGCGCTGGTGCAGGGCCGTGACCACGCGCCGCCACAGCAGGCCGCTGTCCATCACATTGGACTTCTCGGCGCTGGTCACCTTGTTGCGCCGGCCCCGGGCCAGTTCGAAGGCCACGCGGGCGACGCGCTCGATTTCCATCGTCGTATAGACCTGGGTGTCCACCGCCCGCTGGCCGCCGCCCGGCAGGTCCTCGATGAAGCGGGGGCTGCCGAAATAGATGCCGCCGGTCAGCTCGCGCACGATCATGAAGTCCAGGCCCTCGACCACCTCGCGCTTGAGGGACGAGGCGTCGGCCAGCGGCTGGAAGCACAGCGCCGGGCGCAGGTTGGCGAACACGTTCATGCCGGCGCGAAGGGCCAGCAGCCCCGCCTCCGGCCGTTTGTCGCGTGGGGTCCCGGCCCATTGCGGTCCGCCGACGGCGCCCATCAGCACGGCGCGGGCGGCCTTGGCGGCGGCCAGGGTCTCGTCGGCCAGCGGCGTGCCCAGCTGGTCATAGCTGATCCCGCCGAACGGGCGCTCGTCCAGACTGAGGTCGGGCGTCAGGGCCTCGGCCACGCGGCGCACCTGGGCGGTCACTTCCGGCCCGATCCCGTCGCCGGGCAGCAGCAGCAGGTCGGTCATCTCGTGAAAACCTCTAGAGGGCGCGTACGGAGGCGACCTCATAGAGGCTGAGCTGGCGGTCGAAAACCCCAAGCTCTGCGTTGGCCGCCCGCCAGACAGCCATGTGCGGGGCCTTGAAATGCGCGTCGATCGCCGCCTGGTCGCGCCAGGCCTCGAACACCCGGATCAGGCCGGAGTCCTGGATGTCGATGGCGTAGGCGTAGGTTATGCAGCCGTCTTCGGCGCGGCTGGCGGCCAGCATGGCGTCCTGGTGCGGGCGCAGGTCGGCCAGGTTCTCCGGCGGCACGCGGACGGTTCCGGCGATGATGATCATGCGCCCTCCAGCCACGGCTGCGACAGAGCGCGGCGCATTTCGTAGGTGTCGATGGCGGGCGCTACTTCCAGGGTCTCGCCGATGGCGTCCAGGCCCTTCAGCATCTTCTGCTTGCGGTTGGGGTCGATCTCGAAGGTGAACACCGCGCCGGACGGCGAGGTCACGGTCTGGGTCTCCAGGTCGATGCTGACCACGTGGTTGCCGCCGCGCGCCTCGTCCATCAGCTGCTGCACCTGCTCAGCCTTCAGCACCACCGGCAGCAGGCCGTTCTGGAAGCAGTTGTTGTAGAAGATGTCGGCGAAGCTGGTGGAGATCACCGCCTTCACGCCGAAGTCCATCAGCGCCCAGGGCGCGTGCTCGCGGCTGGAGCCGCAGCCGAAGTTGTCGCCGGCGATCAGCACGCCCGCGCCCTTGTAGGCCGGCTGGTTCAGCACGAAGCCGGGCTTCTCCACCCCGTCGCGGTCGAAGCGCAGGTCGTAGAACAGGCCCTTGGCCAGGCCCGCGCGCTCGACGGTCTTCAGGAACTGCTTGGGGATGATCTGGTCGGTGTCGATGTTGGACAGGGGCAGCGGCGCGGCCTTGGCGTCCAGGCGGGTGAAGGCTTCCATCAGGTGGGCTCCGCGACCGGGGTCTGCTGGATCATGATCGTCGGCACGCCGCCCAGGCTCGCCCCATCTGGCGCGGCGCGGACGGTGAAGACCTTGGTGCCGGGCTTGCGGCCGGTCCGCAGCTCCGAGACGTTGAAGCCCTCGGCGGCCAGCCGGGCGTGAAGGGCGTCCGGATCGGTGACGCGCCAGGCGAGGCCGCCGAAGCTGTCGGGCTCGTCGGACGCCGCGCGCTTGGTGCTGGCGCCGAACTCCAGCACCCCCTGACCGCAGCGGAAGAACAGCTGGCGCGCGCCCCAGGCCTCGTTGGCGCGGTCCAGCCGCAGGTCCAGGCCCAGGCGTCCGCCGAAGTTGGCGACGGCCCGGTCGATGTTCGCGGTGCGGACGACGACGTGGTCGAGCGCGGGCAGGCCGCGGGTTGCGCGCGACGGCAGGGGCGGCAAGCCCATCAGCGCGACCTGCACGCCGCCCGTGGAGGCCGGCGTGAACATCGTGGCCCGCTCGGTGCGCTCGGCGATGGCGAAGCCGCGGCGCTCGCAGAGACGGGTGTCGGCGTCGAGGTCGGAGGCGGTGAACGCCACCAGCCATTGTCCCTCGCCGGCCTCGTCAAGGCGGGCGCGGACGCGATCGCCGGATGCGCCGTCGCCGTCCGGGGCGATGACCTCCAGGCCCATGTTGTCCAACCAGAACCAGGCGCGACACGCGCCGTCGCCGTCCTGCAACTGGGGCTCGATCCCCAGCAGCCGGGCATAGCCGTCGGCCGCCGCGTCGAAATCGCGGACGGTGATGGCGACGTGGTGCAGGCCGGTGATCACGACAGGAAGTCCCGCACGTCGGCGATGTGGCCGGCGATGGCGGCGGCGGCGGCCATGGCGGGGCTCATCAGGTGGGTGCGGCCGCCGCGGCCCTGGCGGCCCTCAAAGTTTCTGTTTGAAGTGGAAGCGCAGCGTTGGCCGTCGGCGAGCTTGTCGGGGTTCATGGCCAGGCACATGGAGCACCCGGGCTCGCGCCACTCGAAGCCGGCGGCCTTGAAGATGGCGTCCAGGCCCTCGTCCTCCGCCTGGTTCTTCACCAGGCCGGAGCCCGGCACGACCATGGCGCGGACGTGCGGCGCCACCAGCCGACCGTGGAGGAAGGCGGTCTGGACGACCTGGGCGGCGGCCCGCAGGTCCTCGATGCGGCTGTTGGTGCAGGAGCCGATGAACACCACGTCGATCCTGGCCTCGGTGATCGGCTGGCCGGCGGTCAGGCCCATATACTCCAGGGCCCGGACGGCCGAGGCGCGCTTGTCCGGGGTGTCGAAGCTCTCGGGCGCGGGGACGCATCCCGTGACGGCGACCACGTCCTCAGGGCTGGTGCCCCAGGTGACGGTGGGGGCGATGGCGGCGGCGTCCAGCACGATCTCACGGTCGAAGACGGCGTCGTCGTCGGTGAAGAAGGTCTTCCAATAGGCCAGCGCCATCTCCCAGGCCCCGCCTTTGGGGGTCGCCGGCCGGCCCTTGAGGTAGTCGAAGGTCGCGTCGTCGGGCGCCACCAGGCCGGCCCGCGCCCCGCCCTCGATGGTCAGGTTGCAGAGCGTCATGCGGCCTTCCATCGACAGCCCGCGCACGGCGGAGCCGGCGTATTCGATGACGTAGCCCGTACCGCCAGCGGTGCCGATCTGGCCGATGACGGCCAGGGCGAAGTCCTTGGCGCCGACCCCGGGGGCCGGTTCGCCCTCGATGCGGACGCGGAAATTCCTGGCCTTCTTCTGGCGCAGCGTCTGGGTGGCCAGCACATGCTCGACCTCGGAGGTGCCGATGCCGTGGGCCAGGGCCCCGAACGCGCCATGGGTCGAGGTGTGGCTGTCGCCGCAGACGATGGTCATGCCCGGTTGGGTGCGACCCTGCTCGGGCCCGACCACGTGGACGATGCCGTTGCGGATATCGCCCATGGGGAAGAACTCGATGCCGTAGTCGTCGACATTCTTCGCCAGGGTCTGGAGTTGCAGGCGCGCCTCCTCGTCGGCGACGGCGTCGATGCCCAGGGCCTGGCCCTCGGTCGGCACGTTGTGGTCGGCGACCGCCAGGGTCCGGTCCGGCCGGCGCACCGCGCGGCGCGTGGCGCGAAGGCCGGCGAAGGCCTGCGGGGTCGTCACCTCATGGATGAGATGCAGGTCGATATAGAGGATCGCCTCGCCGTCCTGTTCGGTGACCAGGTGGGCGTCCCAAATTTTGTCGTAGAGGGTCTTGCCGGGCATGGGCCGCATGTAGGTCGCGGGGCATGCGCACGTCTAGTGCCGCGACACCGCATTGCAGCCCCGCGCGCGTTTGGCGTGACGCCGGCGCGGTGGCGGTCAGGCTGAAACCGGCGGTCCTGGCCCCCCTTCGAAAAGGTTAGGCAGCCAGGACCGGGGGCTTGGGCTTCAGGTCAGAAGAAAATGTTGAAGCGCATCGCCTGCGGCGGCAGGCGTTCGAGTTCGCGCGCCAGCGGGGCGAACATCGCGTCGAGGATCTTTTCGATCAGGGCGATCATCTGCGCCACTCCTTCTTGTTGTGCAGTGCAATATAGCCCGCAGATAGGCGTCCACCTCGGTGAGATCAAGGAATTCTAAGGTCGGTGAATAAATATGCGCTGCAATGCCGCATGTCCCGCGCCGCGGCGCAGCATGGAGGTGGAGCTATTCCTCTTCCTCGTCGAACACCGCGTCGTCAGGGCCGGCCTCATAGACCAGCAGGTCACCGGGCTGGCAGTCCAGTTCGCGGCACAGGGCGGCGAGGGTGGAGAAGCGCACCGCGCGGGCCTTGCCGGTCTTCAGGATCGACAGGTTGGCGATGGTGACGCCAACGCGGTCGGCGAGTTCGGTCAGCGACATGCGCCGCTCGAGCAAGACGCGGTCCAGGCTTACGCGGATCGGCATGGCGGAGGTCTCTAAGCCCTTTCTAGATCGTGAGCTCGGCTTCGCGGCGCAGGCGGGCGCCTTCGCGGAAAACTTCCGCCAGCACGAAGACCACGAGGACGGAAAACCAGGCGGTGAGGCTGAGGCTGGGTTCGACGTGGTCGACGCCAGGCAGCAGCCAGGCGCCGATCATCCAGAAGCCGTAGCGGCCGAGCTCAAGCCCCGCGAGCATCAGGCCGATCAAGCGCAGGCGCGCCACATTGTCGGGATGGAAGGGATCGCCGGCGGTCAGGGTGGTGAAGATCCTGCGCAGCGAGCCCACGATCACCAGGATGCCGGCCAGGTACAGACCGGCCGCGAACAGGCCGCTGGTGAGGGACGGTCCGTTCTTGGTCAGCTCTTTGATGGCGGTGGTGCGGACCGTCTGGCCCTCGAGTTCGCCGCTGAGCCGGATGTTGGGAAGCAGGTCGGGATTGAAGGTCAGCAGCATTGCGACCAGGGCAATCAGGGCGAAGACGGCGACGCCGATCCAGAGGGCCGCGAAGACGACATCGAGGATGATCTTCAGGAAGCTCGAAACCGAGCCGGGACCCAAGGCGCGCATGCCGGACTGCTCTCCCCCAACAAAGTCCGTCTGGATCCGCCGCGGCGGGCGCTAGGTCCGGCGCCGGGCGAATCTGACGATCCTCAAGACGTTCACATGCAAGTCTTAGAGGAAGGCGGCGCGGGCGACGATGCTCAGCATCGGCGTGGCGGCGAGGATGACCACGAAGATCATCGCGGTGCGGTCGAGGACATTCATCACGTTGGCGGACATTTCAGTTTCCTGTCTAGCTATGCTGCGATGCAGCAGGTGAGCGCCGGAACCCCGTGTCCCGGTATGACTATCGATACGCCCACATCGATTTTCGATCACGTGAATATCGAGTAACGATATTAAACTTTCGCAATGCAGCGAAATGGCCCGTCGGGCTAAGACCCTGGCCAAACGGAGTGCGCGACCCATGGCTCTTAACCTTGTTCCGGGGACCCGACTGGTCGTGGCCACCCACAATCCGGGCAAGGCCCGCGAGCTGCAGGAGATTCTGGAGGGCCGCTTCGAGCTGGTGGCGGCCGGCGAACTGGGGCTGCCGGAACCGGACGAGACCGAGACCACCTTCGTCGGCAACGCGCTGCTGAAGGCCCGCGCCGCCGCCGACGGCAGCGGGATGATCGCGCTGGCCGATGACAGCGGGCTGTCGGTGACGGCGCTGGGCGGCGCGCCCGGGATCTATTCGGCGCGCTGGGCCGGGCCCGAGAAGGACTTCACGATGGCCATCCGCAAGGTCGAGGAACGGCTGGAGGCGGTCGGCGCCGAGGACTTCTCCGCCTGGTTCACCTCGGCCCTGGCGGTGGCCTGGCCCGGCGGGCCGGCGGTGGTGGTGGAAGGCCGGGTGGACGGAACCCTCACCTTCCCGCCGCGCGGCGACCAGGGCTTCGGATACGATCCGATCTTCATTCCGGAAGGCCTGTCCCAGACCTTTGGCGAACTGGAGCGGGCGGCGAAGGATGGCATGAGCCACCGGGCGCGGGCCTTCGTTAAGCTCAAGGCCGCGCTGCTTTGATCGACGCTCCCCCGTTGGGCGTCTACGTCCACTGGCCCTATTGCGCGCGCATCTGCCCCTACTGCGACTTCAACGTCTTCAAGGCGAAGGACCGTGACGCCGAGGCCGCCGCCCTGGCCGGCGCGATCGTCGCCGACCTGGAGGCGCAGGCGGCGCTGACCGGGCCGCGGGCGCTGGTGTCGGTGTTCTTCGGTGGGGGGACACCCTCGCTGATGGACCCCGACTGGACCGGCGAGATCGTGGCGGCGGCCCGGCGGCTGTGGACGCCGGCGGACGACCTGGAGGTCAGCCTGGAGGCCAACCCGACGGACGCCGAGGCGGATCGGTTCGCCGGGTTTGCGGCGGCGGGTGTGACCCGGTTGTCGCTGGGCCTGCAGGCGCTGGACGACACGGCGCTGAAATTGCTGGGCCGCAACCACGACGCCGCAGAGGGCCGCCGCGCTGCCTTGGCCGCCGCCCGCGCCTTCCCGCGCCTGTCGCTGGACCTGATCTACGCCCGCCCCGACCAGACGCCGGCCGCCTGGGCCGACGAGCTGAAGGCCGCCGTGGCCCTGGGCGCGGCGCACCTGTCGCCCTACCAGCTGACCATCGAGGCCGGAACCGCTTTCGACCGGGCGGTCCGGCGCGGGACCTTGAAGCCCCCGGCCGAGGACCTGGCCGCCGACCTCTATGACACGACCCAGGCGGTGCTGGAGGCGGAGGGCTTCGAGGCCTACGAGGTCTCCAACCATGCGCGCGGCCTCGCGGCCCGCTCGCGGCACAACCTCGTCTACTGGCGTGGCCACGACTACGTCGGCGTCGGCCCGGGCGCGCACGGCCGGATTACCCATGACGGAGCCCGCCAGGCGACGGAGGCGGCGCGGAAGCCGGCGGACTACATCCGCAAGGTCGGGGAGAGCGGGACCGGCGTTACCTCCGTCGAACGTCTGACGCCGGTCGAGGCGGCCCAGGAACGGCTGCTGAGCGGGTTGCGAATTCTGGACGGGGTGGCGTTCGCAGACGTCACGGCGCTGGGGCTGACGGCGCTGCACCCCAAGGTGCGGCAGTTCGTCGATCTCGACCTCCTGGCCGACGACCCCTCGCGCCTGCGCGCCACAACGGATGGCCGGCGCGTGCTGGATCGCCTGACCGTAGAGCTTGCCCTGCCCTGAGGGACGGGGAAGCGCGACCGCGGCCTGGCCGCTTGCGTTTCGGTTGCGCGCTTGCGTTTCGGGCCGGAGCGGCAAACCTTCCGCACCATGGCCCGCGTGTTCACCCTTCCCGCCCTGGACGACGCGCCGATGGCGCCGGGGCTGTATGTCGTGGCCACGCCGATCGGCAACCTGCGCGACATCACCCTGCGGGCGCTGGACGTGCTGAACCAGGCCGACCTGGTGCTGGCCGAAGACACCCGGGTGACCGGCAAGCTGCTGTCGATCTATGGCCTTTCGGCCAAGATGGAGCGCCACGACGAACACGCCGCCGAACGGTCGCGGCCGAAGGCGCTGGCGGCGCTGGCTGCGGGCAAGCGGGTGGTGCTGGTCAGCGACGCGGGCACGCCGCTGATCTCCGACCCTGGCTACCGGCTGGTGCGCGAGGCCGCCACGGCCGGTCATCCGGTGATCCCCATCCCCGGCGCCTCGGCCATGCTGGCCGGGCTGTCGGCCGCCGGCCTGCCCACCGACCGCTTCCTGTTCGTGGGGTTCCCGCCCCCGAAGAGCGCCGCGCGTCGGACGTTCCTGACCGAGTTCGCCGGCGTGCGCGCCACCCTGGTGTTCTTCGAGGGCGGCTCGCGGCTGGCCGCCACCCTGGCGGACATGGCCGCCGTGCTGGGCGACCGCGAGGCGGTGGTCTGCCGGGAACTGACCAAACTTTACGAGACCTTCTACCGGGGGCCGCTGGCGACGCTGGCGGCCGATCCGAAGCTGGACGCCCCGAAGGGGGAGATCGTGATCCTGGTAGGCCCCGGCCGCGAGGTCGAAGCCTCGGCCGCCGACGCCGACGCGGCCCTGGCCGACGCCCTGTCGCGCCTGAAGCCCGCCGACGCCGCCGCCGAGGTGGCCAAGGCGCTGGGGTTGCCGCGCCGCGACCTCTATCGCCGGGCGTTGGAACTGAAGGACAGTGGGGAACTGAAGGACAGCGGGGAACTGAAGGATAGCGGGGACCTGAAGGACAGCGGGAAACTGAAGCCGTGAACGCGCGGACCGAGCGCGGGGCGCGGGCGCGGCTGGCCGGCCGGCGCGCTGAGGCCTGGGCCGCGGCCTGGCTGATGGTCCGCGGCTATCGCATCCTGGGCTTCCGCTTGAAGACGCCGCAGGCGGAGATCGATGTCCTGGCCAAGCGCGGCGACGTGCTCGCGGTCGTCGAGGTGAAGCAGCGGGCGACCATCGAGGCGGCGCTGGAGGCGGTGACCTACGACCAGCGCGAGCGGCTGCGCCGCGCCGGAACCAGCCTCGCCGCGCGGCGCCCGAGCCTGGCGAACTGCGCGGTGCGCCTTGATCTGCTGGCGCTCGCGCCTGGGCGATTCCCCAGGCATATTCCCGACGCGTGGAAGGGTGGCTGAGAACGCCGTGGACCGCGAAGAGGCCGAGATCATCCTGTCGAGCGCCGGCGGCGTCGCGGACGGCGAGTTCCCGCTGCTGGAGGCCGCCATCGCGTGTGCGATCCACGAGGCGCCGGCCCGGGACGCCGGCGCAGCGCGCGAGGTCGCCAACCTGGGCGTCGAGCGCCTCACTCAGCGGCTGAAGCGCGAGAGCCCCGAAGAGGCGATCGCCGAGACCATGGCCGGCGACCTGGGCCTGTCGGGCGACCTGCTCACCCTGGAGGACCCGGCCAACGCCGACGTGGTCTCGGTGGCCACGCGCCGCTGCGGCCTGGCGGTCGCGCTCGGCGTCTTCTACCTGCACGCCGCGCGGCGCTGCGGCCTGACGGTGCATGGCGTCGACTTCCCCGGCCACTTCCTGCTGCGGATCGAGACCGAGGAGGGGCCGCTGGCCCTGGACCCGTTCTCGGAAGGCCGGGTGGTGCTGCCGTCCGAGCTGACCCGCCGCGCCCTGCACGCCGGCCTCACCCCCAACGTCGCCGACCGGCTGGACCGGCTGATGGCGCCGGTGAGCGACCGCGGCGTGCTGCTCCGGCTGCAGAACGTGATCTTCGCCCAGGCCAGCGCCGCCGGCGACTTCACCCGCGCCGAGCGCGCCGCCCAGCGCCGGGCCCTGCTCGACCCCAGCGACCACCGGCCGTGGCTGGATGTCGCTGCCGCCCGCGAGGGCCAGGGCGCGCTGGCGGGAGCGTTGGAAGCCCTTCAGAAGGCCACCGTGCTGGACGGCGGCGCGGCTCTCGCCGCCCGGGCTCAGCGCGAGCGCGTTCGGCTGCGTCTGAACTAGCCGTCGATCTCCGGCACGGCGGTGAGCCTGGCGGAACGCGCCAGCTGCTGTTCGCGGAAGGTGATGAACAGGGTCGAGACCACGACGATGCCCGCGCCGAGCAGGGTCCAGCGGCTCGGGACCTCGGCAAACAGGAAGAAGCCGGCGGCGGCGGTGAACACCAGGCGCGTGTAATCGATCGGCGCCATCGCGGCCGCGTCGCCCAGGGACATGCCCTTGACGTAGCAGGCCTGGTTGGCCGTCGCGATCACGCCCATGGCGCAGAGCAGCAGGAAGTCCTTCATGTCCGGGATGCGCCAAGTGAGGATCGCGCCGGGGATCGACAGCGCCAGGCCCAGGACCGCCGACCAGACCAGGATCACGGTCAGCGAATGATCCCGCGTCAGCACCTTCATGCCGGTCACGGTGAAGGCGAACAGGAAGGCCGAGGCCAGCATGGCCAGCGCCGGCAGGCCAACGGCGAACTCTCCGCCCGCGCCCGGCCGGATCATCACCAGCACGCCCACGAAGCCCGCGATGGCGGCGCCGATGCGCAGAGGCCCGACCTGTTCCTTCACCACGAATGCCGCAAGCGGCACCAGCCACAGCGTGCGGGTGAAGCTGAGGGCGTTGGCGTCGGCCAGCGGCATCTTCTGGAAGGCGTAGAAGGACAGGATCATCCCCACCGTGCCGGCCAGCGAGCGGAAGATCATGATCGCCGGCCTGCTCGTGGCGAAAGCGGCGCTGCGGTGGCGCAGGATCAGCGGCAGCAGGACGACCAGGCCGGCGGCCTGGCGGTAAAAGGTCTGGAGCGCGGCCGGATAGTCGCTGCCCAGGAACTTGATCAGCACCGTCATGCCGGAGAAGGTCACGGCCGAGCCCAGCATCCAGAGCGCGCCCTGGAGATTGGTCGAAAGCGCCTTCGTCGGGGCCGGCGCCTCGCTCACGATGGGCTGGCGGGTGCGGCGAGTGCGTCGCCGAACAGCTCCGCGAAGGGCGAGGGACCGGCGCGGTCCCAGCTGTGCCGCGAACCGATGGTGATGCCGCCATCCACGATGATGTGGGTCCCGGTCACGAAGGCCGAGGCGTCGGAGGCGAGGTAAAGCGCGGCCTGGGCGATATCCTCGGGCAGGCCCGCCTTGGGCACCGGCTGCACCCCGGCGGCGTTCTGGGCGACGCGGGCGGCCATCTGGTCGGCCACCTCGCGCGGCAGGCCAAGCGAGGCGCCGAAGATCGAGGTGGCGATCAGTCCGGGGCAGATGGCGTTGACGCGAATCCCGCGTGGCGACAGCTGGGCGGCGGCGCATTTGGTCATGTGGATGACGCTGGCCTTCGCCGAGGAATAGGCGATCGGGCCCCAGCCGGCCTGCAGGCCGGCGATTGAGGCGGTGTTGACGATCGCGCCTGCGCCGCGGTCCAGCATCAGCGGCACGGCATGCTTCATGCCCAGCGCCGGCCCGCGCACCAGAACGTCGAAGATCCAGGACCACTTGTCGGCCTCGATCTCGGCCAGCACCCGCATGCCGTCGGAGATTCCGGCGTTGTTGAACAGGATGTCGAGGCCGCCGAACTCGCGTGCGGCCAACTGCAGGGCCGTGGCGATCTGGGCCTCGTCGGTGACGTCGCAGTGGGCGTAGCGGACGCGGCCGGGGAACCGCCGCTCGAGCATCGCGCCCTTCTCGTCCTGGATGTCGGCGCAGACCACGCAGGCCCCCTCGGCGACGAACAGCTCCAGCGTGCTGAGACCGATGCCAGAGACGCCCCCGGTGATCACCGCGACCTTATCGTCCAGCCTGCCCGCCATAGCCGCTCCCTCAAGGTGTATTATCGTTGATCACTAAGCGCCCGGCGCCGGACCTGTCATCCCGCTTTTCGGCCGATCGCGCCTTTACCGCAACGGCGGGCTCCGCCTACCAACGGGGCACCTCTGTTCGGAGCGTCCGTCGTGACCCGCACCCTCGCCCTTGCCGCCATGCTCGCCGCCCTCGTTGCGCCCGCCGCCGTGGCGCGGCCCCTGACCCAGAAGGACCTCGTGGGCCTCGACCGGGTCAGCGACGCCCATGTGTCGCCGGACGGCAAGTGGGCCGCCTACGACCTGGCGACCCTGGACCTGGCGGCCAACCGGCGCAGTCACAGCCTCTGGGTGGTCTCCACGGACGGCAAGGGCCAGCCGGCGAAGTGGGCCGAGGGGACCAACCCGCGATGGGGCGCTGGCGGGGTGCTCTACTACCTGGCCAAGAATCAGGTCTGGTCGGTCTGCCCGAGCTGCGCCAACCCCGCGCCCCGGCAGGTGACCCGGCTGCCCCGTGACGTGGGCAGCTTCCGGGTCGCCCCGAACGGCAGGCTTATCGTGGTGTCCATGGAGGTGTTCCCGGATGCCGAGGACCCCGCCGCCACCCAGGCGCGGTTCGACGAGAAGGCCCGGTCCAAGGCCACTGGCCGGGTCTACGACAAGCTGTTCGTCCGCCATTGGGATACGTGGGCCGACGGCACGCGCAACCACCTGTTCTCCCTGGCGCTCACCGACGGCGTCGCGACCGGCCAACCGGTCCCGCTGATGAAGGGCTTCGATGGCGACGCGCCGTCCAAGCCGTTCGGCGGCGACGAGGACTACAAGATCACCTCGGACGGAACCTCGGTGGTGTTCTCGGCGCGGCTGGCTGGCCGGACCGAGCCCTGGTCCACTAATTTCGACCTCTACGACGCGCCCATCGACGGCTCAGCGCCGCCGCAGAACGTGTCGGCGGACAACAAGGCCTGGGACGCCGGACCGGTATCGTCCGCCGATGGGACGATGGCGGCGCACCGGGCGATGACGCGGCCGGGCTTCGAGGCCGACCGGTTCGGCGTGATGCTGTACGACAACAAGACCCGGCAGCTCCGCGAACTGGCGCCCGGCTGGGACCGTTCGGCCGACGCGCTGGCCTTCTCCGGCGACGGCAAGCAGCTCTATGTCCTGGCGGGCGACGTCCAGAACGTCCGCATCTTCACGATGGACACCAGGACCGGGGCCGTGAAGCCGCTGACCGGCGACGGCCATGTCGGCGGCATGGACGTGGCCCACGCCAAGGGCGGCGACGTGATTGTGTACGCCAAGGACAGCCAGGGCCGCCCGCCGGAGGTCTATGCCCTCAAGGTCGGCGGCCAGCCGGTGCAGCTGACCCACGCCGCCGACGCCAAGCTGGCCGGGATCGACGCCCAGCCCTACGAGCGCTTCAGCTTCCCGGGCTGGAACGACGAAGAGGTCCACGGCTGGATCGTCAAGCCGGCCGGCTGGCAGCCGGGCAAGACCTATCCGGTGGTCTACCTGATCCACGGCGGCCCACAGGGCTCGTGGGGCGACAGCTGGTCCTATCGCTGGAATCCGCAGGTCTGGGCGGGCTGGGGCTACGCGGTGGTGATGATCGATTTCCACGGCTCCACCGGCTATGGCCAGGGCTTCACCGACGCCATCTCCGGCCACTGGGGCGACCGGCCGCTGGAGGACCTGCAGAAGGGCTGGGCCGCCGCCCAGGCCAAGGCGCCGTGGATCGACGCGAACCGCGCCTGCGCGGCGGGCGCGTCCTACGGCGGCTTCATGGTCTATTGGATGGCCGGCAACTGGAAGCAGCCCTTCAAGTGCTTCATCGACCACGACGGGGTCTTCGACAACCGCATCATGGGGTACGCCACCGAGGAGCTGTGGTTCTCCGAGTGGGAGAACGGCAAGGCCACCGTCTGGGAGAAGCCCGCCGACTACGAGCGCTTCAACCCGATCAACCATGTCGCCGACTGGACCGTCCCGATGCTGGTGATCCACTCCGACAAGGATTTCCGCATCCCCGTGGACCAGGGCATCGCCGCCTTCACCGCCCTGCAGCGCAAGGGCGTGCCGAGCCAGTTCCTGAACTTCCCCGACGAGAACCACTGGGTCCTGAAGCCGCAGAACTCGCTGCAGTGGCACGACACGGTGCAGGCGTGGCTGGGCCGCTGGATCGGGCCGGAGGCGAAGTAGGGTCTCAGTTCACCGGAACCGCCGCGCCAGACCCCTCGCGGGCGTCGTGGGCGCCGAACATCGTCGCGCCGGCCAGGGCGGCGCCGAAGGAGAGGGCGCGGCCGGCGGCGTCGGCGCCCCGGCCCTTCAGCGTCGGCGCGCCGGTGACGATGCCTTCGGCGACGCCCCAGGTTTCGTCGTCCTTGAAGGTGTGGCCCTTGGCTTCGAGGATGCGGCGGGTGTCGGGCGACAGCGCGAAGGGCTCCAGGTAGACCACGTCCGGCAGCCACTGGTGGTGGATGCGCGGGGCGTTGATGGCCTGCTGCACGTCCATGCCGTGGTCGATCATGTTGAGGATCGCCTCCAGGGTGATGGTGATGATCCGCGAGCCGCCGGGGCTGCCGATGATCAGGGCGACCTTGCCGTCCTTGGTGACGATGGTCGGGCTCATGGAGCTGAGCGGCGCCTTGCCCGGCGCGATGGCGTTGTTGGCGCCCTGGACCAGGCCGAACATGTTGGCTTCGCCGACCTTGGAGGTGAAGTCGTCCATCTCGTTGTTCACCAGGATGCCGGTTCGGCCGGCGACGCGGTGGGCGCCGAACCAGTCGTTCAGCGTGTAGGTGACCGAGAC
The DNA here is from genome assembly GCA_943332615.1 of Phenylobacterium deserti. Taxonomy (GTDB): domain Bacteria; phylum Pseudomonadota; class Alphaproteobacteria; order Caulobacterales; family Caulobacteraceae; genus Phenylobacterium; species Phenylobacterium deserti_C. The sequence continues at coordinate 43,409 of CALQQB010000013.1, forward strand.
CGCGTTCCCCTTGGCGTCGAGCACGTCGTACTGGGTGGTGTTCTGGCCCTCGTGCGCCGGGGCGGCGGGGCTGAGCGCGGCGGACGGCGTCGCCCGATCCGGGTCGATGCCCGCGCGCAGGCGGGCGGCGTAGGCCGGGTCGGTCAGCTGGGCCACGGGATTGGCGACGAAGTCTGGGTCGCCCAGCTTGTTGTTGCGATCGACGTAGACGCGCCGCAGCGCCTCGACCAGCACATGCACCTCGGCGGCGGAATGGAAGCCCATCGCGGCCAGGTCATAGCCCTGCAGGATGTTCAGCGACTCGCAGATCGAGACCCCGCCGGAGCTGGGCGGCGGGGCGGAGATCACGTGATAGCCCCGGTAGTCGCATTCGATCGGCTTCAGCTCGCGCACCTTGTAGCGGGCGAAGTCGTCGCGGGTGATCAGCCCGCCGCCAGCCTGGCTGGCGGCGGCGATCGCCGCGCCGAACGGGCCGCGATAGAGGGCGTCGGGGCCGGTCTTGCTGATCGCAGCCAGGGTCGCGGCCAGGTCGGCCTGCACCAGGCGGTCGCCCTTGGTCAGCGGCTTGCCCTGCGGCAGGAAGATGCGCTTGGCGGCCGGGTCGCGGGCCAGGGCCGGCGATTCGAGGCCCAGCACGCCGGCGTCGCCCTGGCTGAGCACGAAGCCGTCGCGGGCCAGCCGGATCGCCGGGGCCATCAGCACGGCGCGCGGCAGGGTCCCGTAGCGCACCCGCGCGGCTTCCAGGCCCATCACCGTGCCCGGGATGCCCACGGCCTTCCAGCTGTCGGTGGAGAGGCCCGGCACGACCTTGCCACTGGCGTCCTGGAACATGTTGGCGGTGGCCGCGGCCGGGGCCTTCTCGCGGAAATCCAGGAAGGTGGTGCGGCCGTCGGCGAGCCGCAGCGTCATGAACCCCCCGCCGCCGATGTTACCGGCCTGCGGATAGACGACAGCCAGGGCATAGCCGACGGCGACCGCCGCATCGACCGCGTTGCCGCCCTTGCGCAGGATGTCAGCGCCCACGTCCGAGGCCAGGTGCTGCGCAGTCACCACCATGCCGCCAGATCCGGCGACAGGCGCGGGGTCGGCGGCGCGCGCGGAGGTCGCGACCAGAGCGGCGCAGAGGGTGGCGGCCAGGAAACGCATGGAGGGCCTTTCGTCAGTCGCGCCAGCGTGGCGTCGCCCCTTAGCCCTTACGGCCAGAGGTCACGGCAGACCAGCGGCCGGGCTGGAAAATTGCCCGGCGGGGCCGGCGCGGTGACCAGGCCCTACCCCTCGCGCAGCAGTACGCCCGCCTGCGACAGCGCCGCGACCTCAGCCTCGCCCTTGCCCAGCCATTCGGCGAGAACCTGGGCGTTGTGTTCGCCGCGATGCGGAGCGGGTCCGCGCACCTCGCTCCGCGCATCGGAGAAGCGGTAGGGCGACTGCGGGATGGGGCGGGTCCCGCCGGCGCGGTCGTCGATCTGGGCGATGGCGCCGCGGGCCTTGACGGTGGGTTGGTCCTGCAGGTCAGCGCCGGCCCGGACCTGGCCCCAGGCGATGTTCATCTTCGCCATGGCGGCCTCGACGGCGCCCCAGTCGCCCAGGGCGTTCAGGAAGGCGACGACCGCCTCGCGTCGAAGCCTGATCTTTTCGTCCAGGGCCGTGTCGAGACCGGCCGGGTCGTGGACGCCGAGGTCCGCAGTGAGCCGGCGCCACAGGTGGCGGAAGTCGGCCGAGATCAAGATCGGCCCGGCGCCCGTCGTCCAGACATCGTTGGGCAGGCCCATGGTGTCCTCGGAATCCTCCAGCTCGTAGTGCAGCTGGTCGTCGGTCACGAGGGTGGCGTCGATCATGGCGATGTCGATGTGCTGGCCCCGGCCGGTCCGCTCGCGCAGGATCACGGCGGCCAGGGTGGCGACCAGGCCGTGCAGCGAGGCGTTGGTGTCGGCCACCGACAGCGGGATCTGCTGGACCTCGCCGCTCTCGGCCCGCCGAGCCCCGCGATGCAGCAGGCCGACTTCGGCGTGGATGATCGGCGCATAGGCGGGGCGCCGCGACTCCGGCCCGCCCTGCCCGAAGCCGGAGATTGACAGCATGATCAGCCGCGGGTTGACGGCCTTGAGCACGTCGTAGCCCAGCCCCAGGCGCGGCATCACGTCGGGCCGGAAGTTCTCGATCAGGATGTCGGCGTGGCGGACGAGCTCCAGCACCAACTCACGCGCGCCCGCCGCCCGCAGGTCGAGGCAGATGTTGCGCTTGCCGGCGTTCTGCTGGTGGTAGTAGCCGGGAATCCCGCCCACCACCTTGCCCCAGAGCCGGGTGACGTCGCCCTCCGGCGGCTCGATCTTGACGACATCGGCGCCCAGGTCGCACAGCATGCGGCCTGCGAACGGGCCGGCCAGGACCCGCGAGAAGTCCAGCACCTTCAGGCCCGTGAGCGGGCTCTCGCGTTCGCCGGAGGCGGTCACCACGGCCTCAGTCCACCATCACCACGACCTTGCCCAGGGCCCTGCGGCTGGCCAAGTGGGTGATCGCCTCGGCGGCCCGGCTGAGCGGGAAGCGCTCGGAGACGTACGGCTTGATCTTGCCCTCGGCGTAGAAGGCGAACAGCTCGGCGACGTTCTTCTGATGAAGCTGCGGGTTCTTGGCGACCCAGCCGCCCCAGAACACGCCGACGATCTGGCAACCCTTCAGCAGCGCGAGGTTCAACGGAACCTTCGGAATCTCGCCGGCGGCGAAGCCCACCACCAGGTAGGTGCCTTCCCAGGCGATGGAGCGCAGCGCCGGCTCGGCATAGGCGTCGCCGATCGGGTCGTAGATCACGTCCGCGCCATTCGGGCCGCAGGCCTCCTTAAACAGGGCGGCCAGCGCCTTCTGGCCGTCGCGATCGAAGGGCCCCTTCGGATAGACCACGCCGGCGTCGGCGCCGTGCTTGAGGCACAGGTCGACCTTCTCCTGGCTGGAGCACGCGGCGATCACCCGGGCGCCCATCACCTTGCCCAGTTCGACCGCGGCCAGGCCCACCCCGCCCGCCGCGCCCAGCACCAGCAGGGTCTGGCCGGGCTTCAGGTGCGCGCGCGCATCCAGCGCATGCCAGCTGGTGCCATAGGTCATGATGAAGGCGGCCGCCTCATCGAAGGGCATGGCCTCGGGAATCTTCACAAGGCGGTGGGCCTCCAGGGCCAGTTCCTCGGCCATGCCGCCCCAGCCGGTGTTGCCCAGCACGCGGTCGCCGGGCTTCACGTGGGTCACGCCCTCGCCCACCGACTTCACGATGCCGCTGATTTCGCCGCCCGGCGCGAACGGGCGCGCCGGCTTGAACTGGTATTTGTCCTCGATGATCAGCACGTCGGGGAAGTTGACGCCGACCGCCTTGACGCTGACCACGGCCCAGCCGGGCTTGGCTTCGGGCGACGGCATCTCGTCCAGCACCAGGGTCTCCGGCCCGCCAACAGCCTTGCTCAACAGCGCCTTCATGGACGTCTCTCCCGAATGTTTCGGCGCGACCCTAGCGATGTCGAACGGATGTTTGAAGGGGCGCCGCTGCGTCGGGCTCTGATGGCGAGGGCTACAGGCTCTTCCTGGCTCAAAGGCGGCCCTAGATAAGGCCGCCCAGCACCTCTCCCAGGGCCCGTACGTGTACGGCGAGTCGAACACGTCAGGGCGTACGCGTCAGAGCGGAGGCGGGTGCCCGGTGTTATGTTGGCGCGATCCAGCGACGAGCAGATCCTACGTCAGAAACGGTCGTATCTAAGTTCTTGTGGAACAAGTGCCGCACGGATTCGGTGAGGGGGCTGAAATCCGCTAGGGTTCATCGCGTCGATTCTCTCCCCAGATTCGACACACCCCAGAGAGGACGATGAGCACCGAACCCCAGAACTTCCCCGTTATCCGTGGCCATGCAATCCACGTGGATGAGCGCGGCTTCGTCTGCCTAAACGACATTTGGCGGGCCGCAGGCTTCTCCGTTAGGCAGAAGCCCGCCGAGTGGAAAGACCTGCCGTCCACGGGTCGCCTCATCATCGCGATGCTGGAACGTAACGCTGGAAAATCCGGCGTTAAGAACTACAATCCTGCCTCGGTTGTCGTGACCCGCAAGGTCAAGGGAGGCGGCGTGTTTGCCGCCGTCCACTTGGCCATTAAGTACGCTGAGTATCTAAACTCCAAGCTGGCGCTGGAGGTGGCGGACGTCTTCCTGCGCTACAAGGTGGCGGACCCCACGCTTGCCGATGAGATACTAGACCGCGCGTCACCTGACGCGAATGAGTGGGCGGGCAAGCGCGCTCTAGCCCGCGCTGGGCGCCGCCCCTTCACGGACACCCTTCAACGCCACGGCGTGGGACTACGTATCGAATACGCACGCTGCACTGATGCCGTGTACATCGGGCTGTTCAGAAAGACGGCGCGTGAACTGAAGAAGGTCAAATACGCTAGTGCGAACCTGAGAGACGCCATGGACGGCGTGGAACTGACCTTTCTCGCAGCCGGTGAGGCGCTGGCGCGTGAACGGATTGAACAGACCAACTGCCAAGGCGCGGTTGCGTGTGAGGCCGCCGCATTGCGATCGACCAGCTTCCTGCGCGCCGCCCTGGAGGCGGAAAGGCAAGACAGGAAGGGTGTGCAACAGGCGCTGGTACTCGTCCGCTAAAGCCGCCAGTAGCCCTGCCACACGAGCAACACGAGTGAGCCGCGGGAGGTGGCGATCAGGAATCGATCCTCGGACAAGCGGCTGTTGCCGCGAAGTTGCGGCTTGACAGTTCGTATTCGTGTTCTATCTTTGTTCCATGCCCGAGGCCGCATCCCTCCGCAGCGCGCCAGACCTCGAGATGCTCGAGGCCATGACCGCCTGCGCCTACCAGCTGAGCCTTGCGGCCGGCAAGATCGCCAAGGCGGCGGGCGATGACGTGCAGCTTTTCCTCGCCGCCAGCGCTGAGTTCCGGCAGTGCTTTTTCGCCGTGCGCATGGGCATCCGTCTGAAGCACTTCGGTCCCGCGCGGCTCGTGGCCCAGTCGCCGCAGCGCGAGCGCCCGGAGGCGCTCAAGGACCTGGGCCGCCCCGAGCGAGCCGAGGCGATGGAGCGCCCCGATCGCCCCGAAGCCCCCGATCGCATCGAGGCCGAGCGGGAGCGCGACCGCGACTACGAGCCCGTCAGCCTGCCCCAGTTCCTCAAGACCCTCGGCCTCGTCGCCGCCAGCGCCGAGCGCCGCGGCGACAGCCTTCCCGCCCATATCCGCGACACCACCCTGCCGACCCTGCAGTCCCTCCTGCGCCAGGCTGCCGCGCCGAAGGCCACGGGCCTGCCGGCCAAGCTCCCGCTGGCCGCGGCCACGCCCGGCCTCCCCTTGCCGGCCGGCGCCGCTGTCCTCGCCCGGCCCGTGCCGGCCCCTGCCGCCAGGTCCCGGCTGCTCACCTCGACGGTCACGCCCCCGACCCCGGCCGGGCGACCCAAGCTCTCTCGCCGCCCCTCCGGCTGATCCAGTCGCGCCGACCCAGCTTGCCGCAACCCACGGAGGGCCGCCTCCGGGGGACCTTCGGGCTGCGTGGACCGCGCGCCGCCTGCGGGGTGCTGTTCTTGACGGGGGGATTTGGTTGAACACGGCGCCTCGCCTATATTCGCCGCTCTCCAGAAGGACTTCCCCTTGGGCGTGACCCTCGATCTCAGCCGGGCGCCGGCAAAGGCGCCCGTCGCGCCGAACCTGACCGGACTGTCGCGGACCGAACTCGCGGCGGCGCTGGTCGATGCCGGTGTCGTGCCCAACGAAAAGGCCAAGATGCGCGCCACGCAACTGTGGCGCTGGATGCACCACTACGGCGTCACCGACTTCGCCAACATGACCGACGTGGCCAAGGAAACGCGCATCGCTCTGGCGCAGACGTTTTCACTTGCCCGCCCGCAGGTGGTGGAGCGTCAGGTCTCCAAGGACGGCACGCGCAAGTGGCTGATCCGGATGGGGCCGGGCATCGAGGTCGAGACGGTCTACATTCCAGACGTCGGCCGCTCCGGCGCTCTGTGCGTGTCGAGCCAGGTCGGCTGCACGCTGAACTGCACCTTCTGTCACACCGGCACCCAGGCCCTGGTGCGCAACCTGACCGCCGCCGAGATCGTCGGTCAGGTGCAGGTGGCCCGCGACGACCTTGGCGAATGGCCCTCGCCCAAGGAGGACCGACGGCTCTCCAACATCGTGTTCATGGGGATGGGCGAGCCGCTCTATAATCTCGATAGCGTGGCCCAGGCGATCGACATCATCGCCGACCACGAAGGCATCGCCATCTCGCGCCGGCGGATCACGGTCTCGACCTCGGGCGTGGTTCCGGAGCTGACGCCGCTGGGCGAGAAGACCCAGGCGATGCTGGCGATCTCGCTGCACGCCACCAATGACGCGCTGCGCGAAAAGCTGGTGCCGCTGAACAAGAAGTACCCGTTGGCCGAGCTGATGGCCGGCATCCGGGCCTATCCCGGCCTGTCGAACGCCAAGCGGGTAACGTTTGAATATGTGATGCTGAAAGGCGTCAACGACAGCCCGGCCGAGGCCAAGGCCCTGGTGCAGCTGCTGAGCGGCATCCCGGCCAAGATCAACCTGATCCCGTTCAATCCCTGGCCGGGGACCGAGTACGAATGCTCGTCCTGGGCCACCATTGAGGCCTTCGCCGCGATCCTGAACCGTGGCGGCTACGCCTCGCCGATCCGCACGCCGCGCGGGCGGGACATCCTGGCCGCCTGCGGGCAGCTGAAGAGCGAGAGCGAGAAGCAGCGGGCGAGCGCGCGGCGCAAGGCCGTGGTCTCCGAATAATCCCCCGGACGTGCTAACGATCCGCCGGTTCTTACGGGGGACGCCGCATGCCGACACCATCGCCTGAGATCCAGGCCTTCGCCACCGGGTTCCCGGTGTTCCTGCTGCACGCCGGTGTCACGGTAGTGATCCTGTTCCTGGCGGCGGCGGTCTACATCCTGCTGACCCCGCACAAGGAAATCACCCTGATCCGCGAAGGCAACGCCGCGGCGGCGATCTCGCTGGGCGGGGTGCTGATCGGGCTGGCGTTGCCGCTGGCGGCGTCGCTGAAGGCATCGACCAATGTGCTGGAGGTCGCGCTCTGGGGCGTGGTGACCGTGTTTGTGCAACTGCTGATTTTCCGGCTGGTGGACCTGGTCCTGCGCGGCCTTCCAAAGCGCATCCAGGAGGGTGAGATCAGCGCCGCCGCGCTGCTGGTCGGCGCCAAGATCGCCACCGCGCTGATCATCGCGGCCGCTCGCAGCTGACCGTCATGAAGTCCCTCAAGACGTCGCTCTGACATGAAATTTCCGCGGCTGCCGGACTGGGTGGTCTACGCCGCGATCGTGGTGGCGGTGCTGTTCGCCGCCTTGGGCCGCGACGAGCGCATCGACGCGCCTCGGCCGCCGCCCAAGAGTTCAGACCCGCTGGGCGAGGCGCTGGGCCCGTCCTCGCCCTTCGACCCCTCGGTGGTGGTGGACGTGCCGGACACGGTGGGCCCCGCCGCCGGCACGGCCTTTTCGATCGCCCGCTCCGGGGTGTGGATGACCGCCCGGCATGTAGTCGATGGCTGTGCGAAGGCCGCCATCGTGGTGGGCCCGGGGACGGGCGTTGCCGTCACGGTCCGCATCGACCCGCACGGCGAGGTGGCGCTGCTGTTCACCGAGGGCGGATCGGCGCCCCTGCCCCTGGGGCTCAGCGAGCCGCTGCGCCGCGGGCAACGGGCGTTCCATCCCGGCTTCCCGCAGGGCACGCCCGGCGAGGCCAGCTCGCGATTGTTGGGACGTGAAAATCTCGTCGTGCGGGGCCACGGCGCCCGGACCGAGCCGGTGCTGGTCTGGGCCGAGACCGGCCGCACCGAAGGGTTGGAGGGCACGCTCGGGGGCCTCTCCGGCGCTCCCGCGCTGGACGCCCAGGGTCGGGTGCTGGGCGTCACCATCGCCGAGAGCCCGCGGCGCGGGCGCATCTACACCACCGCGCCGGAGGTGGTGGTGGCGGCCCTGAGCGCCAGCGGCCGGCGCGGCGACGCGGGCGTGGCCGGCGAGGCGATGACGCCGCAGAACTACTTCTACGTCGCCGACGACCTGCGCCGTGAACTTCAGGTGGCCCAGGTGGTCTGCCTGACGAACTAGGTGGCCGCGGCCGTCGGGCCCGGACGACTGAGCCGCGCCAGCAGCAGGACCAGCAGGATCGGCGGGATGGCGGTGAGCCCGGTGGCGATCCAGGCCGTGGCGTAGGCGCTCATCAGCCCTTGCGTCTGCGCCATGCCATCCACTACCGCGCCGGAGAAGCCCTTCAGAAACTTGCCCAGGAAGGCGTAGGTGGAGGAGAGCAGGGCGTACTGCGTGGCCGTGTAGCCCAGGCCTGTAAGGCTCGACATATAGGCCACCAGCGCCACCCCGGCGAAAGCCTGGGCGAAGTTGTCCAGCGCCATCACCGCCGTGAAGACGCCGATGTCGTGGTTGAGGGTCAGAAGAGCGAAGGCGGCGGTGCCGAGCCCCTGCAGGACCGAGCCCACGATCAGGGTCGGGAACAACCCGAACCGAATGGCGAACAGGCCCGAGATGGCGATGCCGGCGAACGCGCCCGGCAGGCCGGTCGCGGCGCGGACCACCGCCACCATGTCCTTGGTCAGGCCGAGGTCGTGATAGTAGGGGTTGTACATCGGGCCCATCAGGAAGTCGGGCAATCGGTACGCGGCGATGGTCGCGAGCATCAGCAGGCCCAGAGCCTTATGCGTGGCGAAGAAATCGACGAATGGCCCGACCACCGCGTCGAAGAAGCCGCGAGGCGTCCAGAGCGGCGCCTTGTCCTGCATCACCGCATCGGCGCGGGCGGGCTCGAAGGCGAACAGGCTCGCCACCACCCCGAGCCCCATCAGCAGGGCCATGGCGACGTAGGAGACCGGCCAGCCGAAGCGCGAGGCGCCGGCGATGATCGCCGCGTCGGCCACCAGAATCGCAACGCGGTAGCCCAACTGTGCGGCCGACGAGAGCAGGCCCATCTCGTCGGCGCCGTCGGCCGCCTCGATGCGCCAGGCGTCGATGACGATGTCCTGGGTCGCTGACGCGAAGGCCACCACGACGGCGAACGCGCCGATCGCGATCAGGCCGCCGCTCGGCCCTACCGCAGCCATACCGACAAGTCCGGCCGCAACCACGATCTGGGCCAGCAGCATCCAGCCGCGCCGGCGCCCCAGCCGTCCCAGCAGCGGCACATCGACCCGATCGACGATCGGCGCCCAGAACGGCTTCAGCACATAGGCCAGCCCGACCCAGGAAATGAAGCCGATGACCTTGAGGCTCGTGCCCTCGTCCCGCAGCCAGTAGCCCAGGGTGTTCTGGGTGAGCAGAAAGGGCAGGCCCGAGGCGAAGCCGAGGCCCAGCATGACCGCGACCTTGGGCTGGCGCAGCGAGCGGACGACCTCCATGGCGCTGCGTTTCTTCCGCGGCGCGGCCTGGTCGGTCATGGACGTCTCCGGCGTCTCAATCGTCGATTTGTATCGGCAGTTGAGAATCTTGGCAAAAATGGCGCGTCCTTGGGACGCGCGGGCGCCCCCCGCGCCCAGTTAGCCGACCTTGGCGCGCGTCGCCGGTCGCGTAAAGCTGGCCACTCAGGCGCGTCGCGCCTGAGCTCTTGAGGCTTGAGGCTGGGCCCACTTGGTCAGCACGTTGCGCAGAGCATCCTGGGACAGCGGCTTGACCAGGAAGTCGTCCATGCCGGCGGCCAGGCAGGCGTGGCGGTCGTCCTCGAAAGCGTTGGCGGTGAGCGCCACGATCGGAGTCGCGACGCCGGCGGCGCGCAGGCGCTGGGCGGTCTCCACGCCGTTCAGCCCGGGCATGCGCATGTCCATCAGGATGAGATCGAAGCTCTCGACCGCCGCAGCGGCCAGCGCCTCCTGGCCGCCCACCGCGTGCTCAACCTCGCAGCCTTCCCGACCCAGCAGGGCGCGGGCCAGGAGCGCGTTGATGGGATTGTCCTCGACCAGCAGAATCCGGGCGCCCGGCGCGGCCACCGTGACGATGCGCTCGTCCTGCAGCGGCGGCTGGGCGGCGGGAAGCTCTACCCCGGCGGCGATCAGCACCCGCTCAGCGAGAGACGCGCGCCGCAGAGGCTTGATGAGGTAGCCGGCGAAGCCCGCGCGGCGATAGCGCGCGATGCGGTCGCGCTCGTCCGGAGCCAGCAAGACGATGGCGGCCCTTTGCAGCGGCGGCCTCAAGGTCCCGGCTGTGGGCGCCAGGCCGGCATCCACCAGGATGACATCGCCGGGACGGGTGCGGGCTATGGCCTCCGGAAGGTCGGCGGTGAGACAGGCGACCCCGCCACAGCCCTCGATCTGCAACCGGGCCGCAGCGCGCACCACCGGATTGGGCGAGGCGACGCCGACCATGCGGCCGCCCAGCGTGGGTATGGTCGAGACGTCAGGCAGGTGGCTGAGGGCGGCCTCGAACCAGAAGCAGGCCCCGCCGCCGTCTGCGGCATCGACGCCCACGTCTCCGCCCATGGCGCGGGCCAGCCGGCGCGCGATGGCCAGGCCTAGTCCGGCTCCGCCCAGGTCGGCATGCGCCTGGTCGGCCTGAGCGAAAGCCTCGAAGATGCGGTCATGGTCCGCCTGCGACACGCCGGGGCCGGTGTCCTCGACCGTCAGGCGCAGGCGACCCGGCGCGGGAGCCTCCGCGGTCAGCAGTACGCCGCCAGCCTGCGTGAACTTCACGGCATTGCCCGCGAAATTCAGCAGAATCTGCCGCAGCCGGCCCTCGTCGGCCAGCACGAAAGCCGGCGTGGCCAGCGCAGCCCAGGCGATTTCGAGACCCTTCTCGCGGGCCCGTGGCGACAGCAACTCGGCCGTGCCGCGCAGCAGCGCCTCGACGTCGGTGGCGGCCGGATGCAGATCGACGCCGCCCGCGCCCAGCTTGGCGAAGTCGAGCACGTCGTTGACCAGGGTCAACAGGTGCTGGCCGCTGTCGTGGAGGGCTGTCACGTAGGTCTTCTGCTCGGCGGTGAGCCGCGTACCCTCCAGGAGTCGCGCCATCCCCAGCACCCCGTTCAAAGGCGTGCGAAACTCGTGGCTCAGGGAGGCCAGCTGCTCCGCGCTGATCTGGGCGCGGCTGGGGCGGCGCTCGGAGAGGGGGCGGTCGGATCTGCGCATGCGGAACGGGGTTTAGCGTGAACGACTTAACGGCCGGTCAAATGTGCCCCCCGCTGCTACAAAAGCGCGCGGACGCTCAACGTTGCGAAAGCTACATGTCCGGGAAAGTAGACGAAACGTCCAAGGCGTCGTTTACTGGGGTTCCAGGACCGCCGTACGCTTCGAGGGCGTCATGACCGCTGTCGATCTTCTGACGCCACGCGAACGCGAATGCCTGCGGCTGGTCGATCAGCATATGAGCTCTAAGGAGATCGCGCGCGAGCTGGGTATGTCCAAGACCTCGGTCGACACCTATTGCGACCGCGCGCGCCGCAAGCTGGGCGTGGGCGATCGTTATCAGGCCGCCCGGCTGCTGCGGGAAGTTGACGTCAACCCTGTCCTGACCGCGTCAGGACAGGACGCGATCAGGACAGACACCGCCTCCGATTGCGGGCTCGATGAGCCGGCAACACAGGAGGAAGCCCATGGGCGACTGGCCGAACTTCGAGAACAGAGCGGTGATCGGGAAGGCGCTCCGCCTTCGCCGCGAGATCGACGACTTCGAGACGAAGTGGCCGGCTTTGGCGAAGCGGGAGGAACTTCTCCCGAGCTTCTCCTGGACGCAGCTCGAGCGGCAGCTGGTCGATTTGTCGGCCACATCGGCGCAGGCCGACATGGCCCGGCACCTGGTTTCGGCTACGCGGAAGCTGGCGCCGTTCAAGCCGCCGGAGATGGTGCTGCGGGAAATTCTCTGCCTCACCTGGGTTCTCCTGGACGAGAACTTCAAGGGCGAGGCGGAACACGGCCTCGGCGAAATGAGCTAAGCCCCGCCGCCCGGTTGGCGGCCATCGTGGTCATCGCTGTCGTCACGGCTCTCGCCTTCGGGAGCATGCTGGCGGGGCTCCACGAGCTGAACGACCTGGCGGCGAATTTACTAAGGGCCTGAACGGCCAATCAACCCCGATATCCGAAGCTATTGCCGCGGCGCGGTTCACGCCGCGCATGGAGAGAACTCATGCTCAAAGAACGCCGTCTGGCGGCCGAACAGGTCGCTGGAGCTCTTTTTGCGGCCGAGGCGGCCATCGACATCGCCCTGACCAAGACCGCCCACCTGACGGGCGTCATGCCCCTGCTGCGTAGCCGGGCGGGCGCCTCCGCCTTGATTGGCCAGGATGCTTTGGAACGCGCCAGCGCCGCCATCATGGCCCTGGCCGAAGCCCGCCGCGCGATCGTCGAGACCCACAAGGAACTCAGTATCGTGCAGACCCAGATCGGCCTGGGCGCGGTGCGAATGAACGGCGACACCGGCGAAACCAAGCCGCCGCCGACCGGCCAGGAACTCGACCGCGTGCAGATGCGCACCCTGCGCATCGCATCCTGACGGTTCCAAGCAGGCCAAAGCTCTGACACATTGCTGCGCTCGGTCAGTCACCGGGGGCCGCACACGTGACATATCAGCTGCCGCACTGGGTCTGGCCGACGGCGCTCATGGCCGTCTGCGCGCTTGCCGTGTGGCGCGGCCGGGATGACGAGCGGCTGGCCACCGCCGCCTTGCTCGCCAACTGGGCGCTCTCGATCCTGGTTGTGAGGACGGGCAACGCGGCGACCCACTGGGACGTCTTCATCGTCGATACCGCCCTGCTCGGCGTCTATGTCTGGCTCGCGCTGCGCAGCCGCCGCCACTGGCCGCTGTTCGCCGCCGGGTTCCAGGTTCTCGTCGTGGTCACCCACCTGGGACGCGCGGTGGACCCGACGGTCAGCGGCTGGGCCTACCTGACCGCCGGGCTGATCTGGAGCTATCTGGTGCTCCTCACCCTCGGCTACGGCGCCTGGACAGCTCCGCCCTATGCGCTGAGTACTGCCGACACCACAGAGCCGCCCGGCGCGATCCGTCGGTAGATCAGCGCCTCGGCCACATGGATTCGACGCACGGGCCCACCGCCTTCCAGGTCGGCGATCGTGCGGGCCAGCCGCAGAGTGCGCGTCCAGCCGCGGGCCGTGAGTCCGCCGGCCTCCGCGGCACGGGTCAGCAGGGCGCGGGCCTGCGGATCGAGATCGACAATGGTCTCCAGCCAGTCGCCTTCCGCCTGCGCGTTGAGGACCGAAACACCGTGGCCACCGGCCTTCGCGGCCCGCTCGGCCTGGACCTGCCGCGCGGCGGCGACCCGGGCGGACGCCTCGGCCGTACCTTCACTGGGGGCCGGCAAGGCGAGGTCGGCGGCGGAGACAGGCGGAACTTCCACCTGGAGGTCGATACGATCCATCAAAGGGCCTGAAATTCGGCCCTGGTAGTCGGTCTGGCAGCGCGGCGCACGGCCACAGGCCCCGCGGCCCGGGCCGCCGTGGCCGCAGCGGCAGGGGTTCATCGCCGCCACCAGCTGGAAGCGCGCCGGGTAGCGGACGTGGGCGTTGGCGCGGGCGACGACCACCTCGCCGGTCTCCAGGGGTTGGCGAAGGGAGTCCAGGGCCTGGGTTCCGAACTCGGGAAGCTCGTCCAGGAACAGCACCCCGTTGTGCGCGAGGCTCACCTCGCCGGGCTTGGCCTTCAGGCCGCCACCGGTCAGGGCGGCCATGCTGGCGGAATGGTGCGGCGTGCGGAACGGCCGCGCGCGGGTAAGCTGGCCCTTGGCTATCAGCCCCGCCACCGAATGGATCATCGAGGTCTGCAGCAGTTCCTCCGGCGTCAGCGGTGGCAGGATTCCAGGCAGCCGCGCCGCCATCATCGACTTGCCGGAGCCGGGCGGGCCGATGAAGCTGAGGTTGTGACCGCCGGCCGCGGCGATCTCCAGAGCCCGCTTGGCGTTCTCCTGGCCCTTCACGTCGCGGAGATCCGGACCCCGCACGGTGTCCAGCATGGCGCCGGGGCTGGGTGGAGACAGAACCTGGGTTCCCCGGAAATGATTGACCAGGGCGATCAATGACGGTGCGGCCAGCACCCGCGTCTCGCCCGCCCAGGCCGCCTCGGGCCCACAGGCTTCGGGACAGATGAGGCCCAGGCCCAGGCCTCCGGCGGCGACCGCGGCGGGTAAGGCGCCGACCACCGGCACGATGCGGCCGTCCAGAGACAGTTCGCCCATCGCGGCCCAGCCCTCCAGGGCGTCGGGGGGAATGATCCCCATGCTGGCCATCAGGGCCAGCGCGATCGGCAGGTCGTAGTGGCTGCCGACCTTCTGCAGGTCGGCCGGGGCCAGGTTGGCGATGATGCGCTTGTAGGGGAGCGCCAGGCCCAGGCCGGAGAAGGCGGCGCGCACCCGTTCGCGGCTCTCGCCCACGGCCTTGTCGCCAAGCCCGACCAGGATGAAGGCGCTCTCGCCGCCGACGATCTGGACCTCGACATCCACGCGCACGGCCTCGACGCCGTTGAACGCCAAGGTGATCACGCGCGCTGCCATCTCAACCCCTGGTGTGGGACAATAAGTTATCCACAACACGAGCACGGCCGCCCGCCCAGAGCAAGAACAAATCACGAACTTCTTGGAAACCTAGACGTTTCCGTGACTTCCAGACGTCTCTTCCAAGACAGTTTAAGCTTGGGCGCGCAGGACTTCAATTCGTTGCCACATCACGTCGGTGGCATCGATTCCTGTGAAGCGCTTGAGGGCGACTGCGCCAGTCGGCGATGTCACGTTGATTTCCGTGAGGTAGTCGCCGATCACGTCGATGCCGACGAAGATCAGGCCTCTGGCCTTTAGCTCCGGTCCGATGGCGGCGCAGATTTCGCGGTCGCGGGCGTTGAGTTCCACAGGCTGGGCCTCGCCGCCGACCGCCAGGTTGGAGCGGATCTGGCCCTTGGCCGGGACCCTGTTGATCGCGCCGACCGGATCACCATCAATGAGCAGGATGCGCTTGTCGCCCTTGGTTACCGAGGGCAGGAATTTCTGCACAATCACCGGCTCGCGGCCGAGTTCGGCGTGCAGTTCCAGCAGGGTGTCGAGGTTGGGGTCGTCCTTCAGGTGGCGGGTGACCCCGGAGCCGCCGCGACCGTTCAGCGGCTTCATCACCAGATCGCCGTGCCGGGCGCGGAAATCCAGGACCGCGGCCTTGTCCCAGGTGATCAGGGTGGGCGGCTGCAGGCCCGGAAACTTGGTGACGAACAGTTTTTCCGGCGCGTTGCGCACCTCGATCGGGTTGTTCACCACCAGGGTCTTGGGATGCACCACCTCCAGGAAGAACGTGGTGTCGATGTAGTGCATGTCGAACGGCGGATCCTGGCGCAGCAGGATCACGTCGAATTCGGTCAGCTCCACCTGGCGCGGCGCGCCGAACGTAGCGTGGTCGCCCTTCACGCGCTGCACCGTCACGTCGCGACCGCGGGCAAACACCCGGCCGTCTTCCATCGCCAGCGTCGCGGTGAGGTAGACGAACAGCGAATGCCCGCGCGCCTGGGCCGTCTCCATCATCAGGAAGGTGGTGTCGCCCTCGATGTTGACGCCTTCGATAGGGTCCATCTGGACGGCGACCTTCAGGGACATCTGGAACCTCAGCTTTGCGACGCCCTGGCAGATAGGGGCTTCAGGGCGCGGACGCCAGCGCCGCGCGCCGCGCGCGGATGGCGCCCTTGGGCAGGTCGGCCGCCTTGACCCCCTTCAGGACCAGCTTGGCGCCCTTCATCTCGACCACGGTGTCGGGGCCGTCCTGGCGCACGGTGAAGGCGGTTTCGGGGTCAAGCTCGACGCGATCCCCTTCGGCGCTGGAGAAGTCGAGGACCAGGTCGGTTCCGGCCTCTACGAAGCTGTTGAACACGTCAGCGCCCAGGCCGCCGCGCAGAGTGTCGTCGTCGCGCCCGCCCGAGACCCAGTCGTCGCCCTCGCCGCCATCCACCTGGTCGCGGCCCCGGCCCCCGCGCAGCACATCGTCGCCGCCCAGGCCCTCAAGCGCGTCATCGCCCTTGCGCGCCTGCATGTCGTCGCGGTCGCCGCTGCCTACGAGATGGTTGGGCCCATCATCGCCCTCCAGCCCGCGAACCGGCGCCTGCCGGATGACCGGATCGCGTGTCACCCGATAGCGTTCGCGCTGAGAGACCACGGCGTCGATCCGGGCCCGCGCCTGGGGCGAGGCCATGGGACCGTCCCGCATGGCTGAATCCAGGCCGCCCTCCACCACCTCGGTGACGACGATGTCGGGATCGAAGCGGGCGATCAGGTCCGGCCGCCAGAAGCCCTGGTCGTTATGGACCGTCACGATGCGGCTGAAGTGGCCGAACAGGAACGGCAGCAGGGCGTTGGAGAAGGAATCGACCGTCATCAGCAGCACCGGCTTGCCGGCCTGGTCGGTGTCGATCACCCGCAGGCCCGTCCAGTCGCGCCGGACGGAATCGAGGAAGCTGACCCGGAGGCCGCCGTCGGCGGCGGGGTCAGCCAGTTCCGGGTAGTCGATGTCCACGAAGCGGGCGACGCCCAGCATCAGCGCCAGGTCGCGCGGCTTGTTGATCTCGCCCTGGCGGACCTCCGGAAAGGCCTCCAGCGGCCGCGGCCCCTCGGCCGCGCCCTGGGCCTGCAGCGCGCGCATCAGGGCGGCATAGCCCAGGTAGGCGCCCAACCCGGTCCAGTGCGAGTCGTGGGGGCTGAAGGTCTTCAGCCCCCAGGCGGCTTGCTGGGCCAGGGCCCCGTTGAGGTAGAGGACCTCGCCCGCCTCGGAGGCGCGTGCAAGCCGGGCCAGGGTCACGGCGGAGCGGTTGGGATCCAGACGGAGCCAGCCGGGCGCTTCCCACGGATAGGCAGACGCCTTCAGCGGCGGGCTCAGCACCAGGTAAGTCTTGCCCTGGACGGCCAGCGCCTCACGGCGTCCGGCCAGGGTTGCGAGCCACGCCCGGGCCTGGGCGTCGGTCAGCGCCGGGTCGCCGCGGGGCGAGCCCAGGTGCGTGCCGTCGTCGGGGAACAGCCAGCCGTCGCGGCCGACGATCACGCGGTCAGAGCCGCTGACGCCGACTGCGAGCCGTACCCGGTTGAGGCCCCCGATCAGGAACGCGCGGGGTGGGAAACGGTCGGCCACATAGGCGTCGACCGCGCGGCGGTAAGCGGTGAGATCGGCAAGGTCCGTGGGCGGCGGCGGAAGCTCCGCCAGCCGGCGATTCTCGACCAGGTCCGGCGGCCGGACAAACGCGGGCGCGACGAAGGCGGCCGCCAGGACGGCGACGCTGGCCCCGATCAGGCGGCCCCAGTGGGCGCGTGGTTCGGTCGTGGGTGCGTCGGGCGAGATGGCGTCGGTCATGGCCATCAGAACCGGAAATACAGGAAGGGGTTGAGCGTCGTTCCCGCCAGCACCGCCAGGCTCAGCACCAGGCCGGCGACCAGGATCGGCGTGGACAGCACATGGACGCCCTGGGTGTCGAGGCGGGCCTCCAGGGTGTGGGCGGGCGCGAGCTTCCGCGCACGGACCTTGTCCAGCAGCCACGGCAGGGTCGGGACGGCGAAGACGATACCGGACAACATCGCCGCCAGCCGCTCGTTGTCGAGCCGCACCAGCAGGTCCACCGGCGCGGCCCCGATCTCGCCCAGCCGCGCCATGGCGCCGAGGTAGCCCAGGGCCTGGGGCAGGCTCTCGGCCCGGAACAGCACCCAGCCGGCCATCACCACCAGGATCGCATAGGCGTGGCCCACCGGCCGGGGCGCGCGTTCGAGCAGGCGGCTCAGCCCGAACCGCTCCAGCAGCAGAAAGCCGCCGTGGTAGAGCCCCCAGATCACAAAGGTCCAGGCCGCCCCGTGCCAGAACCCCGTGAGCAGGAAGACGATCAGCAGGTTACGGACGGTCTTGGCCATCCCCTGCCGATTGCCCCCCAGCGGGATGTAGACGTAGTCGCGGAACCAGCTCGACAGGCTCATGTGCCAGCGCCGCCAGAACTCGGTGATCGAGCGGCTGGCGTAGGGGTGGTCGAAGTTCTTCGGAAAGGTGAAGCCCAACATGAACGCCAGCCCGATGGCCATGTTCGAATAGCCGCAGAAGTCGAAATAGATCTGCAGGCTGTAGGCCAACGCCCCCACCCAGGCGGTGGCGGTGTCGAGGCTGGCGATGTCCATCCCGAAAGCGTGGTCGGCCAGCGGGGCCACGGCGTTGGCGATCAGCACCTTCTGGCAAAGGCCGACGATGAAGTACTGCAGGCCCAGGCCCAGGCGCCGCGTCTTGCGGCGATCGGCGTGCAGCTCCTCGCGGATGTTGGCGAAACGCACGATCGGCCCCGCGATCAGGTGCGGGAACATCAGGATGTAGGCGGCGAAGCGGCTGAGATCGCGCTCGACCTCGACGCGGCGCCAGTAGACGTCGGCGACGTAGCTGATCAGCTGGAAGGTGAAGAAAGAGATGCCCAGCGGCAGCGCCAGCTTGATCTCCGGCAGCGGCTGGCCCGGGATCAGGGCGTTGAGGTTGTGGGCCAGGAAGCCGGCATATTTGAAGACCCCCAGCACGCCCAGGTCGAGCACGATCAGACCCGTCAGGATCGCCCGGCGTCGCCCCTTCTTGGCTGAGGCCGCGTCGTCGGCCGCCGAAAGGGCGCGGGAGCCGGCGTAGTTGGTGAGGATCAGCGCGGCCAGGAGGAAGATGTAGGGCCCCTCGCCCCACACGTAGAAGGCCGCGCTGCCGGCCAGCAGCAGGCCGATCCAGCAGCCGCCAAGATAGTAGCCGGCCAGGAAGACCGGCAGGAAGTAGACGATGAAGACGATCGAACTGAAGACCATCGGCCGCCGCTGTCACTCCCGCGCGACCGCCGGTCGGGGCGCGCGGGCGCAGACTGGCGCGCATCGCGCAGCGCCGCAACCGTCAGGCCCGATCCCGAGCCTGCCCGGTCAGTCGGTTTCCAGCCGATCGATGGCCGCCTGCGCGGCCGCCTTGTGCCTGGGCTTCAGGTTGCGGCCCAGGAGCGCCAGCAGGGCGGCGAAGACGGCGGCGTCATCCGTGTAGCCAAAGCCGACGATCAAATCGGGGATCGCATCGATCGGCAGGACGAAATAGGCCAGCGCAGCCAACATCATCCCCTTGGCCGCCAGCGGGGTCTCCTCGTCCTTGGCGCAGAACCAGACTGACAGCGCCTCCTGGGCGAACGGCACCTTGGCGGCGACCTTGCGGATCTTGGGCCAGAAGCCGCGGTCCACCCGTTCCTCGTTCAGCTTCATCACCGCGGGCACGAGGGCGCGCGCCGGCGCGATCTCCGCCTCCGGATCGAAGGTGACGCTGGGTGACTCTTTCTTGCGGCTGCTCATCGGACTAAGCCTTCGCGCAATTCCTGGCCAGCATATGGGGAGGCTCCTCCATGCAACTCAATTCTTCCATCGCCGCCGTTGTCACCGGTGGAGCTTCAGGCCTCGGCGAGGCCACGGTCCGCGCCCTGGCCGCGCAAGGCGTCAAGTGCGCCATCTTCGACATGAACGAGACCAAGGGCGAAGCCGTCGCCAAAGAAGTGGGCGGCGTCTTCTGCAAATGCAACGTCACCTCGGATGAGGATGTGGACGCCGCCTTCGCCAAGGCCCGCGCCGCCCACGGCCAGGAGCGCATCCTGGTGAACTGCGCCGGCACCGGCAACGCGTTCAAGACCGCAGGCCGCGACAAGCAGACCGGGGCGACCAAGCACTTCCCGCTGGATGCGTTCAACTTCATCATCCAGATCAATCTCGTCGGCACCTTCCGCTGCATCGCCAAGTCGGCGCAGGGCATGCTGGACCTGGAGCCCATCGACGGCGAGCGCGGCGCGATCGTCAACACCGCCTCGGTGGCGGCCGAGGACGGCCAGATGGGCCAGGCGGCCTATTCGGCGTCCAAGGGCGGCGTGGTCGGCATGACCCTGCCGATCGCCCGTGACCTGGCCGGAGACGGCATCCGGGTGAACTGCATCCTGCCCGGCATCTTCGAGACCCCGCTGATGGCCGGCGCCCCGCCGCAGGTGAAGGACGCGCTGTCCGCCTCGGTGCCGTTCCCCAAGCGCCTCGGCCAGGCCCCGGAATACGCCCAGCTGGCTCTGACCATGATCACCAATGGCTACTTCAACGGCGAAGACGTCCGCCTGGACGGCGCGATCCGGATGGCGCCGCGGTAGTCACGCCCAAACAGCGTCATCCCGGTTGCGCCGTAGGCGAAGTCCGGGATGACGGCGGTGGGCTTGTCCCTGGCCGCCGATCTCGACCTCGACATCGGCGAGCTGCCGCGCTGATACGACGAACACCTTGCTTCCCGCGCGTTTCCACGCCCAGCCATTCTGGAAAAAACCCGAAAGGGCTATGGCCATTTTCTCTTGAAGATCAGGGAGATGGATGGCGCCGCCTAGCAGGCGGAGGAAAAACCCGCTCACCCAGGCGAGCGGGTTTTTCCTCCGCCTGCTAGAGCCTACGCGACACCTGCGGGCGCGGCTGGGAAATCTCGAATGAGATCAGGCGGGTTTCGATATGCTGATCGACATCGAACCTCCCGGATCCCGGTGAGGAGCAATGTGAAAGCTATTCATAGAGTTGTGCATTCGGCACAGCCCCTCGAACTCACCTTCGGACAATGTGTAGAACGCCGGGAAACGACCGGGCATGGAGGATGCCTCAAAGATCAACTTGAGCGGCCAATCACTCCCAAACCTGCCGACCAGATAGTCCTCGCCCAACCCTTTGATCCGCTTCCCCACCCGACTGATTTCCGCAAACTTTGCCAGATCGGCCTGGAAGCTCCGGACTCCGAAATCCGCCGCCTTGGCGTGTACGGGCAAGAAGTCTTGGTCGGACGAGACGATACACAGCACGTCCGCCTCGCGGCCGTATAACGCTTCCATCGAACGGATCACGATACGGGTGTCTACCTCCTTCTCATCGAACACCTTGAGCCCACCGTCGCCGACATGGAAGTTGAAGAAGCCCTCGTGAGACCGCGAGTACTCTGGGTTTGCCCTTAGC
The DNA here is from genome assembly GCA_943332615.1 of Phenylobacterium deserti. Classification (GTDB taxonomy): domain Bacteria; phylum Pseudomonadota; class Alphaproteobacteria; order Caulobacterales; family Caulobacteraceae; genus Phenylobacterium; species Phenylobacterium deserti_C. Next base: position 64,369 of record CALQQB010000013.1, read on the forward strand.
TTCGTCACAAAGTCGGCGTAGAATTGATAGTCTCGCTCAAACGTACCCCTTCGTTTTAGGATTCCCGCGCTCAAGAGGTCTAGCTGAACCCTAGCCTCGCCGCCGGTTGCGCGGGCAGCCTTTTGTAGCTGCCACTGAATCTGATCGAACGGTACTGGCGCATAGAACAGTTCGAACGCCGGCTTAAATTTCGCATAAACTGCGCCTGGCTGGACTGCCACTCGCCCGCCGGCGCTCGCTTTCGAGATTCGAGTGAGAAGATCATCGAAGTCGAGCAGCTGGCCGTTGGACTTGGCAACGACCCGCGCCTTGATTTCATCGAATGCGTGCAGGATTTGAAAGGTCGCCAGACGGCTTAAAACTAGCCCTCCATCTATCGGAAATCCGTGGTCCTTTAACCAGGCGTGGAGGCCGAGGTAGACGCCCTGTAAGTCGACGAGAAACAAGACGTTCTGGGTGGTGAGTTTCGAACCCGATTCCTCGATAGCTTTGGTCGCGAACGCTTCCCGAACTTGCCAATCTTCAGTCCAGACCTTGGGCCTTGCGTAATCCACCAGCGCATTGAGCTTATCTGGATTGCGGTCACCAAAATCGCCGACCGTTTCGTCGCTCGAGACCATGCTTCCTATTCCTCTTCTGAAGTCCGCCGACGCTAGCGACGCGATGTAGAAAGCCTAGGTCCGAGTACTGGTGTCTCGGCTAACAGCTGGCGTGACCCGCCCGTAAGCGTTGAAGCCGGCTTCTCGGCGGACGGGGCGCATCAGAACGTCGATCTTCACCTGCTCACGCCTGCGGCCTGCGAAGCTAGGCGCAAGTCTTTTGCGGATGGCGCTACCTACAAGCAGGAGGGTCCGATTCTCGTCATCGATTCGGACTGTGGGGTGAGCCGGCGGTAGCTCGTCGCCCTGTCTCGCCTAGTCGCGGACCTTCCCAAGGAGTCAACTCCGGCCAAAGCGAACGGCTCTGCCCATCTTCCGCTGTCCCCTGAGCGAACGTATGCGTCCGACGCCGGTCCCTGCTGAGCAGCACACCCAGCTTGGACCCAAGCGGCGACCGAGCTTTCGCGCTTTCGCGCGTATCGCCGGGGATTTCCTACTGGAAGGGATGGTGCCGCCTAGGTGACTCGAACACCTGACCTACGCATTACGAATGCGTCGCTCTACCGGCTGAGCTAAGGCGGCCCCTGTCCAGGGACGCGGGCTTTTACCTGCGGGCGGGCGATTTGCAAAGCGATACGGGGTCGCGGGGCGTCAGGTCGTGATGTCAGCGGCCCGGGAGCACCCCCATGCCGTCGCGCCAGAAGCCCTCCAGCGCCTGGATGAAGTGGGCGTGGGTCCACTGGGCGGCGGTGACGCTGGCGGCGTGGCGCATCAGGTGGGCGCCGGCGGCGTTCTCCTCGGCCAGGGTCAAGGCGTGGACCAGGGCGTGGGCGGCGGCCTCGGTATCGTCCTCGGGAACCCAGAAGCCGTTCATGGTGGTGGCGTACTCGCGCGGGCCGACACCCGTGAAGCCGGCGACCAGGCACTCGCAGGCCATGGCCTCCAGGATGGTCATGCTCATCCCCTCCAGCCGGGCGAGGCTGAGGAACACCGCCGCCCCGCCCAGGGCCCGGGCGGTCTCGGCCTCGCTGCGGCCTTCGATCACCTCCCAGCGCCAGGCCGGCTCGGCGCCGCGCAGGCGGTCGAACATGTGCCGGATGGCGTGGAACTCTTCCGGGCGCTTGCGGGGGATGGCGGCGATCACCCGCTGCTTGGGGGCGGGCGTGAACAGGCGCTCGTCGGCGAAGGCGGGGACGGTGCCGATCAGGTCGTGGTCGAGGAACCGCGAGATCCACAGCGCCACGCCGGGGCTGCAGGCCATGAAGGTGCGGAAGCGGGCCTGGGACTGGCGCGGCAGTCGCCCGATCCCCTGGGAGGCGGCGGAGTGGGGGTTCTGGCAGAAGACCACCTTGCGGTTGGCGTAGGTCGCCACGACGGCCATCACCTCGGCGGCGTCCTCCGGCAGCACCAGGATGTCATCGGGGTCCGGGACGCCGGTCGAGCGCTCGAAGGGGGCGGTGTGGGCGAACCAGGTCGGTGTGGCCTGCGACGATCCCAGCAGCCGGATGACCGCGTCATAGCCCAGGGCGACCAGAGCCTCCACATGGCGGAAGGTGACCTTGACGCCGCCGGTGGCGATGCCGGAGTTGGGCAGCAGGTAGACGATCCTGGGCATGGTCTGGCTAGAGCCCGGGCATCGGAAGGCGCGGACCCAGCACCGCCACGGCGATGCCGGCCAGCACGCACACCCCGGCGAAGATCAGCAGCACCCAGAACCGCGCGGTGATCAGCGGGATCGGCTTGAAATCGTCTTCGGGGTCGTTGGGCGCGCTCATGGGCGGTGATCGATCAGGTTGAGCAGGGCGCCTTCGATGGGGAAGGGCGGGAAGGTTTTGCCGCCCATGCGGATACGGGCGAGGGGCCGGACCACCGCCTTCGACAGGCCCAGCGCCCGCAGCGTTGGCGCGGGATGCGCCCTCAGCAGTTGGGCCAGGACCTGGGCGGCGCGGGGCGAGTGGAGCAGCACCGCGTCGCTTTTTCCCAGGGCCTCCGCGGCGGCGGCGGCGACCTCGACCGGGGCGGTTTCGTAAAGGATCACGCGACGCGCCTCGACCCCGTGCTTTTCCAGCGCGCCGGCCAGGTCGCCGGCGGGCTCGGCGGCGCCGGGGTGCAGGACGACGCCCTGCAACTCGCCGCGCCGGGCTGCGATCCCCTCGGCCAGGGCCTCCACGTCGCCGTCGGCTGACAGCACCGAGCGGAAGCCCGCCGCCCGCGCCGCCTGGGCCGTGGCCGCTCCGACCGCGAACACCCGCAAGACCCGCTCGCCGCTGAGGTCGGCGAAGGCGCGCACGCCGTTGGCGCTGGTGAAGGCGAGGGCGACGACGCCGCCGAGGTCGATGGTGACATCCGGCAGGCTGCGGACGGCCAGCAGCGGGGCGATCACCGCCTCATGGCCCAGCGCCCGCACCCGCTCGGCGGTGGCGTCGGCGCCGGGCTGGGCGCGCGTGATCCAGATCCTCTGCCTGCGGCCCGCCATCCGGCGATCCTGCCTCCTGCGCTTCAGACCAACGATGCGGCGGACCGCGCGGTTCGGCAATGCGGCTCAAAGAACGATGGCGTCGCCGGCTTCGTCCTTGATCGCCTGGCCCAGGGAGGCGCCGAGGTCGCGGGCGGAGGCCAGGGGGTCGGCGAGCTGGGAGAGCTCTGCCGAACCGGCGTGGCGGAAGCGCTGGCGGCCGTCGGGGGACAGGGCCTCGACGATCAGCTGCAGGGCGCCGCCGTCCAGCCAGGCATGGGCGCCGATCGGGGTCTTGCAGGAGCCTTCCAGGGCGGCCAGGGCGCCGCGCTCGGCGGTGACGCAGACGGTGGTGGGGTCGCAGCGCAGCGCGACCGCCCAGGGCAGGTCGCGGTCGGCTTCGCGGGTCTCGATGGCCAGGGCGCCCTGGCCGGGGGCCGGTGGGATCTCACGGGGGTCGAGCAGGCTCTTGGCCTGGTCGCCCAGGCCCAGGCGGCGCAGGCCGGCATAGGCCAGCAGGATGGCGTCGGCCTCGCCGGCCGCCAGCTTGGCCAGGCGGGTGTCGATATTTCCGCGCAGCATCTGGACGTTCAGGTCCGGCCGGCGATGCAGCGATTGCGCCTGCCGACGCAGGCTGGCGGTGCCCAGGCGCGCGCCCTGGGGCAGGTCCTCCAGCGTCACGGCCTCGCGGCTGAGGAAGGCGTCTCGGGGGTCCTCCCGCTCCGGCACGGCGGCGATGCACAGGCCCGGCGGCAGTTCGGAGGGCATGTCCTTCATCGAATGGATGGCGCAGTCGATGCGGCCATCGGCCAGCGCCTCCTCGATCTCCTTGGTGAACAGGCCCTTGCCGCCGATCTCCAGCAGCCGGCGGTCCTGGATGCGGTCGCCGGTGGTGGTGATGACGATCAGCGGCGCGACGCGCTCGACCTCGGCCGGGTTTTCGGGGTCCGCGCCCAGCAGTGCGGCGATACGGCGCTGCATATGGCCCGCCTGGGCGAGGCTGAGCTTGGAGCCGCGGGCGCCGATGCGGACGGGCGCGGAATGGCCGGGCGGTTGCGTGGGCACGGGCGGCGGTCTACCTGCGGGAACCAGAAACGTCCTGGGCTGCTACAGGAGCGGCCCGCCCCCGGCAACCGGATGACCGACCCGAACACCGATACCCTCACTGTCCTGGGCCTCGAGACCAGCTGCGACGAGACGGCCGCCGCCGTGGTGCGCCGCCATGCCGACGGCCGGGTCGAGGTGCTGAGCTCCGTGGTTGGCAGCCAGATCGCGGCGCACGCGCCGTTCGGCGGCGTGGTGCCGGAGATCGCCGCCCGCGCCCATGTCGAGAGTATCGACGCCATCGCCGAGGCGGCGCTGGCCGAGGCCGGCCTGGGCTATGGCGACCTGACCGGCGTGGCGGCCACCGCCGGGCCGGGCCTGGTCGGCGGCGTGATGGTGGGCCTAAGTTTCGGCAAGGCGGTGGCCCTGGCGCGCGGCCTGCCGCTGGTGGCGGTGAACCACCTGGAGGGCCACGCCGTCTCTGCCCGGCTGGGCGCCGAGATCGCCTATCCGTTCCTGCTGCTGCTGGTCTCCGGCGGGCACTGCCAGCTGTTGAGCGTCGAGGGGGTGGGCGCCTGCCGCCGGCTGGGCTCGACCCTCGACGACGCGGCCGGCGAGGCCTTCGACAAGATCGCCAAGGCCATGGGCCTGCCCTATCCCGGCGGCCCGGCGCTGGAGACCTTGGCCGAAGGGGGCGATGCGACGGCGTTCACGCTGCCGCGCATGCTGCTCGGCCGTAAGGACTGTGACTTCTCGTTCTCCGGCCTGAAGACCGCTGCCGCCCGGATGGCCGAGGGGGTCACGGGGGAGCAGGACCGACGCAACCTCGCGGCCTGCGTCCAGGCGGCGATCGCCACCCAGCTCGCCGAGAAGTCCGACCGGGCGATGGCGGCCTATGCGCTGGAGATGGAAGACCAGGGCCTGCGCTTCGTCGTCGCCGGCGGCGTGGCGGCCAACCGGGCGGTCCGCGCAAAGCTGGAAGCGACGGCCGCCGCGCGAAACTTCAGCTTCGCCGCCCCGCCGCTGGCCTATTGCACCGACAACGCCGCCATGATCGCGCTCGCCGGCGCCGAGCGGCTGGCGTTGGGGATCTCCGACGGCCTGGACGCCGTGGCCCGCCCGCGCTGGCCGCTGGATCAGGCCGCGGCCCTGGCGTCCCCCTCCCACAAGGCCGGCCGCAAGGGCGTGAAAGCATGAACCCCCGCATGAACAGGGTGGGCGTCATCGGCGGCGGCGCCTGGGGCACGGCCCTGGCGCAGGTCTGCGCGCGGGCGGGTCGCGAGGTCACGCTGTGGGCGCGGGAGCCCGAGGTGGTGGAGGCGATCAACACCCGGCATGAGAACAGCGTCTTCCTGCCCGGCCTGCCCCTCGACCCGCTGATGCGGGCGACGACCGACCTCGCGGACCTCGCCGCCAGCGACCTGGTGCTGGCCGTGCCGCCGGCCCAGCACATGCGCGCCACCTTGGCCGCCTTCGCCCCCCACGCCCGTCCGGGCCTGCCGATCCTGCTGTGCTCCAAGGGCGTCGAGCAGGGCACGCTGAAGCTGATGACGCAGGTGCTGGCCGATACCATCCCGCAGGCGGCGCCCGCCGTGCTGTCGGGCCCCAGCTTCGCCGGCGAGGTGGCGCGCGGCCTGCCCACCGCCGTGACCCTGGCCTGCCCGGCCGACGGCTGCGCCGAAGACCTGGCCGAGGCGATCGCCACCCCGACCTTCCGGCCCTACTTCGCCACCGACATGATCGGGGCCGAGGCCGGCGGGGCGGTGAAGAACGTGCTGGCCATCGCCTGCGGCATCGTCGAGGGCCGCGGCCTGGGCCGCTCCGCCCACGCCGCCCTGATCACCCGCGGATTCGCCGAACTGACCCGCCTCGCCGTGGCCCTGGGCGGCGAGGCCGAGACCGTGGCCGGCCTCTGCGGCCTTGGCGACCTGGTGCTGACCTGCTCCAGCCCGCAGTCGCGCAACATGAGCGTCGGCCTGGCGCTGGGCAAAGGCCTGACGCTGGAGGAAGCCCTGGCCGGCAAGCTGTCGGTGGCCGAAGGGGTAGCCTCGGCGCCGGCGGTGCGCGACCTGGCGCGGAAGCTCGGGGTGGAGACGCCGATCTGCGAGGCCGTCGCGGGGATACTGGCCGGACAGGTCGGGGTGGACGAGGCGATCCGCAGCCTGCTGTCGCGCCCGCTCAAGGAGGAGAACTGAATGGCCCTTTTCGTGCTCAACTGCCACGACAAGCCGAACGCGCTGGACCTGCGCATGGCCACCCGCGAGGCGCACCTGGCCTATGTGCGCCCGCAGCTCGACATCCTGAAGCTGGGCGGGCCCCTGCTCGACGACCAGGGCGACATGGCCGGCTCGCTGATGATCCTGGACGTCGCCGACCGGGCCGCCGCCGAGGCCTTCAGCGCGGGCGACCCCTACACCAAGGCCGGCCTCTGGAGCCGCGTCGAGATCACGCCGTTCCGGGCCACGCTTGGCCAGCTTTGAGGCCGACAACCCGGCCCGGCCCGCGCCGGGCCTGCGGCTCTGCGCGCTGGCCGAGATCACCGACCCGGGCGGCAAGTCGTTCCGGTTCCGCGACGGCTCTCGGATGTTCGCCGGCTTCGTGATCCGCCAGGGCGAGGCGGCGACCGGCTATGTGGACAGCTGCCCCCACGCGGGCTGGCCGCTTTCGGCGCTGGACGACCGCTACCTGAGCCGCGACGCCCGCCACATCCTTTGCGCGGGCCACGGCGCGCTCTTCCGGTTGGACGGGATGTGCGTATCGGGACCTTGCGAGGGGGAACGACTGCGCGGCTGGCCGGTCGAGGTGCGCGACGGCGAGGTGTGGACGGCGTGAGATTTCCCCTCCCGTAGGTGTCATCAAGCCCGCTGGGTAGAACTCAGTACGGGCTCACCGCCGTCAGCTCCGCCTCCGCCGCACATACCGCCGCGTCCGGCGCCGGTCCGGTCTTGCGCGCCGCCGCCACCTCGGCCCGCGCCGTCTCAAGGTCGCTGCGGAACGCGGGCTGTCCGTGCAGCGCGGCCACGACGATCGACCCGTTCATACGGCCCGCCTCGACGGCGGAGAGATTGCGCACCCCGCAGACCAGCCGGCTATCCCCGAACGCCTTGGCGCGCACCAGGATCTCGGTGGCCCGGTCCGGCGCCAGCTCGGCCATGATCAGCCCCACCGTCCAGCCCCAGGTGTTGTGGCCGGAGGGGTAGTCGTAGCTGGTCGGCTTATCGATGCAGATTGGCCCCTCATCGATCAGGAACGGCCGTTTCCGCTGGTGGGCGTCCTTCGGATAGTTGGTGGCCGCGCTGGAATCCCGTCCCACCTTCGGGATCATCACCGCCAGCGTCGGCGCGTTCCTGGCGGTCAGCTCCACGCCGATGGCGCAGGACAGGTCCTTCAGGATCGCCGCCGAGTTGTCGTCACCTTTCGCCATATCCCAGCGCTTCGTCCCCTGCAGCTTGCGGGTGGCCAGGAACGTCGTGCGGTCCGCCTCATAGCGGGTCGTGCCGGCCACCGGTGCCGGTGGCAGGATTCTCAGCGTGTCCGGGACGGAGCCGCCCAGGTAGCCGGCCGAGGTCGGCGGTCCCGCCGCCGCCAGGAGACCCGAGGCCAGGATCGTCACCGCCAGAAGCTTCGCCCGCATGTCGATCCCTCCGCCAAAACGCCGTCCGACCGGTGTCGCAGAGGTGGCCCGTCGGTTCAATCTCCGACTCCCGGGATTAATAATCTTGACTCTCATATTAAGTTTCTTAAGTTTCAGCCATGGACAAGGTCGTGAAACAGGATTGGCAGGCGCTTACCGAGCTCACCCGGGGCCGGCCCATCGTGGTCGAGCGGGTGCGGCTGGCCGAGCAGGGCATCGCCATCGAGGGCGCCTTCGAGCTGCCGCGCATCGCCCAGCTGGCCGCCGAGGATCAGGTGTTCGTCGCCGCCTTCGTGCGCAGCCACGGCTCGATCAAGGAGATGGAGCAGGTGTTCGGCGTCTCCTACCCGACCGTGAAGGCCCGCCTGAACCGCATCGCCGCGATGCTGGAGATGGTCGAGGTGGTCGAGATGACCCGGCCCCGGCTCCAGCCTGACCGCGGCGAGGTGCTGCAACGCCTGAAGGCCGGCGAGATCACCGCCGACCAGGCTGTCGCCGAACTGGAGGGCGGCTGATGAGCCTGCAACCCCTGGCCGAACGGCCGCGCGAACTGGCCGCCATGCGCCGGCGCGCTGTGCGCACGCGCGGCGCGCGGTCCGGCGAACCGGTTTCCGGCGCCCGCACGCGGGTCAGCCTCTGGCTGCCGCTGACGCCGGTCTTCTGGATGCTGGCGCCGTTCGTCATGCTGCTGGCGCCGCTGATGCTGCTCGCCCCGCCGTTCTGGCGGATGAACCCCTATGCGACCGCCTATGCCGTGGGGCGCGTACTCATCGCGCTCGGCGGAACCGATATCGACGTCGACGCCCCGGATGCCCGGGTGCGCATCAAGATTTTCTGAAGGAGTCTCGCCATGAACGATGCCAAAAGCGACGACCGCCGCTCGATCCTCGACATGCTGGCTGCCGGCACGATCAACGCCGACGAAGCCGAGCGCCTGCTGTCGGCCCTGGACCGCGCGCCTGCAAGCCCCGCCGCCAGCCCCGATACGGCCTATCCCGCCACCCGCGCGCCGGCCAGGTATCTCCGGGTCCAGGTGGACACCGACGAACCCGGCGACGGCGGCCCGACCAAGGTCAACATCCGTGTCCCGATGCAGCTACTGCGCGCGGGCGTCCGCCTCTCCAGCATCATCCCGCCCGCCGCCCGCGACGAGGTGAACGCCGCCATGCACAAGCAGGGCATCCCTTTCGACATCAACCAGCTGAAGCCGGAAAACCTGGAAGAGCTGGTCGAACAGCTCGCCGACCTGACCGTCGATGTCGACCAGGAGAAGACCAAGGTGCGGATCTTCTGCGAGTAGGAGTCACAGTCCCTCCCCCAACGGGGAAAGAACTGTATGGCGCGCGGCTACGCCTTCGCGAACAGCTTGGCCCAGCGGGGCTTCACCCGCGACTTCCACGCCCCGCGATGCCAAGCGTCGGAGGCGATCAGCGGGACCACCGTGGTGGCTTCGGCGAACACCATCTGCTCCCAGGTGACGTCCACCTTGCCCCAGGAGCAGGCTTCCTTGAGCGTCGAGGACGAGCAGGCGCCATCGCGGACATCAGCCACGGTGATCTGCACGGCGTACTTATGCATCTCCGCCTCGTGGCCGAGGATCTCGGCACAGACGACGGTGTCCTGGGCGAAGTTCTTCGGCACGCCGCCGCCGACCATGAACAGGCCGGTGGTCCCGGCCGCCAGCTTGATGTCGGTCAGTTCGCGGAAGTCGGCGACCGCGTCGATGGTCAGGTAGGGCTTGCCGGCCTTCATCCGCTCCACCTGGTGCTTCACCAGGCCGAAGCCGGCCGACGAGTCCACGAACGCCGGGCAAAAGATCGGCACGCCCTCGCGATAGGCGGTCTCGACGAGGGAGTCGGGCTTCTTGGCGTTGCCGGCGGCCAGCCACTTGCCCATCTCGTGGATGAACTCGCGGCTCGAATAGGGGCGGGGCTCCAGCTGCTCGCAGATCGCGTAGATCGTGGCGTCGCAGTTCTGCAGCTCTTCCTCGTCGATGTAGGTGTCGTAGATGCGGTCGATATAGAGGTCGCGCAGGTCGCGATCATCGACGTTCGACTGGGCCTGATAGTGCTTGAAGCCCAGGGCCTCGAAGAAATCCATGTCGACGATCGAGGCGCCGGTGGCCACCACCACGTCGATCATCCCGTACTTCAGCATGTCGCGGTAGATGTGCATGCAGCCGCCGGCCGAGGTGGAGCCGGCCAGGGTCAGCCAGGTCGAGCAGCCGGCGTCCTCCAGGCTCATCGACAGGATGTCGGCGGCCCGCGCCGTGTCGCGGCTGGTGAAGCTCATCTTGCGCATGGCGTCGATGACGGGCCGGGCGTCGTAGGCGTCGATCGCCACGTGCTCGACGGTGTTGGCCAGCAGTTCGGCCTTGCGGTTGGTCTTCTGAACGTCAGCGTTCATCTTCGGAAGTTCCCTTCTGAGGGTGATCGCCCGTCCATAGAAGAAGCGCGACCGGGACGGAGCGACCGGCCGCGCCTATAGCACCTATGTGTCCGTTTTAGCGCTTCCGACGGCTCTTGCCGGCGCGGCCCTTCGGACGCGACAGCCGGACCACCTTGCGCTCATCCTCCCGCTCCTCGCGGGGCAGGCGGATGTTGCGCCCGGCGAGGCCGAACATCGAGGCCATGGGCGCGTCGCCGACCTCGACGGTCTCGGCGTCGCCGAAGCCGTTGAAGCGGGTGTTCATCGCCACGCCATAGGCGCCCAGCATCCCGATCTCGATGTAGTCGCCCTCGCGGATATCCTCCGGCAGCCAGAACGGGCCCGGCATGTGGTCGAGGCTGTCGCAGGTCGGGCCATAGAACCGAAAAGGCTTCAGCGGCCCTTCGACTTCATGCGCGCCCTCGCCCTCGCCCCGATAGAGTTTCACCGGGAAGGGCCACTTGACGTGCGCCGCGTCGAACAGGCTGCCGTAGCTGCCGTCGTTCAGGTACAGCGCCTCGCCCTTGCGGAGCTCGACCTTGGTGAGGATCGACGAGGCCTCGGCCACCAGAGCCCGGCCGGGTTCGCACCACAGCTCGGTCTCCTCGTGGACGGTCATGTCCGCGAAGCCGCGCTGGATGCTGTCGATATAGTCGCTCATGTCCGGGGGGACCATGCCGGGGTAGACCGACGGGAAGCCGCCGCCGATATCGACGATATCCACCAGCACGCCGGCCCGCACGATGGCGCGCGAAGCCTGGGCCATCGCTGCCTGGTAGGCGGTCGGACGCATGCACTGGCTGCCCACGTGGAACGAGACGCCCATCTTGCCGGTCGTCGCCGCGCGCGCCGCCAGCAGCAGCGCTGGCGCCTCGTGCAGGTCGACGCCGAACTTGCCTGACAGCGAGTAGGACGCGCCCTCGGCCACCACCGCCAGCCGAACGATCAGGGTGAGATCCCCGGCGCCGCCGGTCGCCTCGAGGATCTTCTGCAGCTCCTCGTGGGTGTCGAGCGCGAAGATCTTCACGCCGAAGCGCTGATAGGCCTCGGCGATCGCCTTGCGGCTCTTGACCGGATGCATGAAGGCCATGCGGGCGCTCGGCGAACAGCCGGACACCAGCTCGATCTCGGGGATCGAGGCCACATCGAACGAGTTCACACCGCTCTTGACGAGGGTCTCAATGACCCACGGCGAAGGGTTCGCCTTCACAGCGTAGAAAACGTCGCCCTCAAACTTGTCCTGGAACCAGCGCGCCGCTACCGCCACCGCATCCGGTCGCGCAAAGGCGACAGGACGTTCGGGTGACCGCTCGCGGACCAGGTCCAGGGGCTTATGATACGTGTGCAACGCACGTAACCCCCAACAGATAGTTGAACCAAGTCCGGCGTTAGCAGCGCTTTTGAGGACATCGGGTCCGCCGGAGCCGTGCGAAATAGGGTCTTCTGTCCGTCATGTAAAGTGTTCGTGTGTGCGACGGGTTCGCGCGCTAGACCTAAGCGGCGGCGCCATGCCATGAAGCCATTGCCGCACACGGGAAAGCTCCGACCGCCCACATGACCGACGCCGCCGTTCTGTCGATACGGAACGTCTCCAAGACCTTCGGTCAGCGCCCGGCGCTCGACGGGGTCTCGCTGGACGTCCGCAAGGGGGAAATGATCGCCCTGATCGGCCCCTCGGGCTCGGGCAAGTCGACTCTGCTGCGCTCGATCAGCGCGCTGCAGTCGATCGACGCGGGCCCCGGCGTGATCAGCGCCTTCGACGGCCCCGTTCAGCAAAATGGCCGCATCGATGGCAGCGTGCGCAAGACCCGCACGCGGATCGGCATGATCTTCCAGCAGTTCAACATGGTCGGCCGCCTGACCCTGTTCTCCAACGTCTGCCTGGGCGCGCTGGGCCGGATCAACTTCTGGCAGGGCGTCTTCGGCCTCTGGCCGGCCGAGACCAAGCAGGCGGCCATGGCGGCCCTGCACCGTTTCGGACTGGCCGAGTACGCCAGCCAGCGGGCCAACACCCTGTCGGGCGGCCAGCAGCAGCGCGGCGCCATCGCCCGCGCCCTGGTGCAGAAGGCGAAGATCATCCTGGCCGACGAGCCGGTGGCCAGCCTCGACCCTGTCTCCGCGCGCAAGGTGATGGATATCCTGCGTGACCTGAACCGGAACGACGGCCTCACCGTCCTCGTCACCCTGCACCAGGTGGACTACGCCTTGCGCTACTGCGACCGGGTGGTGGCGCTGAAGGCCGGCAAGATCGTCTACGACGGCCCCGCCAGCGGGCTGAAGACCGAACAGCTCATCGACATCTACGGCCCAGAATTCGAGGACGTCTTCTGGGAAGGAGCCGCCACATGACCCGCCGCACCCCCCTAAGCCTGGGCCTCGTTGGCGTCGCGCTGGTCGCCGCCCTGGCGCTTGCGGCCTGCGGCAAGAAATCCGCTGAGCCTGCTGCCGGCGCGGCCCCCAAGGAACTGGTCTTCTCGATCCTCTCGGCCGAGAATCAGCAGTCCATGGCCCCGCTGTGGCAGCCGCTGCTGGACGACATGTCCGCCCAGATCGGCGTCAAGGTGAAGCCTTACTTCGCCACCAACTATACCTCGCTGGTAGAGGCCATGCGCTTCAAGCAGGTGCAGATGGGCTGGTTCTCCGCCGCCCCCGCCCTGCAGGCCATCAACCGCGCCGACGGCGAGGTGCTGGGTCGCGTGGTCGATGCCGGCGGCGACGCCACCTACAAGTCGGTGATCATCGTCAAGAAGGGCAGCGGCATCACGCTTGAAAGGTTGCTCAAGTGCGACAAGACCCTGAACTTCGGCCTGGGCGACGCCCAGTCGACGTCAGGCACGCTGGCCCCCATGGCCTACCTCTTCACGCCTAAAGGTATCGAGCCCGGCAAGTGCTTCAAGACCGTGCGCTCGGCCAGCCATCAGGCCAACGCCTTCTCGGTGGCCAACGGCGTCCTGGACGTTGCGACCAACAACAGCGTCGGGCTGATCTTCCTGCGCCGTGAGAGCCCGACCACCGCCGACAAAATTGAAGACCCGATCTGGACCTCGCCGCCGCTGCCCGAGTCCTCGATCGTGGTGCGCAAGGATCTCGACCCGGCGCTGAAGGAGAAGATCCGGCAGTTCTTCCTCACCTACGGCACCGGCGCCGATGCGGTGGGGGAGAAGCAGCGCGCCGTCCTCAAGGGCCTCGCCTACGGCGGCTTCAAGCCGGCTGACAATTCCTACCTCGACCCGGTCCGCGAGATGGAATCCGCCGAGGCCCTGGCCGCCGCCAAGCGCTCCGGCGACGCCGGCAAGATCGCCAAGGCCCAGGCCGGTTTCGACAAGGTCAAGAGCGACGCCGACACTCACCGCGCCAAGGAATCGCCGGCGCCATGACCGACGCCGCGATCCCCTCGGCCCCCAGCCGCAGCCTGATCCAGCGCGGCCCGGACTTCGTCGTCTGGGGTGGCGTCATCCTGCTGCTGCTGATCAGCTTCCACCCGGTGGAGATGGGGAACGCCACCAAGCTGTTCACCAACTCCGAAAACATGCGCCAGTTCGGCGCCGAGTTCCTGAAGCCCGACTTCACCGACTGGAGGACCTACGTCAGCAAGATGTGGCTGACCGTCCAGATCGCCATGTGGGGCACCTTCCTGGCGGTGTTCCTGGCCGTGCCGTTCGGCCTGGCCTGCGCGCGCAATGTCGCGCCGGCGTGGCTGCAGCAGCCGATGCGCCTCTTGATGAACCTGCTGCGCTCGGTGCCGGACCTGGTGGTCGGCACACTGTTCCTGGTCGCCGTCGGCCTGGGGCCGTTCGCCGGGGTCATGGCGCTGGCGATCGGCACCGGGGCGGTGCTGGCCAAGCTGTTCTCCGAGGCCGTGGAATCCATCGACCGTGGCCCGGTCGAGGGGGTGCGCGCCACCGGCGCCACGCGGCTGCACGAGATCATCTGGGGGATCCTGCCGCAGGTGGCGCCGCTGTGGACCAGCTACGCCCTCTACAGGTTCGAATCGAACTCCCGCTCGGCGACCGTACTGGGCCTGATCGGCGCCGGCGGCATCGGCCAACTGCTATTCGACGCCCTGAACGCCTTCGCCTACCACCAGCTCTCGGCGATCATCATCGTGATCATCGTGGCGGTGTCGCTGATCGACCTGCTCTCCCAGGCGATGCGCAGCCGGTTGCTCTGAATTCCGCTCATCCCGGCGAATGCCGGGACCCAGATCTCATAGCGCAGCGCTGCGTTGGACAGGACTCCGCGTGGCCAGAACCCACATTTGCGTTCGCCATCTGGGTCCCGGCATTCGCCGGGATGAGCGGCGCTTGAGATAGCAAAAGGCCCCGGATCGCTCCAGGGCCTTCGCTGTGTCTGGCGCAAGCCGAACCCCTAGAGGCTCCGCTTCACCTCTTCGAGGGTGAAGCACTCGATGGTGTCGCCGGCCTTGATGTCCTGGAAGCCCTGGAAGGCCATGCCGCACTCCTGGCCGGACTGGACCTCATTGACCTCGTCCTTGAAGCGCTTGAGCGTCTGCAGGACGCCCAGTTCCAGCACCACCACGTCCTGGCGAATGATCCGGACGCGCGCGCCCTTGCGGACCACGCCGTCGGTGACGCGGCACCCGGCGACCCGGCCGACCTTCGAGATGTCGAAGGCCTGCAGGACGTTCGCGTTGCCCAGGAAGGTTTCGCGCTGGATCGGGGCCAGCATGCCCGAGAGCACGCCTTTGATGTCGTCCAGCAGGTCGTAGATGATCGCGTAGTAGCGGATCTCCACGCCCTCGCGCTCGGCCAGTTCGCGGGCCTGTTTCGAGGCACGGACGTTGAAGCCGAGAACCGCCGCACCGGCGCCCTTGGCCAGCATGACGTCGCTCTCGCTGATCGCGCCGGCGCCCGACAGGATGATCCGCGCACGAACCTCGTCGGTGCCGATCTTGTCCAGCGAGCCGACGATGGCCTCGGTCGAACCCTGCACGTCGGCCTTGATGACCAACGGCAGCTCCGAGACCTTCTTGTCGGTGATCTTGGCCATCATCTCGGCCAGGGACGCGCCCTGGACCGGGGCGCCGGCCTTCTCGCGCTTCAACCGCACGCGGTACGCGGTGAGTTCCCGCGCGCGGGCCTCGTTCTCGACGACGGCGAAGGGCTCGCCCGGATCGGGGGTGCCGTCCAGCCCGAGGATCTCGACCGGAACCGAGGGGCCGGCTTCCGTCAGCTGCTCGCCCCGCTCATTGAGCAGCGCGCGCACGCGGCCGAAATTGGCCCCCGCCACGACGATGTCGCCGCGCTTCAGGGTGCCGCGCTTGACCAGGACGGTGGAGACGGCGCCACGCCCGCGGTCCAGCTTGGCTTCAATCACCATGCCGTCGGCGGTGCGGTCCGGGTTGGCCTTCAGGTCGAGCACTTCGGCCTGGAGCAGGACCGCCTCGATCAGCTCGTCGAGGCCCAGCTTCTCCTTGGCGGAAACTTGGATCGCCTGGGTGTCGCCGCCCAGGCTTTCCACCACGATCTCGTGCTGGAGCAGTTCGTTGATCACCCGGGTCGGATCGGCGCCGGGTTTGTCGATCTTGTTGATAGCCACGATGATCGGGGCGCCGGCGGCCTTGGCGTGGTTGATGGCCTCGATGGTCTGGGGCATCACGCCATCGTCGGCCGCGACCACCAGGATCACGATGTCGGTGACGTTGGCGCCGCGCATCCGCATGGCCGAGAAGGCCGCGTGGCCAGGGGTGTCGAGGAAGGTGACCGCTTCGCCGCCTTCCAGCCGCACCTGATAGGCGCCGATGTGCTGAGTGATCCCGCCATGCTCGCCGGACACCACGTCGGAGGACCGCAGGGCGTCCAGCAACGAGGTCTTGCCGTGGTCGACGTGGCCCATGACGGTGACCACCGGAGGCCGCTGCTCCAGATGATCGTCGATGTCCTCGGCGCCGATGAAGCCTTCTTCGACGTCGGCTTCGGAAACGCGCCGCACGGTGTGACCGAATTCGGTGGCCACCAGTTCGGCGGTGTCGTTGTCGATGACGTCATTGATCTTCAGCATCACGCCCTGACGCATCAGGAACTTGATGATCTCGACCCCGCGGATGGCCATCCGGTTGGCCAGCTCGCTGACCGTGATGACGTCGGGGATGACAACCTCGCGGGCCGCACGGGCGACCTCGGGGCTGCCCTTGCGCTTTTCACGCTCCCGTTCGCGGGCTCGACGAACGGAGGCGAGCGAACGCATCCGCTCGGCGCCCTCGGCGTCGCCGGCGACGGTCTGGATGGTCAGGCGGCCTTCACGGCGGATCGGCGCGCCCTTGACGCGGCTGATCGCCTTGCCGGGGCCGGCGTCGCGGCGGGCGCGATCGTCCTCGTCGGGGCGGCGGTCCATGACCGCGCCACCGGGCCGCGGGGCCTGGCGGGCGGCGCGCTGGACCTCGGGCGTGGCCGGGGGCGCGGCGGGGCCAACCCGTGAGCCGCCGGGACCACGGGGGCCGCCAGGACCGGGACGTGCGCCAGGCGCGGGACGCGGGGCCAGCGCCGAATAGCGCACGGTGCCGGGCGCGCCGGCGTCGGGGCGACCACCGCGGTCGCCCTGCGGACGATCACCCTGAGGGCGGTCGCCTTGCGGCCGGGCGTCGGAGCGCTGCGGCGGGCCAGCATCGTCCCGCGGCGGGCGGGCGTCGGGGCGCGGCGCGCGCTGGCCGAAGTTGGTATTCTCGAACCGGCCCGGCACCCGGTCGGGGCGATAGGTGGTGGTCGAGGGCCGATCGTCGCGCCGGTCGGCCGACGGTTGATAGGTGCGGGTCTGAGAGCCCAATGGCGCGCCGCGCGGGCCCATCTGCGCATGGCCAATCGGCGCATGGTCGGACGGACGCGGGGCGGGCGGGCGCGGGACCGGCGGCGCGGGCTGCGCGGCCTGGACCGGTGGCGCGGCGGGCGGCGGGACCGGGGTCGGCGGGACCGAGGTCGGCGGGATGGGGGCAGCCAGCGGCGCAGCGGCGACCGGAGCCGGTTGCGGCGCGGCCGGAACGGCGGCTTCCACCGGCGCGGC
>CALQQB010000014.1 GCA_943332615.1 Phenylobacterium deserti
CGGGAAGGTCACAGCCTTGCCGGACAGGCCCGAGACGAGCGTGATGGTCGCGGCCGAGGTCGCCGTGGCCGCATTGTAGCGGACCGTCGTGATGCTGCCGCGCTCGCCCGTGGCCTGGAAGACCAGCTGGTCGGTTGCGTTGGTGTACCCGGCCGCCTGAGCGTCGGTGATGGTTTCAAAGAAATACGTCGCCATTAGTTCTCTCCAGTCTGTGTCACACCGAACCCCTGAAACGCCTGACCCCCATCCCCGATGGAGCAGTCTCAGCGGTCCATTACCCCAAACGCCATAGCAAGGCTGTGGCGCAGGTTAGACGAGCCCGACGGGAGACCTATCGGAACCCTGCCAACTACGCAACCGCAAAAAGCCCCCAAAACCTTGCCGTCCCGGGGTGTTGCAAAGACGCCTCTACTCCTCGCGGAAAGCGTCATCCAGCGTGCTGGTAATTGGCGAAATCAAGAAGCTCATAACCGATCGTTTACCGGTCACGAACTGAACCATCGCGGGCATGCCGGGGGTCATGTGGACCCCCTTCTTGAGCTTGGTTAGCTGGGCGGGATCGATTCGAATATCCACCTTGTAGAAGCTCATTCCGGTCTTCTCGTTACTGACCCGGTCAGCCGAGACGACGGACACCGTGCCATCGAGGGCGTCGTTGAAACGCTGGTTCAGGCCGGTCAGCCGGACCTTGGCCTTCATGCCCACATGCACCTCGTCCACGTCCTCGGGCTTGATGATCGCCGACACCGTGAGCGGAGTCTGCGACGGCACCACATCCATCATCACCTCGCCCGCGCCGACCACGCCGCCGACGGTGAACTGGGTGAGGTTGAAGACATAGCCGTCGACCGGCGCGCGGACGACCGTGCCTTCCAGCGTCTGGCGCGCGGCGGTCAGCCGCGGGATCACGTCGGCGAGCTTGGCCTCGGCGTCGCGCAGGCCTTCGGCGGACTGGCTCTCGCGGTCGTTGCGCAGCGAGTCGAGCTGCAGGCGGGTCTCACCGATCTGCTGCCGGATCCGCGCGATGTCAGACAGCAGCTGGCCCTTGCGGCCGGCGAGTTCCGCCTGGCTGCGCTCGTACCGCAGGATCAGGGTCTTGGGCGCGAAGCCCTGCTCGTTCAGCTTGCGGTAGCCGGAGAGCTCCTCCTCGGTCAGCCGCACCTGCTCGATGACCGAGTCGAGCTGCGCCTGGGAGCCCTGGACCTGGGTCTGCTGCTGCTCGACCCGCTGGCTGAGCACGGCGGCCTGGCTCTGCATCAGCTGCTGGCGGGTCGTAAACAGGAACTGCTGGTCGTGGATCAGGGTGGCCACCCGCAGGTCGGACGCGGCGCGCCCGGTCAGTTCCGCGGGGATCTCCAGCACCGGCCGGCCGGTGGCCTCGGCCTGGAAGCGGACTTTCTGGGCGATGAAGGTGTCGTACTGGCTCTGCAGCACATCGACGGCGGCGCGCGCCTCGACGTCATTGAAGGTCAGCAGCGGCTGGCCCGCGCGGACCTTCTGCCCCTCCTGCACCAGGATCGCCTTGACCGTCCCGGAATCTCGCCGACGCATCGTCTTGCGCTGCGAGTCGGCGCGCACCTCGCCCTGGGCCGGAACGCCAGTGGCGAGTTCGCTCAGCGAGGCCCAGACGCCCATCCCGAACACGAAGACGCCGATCACCACGGCGCCCGCCCGCATCGGCCGCCGCATGCGGTTCCGCAGTTCCGGCGCCATGGGCGCGTTGTCGTCGCCCCCGAAGGTGGGTGTCACATAGCCGGGGGTGAGCGGGCTGAGATCCTGTTTCATCAGCCGGCCTCTACGGCCCGAACGCCGGGCGCACCCGTCGCGTCAGGCACAATCGCCGGTTTCATCAACCGCGACATCACCTGGTCGCGCGGCCCGAACAGCTCCACCCGGCCGTCACGCAACACCAGCATCTTGTCGGCCGCGCGGAACACGCCCGGCTTGTGCGAGATGATCACGACGGTGGCGCCGTTGGCCTTCATGGCGTCGATGGCCCGCATCAGGGCGTCCTCGCCCTCGGCGTCCAGGCTGGCGTTGGGCTCGTCAAGCACCACGAAGGCGGGATTGCCCAGCATGGCGCGGGCCAGGCCGACGCGCTGGCGCTGACCGGCGGACAGCACGGCCCCGCCCTCACCGACCTCGGTGTCGTAGCCCTTGGCCATGCGCAGGACCAGGTCGTGGACGCCGGCGAGTTGGGCGGCGATCACCACGTCCTCGTCGGTCACGTCGGCCCGGAAGCGGGCGATGTTGCTGCGCACGGTGCCGGCGAACAGCTCGGTGTCCTGCGGCAGATAGCCCACATGGCGTCCGAAGTCGGCGCGGTCCCAGCTGAAGACGTCGGCGCCGTCGAGACGGGCCACGCCCTGCAGCGGCTTCCAGATACCCACCAGCAGGCGGGCCAGCGTCGACTTGCCGGCGCCGGACGGTCCGATCACGCCCAGGACCTCATTGGGATCCAGCGCGAAGTTGATATTGGCCAGGATCAGTTTCTGGGCCATGGGCGGCGCGAAGTTGACGCCCTCGACGGACAGCTTGCCCAGCGGCCGCGGCAGGCTGGTGGCCGCCATCACCGGCTCGGCCTTCTCCAGCAGCTGGTTCAGGCGGACATAGGCCCGGTACATGTTGTTCAGCGGGTCCCACGACCCGACGATCTTCTCGATCGGCTGCAGGGCGCGGCTGGCCAGGATCATGTTGGCGAACAGCATGCCCGAGTGGATCTTGCCCTTGATGATCAGGTAGGCGCCCAGGGCGATAATGAGGATCTGAATCCCCATGCGCACCGCCTTGATGATGTCGTTGTACATGTTCGAGGCTTCGGCCGCCGCGGCGCCGCGCTCGATGGTCACACGCCGGTGCTTGGCCCAGGCCTGGCCCAGGGTTGGCAGCATGCCCATGGCCCGCACCACCTCGCCGTTGCGCAGGGCCGCGTCGGTGAAGCCATAGCTCTTCAGGGCCGCGTCGCTGGCGTCCTTCAGGGCCGACTGGGTGGCCCGCGTCTGGAGAATGGCCAGCCCCAGCAGGACGCAGGCGCCCGCCAGCGTCACCGCACCCACCATGGGGTCGATGATGAACAGGGCGATGATGAACACCGGAATCCACGGCACGTCGAAGAACGCCGCCGCGGCGATGCCGGTCAGCGACTGGCGGAACTGGTCCAGGTCACGCAGCGCCTGGGCCTTGGCGCCGGGGTCGCCGCGCACGGCGGCGTCGAACAGGCCGGTGAACACGCGCCCCGAAACCCGCTGGTCCAGGGCCACGCCATAGTTGATCAGGATGCGCGCGCGGAAATCGTCGATGATGCTGGAGATCGCGAAGACGGCCAGGGTGATGAAGGTCAGCATCCAGAGCGTACCCTGGCTCTGGCTGACCATCACGCGGCCGTAAATCTGGAACGTGTACAACGGCATCGCCATGTACAGCAGGTTCGAGACCAGACTGAAACCGAAGGCCACCGCAGCCGGCTTGTAGCCGTCCTTCAGGGCGCGGCCCAGCACGTTGTCCGGCGGACTCAGCACGAACGTCAGGAATTTCATCTCGTCAAAGCCGTCCCGTCAGACCCGAAAGGGCTGATACACCATACTTGGTCAAAAAGGGTGAATGCGGTCACAGGAAGGGTGTTCAGCTTGCCGCGTCGAAAGCGCGCGTAAGAGCTCAGTCGTCCCTGCGTTGTCAATGCCGTGATTCACCGCCCGTTTCGTGTGTTGTAGACAACAGACGGCGCGGAACACGGGGAGCCCTATGCCGAGGATCGCTATTGTCGGCAGCTGCATTACCCGCGACCTGTGGCCGATCCAAGGCGGCGGGGCGGACGGGCTGCTGTATGTCTCCCGCACCGGGCTCCCCAGCCTGCTGGCGGCGCCGGTCGAGGGCTTCGAGCCCGCCGCCGATTTCCCCGGCGACCTGCGCCGCCATGAGCACAATGCGCTGGTGGCGGATCTGCAGAAGACCGCGCTGAAGCGCCTCGTGGCCTTCCGCCCCACCCACCTGATCTTCGATTTCATCGACGAGCGGTTCGACCTGATGACCGTAGGCTCGGCCATCGCCACGCGCAGCGCCGAGCTGCACCGCAGCGGTTACCTCGAACAGCCGGCCCTGGCTGCGGCCCGGCCGCTGCCACGCCTGTCGGCCGCGTGCGAGCGGCTTTGGCTGGAGGCGGCCTCGGAATTCGCCGCCCTGGTGCGCGCGACGCCATTGGGCCGGGCCGAACTGATCCTGCACCAGGCGCGCTGGGCGCACCAACAGCGGCTGGCCGACGGGACCGTCGTCCCGCTCAGCAACGTGGAGCTCCTGACCGGCCAGCCGGTGGAGATCGCGCCCTACAACGATCTGCTGGCGCGGCAGGAGGCGGCTTTCCTCGACCTGATGCCACCGATGGCGCGGATCGACGCGGCCGCCCAGCGCCTGGCCGACACCCGGCACCACTGGGGTCTCAGCCCCTTCCACTATGTCCCGGACTATTACGACGAGGTGCGCCGCCAGCTGGCCGAGCTGGGCCTGGCCGAAGCGTTCAGCGATCCGCGCGCCGCGCCCAGTGTTCCAGCGGCGTGAGCCCGGCCCGCACCAGATCCGGACGCGAGGCCAGGTAGGCGGCGGTCGGGAAGCCCGGCCGCGCGTCGGCCACCGCCCAGGCGCCGCCCCGCAGGTAGTCGACCAGCGGGTTAACCCCCGGCGCCAGGCCCGCGCCCCGTTCGGCGGCATAGTGCGCCAGGTCGAACCAGGGGCCAGGGTTGCACCCCTCGAAGGCGCCCATCCGGACGAAGTGGGTCAGGGGTTCCAGGCCAGCGGCGGCGGCGTCGCGTCGCTGCTCCAGGTACCAGCGCGGATCGAACAGCGGATGCGGCGACCAGCCCGCGCGCCAGCCGACCGTCAGGTAGTGGACGAGGTCCGCGCTGTCGGCCACGCCCCGGACCTGCCCGGCGTACCAGGCGGGATCGAACAGCGGATGCGGCGAGAGGCCGCGGGCCGCCCCCGCCCGCAGGTAATGAGACAGCGGATCCTCGCCGGTCGCCAGGTCGGGCGCCTGGGCGAGGTAGTGGGCGATGTCGAACAGCGGATGCGGATTGCGGCCCCGCGCCGCGCCGGCCCGGACGTAGTGTTCGAGGCCTGAGAGCCCGGTCGCCGCCAGCTCATGGGCGTTCTCGGCGGCGTACCAGGCCTCGTCGAACAGCGGATGCGGATCGCGGCCTTCCCGCGCGCCGCTCAGCAGATAGTGGACCAGCGGGCTGGCGCGCAGGCCCGCAACGTCAGGATAGCGGGCGCGATAGCCGGCTGCGTCGAAAAGCCCCGACCCGCCGACGCCACTGCGCGCCATCACCAGGCCCTGGCCCCAGGCGCCCAGCCGACTCAGCAGACGGTCCATCAGGCGGCTCAACCGGGTGTGTCGCCGCAGGCGGATGGCGCCGGCGCGGGCGAGGTAGCCGGCGAAGATCGCCTCGCGCAGGCGCCCCTCAAGCTCAGCCCGCGCGGCCAGGGTCTCGTTCAGGGCCATGGTCAGCTCGACGCGCGTCAAGGCCTCGCGGACCTGCGCCTGGTGCGCCAGCCGGTGGGCGCCGGCGAGTTCGCGCGACAGCACGGCCACCTTCGCCGCCACGGCGCCGGCCTTGGCCACGAGGGCCGGCAGGAACGGATCGACCGCGTCCTGCGCGGCCGGCACGTCCTTGCCGGGGGTCAGGCGCCTTCGAGTTCGAGCCATTCTTGGAAGCTGCCACGCCCGGAGGTGAAGGGGTTGGGGAAAGCCTGTTGCAGGTCGATGCGCTCCCGATAGAGCACCCGCTCGGCCTTGGCGATGGTCCGCCCGTCGTCATAGGTCCCGAACGCCCACCAGCGGTCGGGGATGGCCGGGTCGGTGGCGGCGTGGATCTGGCGCTTGTACCAGCTCCAGATCTCGTAGACCGGGAAGTTCTGGCCGGCGTAGCGCCGGGTCATGGTGTCGCCCAGCGGCCCCAGCTTGGTGAAGTGCCAGAAGCGCAACGGCGCGCCATTGACGGTGATCGCCCCGTCCTTGCCGATATCGACCGTGCGGGTGGAAAGGTTCCAGCTGGCGACGTTGTAGCCCGGATCGCGGATGATCTTCAGCCGGTCGAACAGCGCCGGCACGTGGTCGCACCACCGCTGGTCCACGAACAGGCCGTTGGGCATGTCGTCGTAGCAATAGGACAGCAGCCGGTCGTTCCACCACTTCGCGAACCGCGCGCCCTCCCCTGTCGTCCGGATGGCCACGAAGCCCAGATTGAAGATGCCGGTGCGCGAGGCCGAGAGGTCATTGTCGAGGATGGACGCGTGGTCGTCGTTGGCGTCGATCAGGTGTGGCGTCAGCAGGATGTCGTGGTCTTCCAGCCACGCCTCCAGCGGCTCCAGGCTGGCGAGCGCGGCGGTGTCGGGATCCATGTAGATCACCGCGTCGAAGCCCCAGCCGCAGGCCTGGTGCAGAAACGGGCCCTTCACCGCCGTGCAGACCTCGACCACGTCGTGCTTGAACAACCAGCTCTGGAAATCCGGGATGCCCAGGTCGCTGGCCCAGACCAGCCGGTCGAACGGCTCGTTCGCCGGATCGAACACGAACCCCGGCGGCGGCCGGTCGGTGATCAGGGCCGCCAGCTCCCAGTCCGGGCGGTGCTGGCGCAGCGTCTGGAACAGCACCCGCGCGCGGTTCAGGTAGGAGAAGGTGAAGCTGGAATAGCAGAGCACCTTCACGGTCTGGCGCCGGACGGCAGGCCGAGGCCGAGGGCCCTGACGACAAGATGTGGGGTGAGCGACGCCCTCATGCGTTGGTCAGCTCGCCGGTCAGGCCGCTGTAGGCCAGCCGGCTGAGGCGCGCGTTCCGCTGACCTCGGGCCAGGGTCAGGATCTCGCCCGTTTCGAATGCCGCCAGCAACGCCGCCTCGTCGTCCAGCACCCGGCCCAGGCCGGTCTCGCCCACGAACGCGGCCACGTTGCCGCTGTCGGGTCCGGTGATGACCGCGGCCCCGCCCGCCGCCGCCTCATAGGCCGTGAACGAGAAGGTCTCCCGGCACAGCGGCCAGATCAGCGCGGCGTCGATGCTCAGGTCGCGCACCGCCGCCTGCATGGCCTGGGGCTGGGCCTCCGTGACCTGCACCGAATGAAAGGCCACCCCGGCGGCGCTGGCGTCCGTGCGCCCGCCCAGGTGCAGGCAGTCGTAGCGTGGATCGTCGGCCAGCCGTTCGGCCAGGTCGCGGAACACCGGCCAGCCCTTGAGCGTCACCGGCATGCCCAGGAAGGCCACCCGGAACGGTCGTCCGGCCGGCGTCTTGGGGGCCGAACCACGATCGACCAGCTGGGCGTGCGGCAGGACCACGGCGTCGGGCGCCGCCGCGCCGCCGCGCGCGCGCCAGAAGTCGAGCGTGGTCTGCGAGGGCGCCACCACGGTCAGGGCCAGCCGCTCGAACAGCCGGCGGTGGCCATCCAGATGACGCGCCCGGAAGGGCCCATAGGCGCAGACACGGCAGGCGGCGCTGTCCGGCGGCGGCGCGCCGCAGTCCTGCACGTCGTTGCGCAGCAGGTGGAAGCTGGGACAGAGGCTGGCGAAGTCGTGCAGCCAGAAATGGCCGGCCGTCAGCCCCGCCGCCGCCAGGATATCGGCCGTCTCGTCGGGTTCATGACCCAGCAGGCTGTGGATTGCGAAGCTGCGCCGCCGGCCGACCTCGGTCGCGGCCAGGGCGTCGCGCACGATCGCCGCCGTGAAGACGCCCAGGCCGGCGCCGTTCAGCATCACCCCCAGCGGTCCCGGCTCGCCCGCCAGGCGCACCGTCTGCCAGGCGGCGGCGGGATAGAGGTGCAGGTGATCGACGCCCATCGCCGCGAACCGCGCACTCTCGCGCCGGACGCAGAACTGCAGGCCGCCGGAGTGGGCCACGTAGTCGTCGTGGCTGAAGGTGATGTGCAGGTCGCCGGGCGCGCCCAGCCGCTCGGCCAGCACCTGGGCCGGCTGGGGATCAAAGGCTTCGGACCAGCCGATGGCGTCGGCGATCCGCTGGTCGATCGGCCGAAAGCGGGCGATGATGTCATAGCGGAACCCCAGGCCGTGCCGCGTCGGGCGGCCCTCGGCGCGGCCGGTGAGCTGGTAGTGGACGAACGGGTTCATGCCCGACGCCGCCACATCCGGGTTGGCGTCGCTGTAGTCGCGCAGGCTGAACGCCGGGGAGGGATCGCGCCCTTCGCGCCACCCGGTGTGCAGGAAGTGCTCGACGGGATCAACGCCCGCCGCCGCGACGTCAGGATTAAGCGTGAGATAGAAGGCGGCATCGAACCCTTCCGCCACGGCCGCCCGCATGGTCGAGTCGGCGACCCCGCCTTTTTCGGGATGGTCGAGGCGTGGCGCCTCCGGTCCCAGCGCGAAGGCCTGATGGCTCCAGGCGTCCGGCGACCAGTTCCGGGCCGCGAGATAGGCGATCGCGTGCCGGGAGGGCGCCACCTCGCGGCCCTGGTGACGGCCCTCGGTCAGGTAGTGGAACAGCGGATCGACGTCGCGTTCGCGGACATCCGGATTGGCGTCGAGGTAGTCGGGTGTCGAGAACCAGGGCGCCGGGTCGCGGCCGTCGCGCCAGCCATGGAGCACGTAGTGGTCCAGGGGCGGGACGTCGGCGGTGATGTCCCGATAGACCGCCCGATAGAAGGCTGCATCGATCGCCACCGAGACCACCCGTTTCGCGTCGCAGGCTGGGGCCGTGACGGCCATGGGGTTCGGAATCCTGTCGTGGTGGCGCGGGGTGGTTTGCAACAGATGCCCCACCCGATCAACTGCGCGATCAAGAGTGCGATCGGGCGCTTGCCGTCGCCGCCCAGGGCCCCTACCACCGCGTTCAGGATGAGCGAGACGCCCCACCCCGCCCGCGCCAAGCCGCGCGTCGCCTACCTGGTGCTGGGCATGCACCGGTCCGGGACCTCGGCGGTGACCCAGTTGCTGGCGCTCGCCGGCGCGACACTGCCGGCCAATGTGATGCCCGGCGACGAGCACAATGCGAAGGGCTACTTCGAGCCCTGGAAGATCGCGATCTTCAACGACGAGCGCCTGCGCGCGGCGGGCTCGGCCTGGGACGACCCCTTCGCCTACCCGTTCCGGGAGTTGCCGGCAGACGAGTCGGCCGCGTGGCGGGACCGCGCCGGGGCCCTGTTCGACGAGGAATTCCCAGGCGCGCGCTTTCCGCTGATGAAGGACCCGCGCGCCACCGTGCTGCTGCCGATGTGGCGGCCAGTGCTGGAGGCGCGGGGCGTGAGCGCGCGCTGCGTGATCCCGGTGCGCCATCCTCTGGCCGTGGCCGCCTCGCTGCGGCGGCGCGATGGGTTCGCCCCGGAAAAGTCGGTGCTGGTCTGGAGCGCCTACATGCTGGCGGCCGAGGCCTACACCCGCGACCTGCCGCGCGCCTTCGTGAGCTACGACGCCCTGCTGGCCGACTGGCGGGCCGAGACGCGTCGGATCGAGGCGGCCCACGGCGCGGCGCTGCCGAAGCTGACCGAGGCGGCGGCCAGACGCATCGACAAGTTCCTGACCCCCGACCTGCGCCACAACGCCGGCGATGCGGGGCTATCGGCCCTGGGCTGGGCCGGGGAGATCGCCCAGGAGGTGTTCGACGCGTTCGAGGGCCGGGCGGTTGGCGGCGAGCCGGACCGCTCGCGGCTGGACGCCGCCGCGGCAAAGGTCGCCCGGCGCGCGCGGGAAGTCGGGATCCTGGTCTCGCCGGCCATCCGCGAGCTCGCCGACGCCCGCGCAGAGGTTCTGGACCTGCGCCAGAGGCTAGCCTCCGCCGAAGCGCTCCAGGCGGAGCTGCGGGCCGCGATGGCGCGCGAGCGGACGATCCTGGAGGCGGGCTGGCGGACCGATGTGCAACGGCTGGACAAGGTGGTCGGCGACCAGGTCAACACCCTGGCGAAGGTCAGCGCCGCGCTCGACGCCGCTCTTTCGGACGACTGAGCACCGGGTCGAGCCCCAGGTAGAGCGCGCCCGTCACCGCCGCCATGTCGAGCAGGTAGAGATAGCGGTAGTCGCAGGCGATCGAGATCACGAAGAAGCTGGCCGCGAAGGCCAGCGCCCCGCCCATCAGGCCGGCCATCGCCAAGTCCGCGGGCTGGCGGCGCCGCAGCAGCAGCAGCCCGACCAGCAGCGCGACCCCGGCATAGGTCGCGTGGCTGTAGGCCGGGGTATCCAGAAACCAGGTCACATAGTTGTAGAGGCGCTGATCGTCGTTGGACCAGCGCCGGGCCATCTTCAGGTCGGCCATGGCCGCCGGGGGGCCATCGGCGCCGAGGTGGATCGGCAGGCAGCGGTCGATGATCGGCGGCGCGAACACCTGCTGGAAATCCGCGGCCCGCACCCTCAGATAGAGACCGGGATGCTGGACGATGAGGTCGAGCCACTCGGCGCGGATCACCGCGTCGGGAATACGCCACAGATTTTTGCTGAGCACGGTGGACTCGTCGAGTTTGTCCACCCGCTCCGGTGAATAGACACGATGCGCGTCGGCGCGGATGGCGTCGTCGAGCTTGGCGTCGAAACGGTCGATATGGCTGAGCGGTAGGGGCGACAGGGCTGTGGCGCCCACCACGTCATAGGTCTGCAGGATTCGCAGACCCCGGCCGGCGGCCACATCGATCTTGCCGGATCCCTGCGGCTGGGCCACGACGGCCAGGGCCAGCGTGCAGGCCGCCACCAGACCCAGCCAGCCAAGCGCGCCCAGGATGCTGCGGCGCCACCCGCGGTCGGACCCGGCCCAGGCGATGACGACCGCCGCGGCCCCGGCCAGGATCAGGCCGTTCTGGCGCAGCAGTCCGGCGGCGGCGAGCAGCACGGCGGCGACCACCAGCAGGCCCCAGCGGAGAGCGGGAACCGGGCTCTTCAGGGCGAAGGCCAGGACCACGAAGCCGGCGATCGTCGCCTCGGCGAACCAGACGTCCTTCCAGACGATCGCCGGGTAGATCAGCACCTGAGGCAGGGCGATGGCCGCCAGCGCCAGCACCACCGCCAGCCAGGAGACCCGCGGCCGCAGGTTGCCCATCAGCGCCCAGGTCCCGAACAGAATCGCGGCGCTGACGCCCATGGCCAGGGCTGCGCCGGGGACGACGCTGTCGGCCAGGCCCAGCAGCCAGGGGAATATGGCCGGGTTCCAGGTCTCCCGGACGCGGAAGTGGCCTTCGTGCAACGACAGGATCGAATCGACCGACATGTGGCCGGGCGCGTTCAGCCTCCACAGCAGTATGAGCCCGCCCAGCAGCACCAGGCGATAGACCCAGCGCGCGGCGTGGCCGCGCCGCCTGACCCCTGTGGCCTCGCTCACGCCGGCCTCACGATCAGAAAGAGCCCCGCCACCATCAGCACGTAGCCCAGGGCCATGCTCCAGTTCGCCTGTTCCTTGAACACCAGCCATCCAGCCAGCGGCACCAGACAGGAGCCAATGAGCGAAAAGCCGTAGGCGAGGCTGAGCGGCACCCGCGTCAGCACATAGAACCACAGCAGCGCGGTGACGCCGTACCAGGCGAAGGCGCCCATCAGCGGAAAGTTCTGCATCACCCGCACCAGGAACGGCCCGGTCAGCTGCTTGTCGTAGACCGCGCCCCACTTGAACAGCATCTGGCCCAGCGGCAGCGCCACCGCGAAGACACTGCAGAGCGCAACATCTTTGGGGGAAAGGAGGGGGGGCGTCACGCCTCGGTCTCCAGGTTGCGCAGGACGAGCAGGTAGGGGTGGATCGGTCGGCTGGGCACGTTCAGCACGTCGAAGTTCATCGCCTGCAGCAGGAACTGCACGCCCAGGATCACCGGCAGGGCGGCCAGCATGACCACACCGGCCGAGGCGGCTTGGCCGGGGACACGATTGGCCAGATAGCTCAGCGCATACCCCAGGCCGAACAGGGTGGAGAACAGCCCGGACACCAGCTCGAGACTGGCGGCGGAGAAGTCGCGCACGAAGTACTGGCCCACCACCCGCTGGGCGAAGTTGCGCGCATGGCGGAGCGCGAACGGCCCGACCACCTGGCTGATGCGGATGTTGCTCACCTCGTCGGCGTAGCGCGCCGGCATCGGCACGTCCCGCACCACGGCTCTGAGCGTGCCCAGATGATAGAGCAGGTCGGTCTCGAAGAAGAAGCGTCGTTCCACCCGCTTCTCCATCACCAGCCGCGCCACATTGGCCTCGATGGCGGTGTAGCCGTTGGTCGGGTCGAAGATGTTCCAGTAGCCGGTGGAGAGCTTCGCCGCGAAGCTGAGCATGGCGTTCCCCAGAACCCGGACGGTCGGCATGCTGGTCAGGTGGCTGATCGAGGTGAAGCGGTTGCCCTTGGCGTAGTCGGCCTCGCCCATGAGGATCGGCGCGACCAGTTGGGCGGCGTAGCTCAGGTCCATCTGGTCGTCGCCATCGACCTTGACCAGCACCTTGGCGCCACGTCGCGCCGCCTCGGCATAGCCGGCCAGGGTGGCGCCGCCGACACCCTGATTCTTCGCCAGCCGCAGAACCACCACACGGGGGTCGGTGGTGTTGGCCTCGATGAAGTCCGCCGAGCCGTCGGGGCAGGCGTCATCCACGCAGACGATGCCCTCGATCCACGCCGGCGCCCTCTCGATCACCCGCAGGATATGGCCCTTGACCTTGTAGCAGGGGGCCACCAGCCACACGCCGGCCTCCTCCAGAGAGATCGGCGTCTCGCGGGCGGTGCGGTGGATCGGGGTCTTGATCACGGTGCTGGGCACGCGCCGGGCTAACATGGAAGACGCTGACCTGGCAAAGCCGGGCGCGGCGGCGGCGTCCTTGCGGCGGCGCCCCCTGGCTGATACCTCGCCCCTTCTTTCGGGAGAGGCCCTTGGACACCGCCACCCACATGCTGCGAACCGGACAACGCGGCGCGCTGTCCCAGTTGCAGCTGGCATTCCGGGACCTGCGCAACTCCTTTCAGCGGATCGGCCTGGCCTGGTCCCTGGCGACCCACGATGTGGGGTCACGATACCGCGGCTCGATCCTGGGGCCGTTCTGGATCACGCTTTCGATGGGCCTGATGGTGCTGGGCATCGGCGTCGTCTACGCCAACCTCTTCCACATCTCGCTGCAGAACTTCCTGCCCTACGTGGCGCTGGGGATCGTGTTCTTCGGGGTGATGACCGGGACCATCAACGAAGGGTGCGAGACCTTCGTCCAGGCGGCCGGCATGCTGTCGCAGACCAGCCTGCCGATGTTCACCTTCGTCTGGCGCACGCTGTTCCGGAACCTGATCTACCTGGCCCACCATCTGGTGATCGTGGTCGCCGTGCTGGCCTACTATGGCTATTGGCGCACCGCCGATCCGCTGGTCGCCCTGCTGGGGATCGCCCTGATGCTGCTCAACGCCAGCTGGGTTTCGATGCTGGCCGGGATCGCCTCGGCCCGCTTCCGCGACATCCCGCAGATCGTGGTCTCGGTCATGCAGTTCGCGATCTTCATGACCCCGGTCTTCTGGCCCGCCGACAAGTTCGACGGCCATCGCGAAGTGCTCGACTTCAACCCCTTCTACCACCTGCTGCAGGCGGTCCGCGCGCCACTGCTCGGCCAGGCCGTGGCGCCGCTCAGCTATGTCGTCCTGGTGACCATGGCCCTGGTCGGCTGGAGCTTCACCTTCGCCATCTTCGCCCGCACGCGCCGCCGGATCGTCCACTACCTATGAGCCAGCCGCCCGCGTCCATCACCTGCACCGACCTGACGCTGCGGTTCCCGGTCTATGGCGTCGATGCCAAGTCCCTGAAGAAGGCGCTGGCCCGGGTGGTCGCCGTCGGCGGGCAGCTGGGCCGCCACGCCGGGGTCACCGACGTCACCGCGCTCCAGGGCGTGAACCTGCAGCTGAAGGCCGGCGATCGGCTGGGCCTGATCGGCCACAACGGCTCGGGCAAGACAACGCTGCTGCGGGCGCTGTCCGGCGCCTATGAGCCGGACGAGGGGACCATCGAGGTCCAGGGCCGCATCGCCGCCCTGCTGGACCTCAGCCTGGGGATCGACGCCACCGCCACGGGCTATGAAAACATCCGTCTGCGCGGCCGCATCGCCGGGCTGTCTTCGCGCGAGATCGACGAGCGAATGGACGAACTCGCGGCCTTCACGGGCCTTGGGCCGTTCCTGGCCATGCCGGTGAAGACCTATTCCGCCGGCATGCAGGCCCGGCTGGCCTTCGCAGCCGCCACCGCCGTCGAGGCCGACGTGCTGCTGATGGACGAGTGGATCGCGGTGGGCGACGCGGATTTCCAGAAGCTGGCCCACAAGCGCCTGCTCAAGCTGGTCGAACGCGCCGGAATCCTCGTCCTGGCCAGCCACGAGGTCAGCCTGCTGCGGCTCTACTGCAACAAGGTGATGCGCCTGGAGGGCGGGGTCGCCTCCGAGGTGGTCGATATCCGTCGGCTGGACGAACTGATGGCCGCCTAGACTCTTGCGTTGGCGCATATCTGGCCCGGCCACGCCGCGCTAGCCTGCGCCGATGGAACCCGCAAATCTACAGGGCCTGAGCCAACCAGAGGCAGAGCGGCGCCTGGCCGAATTCGGCCCGAACGAACTTCCAGCCGTGGCCGGTCGGGGGCTTCTGCGCATTATCGTCGAGACGATGCGCGAGCCGATGTTCCTGCTGTTGGTCGGCGCCGCGGCGCTCTACCTCGTGCTCGGCGATCTGGGCGAGGGCCTGTTCCTGATGGCCGGCGCCCTGGGCTCGATCGGCCTGGTCGTGCTGCAGGAAGCCCGCACGGAACGGGCGCTGGCGGCGTTGCGGGACCTGTCCCAGCCCCACGCCCGAGTGATCCGGGACAATGTGGAGCTCGCGATCGCCGCGCGGGAACTCGTGCCGGGCGACATCATTCTGGTCGGCGAAGGCGTACGCCTGCCCGCCGACGGCGCCCTGGCGGCCGGCGACGTGCTCAGCGTTGACGAGTCGGCCCTGACCGGCGAATCCGCGCCCGTGCAGAAGCGACCTCTAGCGGCGCACGAGGCCTTCGACGAGGAGACGCCCCCGGGCGCGGAGGCAGGCCCCTATCTCTATTCCGGGACCCTGGTGGTGCGCGGCCAGGCTGTCGCGCGGGTCAGCCGTACGGGTCATCGGACGGCCCTGGGACGGATCGGCGCCTCGCTGGCGTCCATCAAACAGGAACCGACGCCGCTCCAGAGGACCGCGGGGCGGCTGGTCACCTGGCTGGGCGTCATCGCGCTCGCCTTCTGCGCTTTGGTGACCGTGGCGTACGGCCTGCTGCGTGAGGACTGGATCGGCGGCGCGCTGGCGGGACTGACCGTCGCCATCGCGCTGATCCCGGAAGAATACCCGATGGTGCTGGCGGTCTTCCTGGCCCTGGGCGCCTGGAGGCTCGCCAACCATCGGGTGCTGGTCCGACGCAGCGCCGTGATCGAGGCCCTGGGTGGCGCGAGCGTTCTCTGCGTCGACAAGACCGGGACGCTGACCGAAAACCGGATGCAGGTGGCGCGCCTGTGGACGGAAGCTGGCGAGGTCGGGGTCGCAGAGAAGGCCCGTCTCGACAGGCCCGCGTCAGACCTGATCGGCATCGCCGCGCTGGCCTCGGCCACCCGCCCGACGGACCCGATGGACCGGGCGGTGCGAAAGCTCGCGGGCGACCTCGAGGTCACGCCCGGTCCGCTGGCGGCCGAGCCCGAGCGCGCCTGGCCGTTGCGGCCGGAGATGATGGCGGTCATCCAGGTCTGGCGACTGGCGGGCGAAGATCGAATCGCCGCGGCGAAGGGGGCGCCCGAGGCGATCTTCCGCCTGTGCCGGCTTTCCGGTCAGGAGATCGCCCGGCTCGGGACCGTGATCGAAGGCTTCGCCGAACAGGGCCTCCGGGTGCTGGGGATCGCCTCGTGCCGGATCCCCGGCCCGTTCCCGGACAGTCCCGAGTCGTCGCCGTTCGTTTTCGGAGGCCTCATTGGTTTCCTGGACCCGCTCCGCGCGGACGTGCCCGCCGCGCTGCAGGAAGCCCGCGCTGCGGGAATCGCGGTGGTGATGATCACCGGCGACCACCCCGCCACGGCGCTCGCCATCGCCTCGGCGGCCGGCATCGACACGTCCGGCGGCGTGATGCTGGGCGCTGAGCTGGCCGCCCTGTCGCCCGAGACGCTCGCGGCCCGCCTGCGCGAGGTGCGCGTCTTCGCCAGGATCGTGCCGGAACAGAAGCTGCTGATCGTCCAGGGCCTCAAGGCCGACGGCGAGGTGGTGGCCATGACCGGCGACGGCGTCAACGACGCCCCGGCCCTGGAGGCCGCGCACATCGGCATCGCCATGGGCCGCAAGGGCACGGACGTGGCCCGGGAGGCCGCA
The DNA here is from genome assembly GCA_943332615.1 of Phenylobacterium deserti. Classification (GTDB taxonomy): domain Bacteria; phylum Pseudomonadota; class Alphaproteobacteria; order Caulobacterales; family Caulobacteraceae; genus Phenylobacterium; species Phenylobacterium deserti_C. The sequence continues at coordinate 16,278 of CALQQB010000014.1, forward strand.
GATCTGGTGCTGATGGACGACAGCTTCGCCGCGATTGTGGACGGTGTCCGGATGGGGCGCCGGATCTTCGCCAATCTTCGCCGGGCGCTTACCTATGTGACCGCGATCCATGTCCCGATCGCCGGCCTGGCCCTGGCGCCCATCCTGATGGGGCTGCCCCCGCTGCTCTTCCCCATGCACGTGGTGTTCCTGGAACTGGTCATCGATCCGATGTGCGCCATGGTGTTCGAAGCCGAGCCTGGCGGCGCGAGCCTGATGCGCCGCCCGCCGCGACAGCCCGACGAGGCCCTGTTCGGACCGGCGCAACTCTGGCTGGCCCTGCTGCAGGGCGCGGGTGTGCTGGCCGGTGTGTTGGGGGTCTATGTCTGGGCGCTGGGGGCCTACCCGGAAGCCGAGGCCCGTGGCGCGGCGTTCCTGGCCCTGGTGGCCGGCAACCTGATCCTCGGTCTGACTGACGCGGCCTCCACCGGCCAGAGCCTGTTCGCGCGCCACCGGCGAAGCTACTGGATCATCAGTCTGGCGGCCGGCGTGGTCCTGACCCTGATCCTCCTGGTCCCGCCGCTGGGCGTCATCTTCAAGGTGGCGCCGCTGAGCGCACCGCTGCTGCTTGCGGCCCTGGCGGTCGCGGGGATCAGCGGCGGCTGGTTCGGCCTCGGCAGGCTGTTTCGGAAAGATGCCGCCTGAAACCCGAATCAGGACTTGGACGGTGGAAGTTCCTCCGGCGGCTTCACCTTCTGGAACTGCCATAGCAGCAGCAGGTCGTAGCCGATCTTCAGGCCGCCTCCGATCAGCAGCGGCCAGGGGAACACGGCGGCGCTGAACAGGGCTCCGGCCAGCGCCGGGCTGAGCGCCGCGGCCAGGCTGCGCGGAACATTGGTGACCCCTGCCGCCGCCGCCCGCTCCGCCGGCGTCACCACCGCCATGACGTAGGAGGTTCGCGCCGGCACATCCATGCTGGAGAGCGCCGAGCGCACCGTCAGCAGCGCCAGCGCCACCGGCAGGCTGGGCGCGAAGGCGCAGGCCACGACGCAGAGGTTCGCCGGGATGTGGGTGAACACCATCGTTCTTATCAGCCCGATCCGCCGGGCCAGCCGCCCGGCCGCGAACTGCGATCCCGCGGTCAGCAGCCCCGTCCAGAAGAAGAAGGCCCCGGCCGTCGCCAGGGTCAGGCCGAACCGGTGGAACAGCCACAGCGCCAGCAGCGACTGCACCAGGAACCCACCGCCGAACGAGTCGAGGCTGAACAGCGCCGCCAGCTGATAGACGCGCCGCCGCGACGGTCCGAGGCCGGTCCGCAGTTCGGCCGCCCCGGCGGTCTCCTCCGGCAGGCGGCGGTAGATCAGGAAGGCCGCGACGCCGATCAGGCCATAGAGGGCGAAGGCGGCCGCGATGATCTCGCCGCGCGGACGCGTCAGGACCCGCGCCAGCGGCTCCACGAGGCCGACCGACAGCGCGCCCAGGGCCACGGCCGTCGCCCCCACCACATTGTAGGCGGCGAAGCGGCTGGTGCGTTCGGAATCGGGTCCGGCGTGGGCCAGCATCGCCTGCTCCAGCGGCACAAACACGCTGACGTCGCCGCTCGACGGGTTGAGGGTGCCGACGAAGGCCACGATCACCAGGGGCCAGAAGGCGTGGGCCTGGGAAAAGGCGATGCCGGTGACCAGCATCAGGCCGCAGCTGAGCATCAACAGGCCGCGCGCGCTGACCCGATGCCCCGCCAGCCCGACCGCCAGGGTAAGCCCCGCCGAGCCCAGCATGGCGGCGGTGGCCACCAGCCCCACCTGGAAGGCGTCGAGGCCCAGCCCGATCAGGTAGACCGGCAGCAGCAGCGCGGTGAATCCATCGCCAAAGCCCCGGAAGGCCTTGGCGGTCATCAGCAGCCGGGCATCGCGCATCGCGCCATGTTGCATGGGCGGAGGGGCGCGTGCGAGCCCGGGGCGACGGGAGACCCCGCGGAGGTCAGGTCTCGAGGCGCTGCATCCGACGGAAGGTGGCCAACGCCTGACCCACCACCTGGTCCATGTTGTAGTAGCGGTAGGTAGCGAGGCGGCCCACGAAGCGCACCCCAGGCGTGGCAAGGGCGAGGGCTTCGTAGCGTTTGAACAGCGCCTGATTCTCCGGACGCGGGATTGGATAGTAGGGATCGCCCTCATCGCACGGGTGTTCGTAGGTAACACTGGTCTTCGGCGCCGACTGGCCGGTCAAGTGCTTGTATTCGGTCACCCGGGTGTAGGATACAGCCTCGTCCGGATGATTGATGACAGCCACAGGCTGCAGCCAGGCTTGGTCCAGGGTCGCGTGCTCGAATCGCAGGCTCCGGTAGGGCAATCGGCCGAACCGGTGGTCGAAGTACTCGTCGATGGGTCCGGTGAAGATGAGCTCGTCGAACCGCACCCGGTCGCAGACCTCGGCGAAATCGACCCCGAGTTCGACGGTGATCCCCGGGTGATCCAGCATTCGCTCGAACATCCGCGTGTAGCCCGCGGCCGGCATGGCCTGGAACTTGTCCGTGAAATAGCGATCGTCGAGGTTGGTGCGGGTCGGCACCCGCGCGGTGACTGACTTATCCAGCTGGGAGGGGTCGATACCCCATTGCTTGCGTGTGTAACCGCGGAAGAAGGTTTCATAGAGCTCGCGGCCGACCGCAGACACCACGACGTCCTCCGAGGTCTCGATCCGCGCCACCGGCTCGGCCCGCCGCTTCAGAAAGGCTTCGGCTTCTTCGTCGGTCTCCAGGTTCGCGCCGTACAGCAGGTTGAGGGTCGTGCGGTTGATCGGTATCGGCGCCAGCAGGCCGCCCTTCACCGAAGCCAGCACCCGGTGCTCATAAGGCCGCCAACTCGTGAACTGGGACAGGTAGGCCACCACCTCATCGGAGTTGGTGTGGAAGATGTGGGGTCCGTAGCGGTGGATCAGCACGCCGGCCGCGTCGATCTCGTCGTAGGCGTTGCCGCCGACGTGAGGCCGCCTGTCGATCAGCAGGACGCGCTTGCCCACCTTGGCCAGGCGCTCGGCGAGCACCGACCCCGCGAAGCCCGCGCCGACGATCAGGTAGTCGAAGGAAGATTGCCCGGTCATGCCCGTCCGCTTCGAAGAAGGATCCTATAACCAGCCCCCTTCGGTCTGGCGACTGGCGGGCGCCCGAAGCCCTTGGGCCGGACATCAACGCCCCCTATAGGTCCCCGCAATGCTGCTCTCCGATATCAGACGCGTCGCGATCCTTTGCCCGGTCGGGATGACCGGCGGCCCCGAAGCGCTGCACCAGTTGAGCTACGTCTTGAATGCGATCGGCGTGCGCAGCAGCATGGTCTACGTTGGCCCCGAGAACGCGGTTGAGCTACAGACTCATCGGATCGTATGCCGTCGTCCACAGGCGCCGCGGCCGATGGCCTACTACGGCGAATACGACCCCCAGGTGAGCGCCGAGATTCCGCTGGACGCCCAGACACTCGTCGTGTTGCCCGAAGCCTATGCGGCCCGCCACGGCGGTTTCCCGAATGCCCGCGTTGCGATCTGGTGGCTGTCGGTCGATAATGCGTTCAGCGCCCAGTTGCCCCTGGGCGAGCCTGCCGTGCGCGAGGCCATCGCCCGCGCGCCGCATGTGACCCACCTCTACCAGAGCGTCTACGCCCGCGAGTTCCTACGCGACGCTGGCGCTGTGCAGTTGCATGCGCTGGGCGACCACACCTCGGCCTTGTTCGCCCGACAGACGATCGAGGCGCCGCCGCCGGAGCCCTTCTGCACCTACAACGGCGCTAAGGGCGCGGAACTGGCCCAGACCTTCTTCGCTGGACAGCCCGACCTTCAGGCCATCGCGCTGAAGGGGTTCTCGAAGCCCCAGCTCCGAGACCTGTTCCGGAGCCGCCTCCTCTACGTGGACTTCGGCCACCAGCCGGGGCGCGACCGCATGCCACGCGAAGCGGCAGCCTCCGGCGGTCTGATCTTCGTCCGTCGTCACGGCGCGGGCGCGCACTACGACGACTTCGCGATCCCGGACTTCTTCAAGTTCGACCTGGACGACGTGACCTCAGGCTCGTTGGCGGAACGGCTCGCTCAGGTGGTCGCCGCTCCCGCGACTTACTGGTCGCAGCAGGCCGCGTTCCGGATGAGCATCGCATGGGAGAAGGCAACCTTCACCCAGCAGGTCATGCGCCTCTTTGGCCAGCGCGAGCCCGTCTAAGGACCATTGCCTCGCGAGCGGTTCGCGCGAACAGTGATGACTCGGCGTGCGCTTCGTCCAAGGAATCCGGCCCTTGCTCGTCACCGAACTTCGCGACCAGCCCGCCTATGTCCTGAGCCCCGCTGTGCTGGTGGCCGGGGCCTCGCTGGTGTTCTCGCAGGATCTGGACGACGCCTACATCGCCACGCCGTTCGATCCGAAGGTCGACTACCTGCAGGAAGAGATAATCCGCACGCTGCGCCGCGTGCCGGCCGGCGACGAGATCGGCTTCGAGTTCAGCCAGAGCCCCGACATCGTCGGCCACCTGGCCCGCGACGTGATCCCGCTCAACCTGCTGCACCCGGCCAACTACTTCCATTTCCTGATCGAGGGCCTGCCCAGCCTGCTGTTTCTGATCCAGAACGATCTGGTCAGCGCCAACGCCTTGCTGGTCACCGGCCTGCTGCACCCCAACATGGCTCTGGCGCTGACCTATGTGACCCAGCGGGCGCCGCTGCCGATCCTGCAGCTGCGGACGATGCAGGCGGCCTCTTGCGACCGGGTGCTACTGGCGCCGCCGAGCTGGCATGCGACGGAACGGCTCGACGGCTCGGTCTCCGACAGCACTTACGACGCCCCCAAAATCCAGCTCGCGCGGGAGGCCTTCAAGCCCCTCTGGGCCGACCCTGCCACGACCTCGCCGCTCAAGCTATTCATCCGCCGGGTCAGCGGGCAGCGGATGCTCTCCAACGCCGCAGAAGCCGAGCGGATGGCGATATCCGCCGGCTACCAGGTGATCGATCCCGGCGGCCTCAGCATCGGCGATCAGATCCGCCTGTTCAGCTCGGCGTCCCACATCATCGGGCCGACCGGCGCATGGGCGGCCAACCTGCTGTTCGCCCGCGACGACGCCAAGGTCACGGTGCTCTATCCCCAGACCTGCGCCACCGAGACGAACACCTGGAAGGCGCTGGGCGAGGCCTGCGGGATCGAGGTCGAGGAGGTCTACTGTCCCGTCACCCTCTTGCGCGAACGCCAGCCGATCCACTCTGACTTCATGGTCCCGTCGGAGCAGCTGGCTGCGAGGCTCCGGGCCTGAGAAGCGCCGCCTCGCGAGGGCTTGCGATACTCCCAGGTTAGCTTGGCGCAGCGTGCCCTAGGCCGGAATTTGAATCTCGATCAGGCCGATTCAGCATAAACATACCTTAGAGAGGCATGTTTTCTGGTTCACCCACTTTTCTATTCAAAAATATTCTATCTATTTTATATACCCTCGACCACCACACACACAGGTTGCGCTTCCGGAGCAAACGATGCATATCTATACTTGACAGATCGTTCCTGGCAGAACTCCTTCCAAGCGCGATGCTCGTGCTGTTGCCAGCCGGGATAATTAAAGTACTCATCGAAAACTATGACCGTACCCTTCACGATGCGATCTCCAAGATGATCGAGTACAGTCTTGGCGCTTGAGTAGAGGTCGCTGTCGATGTGCAGGAAGGCCGCCGCCCCCGGAACTGCGGCTGCGAAGGCGGGGATCGTGCCGGAGAACCATCCTTTGTGCAGGCGGACGTTCAGCCGCCCCTGCAACTCCGGTAGGGCTCCGCCGACATCGAAGCGACCCTTGCCGTATTCAAGATACCAATCTTCCGGGAGACCTTCGAAGGAGTCGAAGCCATGGATGGTGCTGGGGGTCCTGTCCGCGATGAAGCGAAGCGTGTGCCCCTCGAAGACACCGAACTCCGCCCAGAGCCCTTCCACGGTCACCAACGAAATGGCGTGCTCCAGTAGGTCGAGGACGCCCGCCTGGCCGTATTTCGTCGGTCGAAATGGGCGGGCCGTGACCATGTGCTGCACGGCGTACTCGGCGCTTTGGGTCGTCGCGATCTCGCGCATACGATGCTCTACGTCTCGTTGCGGTCGCACAATCGAGCGAACAGTCAGTTCGGCATATTTGCGAAGCATGGCCTCGTCGATGTGGGCGTCCGTCATGGTTGCGAGTGCTATCTAGGCTGCCGTGCACGATCAACCCTGATCGCTAGGCCCGGCTGCCGGGGTCGCCGCGCGCTCGGGCTCCAGGTCCCGATGTTGGTTGGTCGCGGCGATAGCGTCGAGCCCGGGAATTCATCAACAGGATTCCCAGCGACTCTCGGTCGCGAGACGGCGCTGGCGCCGGATGTTGCCAAATTCCACGGCCAGGGGCAGACAACGGCATGGATAACGGCGCTGACAGTCCATCGGAAGAGCTGCTGGCCCTGCGCGAGCACCTCACGGGCCTCGTCAACCAAAGCCGTTTCATGGACGCGATCAGCTATTGCGAGACGGCGCGCGGCGCCTTCCCGCAAGACGCCTGGCTGGTCGGCATGCACGCCTATGTCAGCCTCAGGCTCGGCCGCAGCGACCAGGCCGCCGAGCTCGCCGTCGCGGCGCTGGACCTGGGGACTGACGACCCGATGGTGGCCCTGGTGCTGGGCGTGGCGCATCGCAACCGCGGACGGCATACTCAGGCGGCCGAGGCGCTGCTCACCGCCCACCGGCTGATGCCAGCTCGTCCGGACGCCGCCTTCATGGCCGTCGAGGAAGCCGCCCTCGCCCACGGACTCGACGCGGCCCGGACGGTCTTCGAAGAGGTCTTCGCCCGGCTGCCCGATCACGGTGTGGCGGTCGCGTGGGCCAAGATTCTGTTCGCCGAAGGCCTCGACGACGAGATGCCTCCGGGCATCGTCTCGGCGCAGGTGATGTCGGTTCCGGCCTGGCTCGAACGCGCCGGGTCGGCGCCGGCGTTCACGGGCGAGCGCGAGGCCATCCCGGTGGAGACCCCGCCGATCTTCGGCGAGCCTTCCGAAGGCCGGTTCAAGGAAATGGTGCCGGGCTACGTCGTCTATGCGGCCTCGCTGCCTGGCGCGACCGTGTTCGCCAAGTCCGGCCTGGTGCTGATGCCCGACGGCGCGGTGCTCAGCGACATGGTCGCCGATGCGCGGTTCGGCCGCTTCATCGACCTGCCACACGACAAGACCGTGCTCGCGCGCCGGGGCGACCAGATGCTGCTCGATGTGGGCCAGTACCCGGTTGAGGAGATCGAGGCCGGCGTCATGCTGTCGGGCTGGGCGTCGGAGCACTTCGGCCACTTCGTGCCGGAGTACCTGTGCCGGATTGCCTATCTGGAGCGCCACCCGCGCTTCGCCGAACTGCCGATCATCGTCGACAGCGACATGCCGGCCCAGCACCTGCAGTACCTCAGCCTGATCGTGCCCAACCGGATCGTGCAGATCCCGGCCGGCGGAGCCTTTAGGTGCGGCGAGCTGATCGTGGCCTCGCCGTCCACCTTCTTCCCTGTCCACCTGACGCCGGACCACGAGGTCCCGCCGCAGAACCAGGGCGGCCTGTCGGTCGAGGGCGCCCGATTGCTCCAGGCGCGCGTCCTGGAAAAGCTGCCGCTGCCGTCCGTGCGGAGCCGCAAGATCTATCTCTCGCGCAAGAGCCGGACCTGGCGGCGGCTGCTCAACGAGGACGAGATCAGCGCCGCCCTGGCCGAGCGCGGCTTCGAAATCCTCTATCCCGAGGAGATGAGCTTCGAGGACCAGGTGCGGATGTACCAGTCCGCCAAGATCGTCGTGGCGCCGAACGGCTCGTCGCTGCTCAACGCCATGTTCGCGTCACGGGACCTGGTGCTGATCGCGCTGTCACAGCGCGGCCTGTTCAACTGGGGCACCTTCTACGGCCTGATGCGCGAGCTGGGCCACGACCTGACGTTCCTCTGCAACGCCGAGGAAACCGGCGAGAAGCACGCCGACTACCGCATCGAAGTCTCCAGCCTGATCTCCGCGATCGGCTCGCTTACGAGCGAGCCCGGCGAGCGGCTAACCCCCCTGACCAAGATCCCGGTCGCCCGGCCGCGCCTGCCGCGGCTGGGGGCGCTGGCGCCCTACATCGAGCGGATCGACGACGCGCGTTGGTATTCCAACTTCGGCCCGATGTGCGAGGCGTTCGAGGCGCGGCTCGCCGCCCGCTTCGGCCTGGAGCCGACGCGGATCTGCACGATCTCCAACGCCACCCTGGGGCTGGAGTTGGCCCTGAAAGCGGCGGGGGCCAAGGCGGGGACCCTGTGCCTGGTCCCGAGCTGGACGTTCTCGGCCTCGGTCCACGCCGTTATGGAAGCGGGCCTGGTCCCGTGCCTCATGGATGTCGATGACACCGGGGTGATCACCCCGGCGCTGGTGCGCGCGGCGCTGGCCCGCGCGCCCGGAGAGGTCGGCGCGGTCATGCCGGTCGCGGTCTGCGGCCAGCCGATCGACCCTTTGATGTGGGACGCTCTCTCGATCGAAACCGGGATTCCGGTGGTGCTGGACGCCGCCCCTGGGTTTGACGGCGTCAAGCCCTCGAGCCTGCTGTCGGTGGTGAGCCTCCACGCCACCAAGGTCCTGGGCATTGGCGAGGGCGGCTTCGTGATGTCCACCGACGCCGCCCTGGTCCGGTCGTTCCGGCTCAAGTCCAACTTCGGGTTCCAGGGGACGCGCGAAGCCCTGACCCCGGCCACCAACGGTAAACTCAGCGAATACGCCGCCGCCATCGGCCTCGCGGGGCTGGACGAATGGCCGGTCCGGCGCGCGGCGTTCCAGAAGGCCGCGCGCCGCTATCGCGAGAACCTGCGGGATGTTCCCGGCGCCAGCCTGCCGGCCGGCTGGGGCGAGGACTGGGTGTCGACGACCTGCGTCGTGACGCTCGACGATCCCGCCGCCACGGCGCCGGTGCTGGAACGCCTGCACGCCGCGCGCGTCGAGACCCGCGCCTGGTGGGGCCGCGGCATGCATACGCACCGGGCGTTCGCAGACCTGCCGCGCCTGCCGCTGCCAATGACCGAGCGGCTGGCGGGGACCGTGCTTGGCCTGCCGTTCTTCATCGACATGGGCGCCGAGCAGATCGACAGGGTCTGCACGGTGCTGCGCAAGGAGCTGATCCGTTGATCTCCAGCCCCGTCGTCGAGACCCCCGCCCGTCTGAAGGACGGCGTCATCGCGACCACCATGGCGCGCGCCGAGATCGTCGAGCGTGTCATGGCCCGCGGCGAGCTGGTTATCCTCAAGGGCGTGTTTCCCGACGAGATGGCCACCGCCATCAAGACCGCCGTCGCCGACTGGGGCCGCGGAATCGACCCGGCCGAGGTGGATGACTTCGCCGGCAACTATCATCGACGCCGCGTGCATGTAGCCCGCATCCAGCAGGCGCCGCACGTCTTCCACGACTACAATTTCAACGAGCTTGGCGCGCTGCCGGCCGAGTTGCAGGCGACGCTGCGCCCACTCTTCGAGCCTCTGCGCGAACTCTACAACGCGCTCACCGCACACGACGTGCAGTTCCAGATCCCCGCCACCGGTCCCTACGTACACCCGCAGCTGATCCACTATCCGAGCGGCGGCGGCTTCTTCGCCCGGCACTGGCACAACCTGTCGCCGCAGAAGCTGGGCTTCATCGTCTCCCTGTCCCGGCGCGGCCGCGACTTCCGCAACGGCGGCACCTGTTTCGAGATCGACGGCCAGGTCGTGGACACCGAGGCCCACCAGGAGATCGGCGACATCCTGGTCTGGCGCTATGACCACCACCACTGGGTCACCCAGTCCGATCTGCGCGACAAGTTCGACTGGACCAGCGACGCCGGCCGCTGGGTGGCCACCTTCGCCTATTTCGATCCCAAGGGCTGACCGATGCCGACCGAGCTCAAGGCCAGCAAGTACAGGTGCCCCAGGTGCGGGTCGGGCGATTTCGCGGTCACCACCACGCGCTGGACCTGCGGCGGCTGTGGCCAGGCCTATGCCTGCGCCTCGGGCATCCCGCGCCTCTATCTTGACGAGGCGCTCGGCGCCCAGGACCGCAAGCTGCGCGACACCCTCTACGATGGCCTGTTCGGCCGGCTCTACCAGGTGACCATGCCGGCGATCGTCATGCCGGTGCGGCCGCTGGCGATGTCCTGGCCCTACTGGACCGCTTTCGGAATGATCTGGGTGGCGTTGCTGGGGCTGATGGCCGCCGTGGTCGGGGCCGCGACCGGAGGCGGTGTGACGCTGGGCCTCGTCGCCCTGATCATCCTGGTCCTGGTCGGTATGTTCCTGGCCCGGCAGCCCTATCTGATGCACCTGCTGTGGGTCGCGGTTCCCGCCTGGCTGTCGCTCAACCGCAAGCTCTTCACGCCGGTCGAGACGTTTCCGCAGGTGCACGAGCGCGTCCTGGCCCCGCTGCGCGCCGCCGGCCGCCGGCTGCAGGTGCTGGACGTGTCCACCGGCTCCTGCAACTCGCTGCACCGCCACGGCTGGATGAGCCTGGACGCCGACTACAGCGCCATCGACCTGTCCGCGACCATGCTGAAGCAGGGCAGCGACATGATGAGCGCGGCGGGGGTTCCCGTGGACCTGGTGCTGGGCGACGCCATGGCCCTGCCCTTCCAGGACAACCAGTTCGACGTGGTCACCAGCTACGGCGCCGTCAACGGCCTCAGCGACCCGCCCAAGGCCATCGCCGAGATGGCCCGGGTCGCCAAGCCCGGCGGCGTACTGCTGTTCCTGGACGAGCAGATGTATCCAGACGCGACGCCGGTCCAGCGCGCCTATTTCATGAAGGTGCTGTCGGCCCACAACGTCATCCACCACTGCCCGGTGGAGAGCTTCCCGCCCGACCTGACCGACGTGAACGTCGCCCAGGTCTACCAGTTCTACTACATCTGCACGGCGCGGAAGGCGGGGTAGGTCGGCCGCCTACGGGGCCAGGTTCACGAACATCGCCCCGCCGCCCACGAAGCTGCGGCGGACCCGTGAGCCGTACGCCGCGATCGCCCGGTCAGCGACCTTTCGCGGGCCGTCGCCGTGCGGCCAGTTGTAGTCGTCGAAGATCACCCAGCCGCCCGGAACCACCAGCGGCCCCCACAGCGCGAAGTCCTCGGCCACCGCCGCCTCGTCGTGGTTGCCGTCCAGGTGCAACACCGCGATGGACCCAGCCAGCCGCGTCTCGCCGAACTCGGGCGAGGTCACCGTGCGCGACGCCAGATAGGCCGCGTGCGCATCGGCCGAGGTCATGCGCAGATAGTTGAACGGCGCGCTGGCGCAGCCCAGCATGGCCACCAGGAAACCCTGGTAGACCACGTCCCAGTCCCAGCCGCCCGACGCCTCCTGGATATGGGTCGGCGCGTCGGTCTGCACGGAAAGCCCGAGGTTCCACGGATCGACGCACAGGGTGGCCCCGATCCCGCACCAGGCGCCCACCCGGTTCAGCACATAGCTGCTCTTGCCGTAGAGCGCGCCGATCTCGACGATGTCGCCCCTGGGCGCGGTCGGCACGACGCCGCACAGGGCCAGCACCTTTTCGCGCGAACACTCGCCGTGGATGGTCTCCACCTGGGCCAGCAGCCCCCCAACCAGCGCGGCCGGCAGCGGCGACGGCGCCTGCGCATATCCCGACGCGATCGCCAGGCCCGCCTCGCCGTCCGCCAGCGCGCCGGTCACCCGGTCCATCTGCCGCTTGAACGGCCCGGGCCCGAGCATCTTCAGGCCGGGCAAGCGACGCGGCAGCTCATGCTCCAGCAGGTGGAAGGTCGGCGCGTGCGGCGTGTAGAACTCGGTCACGCCTTCGCGCCCTGCCAGCGCCGCCAGCGCGTCGAAGAAGTCCGGCGCGCCGATGAACGGCAGCCGCGCCCAGGCGTCGAACGCCGCGGCATTGGGATCGGTCTCCAGCGACGAGGCCCCCACCACGCGTCGGCCCCACGTCCCGGCCTCGCGGGCGAACCTGGCGGCGGCTTCCAGGGCCGAGGGAAAGACCAGGATGGTCATGCGTCCTCCCAGATCGCGCAGCCGATCCCCGACGTGCCGAAGCCGTCGCCATTGTGAAACATCAGCTTGCGGCCATCGACGGCGATCACGCTGGGATAGGACATGGTGGCGGCGTTCCAGCCTTGGCCCGTGGGCGCCAGCCCTTCCGGGTCTGGCCGCCGCGTCCACTCCAGGCCATCGGCCGAGGTCGCGTAGCCGATGCGATAGGAGCCCGCGCCGTCGCGGTATTCGCGGCTGTTGCGATAGCTGAACCACATCTCGTAGCCGTCCGCCGTGTGCATCACCGAGGGCCGGGTGTTGGCCTCCAGCGCGTGCAGCTTCGGGATGCAGGGCCGGCCGGTCTGGCGCCAGCGCAGGCCGTCGTGGGAGTGGGCGATGTGGATCTGGTAGGTCGGCTCGAACTTGCCGTCGATCTCGACCCAGCCGGTGCCGGAGCCGTACCACATGGTCCAGAGGCCATCCTCGATCAGGATGTTGGGCGCCATGGTCATGTAGGGCTCGTCCCGGGTGCGGTCGACCACCGGCCCCTCGAACACCCGCTCGAAGGTCAGCCCGCCGTCCAGGCTGCGCGCCAGGCCCACCGACATCCGGTAGGGCACATGGCCGCCCCGGCTGACGCCGCCGTAGTAGAGCCGCAGCTCCTCTCCCACGACCACGATCTGGCTGCCGATAACCCCGTCCTCGTCGTGGGTTCCCGGCTTGCCGAAGTCCATCACCGGCTTGTCGTGGACGTAGAGCAGGCGGGTGGGGTCGGCGCGGTCCAGCTCAATGAAGCCGGTGCGGCTGCGGTTCTCGTGGTTGCGCGTGCCGTAGTAGACGCGGATCCGGTCGCCCATGAGGATCGCCGCCGGCGCCTGGGCATGGGTTCGCGACCACTCGAGGCCGCCGTCCGGCTTGAACACCGCGCCAAGTTGCTTCCAGGCCATGGACCCTCAGGCCTCCCAGTAGCCGTTGCCGGCGACCAGGGCGCGGTAGTCGGCGGCGGTCACCCCGACCATGATCCGGTCCCAGTAGCGGCCGCCGCGATAGTACCAGTCGCGCTGCCGGCCCTCTTCCTTCCAGGCGCACTTGCCGCAATAGACCCCCAGCGAGGCCTCGTTGTAGGCGACCATCGAGCCATCAAGCCGGTTCAGGCAAAGTTCGTCGAAGGCGTAGCGCATGGTGGCCATGATCACGTCCACCCCCACGCCCTTGCCCCGCATGGCCGGGTCGCCCAGCATCATCCCGTGGAAGGCGTTGTTGTCCTTCCAGTTGATGTCCACCAGATTGGCTGTGCCCACTAGGCCCACGTCGGGATAGTCGATGGCGAAGCGCTGGTTCAGCGGATCACCAGCCAGGCTCTCGAACCACAGCTTCGTCTGCCTGAGCGAACTCGGGAACCGCCACCCGCCCAGCAGCGCCCACAGCTCCGGATCGTTGCCCCAGCGGTGCAGGGTCGGAAGGTCCGCCTCCTCAACCGCCCGCAGCGTGACGATCTTACCCTTAATGCTCATCGGATCGCTCCACCTTGCGGACTCCCCGATAGGCCGGGAAGAAGCCGCCGTCTCCGGCATCGGCGCTCAGCGCCTGGTAGGCTTCAGCATCCAGGATCGCACCGCAAAGCCAGGAGGCGGCAATATGGTTTGCGAAACCTTTCTTGAAGCGAACAAGGCCGTCGGACGGATCGTCGCCCGCCCCCGCCCCGCCGCCGAAATTGATCGCCTCGCAGTCGTCCAAAGCCTCGATCGCCAGCGCGTTCACCGCATAGGCCGCGCCGTTCCGGTAGCCCTCCGGCGACGACGCCGCCAGGTGGCTCACCGCATAGCCGGCGTGGGTGACGAACAGGTGGGTCGAGACCAGTTCGCCCTCCACGAAGGCCCCGAAGGTCCTCACCCCGCCCATGGCCGCCAGGGTCTCGTGATGGGCGGCCGGGAAGGCGTGCAGCCCGCCCAGGCCGTGCCGCGCCGAGAGTTCGCCGTAGAGCGCCATCCAGGCCGGCAGGTGCTCCGCCAGCACGATCTCGCGGGCCTCCACCCGGCCGTTGGCGCGGCGGATCTCGTAGCGGTGATGCTTGTCGTAAGCCTGGGGGCCCAGGGTACGGTCATAGACGAAGTGTGACTTGAACCGCCGCACCACGCCGAACGCCGCCTCCAGCGCCTCCAGGCCTGGTCGCAGCCGATCATCGACCACCAGCACCACCGACACCAGCCCGGCCTCCGCCAGCCGCGCCAGCCCGCCGGTGAGGTCGGCGTCGGGCGCCAGGGCGGCCAGCGGATAGGCCCCGGTCGCATCCTGCCGCGCGCTGCCGGCGATCGGTCGCAGCAGCACCTGGCACCCCCACTCCGGAACCGCGAACGCGGTCCCGGCATGCGCCAGGCTGCGGGCGTAGGCCTCGGAGGCGTAGGGGTGCGTCACCGCAGGAGCTCCACGACGCGATCGGCGATCCGCACCATGTCCGTCGCGCCATAGCGATGGTCGCACGGCAGGGTCAGCAGTTCACGGGTCCAGGCGGCCTCGCGCGGGAAGTCCGCTTCCGGCGCCGCGATCTGGGGCCAGTGCACGGCGGCGAAGATCCGCTCGGCGTGGAGCGCGGCCAGCAGGCGCTCGCGCACAGCCGCCGGCAGCCGCAGCACATAGCCCAGCGGCAGCGTCTGAGGATCGCCGGGCAGCGCCGACCAGCGGCGCAGACGGGCGTCCAGGGCCCGCCAGTTGGCCATCCGCGGCCCGGCCAGGCTCGCCATCGAGGTCTCTGACAGGATCGCAAGGCTGCGCGGCGTGATCGCCTCCGGCCCGGCGCGCAGCCCGGCCTCCTTGGCGCGGTTGGCGGCGTACCAGCGGGCGTTGTCGGCGCCGCTCGGATCGGCATGCCGCAACAGCGGCGCCGCCCAGAGCGCGTCGGCATCCGCCAGGGCGCTGGGCTGCGGCAGCAGCGCGGCTGCGTCTGGCGCCACCAGGACCCCCCCGTCCGCCACGCCCAGCAGCTTGCGCGGACTGTAGAGGACGTACCCCGCGCCGGCCCCCACGCCCGGCCCGAGCGCCTGCGCCCGATCCTCGACAAACGTCAGGTCCCGCCGGCGCGCGACGAACGCCCGCGCCGCCTCCCCGACCGGCAAACCGAAGTGCGCCGCCAGCAGGACCAGATCGCCCGCCCGCGCCTCGACCTCCACGCCCGACAGGTCCGGCGCGAACCCCTCCATCACCGGATAGAATCGCACCCGATCCGGCGACAGCCCGTCCATCACATCGACGCATACGAAGGCCGGCAGCCAGATCTTCGCCGCCGGCCATACGGCCGCCAGGGCCGCGAACGCCGAACGCGCATTGGCGAAGGCCGCGTAGGGTCGGCCCTCCGTCCAGGCCTCCAGGACGCTTGGCCCACCGTCTGCTCCGCCATCCGGCGCATGTAGTTCAAAGAACCCGCCGACCGGCCGGGCCCGCGCGGCGTCGCTAGCGGCAGGCATACCCGCCATCGAGCATGAAGCTGGCGCCGGTCGAATAGCTGCTGGCGTCCGAGCAGAGGAAGGCGATCATCTGGGCGATCTCGGCGGGCTCGGCATAGCGCCCCATGGGCACCGAGGCCGCCGCGTCGGCGCGGCCCATCCCCTCGTCGATCCGCCGCATCATGTCCGACACCGCCGGGCCCGGGCACACGGCGTTGATCCGCACCCCCGACCCCGCCGCCTCCCGCGCCGCCGAGCGCACCAGCCCCAGCACCGCGTGCTTGCTGGCGGAATAGGTGCTCATCATCGGCATCCCCATGGTCCCGGAGAGCGAGGCCAGCACCACGATGCTGCCCCGCCCCTTGGGCTTCAGCACCTTCAGCGCCGCCTTCAGCCCCAGCCAGACAGAGGTGGCATTCAGCGTCATCGTCGCCAGGAAGGCCGCGTCGTCACAGTCCTCGATCGGCCCCACCGGCCCCTCGGACCCGACCGCCAGCACCACGCACCGCAGGGCCGCCCCGGCCTTGGCGACCATCGCCGCCACGTCGGCCGCGTCCGTCGCATCCCCGCCGATCCACGTCGCCCCCGGCAGCGACCCCGCCAGCGCCTCGACCGCCGCCACATCCCGATCCGCCAGCACCAGCGCGTAGCCCTGCCCGGCCAGCAAAGCCGCCGCCGCCCGCCCGATCACCCCGGCCGCCCCGGTGATCAGCACGCTCCCAACCTCAGCCATGGACACACGTCGTCATCAGAGGGACCTTCGGGGGACACCGGAGCGCTGATCTTCGGCTGCTCCGGGTAAGGCGCCAACGGATTTCCCCCGTGCCGATGGCCGGGCGACGGCCAGCACGCCCCTCAGTACGCCATGAAGCTATCCAGCCCCAGAACCTCGTGGATGGCCGCAATTGACTGTGTGGCTCGAACTTCGCTGATGCGCTGCGCCAGGAGCGGATCATCAACGTCCTCGGCTCCGAAATCCTGCGGGAAGGCTCGCATTGAGGCGCAGGCCCGGTCCTGCGCCTCATCCCGCGTAAAAGGTTCGAGTTGCTCGATCTCGTGCTCAATCCGCGACTGTGGCGTCGACGTCAGCACCGCCGACACCAGCCACGGGATCAATGGCTGCCCACGGCCTACGCGCCGAACGGATCGGACGATCCAACGGCGCCCGTCGGCATCGACAAGTTCCATCCCGGCCTGCAGGTTTTCTTTCAGCGTGCGCGGGCCGCACGAGGTGAGGGTATCGATATCGGGAAAGCCCCAGATTTCACGGTCCGGCGTAAATCCGAGAACCGGGAAATGGAAATCTGCTTCCGCCGTCTTCATGCACCACCCCCGCACGAACAAACAAGGAACTCAGGGATAGCTGAGCTTTGGCCCGTTGGCCAGAGCCCTATCGACCGGGCTTCGCCGGCGGAGACGCCGGGCCCTGGAACGGCCGGGCAAGATTCTCCCACGTATCGGCCGCGTAGCCCGCGACCCCAGTGGGCACGGCCTTCATCCAGTCTGTCGTTCCGCACCAGACCTTACGGATGGGATCGTACTGCGGCTTCCCCATCCAACTGCCGGTCAGGCGCCGATGCTGTTCCTTGGGCAGGGCCTTCAGGAACGCGTAGTGGTTTCGCCAGTCCTGAACATTGCGGCCGAGCCCGTCCATAGCCGCGAAGGCTCCGGAGCGTTGCATAGACCTCTGGAAACAGAAGCGCGGCCAGTTTTAACCAGGTCCGCGGTAGATCGTCCGGGAGGACCGACGATCGCGTCCAGAGGGTTTAGGTCTGCCGGTTTGCGGCTAAGCAGAGATTCGCTGCCTGCCCAACGGATGGCGGTTGCGCTCGCTGTTGAGTTTGCCGACGGCGGCGTGAATGGCGTGGTCCAGGGCGTTGGGATCGGCGAAGGTGTGATGGGCGAGGTGGTCGGCCTTAAGCAGATCCGTGGAAGGAACGCCAGATCAGCCAGGCGCTTGATGGCGCGACTGGCCAAGGCCGGACAGGTCCGGGGCCAGCAGGACGAAAACGGCGCTTGTTCTTCGCCCCTGATTTTTCACGGCCTGCGCCACGCCCGTGGCGTAGAGATCGCCCTGGCCGGCGGCAGCGGCGCCGAGATCATGGCCCAACTCGAGCACGCGACCGACCAGCAGGCGAAGGTCTACCGCCGCCAGGCCAACCGCCGAAAGCTCGCCGACGCCGGCCAGGACCGCGTCGACAATGTGGTCAAGCTGAAGGCGGCTGAGGTCAAGCCGGGTTAGCCTGCTCAGAGCTTCCTAGGCTTCAGGACGTTCGGTTGACCTAGTTGCAAGGGAACCACGATGGGCGACTCGGCACTACCCGGGCCCTCTTCGGTCCGAACAAGCCGAATGCCCCCCATCCTCAGCGGCGGGAGGTCGTCGCGATAACCGCGAACCCGCAGAGATCCGGGCTCGGCTGCCTGAAAAGGTGACATCACCATGTTGACGGCGGCAGCGAGCCAGGCACCCGCCCCTGGCGTTGGCATCTCGCTCATGTCCACTGGGGTGCTGACCAATAGGCGCCGCTCAGCAGCCCCGTCCGGCTCCCACATGACGCACAAATTCACTTCGCCGCGGGGCATAGTACTAGGTTGCCTGTAATATACAGCGATCCCTAGCTTGGGGATCACTGCGGGAAAACTCACTACTCCGATATTTCCTGGAAATACGCCGATCAGCGAGTACTTTCCATCATGTTCGTGCCGGATGTCCTCACAAAACAAGGAGTATCCGATCGGTGATTCGTAGTCCGGAGGATCCGGTGGGAATGTATTCACCCGACCGTCTCAACCAATTTCGTGATTTTCACTACACTTGAAATCCCAGCCGGCCACTCCCCGACAGAGCTGGCCGGGGCGTGCTGCATGTATTCAATTGTGGCGTCACTGTTGGATCCAGCCTCCAATTCCACCTTTCGAAGAGTGAATACGGGCTCGTAGCCCATGGCCCATGCCAGCTCACCTACACGCCCCTGCGTGATGTCTTTGGTCCCCTTCAGTTCACGATTGACCACGGACCGGTGGACATCAATCCTCCGCGCCACCTCGGACTGGCTGAGACCGCTGAGTTCGGCTTCGACGGCAAGCGCCTTCTGCAGCGCGCGCCTCACGGCCTGCACATAGCGCGCGGCGGCGCGGCGACTAGGGGACGTGGTAAGCTGAAACGACGGCATGCGGGTCCTCGTCGGCGACAAATTTGGGCGGATCTAGTGGCAGTGCATCTCTGAACCTGACGGTCTCTCCAACGTAACCCGTATAGAGGCCGTGTTGCTTCACACGCTTGGCACTATCTCCGACATATCCCACGAAGCAGTCACGATGGACGAACCAACCGAAGACTCTGACGTCCGGGGTTTTGAGCTCCCAAACACCTTTTTCGCCGGGGTGGAGGATATGAAACCTCCGACCGGCCGCCAACTCTGAGCCACCGCAAAACTCTTCGAGCAAATCCGCAACCTGTTCATCAGGCGAGATCTCAACGTTCCATTCCGAAGCCACCTTGAGAAGCCCGCCTCTAAGCCAGTCCCGCAAGCGGGGCGACGCGAAGAACAGCCGTTCGGGTTGGCCCCGATTGGGAAGATCGAGTTCAAGCTTATGGATGCTCCCGTCTCTGTCTAGCTCAGCTAGTGTTGCCATATAAGTCAACAAACCGCGAACGGGAGGGGGCAAATTAGATATTTCGCCGGTCGGCCACGCTTGTAGGCTTCGCGCGCCAGGTCAAGGTGTAGGCAGTTGCAGCCCAATGCGACGCGCCCCGACCCTGAACGAGCCGCGAACGAGAAGTGTAAACTCGGGTGTAAACCGTCTGTAAACTGCCCCCCCCCCCCCGCGGCTCACCTGAAGGCCCGGCACCGGAAAACCGATACCGGAAGGACCTCAAGTAGTTAGGAGATGGCGCGCCCGGAACGATTCGAACGTCCGACCCTCAGATTCGTAGTCTGATGCTCTATCCAGCTGAGCTACGGGCGCATCCGGCCTTTCGGCAAGGCGGCGGAACCTAGTCGGGGGCGGGCGGGAGCGCAAGGCCCTCGCCGCAGGAATTTCCGCGCGCTGTTTGCCGCGCCTCAGCGGGGGAACGGCAGGCCGCCCAGGCCCTTGAGGATGTCGCTGGCCTTGGGCTTGCGGGGCGGCTGGCCGGGATTGTTGCCGGCGCCCGACGAACCGGCCCGACCGCCGCCGCCCTCCTCCATGGACGGCATGGCCATGCCCAGCAGGCCGCCGGTGGCCGAGCGGTAGCGGACCTTCACGGCCCACGCCTGGTTCCACACCGCCTTGGGGTTGGCCGGCTTGGGGGGATAGACGAAATTGGCCTCGCCGCCGTAGGCGACCATCTGCACCAGCCCCTGGGGCATGGCGTCCAGCACCTCCCTGGGCACGGCGCAGGCGCGGGTGGCCGGGCCCATCAGGGTCTTGTTGGCCACCAGGCGGCCGATGTCGCCGTTCGACAGGTACTCGGGCATGGCGAAGCCGGCGGCCTGGGTCTCCGATGAGCTCCAGAGGACCACCGTCTCGCCGTTGCCGCCCACGGCGCTGGCCAGATAGGCCTGGGCGTTGCCCACCAGGTTCCAGCCCAGGTTGACCCAGCCGCCGGGCGCCTTGGCGTTGGTGGTCAGGTTGAGGCCGCCCAGGAAGTCCTGGTCCTCGTCGAGGGTGAAGCTGATCTCCGGGCTGTAGTTGCCTCGGATCGTGTGCTGGCCGACCAGTGAGCCATTGGACGGGACCTGGGTCTTGCTGCGCGCGTTGGGCCAGTCGCCATAGGTCTTGTTGCCGTAGGCCGAGGGCGGGTTCATCGCGCGGACGTCGATGCCCTTGAACGCGGCCATGGCGGCGGCGGGGTTGCCGGCGGTGAGGGTCGCGAAGTCGATGACCACCGGCTGGCCGGGCTTGGCATGCTCGCCGCAGCCCCAGAAGATCAGCATCCGACCGCGCGGCTTCTGGTACTCGCGCGGGATTTCCGGGCCGCGTTCGACAGGCGCGCTCGGCGTGATCTTTGGCGTCAGCAGCGGCAGGTCGGGCCCCGCGCCCAGCCCCTGCGGCGGCAGGTGGTCGGCGGCCGGGGCGGGGTTGGTCTGGCTGGAGCCCAGCTGCAGGGTCAGCGACTTGTTGGCGCCGCCGCCTCCGCCGCCCATCATCATCCGCATGATGGCGCCGGCGCTGGGGGTCCCGCCGCCCGCGCCCGGCAGGCCGAAGCCGGTCTGGGTGGCCGCGCTCATCCAGTAGACCGCGACCGGGCCGGTGGTCTTCTGCTGGGCCGAGGCCCCGTTGGCCACCACGGCGACCCCCGCGACCAGCGCGAGGTTACGGACGATACGCATGGGCGCTCTCCTGGACTGAACCCGCCCCACGCTAGCAGCCCCGCCGCGCGCGCAAAACCCGCCGTTCTAGGACGACAGGTCCCGCCAGCAGGACACTGGCGCATCCGGCCAGGGCGTGGCTTCGAACACCCCGCGCGCCACCGCCCGGGCCAGGGTGTCGGCGGCCAGGGCGCCCAGGCGGGCGACCGTGTAGTCCGCCGCCTCGCCCAGGGGCCGGCGGCCGGTCGAAAGCGCGAAGACCACGTCGCCGTCGAAGGGGGCATGGACGGGCCGGATCGCGCGGGCCAGGCCGTCCTGGGCCATGACGGCGACTCTTTTCGCCTGCGACGGCGTCAGGATGGCGTCAGTGGCGACGCAGGCGATCGTGGTGTTGCGGGTCTCGTCCGGACGTTTGGGAAGGCCCCACTGGTCGGGCCCCGCCGCCAGGCCCGCCGACCCCAGCCCGCCGAACTCGCCGGCGAGTTCATATGGCGCCGCCCAGAACGTCCGCCCACCCGGCGCCACCACCGAGCCCCAGCTGTTCACCGCTACGACCGCGCCCACAGTGAAGCCGTCGGCGCTGACCACCGAGGCCGAGCCCGTCCCGCCCTTCAGCGTCCCGGCCATGGCGCCGTACCCTGCGCCGGCCGTCCCCAGCGCGAAGTCCAGACCGGTGGCGGCGATCGCCGCCCGGCCCAGGTCGCGATAGGGCGGCGCCTCGTCCCAGGCCTTGTCGCCGCCGTTGGCCACGTCGAACAGGATCGCGCCGGGCACGACCGGCGAGGGCGGCACGCCGGCGACCAGCCCATAGCCGCGTCCCCGCGCGCCCAGCCACGCCGTCACCCCGTCCGCCGCCGCCAGGCCGTAAACCGAGCCGCCAGAGAGGACCACGGCGTCGATGGCGTCCACCAGGTTCTCCGGGCTCAGCGCATCGGTCTCTCGCGTCCCAGGCCCCCCGCCCCGCACGTCGCAGGCGCAGACCGCCCGGTCGTCCGGCAGGATCACCGTCACCCCGGTCCGCACCCTTGCATCCTGCGCCTGCCCGATCCTCAGACCGGCAACGTCGGTGATCAGGTTGCGCGGCCCTGGACCTAGTCGGTTTGTATCCATACGAGGGAGGTCGCACGAGCATGCGTTTGTTGTCCACGCGGACGGCCCCTATGGTCGCACACGCCCCCGAAGGAGCCGTCCGTCCCGTGAAGTTTCCGCCTGTGAAGTTCCCGTTCGTCCCGCTGGCCCTCGCCGCGGTCCTGTCCGCCGCGCTCACGCCGGCCCCGGCCGACGCCCGCCCCGCGGGTCAAAGGCCCGGAGCACCGGCCAAGCCGGCCGCGGCTGCGACTTCGAAAGGCATGATCGCGGCGGCCAATCCGCTGGCGGTGGAGGCCGGCCTGAAGGTGCTGCGGGCCGGCGGCGGCGCGGTGGACGCCGCGGTGGCGGTACAGGCGACCCTGGGACTGGTGGAGCCGCAGAGCTCAGGCCTCGGCGGCGGCGCGTTCCTGACCTACTACGACGCCAAGACCAGGGCGGTGACCGCCTACAACGGCCGCGAGACGGCCCCGGCCGCGGCGACCGACAAATGGTTCTACGGCGACGACGGTAAGCCGCTGGACAAGGTCACCGGCATCCTCTCGGGCCGTTCGACCGGCGTCCCCGGCGCCATCGCCATGCTGCACCTGGCCCAGTCCCAGCACGGCAAGCTGGCGTGGAAGGATCTGTTCGGCGAGGCCGAGCGGCTGGCTGACGGGGGCTTCGCCGTCCCCGGCCGCATGGCCGCCGCCGCCGCCAGCCGCGCGCCCCAGGCCGCCACGCCCGACGCCATCGCCTATTTCACCAAGCCCGACGGGACCAAGGTGCAGGCCGGCGAGATCATGAAGAACCCGGCCTACGCGGCCACTATCCGCCTGCTCGCCGCCCAGGGGCCCAAGGCGCTGCTGGAAGGCAAGATCGCCCAGGACATCGTGGATCGGGTGCACAAGGATCAATACCCGTCGACCCTGACGCTTGAAGACCTGAAGGCCTACAGGCCCAAAGCCACGCCAGGGCTCTGCCGACCCTACCGCGTCTACATCGTCTGCGCCCCGCCGGCCCCGTCCGGCGGCCCCGGGGTGCTGGAGGCGCTGGGCATCCTCGAACACACCGCCATCGGCCAGCACAGGAACGACGTGGAGGGCTGGTATCTGTTCGCCCAGGCCAGCCGCCTGATGTACGCCGACCGTGACCGCTACATCGGCGACCCGGACTTCATCGACGTGCCCACCGAGGGCCTGCTGGACCCGGCCTATCTGGCCCAGCGCGCGAAGCTGATCGGGCCCACGCCCCAGCCGGTCGGCCCCGGCAAGCCCAAGGGCGCTGGCGTCCGCGCGCCCGACCGAACCGCCGAGCCCGGCGGCACCACCCACTTCGTCATCGCCGACAAATGGGGCAACGTCGTCTCCATGACCACCACGGTCGAGAGCATCTTCGGTTCGGGCCGGATGGTCGATGGCTTCTTCCTCAACAATCAGCTGACCGACTTCTCCTTCGCAGCCACCGAGCGCGACGGCGCCCCGGCCGCCAACGCCGTGGCCGGCGGCAAGCGGCCGCGCTCGTCCATGGCCCCGGCCATCGTGCTCGATAGACAGCGCCGGTTCGTGGCCGCCGTGGGCTCGCCCGGCGGGCCCTCGATCCTCGCCTACAACCTGAAGGCCCTGGTCGGCATGCTGGACTGGAAGCTGTCGGTGCAGGACGCGCTGAACCTGCCGAACCTGATCGCCGGCGGGAACTTCTACGCCGCCGAGGTCGACAAGTTCTCGCCCGACGTGCGAACCGGCCTGGAGGCGCGCGGCGTGAAGCTGAGCAACGGCTTCGGAGCCGAGGGCTCGGGCCTGCACGGCATCGAGGTCACGCCCCAGGGCCTGCGCGGCGGCGCGGACCCGCGGCGCGAGGGGGTGGCGAAACAGCCCTGATCGCCGGCGCGCCCGGCAGCCGCAGCTCGAACACCGTGCCCTGCGGGCCGGTGACCGACAGCGTCAGGTCGCCGCCGTGGCCCTGGGCCAGCTCGCGGGCGATGGCCAGGCCAAGTCCGGTCGAGTCCGGCCGTCCCGATCCGGCGAAAGGCTGGAACAGCCGCTCGCGAATGCGTTCCGGCACGCCCGGCCCGTTGTCGGCGACGCGGATCAGGCTGGCCCCGCCCAGCGCCTCCACCGAAACCTCCACCCGTCCCGCCCCCTTGCGGCCCTCCTGGTGCTCCAGCGCCTGGCGCGCGTTGCGCAGCAGGTTGACCAGGATGCGGTGCAGCTGGTCCGGGTCGGCGGTGACCCGCTCGCCGGCCGCCACCTTGCAAACCAACCTTATGGCGGCGTCCGCCAGCCGCGCCTCGGCCGCCGCCTCCTTCAGCGCCGCGGCCAGGCCCACGGTCTGGGTCTCGGGCGCGGTTTCCTGGGTCTTGCCATAGACCAGCACGTCGGAGGCCAGCTTCACCGCGCGGTCCAGCGCCCGCTCCAGCCGGGGCAGCGCCTGGCTGACCTTCGGGTCCTTTGACGCCGCCAGCCGTTCCGACGCCAGCTGGGCCGAGGTCAGCATGTTCTTCAGGTCGTGGTTGATCTTCGCCACCGCCTCGCCCAACGCCGCCAGCCGGGCCCGGGAGTTCAGCGCCACGCGCAGGTCGGCCTGCATGCGGTCCAGCTCGGCCTCGGCGCGGCCGATCTCGTCGCGGCGGCCCGAGAGCGCGATCTGCGCCTCCGGGTCCTCCGGGTCGGCGCGGAACCGCTCCATGGCGAAGGTGATCCGCTGCATGGGCCGCACCAGGAACAGGTTGAGCGCGAAATAGACGATCAGCCCGGCGAGCCCCGAGACTCCGGCCACGATGGCCACCAGCCGCCAGAAGTTGGCGGCCAGCGCCTTCTTCAGCTCGGTGTCGGTGGCGACGAACTCGATGAAGTCGACGTCGCTCTGCCGAAACCGAGGCTCGGCCACCACGCGGACCCGATTGCCGTCGCCCAGCAGGGTCTGGAACGGCGCGAACAGGCCCAGGCCGGCCGCCCGCGAGCGCAGGTCCACCAGATAGGGCGTCTGCGCCGGACGCGCCGAGGCGAACACCAGCCGGCGCACCCCGCCGCTGGACACCGCTACGATTTCAACGCCCGCGCCTTGCAGCAGCTGGTTCTTCAGCTGTTCGGACACCACCCGGTCGGGCGCCACCTCGGCGGCCAGCGAGGCCAGTTCCGCCGCCCGCACACGGTCCAGCAGCCACTGCTTCTCATAGGCCGCCAACGCCGGCGGGATCGACATGGCCCCGATCAGCGAGGAGAAGGTGAAGGTGAGCACCAGCAGGCGCGCGGACAGACCGCCGGGCCAGAACAGGCGCCGCCGCAGGCCTTTCCAAATCGGGCTGGGCGTGGAGGCCTCCGCCATCATCCTTCCGGGTTAACCGCACCGGTCAGCCCCCGGAACGCGAGGGCCGCCGTCCCTATCTAGCCCCGACCGCCTCGCCGACGGAACGGAAACCGTCGGCGCGAAGCCGCTGGGCCAGGTCGCGCTTGATCCGCGTCACCAAACCCGGCCCCTCATAGGCCAGCGCCGAATAGAGCTGCACCGCCGACGCGCCGGCCCGGATCTTGGCGTAGGCGTCGGCCCCCGACGCGATCCCCCCGGCCCCGATCAGCAGGAACCGGCCGTCGGCCGCCTCGGCGAACCGGCGCAGAATCGCCGTGGACGGCGCCAGCAGCGGCGCGCCCGAGAGCCCGCCCACCTCCTCGCGGTGCGCCGAGCCCAGAGGCGGCCGCGCCACGGTGGTGTTGGTGGCGATCACCCCGGCCAGGCCGTGAGCGGCGACGGTGTCGGCGATGGTCTCGATCTCGGCGTCGTCCAGGTCGGGGGCCACCTTTAGGAAGATCGGCGCGGCCACGCCCGGCGGCAGCGACTCGGCGCCCGCGATCAGCCGACCCAGCAGGTCGTCCAGCGCGTCGCGCGTCTGCAGGGCCCGCAGGCCCGGCGTGTTGGGCGAGGAGACGTTGATCGTGAAATAGGACGCCATACCCCACAGCCGGCGCAGCCCCACCGAATAGTCGGCGATCCGGTCCTCGGAGTCCTTGTTGGCCCCCAGGTTCGCGCCCACCACGCCATGGCGGCCCCGCCGGGCCAGGCGCGCGGCGAAGGGCTCCAGCCCCTGGTTGTTGAACCCCATCCGGTTGATCACCGCGCGGTCCTGCGCCAGCCGGAACAGGCGCGGCCGCGGGTTGCCGGCCTGGGCGAGCGGCGTGACCGTGCCGCACTCCACGAAGCCGAAGCCCGCCCGCAGCATGGGGCCGAACACCTCGGCGTTCTTGTCGAAGCCGGGGGCCAGGCCGACCGGATTAGGCAGCGCCAGCCCCGCCAGGTCCGTCGCCAGCAGGGGGTCGTCCCGCCCGCCGATCGGCCCCAGCCCCAGCTTTAGAGCGCGAATCGCCAGGTTGTGGGCATCTTCTGAGTCCAGGCCGCGCAGCGCCCGGGTGGCCAGGCCATGCAGGTCGTTCATCCCGGGACCCGCGGAACCCCGTCGGGCCGCAGCGGCGCCTCGCGGACCGCCAAAACATCACCCGCTGTCAAAGGGCCATAGAGGTGCGGGAACAGGTCACCGCCCCGCGACGGCTCCCACTTCAGGGCCTCGCCCAGGACATCGCCCTCGACCTCCAACACCACCAGATCGCGCTGGCCCATGAAATACTTCCGCGCCGTCTCGGCCGCCTGCGGGCCGGTGGAAAAGTGGATGTAGCCATCCTGCCGGTCCGCCGCCGAGCCCTCGAAACGGCCGACCGCCACCGCCGCCGTCCATTCCGTGCGGGCCAGAATCTTGTAGATGCGCATCGGCTTCTCAGCGATCCGGGAAGAACAGGCCGTCGAAATGCGGCCGCCGGTTATCATCGATCAGGAAGATGGCCGCCGTGGCGGTCGGAAAATTGTTGATCGCCCGCCCGATCAGCCCGGCCGGCGCGCCGCCCTCCTGCAGGAGTTGGACGGTGAGCTCCTGCAGGCCGGGATTGTGGCCGACCACCATCACCGTGCCGCAACCCTCCAGCGCCGTCATCGCCTCGCGCCGGATCGTGCCGGCGTCCGCGTGATAAAGATCCTTGTCGAGCCGGGTCTCGGCCTTGGGGAAGTGCACGCTGGCCGCCTCCCAGGTGGCCTTGGCGCGGGCCGCCGGCGACACCAGGGCCACATCGGGCGAGAACCCCATGTCGGCCAGCCTGGCGCCCATGTCGCACGACTCCTGCACGCCCCGTGACGCCAGCCGCCGGTCGAAGTCGTCTCCGGTATCGGAGTCCGGTTCGGCCTTGCCGTGCCGCAGAAGGATCAGCCGATCCATGGACGCTCCCAAGCGCATCGCCTTGGCGATGCGCCGATTGTCGACTGAGCGCGGCGTGCTGCGAACGGGAGGCCACGTCTACTGGCCGCGCTCCCCTGACCCTTCCATAGCCTAGGTGCGGCGGGCTGCAAGCCATTGACAGTGATCGGGCGAGGCGGTCCAAGGCGCCCATGACGGCGCAGGTCCCCATCACGGCGGGAATTGAGACTGGCGGCGGCGCCTGGCGCTTTCCGGCCGACCGTCCGCTGCCGCTTGATTCGGGGGCCACGCTCTGCCCCCTGGAGATCGCCTACAAGACCTACGGGACCCTGAACGCGACCCGCAGCAACGCCATCCTGGTCTGCCACGCCCTGACCGGCGACCAGCACCTGGCCTCCGCCCACCCGATCACCGGCAAGCCCGGCTGGTGGGATCTCTACGTCGGGCCCGGCCGGCCGCTGGACCCCGAGCGGCATTTCATCATCTGCACCAATGTGGTCGGCGGCTGCATGGGCACCACCGGCCCCGCCTCCCTCGATCCCGCCACGGGTGAGGCCTATGGCCTGAAGTTCCCGGTCATCACCATCGGCGACATGGTCCGCGCCCAGGCCATGCTGATCGAGGCACTGGGCATCCCGACCCTGTTCGCCGTCGTCGGCGGCTCCATGGGCGGCATGCAGGCCCTGCAGTGGGCGGCGGACTACCCGGAGAAGCTGTTCAGCGTCGTCTGCATCGGCGCCGCCGCGCGCCACTCGGCCCAGAACATCGCCTTCCACGAGGTCGGCCGCCAGGCGATCATGGCCGACCCCAACTGGTGCGGCGGCGCCTATCTCAAGGGCGGCGTCCGTCCGGAAAAGGGCCTGGCCGTCGCCCGCATGGCCGCCCACATCACCTATCTGTCGGAAGCCGCCCTGCAGCGGAAGTTCGGCCGCGAACTGCAGCGCGACGGCCTGTCCTGGGGCTTCGACGCTGACTTCCAGGTGGAAAGCTACCTGCGCCACCAGGGGGCCAGTTTCGTCGATCGCTTCGACGCCAATTCCTACCTCTACATCACCCGCGCGCTGGATTACTTCGACCTGGCCGCGCAGCATGGCGGGGTGCTGGCTGAAGCCTTCGTGAAGGCGCGCAACGTCAAGTTCTGCGTGCTCAGCTTCTCCTCCGACTGGCTCTATCCGACGATCGAGAGCCGCGACATCGTCCGCGCGCTGAACGGCGCCGGCTGCCGCGCCAGTTTCGCCGAGATCCAGACCGACAAGGGCCATGACGCCTTCTTCCTGGAAGAGCCGCTGTTGCAGCAGACGCTGAGCGGCTTCATGGCGGCCCAGGCCCAGGCCCGGGGTCTGGCGTGACGACCACCATCCGTGAGGACTTCGCCGAGATCCTGAAGCTCGTGCGGCCCAGCGCGCGGGTGTTGGACGTCGGCTGTGGCGAGGGCGAACTGCTGGAGCTGCTGACCCGCGAAAAGGGCGTCGACGGCCAGGGCCTGGAGATCAGCCCCGAGGGCGTCGCCGCCTGCCTGGGCCGTGGGCTGGCCGTCGTCCAGGGCGACGGCGACCGCGACCTCGACCACTTCCCCACCCAGGCCTTCGACTACGCGATCCTGAGCAAGACCCTGCAACAGATGCGCGAGCCCAAACACGTGCTCTCCGAACTGCTGCGCATCGCCGGCCAGGCCGTGGTGTCAGTGCCGAACTTCGGCCACTGGAAGGTCCGCTGGGCCCTGCTCAGCCGCGGCCGCATGCCCGAGACCGGCGCCCTGCCCGAGCCCTGGTACTCCACCCCCAACATCCACCTCTGCACGCTCCGCGACTTCGTCAGCCTCTGCGACGCGCTCGACCTGCGCATCGACGCCTGCGCCTCCCTGGCCGAAGGCCGCTCCGCCCGCCCCATTGACCCCCGCCAGCCCCTCGAGAACTGGCGCGCCGAGACCGCGCTCTTCCTGCTGAGCCGCAAGGCGGAGCCGCAGCCTGCGGCGGCAGCGCGCGGGGGGTTGTTCGAGTAGACCCCCGGACTTTTCCGAATTGGCCCGTGCAGATGCGTTCCTGGCTCCCTACGTTAGCGGCGTGAACGAAGTGACCGTCTGCCACGATGCGGGGCGCCCGCCATCCCGCCGCGCGACTGCCGCGCGCGGGCCGGCATGAGGCCGCGCCCCGATCCTATCGGCCCGGGCCAGGAGAGCGTCTGGTCCTATCCCAGGCCCGCCGTCGCCGAGCCCAGTCCGGCCCGTATCGTCATTGCCCATCGCGGCGTCATCGTCGCTGACACCCGCGCGAGCGTCCGGACGCTCGAGACCAGCCACCCGCCCAGCTACTACATCCCGCGCGCCGACATCGCCCCGGGCGTCCTGCGCCGGGCCGCGGGCAGTTCGTTCTGCGAATGGAAGGGCGCGGCGAGCTACTGGGACGTGGTGATCGGTGATCTCGTCCTGCCCGGCGTCGGCTGGAGCTACGCCAATCCCAGTCCCGGCTTTGCGAGTCTGCGCGACCATATCGCTTTCTACGCAGCGCCCTTCGATCGCTGCAGCGTCGACGGTGAAACGGTCACCCCCCAGCCCGGCGACTTCTACGGCGGCTGGATCACGCGCACCCTCGCGGGCCCCTTCAAGGGCATTCCCGGCAGTCGCGGCTGGTGAGCGTTGGGAGACGATCCGCCCCCTGACCGCCAGGCGCCGAAGGCGCGCGCCATTCCGAACGGCCGGCTGTCGCGCTTCGGACACTTCGGGCGGCTGGCCGGCGGGGTCGCGGGCGGCATGCTGGTGGAAGGCGCCCGCCGGCTGGCCGAGGGGCAGCGACCGCGCATGAGCGACATGCTGCTGACGCCCGGCAACGTCCTGCGCGTCGCCGAGCGCCTCTCGCACCTGCGGGGCGCCGCGATGAAGCTTGGCCAGATGATCTCGCTGGATGCCGGCGACCTGTTGCCCCCCGAGCTCACCGAGATCCTGGCGCGGCTGCGCCAGGATGCGCACCGCATGCCCCCCGCCAGCTGGAGCAGACCCTGGCCGCCAATTGGGGCAAGGACTGGCGGACACGGTTCGCGTGGTTCGACGCCACGCCGATCGCGGCGGCCTCGATCGGCCAGATGCACCGCGCCCGGACCCGCGATGGGCGCGATCTTGCGATCAAGGTCCAGTATCCGGGCGTGCGCGAGAGCATCGACGCGGACGTCGACAATGTGGCGACCCTGCTTCGGCTCTCCGGCGTCTTGCCGCGTGAACTCGACATCGCGCCCCTGCTCGTGGCCGCCAAGACGCAGCTCCGCGAGGAGGCAGACTATGTCCGGGAAGGCGAGCAGATGGCGCGCTTCGGCCGGTTGCTCGCAGACGCCGCCGACTATGTTGTTCCGACGCTCGACCCTGAATTCACCACGGGTCAGGTGCTCGCGATGAGCTTTGTCGAGGGCCATCCGATCGAGAGCCTGGTCGAGGCGCCGCAAGGCACGCGCGACGCGGCGATGCGCGCGCTGATCTCGCTGGTGTTGCGCGAGCTCTTCGAATTCGGGGTGATGCAGACCGACCCGAACTTCGGCAATTATCGCTATCAGCCTGACACAGGGCGGCTGGCGCTGCTGGATTTCGGCGCCGCCCGGCCGGTGCCCGCAGACACCTCCGCCGGCTATCTGCAAGTCCTCAGAGCGATGATCGGCGGCGACCGCGACCGCGCGAGGGAGGCGACCCTGGCGGCCGGCTTCGTGGGCCCGGGCGCCATCGCGCGCCATGGCGCGAGCATTGACCGGATGATCGACGTCGTGATCGGCAAGCTGCGGGGTCCAGGCGCTTTTGACTTCGGCGATCGCGGTTTCGTCGGCGTGCTGCGTGAGCAGGGCCTGGACATCGCCGCCGATCGTGGAGCCTGGCACATCCCGCCGGCGGACATCCTGTTCGTGCAACGCAAGATCAGTGGCGCAGCCCTGCTCGCCGCCCGTCTGAAGGCGCGCGTGGACGTGCATGCGATGCTCGACCCCTATTTGTGAACTTCGGGACGGGCTTTGCTCCGGCCTGGGCGGCTCAAGCCGGTGGGCATCGTGGCAACCTGCTCAAGGCAGCGGCGTCGCCAGGCGTGACCCTGTCGGTTCGCGCCACGCCCTCCAGCGCTTGCAGACGAACGTCGCCGGCGCGTCCGGCGAACTACCCTGCGATCGCGTCGGCGTCCTGTTCGCCGGTCCGGATCCGCAGCGCGCTCTCCAGGTCCAGCACGAAGACCTTGCCGTCGCCGATCTTGTTGGTGTTGGCGCTGGTCTTGATGGCCTCGATCACGGCGGCTGCGATGTCGTCGGGGACGGCGATCTCCAGCTTCACCTTGGGCAGCAGCTTCACCTCATATTCTGCGCCGCGGTAGACCTCGGTCTTGCCGCGCTGGCGGCCGTAGCCGCGCACCTCGGTGACGGTGAGGCCCGAGGCGCCGGCCTCGGTGACCGCGTCCAGCACCGCGTCGAGACGGCTGGGCTTGATGACCGCGATGATCATTTTCATGACGTGGGCGCCCTCCCGGCGCGATTCCGTGGGCGACAGCTAAGACCTTCGCCGCCGCGAAGCCAAGGGGCCTCGCGGGAGGCGGCCTCGCAGGGCCGGCCCCCGGGACACCGGCGCCGCCCCGGGCAGAGGCGCCAGCACCGGCCGGGCGACGCGCACCCGCGCCCGCTCACCGCGCGGCTTCACCGCGAAGGTCTGCTTGGTCGCCTCCATCATCAGCAGGCCCGCGAAGGCCGGCCACAGCCGCGAGCCCACCGCCTCGAACCCGTCGGCCCAGCCCGCCATCCAGCCGACCGGGGGCACATAGAGCGCCCGCGTCCAGCCCGACGGCTCCAGCTCGGCCTCGCGCATCAGCTCGCCGAGCTGGCTGCGGGTATAGGGCCGACCGTGGCCATAGGGCGTGCGCTCGGTGTTGGCCCAGAGGCCATTGCGCGACGCCACCGTGATGATCGCCCGGCCCGATGGCGCCAGCACCCGCCACACCTCGCGCAGCAGGCCCACCGGGTCGGCGCTCTCCTCCAGGCCGTGGACCATCAGCACCCGGTCGAACAGGGCGTTGGGAAACGGCAGGCTGTCCTCGGGCGTCAGCGCCGTCAGGTTGGCGGCGCCGGCCGGCCACACCTCCACCCCCTGCTGTGCCGGCATCCCCGCCACGACGCGGCGCGCGCGGTCGCGGAACGGGCCGATGAAAGGGGTGGCATAGCCCAGGGCCAGCACGTCCAGGCCATGGGCGTCGTCCCAGGCCTCCAGCAGCTTGCGCTCCACCATGGCGCGCGCCGCCCGCCCCAGCTCGGAGGCGTAGAACTGGCGGAGCTCCAAGACGTCGCGGCGCATGATCCAATGGCTAGGCTCGACGCCGCGTCGCGACCAGCCTAAATCGCTATCCGCTGTACGTCCGGAGACCCACCATGCCGCTGAGCGTCCACCAGTTCGCCTGCCTCTCCGACAACTACGGCTTCCTCATCCGCGACGAGGCCAGCGGCAAGACCGCCTGCATCGACACCCCGGATTCGGGGGCGATCCTGCGCGAGCTGGACGACCTGGGCTGGGATCTGGACCTGATCCTCAACACCCACTGGCACCCCGACCACGCCGGCGGCAACGCCGACATCAAGCTGATGACCGGCTGCACCATCGTGGGCCCGCCGGAGGTGACCCGCGTCGGCCCGCTCGACCGCGAGGTGGGCGGCGGCGACACTGTCCAGCTCGGCGAGACCACCTTCCAGGTGATCGAGAGCGGCGGCCATACCCTGGGCCACATCGCCTACTTCGACCCGGCCGACCAGGTGGCGTTTGTTGGGGATACGCTGTTCGCCCTGGGCTGCGGGCGGCTGTTCGAGGGCACGCCGGAACAGATGTGGAGCAGCCTGCAGCGCCTGGCCGCCCTGCCCGACTACACCCGCGTCTACTGCGCCCACGAATACACCGCCTCCAACGCCCGCTTCGCGCTCAGCGTCGATGACAGCGCCCCGCTGAAGGCCCGCGCCGAGGCGGTGTTCGCCGCCCGCGAACGCGGCGAGTGGACCGTGCCCACCACCATCGGCCTGGAGAAGGCCACCAACCCGTTCCTGCGCGCCCCGGCCCTGGCGGCCAAGGTCGGCGCGGCCGGCGAACCGGACTTCAAGGCCTTCGCCGCCGTCCGCGCCGCCAAGGACGCATTCCGGGGGTAGCGCCCTACTTCGCCCCGGCGGCTGTGATGATCCGCTTCGACGAGGGCCGGCCGGCCAGCCCCTGCGCTGGCGACACCACGATGCGCAGGACGTTGTCCTTCAGCATCGCCGCCGGCTTCTTGCCTTCCTCGAACAGCACCAGGCTGAACCGCCCCACGGGCCGGCCGCCGGCCTTCTCGGCCAGCCGGAACAGCGCCAGGGTCACCACTACCGCGGCGTCGCCCATGAGGGCGGCCGACGCCGGCGAGGCCTCGGCCTGGAAGGCGATCGCATGGCGGGCCGCCCGGCCGGAGCGGAAGCTGGCCTGCAGCATCCGGTCGGCCAGCGCCTGCGGGCTCATGGGCGACAGCCTCAGCGGGGCGCCAGCGCCGGCCATCGACACCGCCTCGCCCATCGGCCGCTCGTCG
Source organism: Phenylobacterium deserti (assembly GCA_943332615.1). GTDB lineage: Bacteria > Pseudomonadota > Alphaproteobacteria > Caulobacterales > Caulobacteraceae > Phenylobacterium > Phenylobacterium deserti_C. Next base: position 49,809 of record CALQQB010000014.1, read on the forward strand.
GTGAACAGGGTGAAGCCGCCCAGCCGCGTGGCCCGCAACACCGGCTCGCCCAGGTCGTTCTTGTAGATCACGTCCCCGCGCGGGGCCGGGCTGGGCAGCAACACCCAAACCTCGGGGCTGTCCTCGAACTTCAGCATCGGGACCGTCTGGGTGCGGTCGAGGGTGAAGACACGGCCTGCCTCGGAGACGTAGCGGGCCAGCGGGGCGCCCGCCTGTTCGCCGCCCCGGTTCTTGAACAGACCGTCCCGCAGCTTGTCGGTGACGCCGGCGTTGGCGGGCGCACCCAGGCCCAGGGCAACGACGCACAGCAGCGCCGCGCTCCAGCCTCGTCTCGACGCGGTCAACCTGCCCATCATGCCGGACGAGCAGATGCTCCCTGATCGGGGCGATTCTTGGACTGCGCGATGGCGCCGCGGTCGCAAGCTCTGCGAACCTGCGTCTTCAGCCGACCCAAGGCCTCTACCCGACCCAAGGCCTCTACCCGACCAGGTATTGGCCGCCGTTCAATGAGAGCGTGGTGCCTGTCACATAGGCCGCCCGTTCGCCGGCCAGGAACGACACCGTGTCGGCGATCTCCTCGCCGCTGCCGAGGCGCCCGGCCGGAATCTGGGCGATGATGCCTTCCAGCACCTTGGCCGGCACCGCCTGCACCATCTCGGTGTCGATGTAGCCGGGGGCCACGCAGTTCACGGTGACGCCCTTCTTGGCGTTCTCCAGCGCCAGCGCCTTGGTGAAGCCGATCACGCCGGCCTTGGCGGCGGAATAGTTCGTCTGCCCGACCTGACCCTTCTGGCCGTTGATCGAGGAGATGTTGATGATCCGGCCCCACTCACGCTCGCGCATGCCCTCGATAACCTGGCGGGTCATGTTGAACAGCGAGTCCATGTTGACGCGGATCACCTCGCCCCACTGCTCGGGGCTCATCCGATGGAAGACGCCGTCGCGGGTGATGCCGGCGTTGTTGACCAGGATATCGATCGGGCCGAGTTCGGCGGCCACGGCGTCGGCGGCGGCCTTGCAGTCGGCGAAGTTCCCGACGTTGCCCTTGACCACCATGATGCCCAGGGTCTTGGCGCACTCGGCGGCGGCCTCGTCGTTACCGGAGTAGCCAGCGGCCACTTTTATCCCGTCGGCCTTCAGCCGCTCCGCGATCGCTCGACCGATGCCCCGGGTGCCCCCGGTGACAAGCGCTACCCTCGCCATACATTCACTCCCTAAGCCGCCGACGCCAGTTGATCCCCCGACCATTCCCGGCGGGAATGGTCGAACACTTGCCTGCTATCTCGGGCAGCCAATGGCTCCCCGGGGCGGCTTGAGTATCAGACCTTTTCCACACACATCGCGACACCCATGCCGCCGCCGACGCAAAGCGTGGCCAGGCCCTTCTTGGCGTCGGTGCGGGCCATCTCGTGGAGCAGGGTGGTCAGGATGCGGGCGCCGGACGCGCCGATCGGGTGGCCGATCGCGATGGCCCCGCCGTTGACGTTCACCTTCGCCGGGTCGAGGCCCAGTTCGCGCACGACGCACAGCGACTGCGCGGCGAAGGCCTCGTTCGATTCGATCAGGTCCAGGTCGGAAACCTTCCAGCCGGCCCGCTCCAGCGCCTTGCGGCTGGCGGGGATCGGGCCCGTACCCATGATTTCCGGATCGACCCCGGCGTTGGCCCACGAGGCGATCCGGGCCAGGGGCTTCAGGCCGCGCTTCTTGGCCTCGTCGGCGCTCATCAGCACCAGGGCCGCCGCCCCGTCGTTCAGGCCCGAGGCGTTGGCCGCAGTGACCGAGCCTTCCTTGTTGAAGGCCGGGCGCAGGGCGGCCATCACCGCATAGGTCGCGCCGTGGCGGATGTATTCGTCCTGATCGACCACCGTGTCGCCCTTGCGGCCCTTGATGGTCACCGGACAGATTTCATCGGCGAACTTGCCGGCCTTCTGGGCGGCCTCGGCGCGGTTCTGCGAGGTGACCGCGAAATTGTCCTGGTCCTCGCGGGTGATCTGCCACCGCGCGGCGATGTTCTCGGCCGTCTGGCCCATGTGATAGCCGTGGAAGGCGTCCCACAGGCCGTCCTTGATCATGGTGTCGACGAGGGCCAGATCGCCCATCTTCTGGCCGCCGCGCAGCTGCTGGGCGTGCGGCGACTGGCTCATGCTTTCCTGGCCGCCGGCGATGACGATGTCGCAGGACCCGTCGGTGATCTGCTGCGCCGCCAGCGCCACGGCCCGCAGGCCCGAGCCGCACAGCTGGTTCAGGCTCCAGGCCGGGCTTTCCACCGGGATGCCGGCGTTGACCGCCGCCTGCCGCGCCGGGCCCTGGCCCGCGCCGGCCTGCAGCACCTGGCCCATGATCACTTCATCGATTTCGGCGGCCGTGACCCCCGCCCGCTCGATAGCGGACAGGATGGCGATCTTTCCGAGTTCGTGGGCGGGCAGGCTGGCCAGCGCTCCGTTGAAGGACCCGACCGGCGTACGCACGGCGGAAACGATGACGACGTCGCTCATGAAGCGGCTCCTGCTCTAAACGGGCCCAATCCATCTTCTATCGGCTTGGCGTCAGGGCAGGGCAAGCCCGAGATTGTGCAAACAATCCATGCCATTTGCTTATCCGCTCGCATCCGCGATACTGCGGTGCAGAAGAGGTTCGCGGCGTTGCGCGACGGGCCACACAAAGGATCAGGGATGGCCGACACCGAAGGGACGGGAGGCGCCGCCTCCAGGGGGACGGCCGCTGGCGCGAAAGTCATCATCAAGAAATACGCGAACCGACGGCTCTACAACACCGCCTCCTCCAGCTACGTGACGCTGGAGCACCTGTCGGCAATGGTGAAGGAAGGCGTCGATTTCGTGGTCTATGACGCCAAGACCAACGAAGATATCACCCGCACGGTCCTTACCCAGATCATCTTCGAGGAAGAGAGCCAGGGGCAGTCGCTCCTGCCGATCCAGTTCCTGCGCCAGCTGATCGGGTTCTACGGCAACTCGATGCAGGCCTTTGTGCCCAGCTACCTCGAACTCAGCCTCGCCAGCTTCACCCAGCAGCAGGAGCGGCTTCGCACTCAGATGGGCGGCTTCCCGACCGGCCCGATCGCGGCCTACGAAGACCTGACCCGCCAGAACCTGCAGCTGTTCGACCGGGCGATGAAGATGTTCTCGCCCTTCGCCTTCGCGCCGGGCGGCGTGCGGGCCGAGGACGCCACAGCGACCCCCGGCGCGGCTCAACCCAAGGCCGAGCCCGGTAACGATGATGCGTTAACGGCCTTGCGCAACCAAATGTCCGAGATGCAAGATCAATTGGACAAGTTGGCGAAGGGCTAAACGTTAATGGCCCGGGCATTGCAGGTTGTAAGGCATGATGTCCCGCATCGACCGCATCAAGCACACGGTCTCGGCGCGTCGCGCGGCTGGGGCTGCGGCGGATCGGATAGATGAAACGCGGGCTCAGACCTCGTCGAACCTGCCGGTTCCGCTGGGTCCTGTCATCGCCATCCCGCGCAGCTTCCGCGACGAGCACAGCGGCAGTGACGCCCAGGTCGCGGCCCAGCTGATGGGCCAGGACGGCCAGCGCCGCGGCCTGCGCGCAGGCCCCTCACTCCGCGAGATCGCCCGCGACGCCTATTCCCGCACCGAATGGTCCGGCCGCTACGATCGCCGCCTGGGCGCGGGACGCCTGGCCAGCAAGGTCGTCTAACCACCACGCAACCGCGCGATCTCGGCTTCCAGCGCCGCCACCCTTCGTTCCAGGGCGGCGATCGGATCGGCCTTGGGCGCTGGCGTCGAGACCCCCGCCCGATCCGCCACCTCGGCGGCGCTCACCCCCAGCAGCTCGGCAAAGGCCGCCACCTGCCCGGCGGAAACTTCCCTCTGGTCCTTGAACACCAGCGCCAGGTCCGCCTCGGACAGGCCCGCCGCCGCTGCGATCACCGCGCGCGAAAGCCCCCGTTCCTCAAGTTTTTCATCGAACCAGGGGGCATCGAAGAAGAGGGCCATGTGCTCGGCCTCCCGTGGCGCCGCTCTTGCTTAACCGTGTTCAGACCCCGCCGGCAAAGTCCAACCGGACTTTGCCAAGGTCTTTGAAACCGGAGCGTTTTCATCCTGAATACGCTCGGCGCCACGGAACCCGCGATGCTGGCCCTCTGCTTCCGAACCTTCGAGATCGGCCTCGTGACCCTGATCTTTACCGTCCTCGTCCGCTGACAATCACCCCTCTGCGGTGACACCGGCGGAATTCCGCCGGCAGCCCTTGGCCACGATGCAGCTCCGCTGTCCCTGATTTACGTGTTGCGCCTGTGGGGGTCAGTCCAAGGGCGCTGGCTCGTAGTTGAGGATCGGGGCCAGCCAGCGCTCCGCGGTGCGCAGGTCCCAGTCCTTGCGGCGGGCGTAGTCTTCCACCTGGTCCTTCTCGATCCGGCCGACGCCGAAGTAGTGGCTCTCCGGGTGGGCGAAGTAGAGGCCGCTGACGGCGGCGGTGGGGAACATGGCGAAGCTTTCGGTGAGTTCCAGGCCCGTCGCGGCCGGGGCGCTCAATAGCCGGAACAATTCGCCCTTCTCCGTGTGGTCGGGCTGAGCGGGATAGCCGGCGGCGGGGCGGATGCCGCGGTACTGCTCGGCGATTAACGCTTCAATATCGAATGGTTCGTCGGGCGCGAAGCCCCAGAGCTCGGTGCGGACCTTGCGGTGCAACGCTTCGGCGAAGGCTTCGGCGAGGCGGTCGGCCAGGGCGGCGGCCATGATCGCGGAATAGTCATCGTGCTCGGCCTTGAAGCGGGCGGCGATCTCGGCCTCGCCGTGGCCGGCGGTGACCGCGAAACCGCCGATCCAGTCGGGCTTGGTGCCGACCGGCGCGATGAAGTCGGCCAGGGCCACATTGGCGCGGCCGCCGCTTTCTTGGGAAACGGATTTGGCCATCTGCTGGCGAAGCGTGTGGAAGCGGGTGAGTTCCGTGGTGCGGGTCTCGTCGGCGTAGACGACGATGTCGTCGCCGTCGGAATTGGCCGGCCAGAACCCGACCACGCCGCGCGCCTCGAACCACCGCTCGCCGACGATCCTTTGCAGCATGGCCTGGGCGTCCGCGAACAGACTTGTTGCAGCTTCCCCGACCACGTCATCCTGCAGGATCTGCGGATAGCGCCCGATCAACTCCCAACTGGCGAAGAACGGCGACCAGTCGATGTGGCGGGTGAGGTCGGCCAGATCGTAGGCCGCGAACGTGCGCGTGCCGGTGAAGGTAGGCTTCGGCGGATCGTAGGTGGTCCAGTCGGGCGTGAAGGCGTTGGCGCGGGCTTCGTTCAAGGTTGAACGGGCGCGTTTGCCCTGCCCGCGGGCGAACTGCTCGCGGACCTTGACGTAATCCGCCGCCGTCGCGGCCTGGATGCGGTCCTTCTCGGTCGCCGAGAGCAGCCCGGAGACCACGCCCACGGCGCGGCTGGCGTCCAGCACATAGGTGGTCTGGCCGCCCTTGTAGCGGGGCTCGATCTTGACGGCGGTGTGGGTCTTGGACGTGGTGGCGCCGCCGATCAGCAGCGGGATCTTGAACCCCCGCCGTTCCATCTCCGAGGCCACGAACGCCATCTCGTCCAGGCTGGGGGTGATCAGCCCCGACAGGCCGACGATATCGACATTGTGCTTCACCGCCTCGTCGAGGATGCGGTCCGCCGGCACCATGACGCCCAGATCGATGACCTCGTAGTTGTTGCACTGCAGCACGACGCCGACGATGTTCTTGCCGATGTCGTGGACGTCGCCCTTGACGGTGGCCATCAGGATGCGGCCGGCCTGCACGCGGGGCTTGCCGGCCTTCTCGGCCTCCATGAACGGTTCGAGGTAGGCCACAGCCTGCTTCATCACCCGGGCCGACTTCACCACCTGGGGCAGGAACATCTTGCCCGCGCCGAACAGGTCGCCGACCACGTTCATCCCGTCCATCAATGGGCCCTCAATGACGTGCAGCGGGCGTTCGGCGCCGGCGCGGGCCTCCTCGGTGTCGGCCTCGATATAGTCGGTCAGGCCGTGGACCAGAGCGTGGGTGATTCGCCCGCCCACGTCCTTCTCGCGCCAGGTGAGGTCGGGACCCTTGGCTTCCGACTTGCCGCCCTTGTACTTGGGGGCCAACTCCACGAGGCGCTCGGTGTTGGAGATCTTGGTCCGCTGCTTGCGGTTGAGGATCACGTCCTCGACAGCCTCGCGCAGCTCCGCAGGAATGTCGTCGTAGACCGGTAAATCCCCGGCGTTGACGATGCCCATGTCCATACCCGCCGCGATGGCGTGATAGAGGAACACCCCGTGGATCGCGCGACGTACCGGTTCGTTACCTCGGAAGCTGAAGCTGACGTTGGAGACGCCACCGGAGATGCGAGCGTACGGACAGGCGGCTTTGATCCGCGCTGTCGCCTCGATGAAATCCACGGCGTAGTTGTTGTGCTCGTCGATCCCGGTCGCCACAGCGAAGATGTTGGGGTCGAAGATGATGTCCTCGGGCGGGAAACCCACCTGCTCGGTCAGCAGCTTGTAGGCCCGCTTGCAGATCTCGACCTTGCGCTCGGCCGTGTCGGCCTGCCCCACCTCATCGAACGCCATCACGACCACGGCCGCGCCATAGCGCAGGCAGGCTTTGGCCTGCTCGATGAACTTGGCCTCGCCCTCCTTCATGGAGATCGAATTGACGATCGCCTTGCCCTGGACGCACTTCAGCCCCGCCTCGATCACCTCCCACTTGGACGAGTCGATCATCACCGGCACCCGGGCGATGTCCGGCTCGGCGGCGATCAGGTTGAGGTAGGTCCGCATGGCCGCGACGCTGTCGAGCAGCCCCTCGTCCATGTTGACGTCAATGACCTGGGCGCCGGCATCCACCTGCTGGCGCGCGACGCTGAGCGCGGCCGGATAGTCGCCGTCGGCGATCAGCTTGCGGAATTTCGCCGAGCCGGTGACGTTGGTCCGCTCGCCGATGTTGATGAAGGTGGGGCGCATTCCGTAAAAACCTGTCATCCCGGTCAAGGCGCGAAGCGCCGTAGAACCGGGACCCATTAGCTCAGAGGGCGGTGGAATAGTGCAGTCGTTTCGGCGGCGCCATTCCGGTGAAGTCGGTGTTTGTGGGTCCCGGTCTTCGCCTGCGGCGAAACCGGGATGACACGGGGTGGTTACACGAGCTCGAACGGCTCCAGCCCGGCCAGCCGCATCGCCTTGGAGCGCTCCGCCGGCACGCGTGGCTTCATGCCTCGCACCGCGTCGGCGACATGCCGGATGTGGTCCGGCGTGGTGCCGCAACAGCCGCCCAGGATGTTGACGATCCCGTCCTTGGCCCACGCGTGCAACTGGTGGCCCGTCTGATGTGGCTCCTCGTCGTACTCGCCCATGGCGTTGGGCAGGCCGGCGTTGGGATAGGCCGAGACCAGGGTGTCGGCCACCCGCGCCAGCTCAGCGATGTGGGGCCGCATCAGGTCGGCGCCCAGCGCGCAGTTCAGGCCGATGGCGAACGGCTTGGCATGACGCACCGAGTTCCAGAACGCCTCCACCGTCTGGCCGCTGAGCGTGCGGCCCGAGCGGTCGGTGATGGTGCCGGAAATCCAGATCGGCAGCGGCTCATAGCCCTCGTCCTCGAGGTCCAGGATCGCCTTGATCGCGGCCTTGCAGTTCAGCGTGTCGGTGATGGTCTCGACCAGGAACAGGTCCACGCCGCCGTCATGCAGCGCCAGCACCTGCTCGCGATAGGCCGCATAGACCTGGTCGAAGCTCACTTTGCGAGCGCCCGGGTCGTTCACGTCCGAACTCATCGACAGCATCACCGGCAGCGGACCGATCGAGCCGGCGACGAACCGCGGCTTGTGCGGTTCCTTGGCCGTCCAGCGGTCGGCGACCTCGCGGGCGATGCGCGCGCCAGCCAGGTTGATGTCGCGCACGGCAGCTTCCTGGGCGTACTCGCCCTGGCCGATGGAGGTGGACGAGAAGGTGTTGGTCTCGGAAATGTCGGCGCCGGCGGCGTAGTACTGGTCGTGCAGGTCGGCCACGATGTCCGGGCGGGTCAGGCACAGGATGTCGTTGTTGCCCTTCATCTGGCCCGGGTGGTCCTTGAAGCGCTCGCCGCGGTAGTCGGCCTCAGACAGGCCGCGCTTCTGGAACATCACGCCCCACGAGCCGTCGAGGATCAGCACGCGATCCTTGGCGGCGGCCTTCAGAGCCTTGATACGGTCGGAACGGGTCATGCCGCGGCCTCCTGGCGAGGTTGGGTCGGAGTCTCGCGCACGCCCAGCACGCGGCAGATCGCATAGACGAGGTCGGCGCGGTTGAGGGTGTAGAAGTGGAAATCGGAGAAGCCTTCCTCGGCCAGCCGGGCGCACATCTCCGTGGCCACCGAGGCGGCAACCAGCTTGCGGGTCTCCGGGTCCTCGTCGAGCCCCTCGAACAGATTGGCCAGCCAGCCGGGGATGGTCACCCCGATCCGCTGGGACATGTTGGCCAGCCCCGAGAAGCTGGAGACCGGCATGATCCCGGGCAGGATCGGCACGGTCACGCCGGCCTTGCGGATACGATCGATGAACCGCAGGTAGCCGTCGATATCGAAGAAGAAGTTGGTGATCGCCCGGGTCGCGCCCGCGTCGATCTTGGCCTTCAGCACCTCGATGTCATGGTCGATCGACGGGCTCTCCGGGTGGATCTGCGGATAGAGCCCGACGCTGACCTCGAACGGCGCGATGGCCTTGATGCCGGCGGTGAGTTCGGTGGCGTTGGCGTAGCCGTTGGCCGGCGGGACGTAGGCGCCGCCCAGCGAACCCGGCGGGTCGCCGCGCAGGGCCACGATGTGGCGGATTCCGGCGTTCCAGTAGTCGCGCACCACCTCGTCCACCTCGGCCCGGCTGGCCTCGACGCAGGTCAGGTGTGCGGCCGGCCGCAGGGTGGTCTCATTGAGCATACGCACGACCGTGCGGTGGGTGCGCTCGCGCGTGGAGCCGCCGGCGCCGTAGGTCACCGAGACAAAGTTCGGGTTCAGCGGCTCCAGACGGCGGATCGCCTCCCAGAGGCTTTCCTCCGACTTCGGGCCCTTGGGCGGCGAAAACTCGAAGGAAACTCCGGGCCGCGGCCGCTCGCCCAGGCCCGCGCGGGCGACAGGACCAAGGGCGCTTTGGGCGCGCGCGCTGTGGATCGGGCTCATGCGGCGCTCCTCATCTGGCTGGGCGCGCGCAGGGCGGTCCAGATTTTTACGGTCAACCCGTCCTGGCGGACCGGCGGCAACGACTGCAGCGCCACCTGCGGCAGGCCGGCGTCATCCAGCCATCGGGCCATCTCTTCGTCGGAAAACCCTAATCTTCGGTGCTGGTGCTGCTCGCGCAGGAACTCGTGCTTGTGCGGGGCGAAGTCGACGATGATCAGCCGCCCGTCCGGCGCCACCAGCCGCGCGGCCTCGCGCACGGCCGCGGCAGGGTCTCCCAGGTAGTGCAGCACCTGGTGGACGACCACCAGGTCAGCCGCGGCGTCGGGCAGGCGGGTGTCGAAGATGTCCCCGTGGCGCAGCTCCACATGGGCCAGCCCCGCCTCGGCCGCATTCTGGCGCGCAATGTTCAGCATCTGCTGCGACAGATCCAGGCCCACGGCCTGCTCGGCGCGCGGAGCCAGCAGGGTCAGCATCCGACCGGTCCCCGCGCCCAGGTCGACCATGCGCCGGAAGCCGCCGAGGCCGGCGGCCTGCACGATCTCGGTCTCAACATCGGCGTCGGAGACATAGAGCGAGCGGATCTGGTCCCAGTGGTCGGCGTTCTCGGCGAAATAGGCCGACGCCGCCGAGGCCCGCTCGGTCTGCACGTCGTCCAGCTTGCGGCGGTCGCGAGCCAGGGCCGGGTCGTCCGCATTGATCCGCGCCAGCACCTCGCCCACCACTTCGTGCGCGCGGCCGGCGCCGGTGAGCCGGTAGAACACCCAGGCGCCGTCCGGGAACCGCTCCACCAGCCCGGCCTCGGCCAGCAGCTTCAGGTGGCGTGAGACCCGGGGCTGGCTCTGATCCAGCACGCGGCAGATCTCCAGCACCGCCAGCTCTTCACGCTCCAATAGCGCGAGAATGCGCAGCCGAGTCGGTTCACCCGCCGCCCGCAGCACGTCCACAGCCTGTTTTGCCGAGAGCTTCATCACACATAAAGATATCTTTATATGTTCTGACGTCAAGTCTCAGGCGGGCGCTTCGAGGTGCTCCCACAGCTCGATCTTCAGCCCTTGCGGGTCCATCAGCCAGGCGAAGCGGCCGTAGCTCTCGTCCTGTCGCCCCAGGATCGTCTCGCCAGCGGCTTCGACACCGGCGACCATCCCGTCGATGTCATCGACCCGCAGGTTCAGCATGAGCGCCTGCGTCGAGGGCGCGAAATAGTCCGTCGTAGCCTTGAAGGGCGACCACAGGGTGAACCCGTTCGCCGGTGGCGGCCACATCGCGCCGCCATGTTCGCTCGCCTCGAAGCCCAGCACCCGCTGATACCAGGCCTCGAGGGCCGCTGTATCCTCAGCCTTCACAAACACCCCGCCGATCCCCAGCACCTTGGCCATGGCGTTCCTCCGATCCGGCCACAGCTTAGCGGTCAAGGCGCCGGTGAGGCTACAGGCTGACCGGCCAGGAACAGGCGGATGTTCTCCAGCGCCAGGCCGACCATGTTGGGCACGCCCTCGGTGGTGCCGCCGGCGCGATGCGGCGTGAGCAGGGTGTTGGGCACATCCGCCCAGCGGTCGGCCGGCGTCGGCTCCTGCTGGAAGACATCCAGCGCCGCGCGGCGCAGACCTCCAGACTTCAGGGCCGCGATCAGGGCGTTCTCATCGACCACTGAGCCGCGGGCCACATTGACCAGCATGCCATCGGGACCCAGCGCCGCGATCACCTCGGCGCTGACCAGCCCGTGCGTCTCTGGCCCGCCCGGACAGGCGACCATCAGGATGTCGCTGTCCTGCGCCAGCGCCAGCAGGCTCTCGGCACGGGGCCAGGGCGCATTCTTCGGCCGGGGCCCCCACCAGCTGACCTGCAGCTTGAACGGCTCGGCCCGGCGCGCGATCGCAGCCCCGATATAGCCCAGGCCGAGGATCCCCAGCCGGCGGCCCGTCAGGCTGGGCTGCGGCAGGAGCCGGTCTTCCAGACGCCAGCGCCCATCGCGGATCGTCCGGTCCTGCTCGTGCATATCGCGCGAGCTGGCCAGCAGCAGGCCCATGGCGTGGTCGGCCACATCGTCGGCATTGACCCCGCCGGCATAGGTGACCTCAATGCCATGCGACCGGCACCAGGGAACGTCGACGCCCTCATAGCCGGCGGTCATCACCGCGATCAGCCCCAGGTTCGGGAAGCCCTGCAGAACCTCCGGCGTCAGGTGGGCCTCGCCGGCGTGCAGCAGGCAGCGCACGCGGGCCTTGTCAGCCTCGCCCAACTCCCAGGCCAGGGCCACATCGACGCCCGCACGGGCCACGGCGGCCTTCAAGCCGGTCAGGATGCGGGCGGAGATCGCCACCAAAGGCTCTGACATGCTGGCTCCCCCTTAGCGCGTCGCGCGCCGTCCTGTTGCAGGGGCCTATGCGGCGGATATCCGTGATCGGCAACTCCGCCGGCGGCGGAGCGAGCCCGTCCGCCCAAGCTTGACTTGCAGGACCCTGTCTGCGCGTAACGCGGATCGGTGAGCCCGCGCGGCGGCCCAGATATCGGCTCACCCCGCACCCCGCGTCCGCGCGGGGCCAAGGCCGTTCGGCCGCCTCCGACTTCGGTTTCTTCTCATGCCTTCCCCCAGCACCCTGTGGCGCGACCGTGACTTCGTCCGGCTATCGATGGCCCAGAGCGTCTCGGCCTTCGGCGCGCGCATCACCCGCGAGGGCCTGCCGATCGCGGCCGTCCTGACCCTCGGAGGCTCGCCCGGCCAGATCGGGCTGCTGGCGGCGATGTCCAGCGGCCCGGCGCTGATCGTCGGCCTGGCGGCCGGCGGCGTCATCGATCGCAGCAAGCGGCGCGGACTGATGATGGCCGCCGACCTGGCGCGCGCCGCGGTGCTGACGACCATCCCCATCTCAGCGCTGCTGCACGTGCTGGCCTTCACACAGCTCTATGTCGTCGCCGCCCTGGTCGGCGCCGCCAGCGTGCTGTTCGAAATCGCCGACCACGCCTACCTCCCGGGTCTGGTGGCGCGCGAAAACCTGACGCGGGCCAACGCCAGCCTGTCGGCGACCGAGTCGGTGGCGGAGATCGCCGGACCGGCCATCGCGGGCGTGCTGTTCCAACTGCTGGCGGCGCCCGTCGCCATCGCCGCCAACGCCGTCACCTACCTGGTCTCGGCGGTGTTCCTGGCCGATATCCGCAAGCCCGAGACGCCGCCCGAGCCGGAGCCGCAGGCCCGGTGGGCCGACGATCTGGTCCTGGGGTTCGCGGTGGTGTGGCGCCACCCCCTCGTGCGGCCGGTCTATCTGGTGACCGCCGTCCACGGCCTGTTCGGCGGCATCTTCAGCGCGCTCTACATCCTGTTCTGCCTGAAGGTGGTGGGCCTCAGCCCTGGCCTGATGGGGGTGACCATCGCGGCGGGGGGCGTCGGCGCGCTGATCGGAGCCGTGCTGGCCGGCTGGATGTCGCGGCGGTTCGGCGTCGGGCCCTCGCTGCTGGCGGCCCTGGCCCTGATAGCCTTGTCGCTCACCCTGATCCCGCTCGCCCCGGCGGACCCTGCGCGCGGCATGGCGGTGCTGGTGGCCGGGCAGGTGTTCGGCGACGCCTTCGGGGTCGTCACCCTGATCCTGAGTTCCACCCTGACCCAGAGCGTGCTGCCCGGTGCGGTGCTGGGCCGGATGGGCGCGACCTTCAAGGCCACAGCCGGGGGCCTCGCGGTCGTGGGCGCGCTGGGCGGGGGCCTGCTGGGCGAGACCCTGGGCGTGCGCGCAGCGATCTGGGTCGCCGTGGCGGGCTTCGCCGTCGCGCCGCTGTTCACGCTCAGCGGACCGCTACGTCGCCTGCGCGAGATGCCGGCGGGGCCGGATTAGACCCGCGCGCCGGCTATCCCTCCAGTAGCCAGCCGGTCGGCAGGCTCGACAGCTGCACATCGGCCAGCACCATCCGGCCACCGGCCATCTCGATCACCGTGTCGGCGCCGTCCTGCGTGACGGTATAGGCGGACCCGCGCTCCACCAGGACCTGGTCGCCCTCCTCGACGCTGAAATGGATCACGCGGTCGTCGCCAGAGCCGCCGTAGGCCACGAAAAGGTCGGCGCCCAGGCCTCCGTCCAGGGTGTCGCGTCCCGCGCCACCGACCAGGATGTCCTCGCCATCGTCGCCGCGCAGGATATCGTTGCCGTCGCCGCCGAAGATCAGGTCGTCGCCCTGGCCGCCGCCGACCGTGTCATTGCCCAGGTCGCCGAACAGCAGATCGTGGCCATTGCCACCCGCAACGACGTCATCGTCCTTGCCGCCATGCACCCAGTCGTCGCCGTCGCCCGCGAAGATCGTATCGCGGCCCATGTTGCCGTTGATGTCGTCGTGCTGGGCGCCGCCGTTGACCACGTCGTCGCCGTCGTCGCCGCGCAGGTAGTTGAAGCCGTCGCCGCCATCGACGGTGTCGTTGTCTGCGCCGCCGAAGAGGCGGTCGCTGCCGTCGCCCCCCATCAGCACATCGTCGCCGTCGAGGCCGTGGACGGTGTCCGAACCGGCGGCGCCATCGAATCGGTCCGCCCCCGCGCCCAGGGTCGCGTCATCGCCATCGATCATGTCGGGCGAGAGCGCCGCGCCGCTCACCGAGGCTGGATCCACCCCGGCCAGCTTGACCACGGAATCCGTCCGCGGCGCGAATACGAACACGTCGGCGCCGACCTTGATGGAGGCATATTCGAAGCCGTCCTGGAACGCGGTCTGGGCCATGCCAAAGGCTTCGGAGTAGTCGAGCGCGACCCCCGCGAACAGCGACTCGGGCGCCTCGGGCGGCCGAGTATGGGCGAACACCAGCCGGTCGCCATCCGACCAGTCGGTGATGACGTCGGCGCTCGCGCCGTCATCGAGCAGGCCCCCTATGGACGAGCTTTCGCCGTCGTCGATGACGAACCGATCCTGGCCGGCGCCGCCCGTCAGCGTGTCGCCGCCGCCCCGGCCGAACAGGGTGTCCGCACCCGCCTCGCCGGTGAGGACGTCACCAAAAGCGGTTCCGAAATATGCGGCCATGCCGGACTCCCACGTCTCTTACGACGGGTCCGGTATGTGCGGTCTTGGGCTTAGCCTCGGTGAAGAGGCGTGGTGAATTGCGTCTTACCGGGTGAACTTGTGGAACTTGATCCGGTGCGGGATCAGGCTGTCGGCGCCCAGGCGGCGCTTCTTGTCTTCCTCGTAGGCTTCGAAGTTGCCCTCGAACCACTCGATGTGGCTGTCGCCTTCGAAGGCCAGGATGTGGGTGCACAGGCGGTCCAGGAACCAGCGGTCGTGGCTGATGACCACGGCGCAGCCGGCGAATTCCTCCAGGGCCTCTTCCAGGTTCTGCAGGGTCTCGATGTCCAGGTCGTTGGTCGGTTCGTCCAGCAGGATGACGTTGCCGCCGGTCGTCAGCGTCTTGGCCAGGTGGACCCGGTTGCGCTCGCCGCCCGAGAGCTGACCCACCTTCTTCTGCTGGTCGCCGCCGCGGAAGTTGAACGAGCCGACATAGGACCGCGTGTTGATCTCGCGCTTGCCCACCGCCAGCACGTCCAGCCCCTGGGAGACTTCCTGCCAGACCGTCTTCGACGGATCCAGGGTATCGCGGCTCTGGTCGACGTAGGCCAGCTTCACCGTCTCGCCGACCCGGAAGGTGCCGCCGTCAGGCTGCTCCTGGCCGGTGATGATCTTGAACAGGGTCGACTTGCCGGCGCCGTTCGGGCCGATGACGCCGACGATGCCGTTGGGCGGCAGGCTGAAGCTCAGGTCCTCGAACAGGATCTTGTCGCCATAGGCCTTGGACAGCCCCTTGGCTTCCAGCACCAGGTTGCCCAGGCGCGGGCCGGGCGGGATCTGGATGGTGGCGGTGGTCTGGGCTTCGCGGATGTTCTCCTGGTCGCGCACCATGTCGTCATAGGCGGCCAGGCGGGCCTTGGACTTGGCCTGGCGGGCCTTGGAGCCAGACCGCACCCACTCCAGCTCGCGGGTCATGGCGCGCTGGCGGGCGGTGCTCTCGGACTGTTCCTGGATCACCCGCTTGGTCTTCTGCTCCAGCCAGCCGGAGTAGTTGCCCTCGTAGGGGATGCCCTTGCCGCGATCCAGTTCCAGCGTCCACTTGGTCACCTGGTCCAGGAAGTAGCGGTCGTGGGTGACCAGGATCACGCAGCCCGGGAAGGCTTCCAGGTGGTGCTGCAGCCAGGCCACGCTCTCGGCGTCGAGGTGGTTGGTGGGTTCGTCCAGCAGCAGCATGTCGGGCTTCGACAGCAGCAGGCGGGCCAGGGCGATGCGGCGCTTCTCACCGCCGGAGAGATTGTCGACCTTCCAGTCGTTGGGCGGGCAGCGCAGCGCGTCCGTCGCCATCTCGATCTTGCTGTCGATGTCCCACAGGTCGCCGGCGTCGATCTTTTCCTGGAGGGCGGTCATCTCCTCCATCAGCTCGTCGGTGTAGTTGTCGCCCAGCTCGACGGCGACGGCGTTGTACCTGTCGAAGATCTTCTTCTCTTCGCACCAGCTGATGACGTTGCCCCAGACATCGAGCGTGTCGTCGAGGTGCGGCTCCTGTTCCAGGTAGCCCATCTTCACGCCATCGGCGGCCTTGGCTTCACCGGAGAACTCCTTGTCCACCCCGGCCAGGATCTTCAGCAGCGTCGACTTACCCGACCCGTTGACGCCCACCACGCCGATCTTGGCGTCCGGGTAGAACGACAGCCAGATGTTCTCGAAGAGCTTCTTCGGGCTGCCGGGGAAGCCTTTGGTGAGGCCTTGCATCTGGAAGATGTATTGCTGCGCCATGGGGCGGGGAGCTCGCTGGGGTCGGAGATATCGGGAATTCGAGCGGGGGAGATAGCGGCCGGAGGCCGTTGGCGCAACGCGGGCGCCCAGAAATGCCAAAAATCCACGGGCGGGGATGGGGCCGCTCCAGCGAGGCAATACCCCTGGCGACCAAGGCGGTCACGACAGGAGGAGTTCCCTAGTTCCGGGCGGTCTGGAGCTTCACGGCGCCGGCGTTGCAGGCGCGGAGCTGGCCGTCGTCCAGCACCCGCCCTCGGACTTGTAGGCCGCCCCTGAGACGAGCACCGCACCTGCGGCGATCGCGCTCAGCATCCTGAAACTTTGCATTTTCGTGATCCCTTCGGTAGAAAAGAGCACGACCGGTCGCTAATCTCAAAGAGCGCGACCGTTCACTTCTCGTCGAGCAGGGAGGCTTGGCCGTTGAAAAAAGGCGAAGCGACGCGGTCGCGCATCGTGGGCGAGGCGGCGCGCCAGGCGGCCGTGCGCGGCCTGTCCGGCGTCAGCCTTGGCGACCTGGCCGAGGTCGTGGGCCTGTCCAAGAGCGGCCTCTTCAAGCATTTCGACTCCAAGCAAGACATGCACCGCGCCGTGGTCGAGGCGGTGCTGGACCGCTTCCGCGCCGCCATCTGGCTCCCGGCCCAGGCGCTACCCCCGGGGCGGGCCCGGGTGGAGGAGGTGTTCCGTCGCTGGATGCACTGGGGCGAGACCGAGTGGGTCGAGAGCGGCTGCCCGGTGATGGCGATTTCGGTGGAACTGGACGACCAGCCCGGCGACCTGCGCGACTATCTGCAAAAGGGCCTGAAGGCGTTCCGCCAGAACGTGGTCGATGAGTTGCGCCTGCTGCGCGATCCGCCGCTCTCCGAGGCGGAGGCGCAGGCCGCCTATTTCCAGATGAAGAGCTTCATTCTGGGCCATTCCGATTCGCGCCGGATGATGGGCGACCTGGACGCCGAACGCTCAGCCAACGCGGCGTTCGAGGCGCTGCTGGAGCGCACATCGTGCGCCTCCGCCTAGGAACTTCTCCCGGTCTGCCGCGCTTTCCTGTCCTCAACTGACCTCAGAGGACGAGTGACATGCACAAGGACGAAGCCAAGGGCGCCGCCAAGGACATCGCGGGTTCGGTCAAGGAAGGCATCGGCAAGGCCACGGGCAACGAACGTCTCCAAGCCGAGGGCATCGCCGAGCGCGTGGAAGGCAAGGTCCAGAAGGGCGTCGGCGCCCTGAAGGACGCGGCGCGCAACGCGCTGAAGGAATAAGCCTCACCGGCGGTCGGCGCGGCGGTTCTAGAGCCTCTGCGTCGATCACGGCGCGCTGCGCTGACCGAGGCGCCCAGCGGCCGTCGGTCGCACCTTTGTCAGAGTAGGGTTGACGTTAACGAGTTACGCGCCAGATTGCCGCCTTCGTCAAAACGACGGCCTGGAGGCAGTTTGCGCATGCCCAACCTCGTCCGCCGCAGAGATCTGCTGCGTTTTGGGGCCGCCGCCGGCCTCGCTGCCATCACCACGCCCGCCTGGGCGCGGAGCATCGACGACATCCTGGCGCCGCGCCGCGCGGTCCTGAACAACACCCACACCGGCGAGGCCTTCAACGAGGTCTACTACGCCGACGGCGCCTACATTCCCGATGCCCTGGCCGAGGCCACCCGCGTGATGCGCGACTGGCGCACCGGCGACGAGCATTACATCGACCCGACCCTGTTCGACGCCCTGCACGGCATCCGTCGCCGGCTGGAGACCGCCGCGCCGTTCCTCATCATCTCCGGCTACCGCTCGCCCAGGACCAACGCCATGCTGCGCAAGCACGACCATGCGGTGGCCGAGCACAGCCAGCACATGCTGGGCAAGGCGATCGACATCCACGTCGAGGGCGTGGAACTGGCCAACCTGCGCGACGCCGCGCTCGACCTGGGCGCCGGCGGGGTCGGCTACTACCCCGTCTCCAATTTCATCCACGTCGACACCGGCCGGGTCCGGCAGTGGCGCGGGGCCTGAGGGGGCGTCCGCTTAAGTCGGCGGTGACGGCGCCGTTCCCTCCGGCTCCACCGTGGTCATTCCCGTAGCGGCCGCGTCGTCCTGAACTTGCTGTTCCTCGGGCGTTGGCGGCGGTGGCGGGGCTGGCAGGGCCGCCGGTGCAATCGCGACAGCTGGCTTTGCGGCCGCGGAAGCCGCCGGGGCCACAGGCGGCTTCCGCGGCGCGGGCGCGTCGAAATGCAGGCCGCGGCTGGCAGCCAGCGCCGCCAGCACCGCCGCGCAGGCGGCCGCGATCCACAGCACCGTCTTCAACATCGACCCCAAGCCCCTCTAAGTCCCTAGACCTTCGCCGCCACCTGGACCTTGTCCGGCGCCAGCACGCCCACCCGCTGCAGCAGGTCCCGGTCCCAGTCGTAGGGATCGGCCCGGAACTGCATCAGGCCATCGGCCCCGGCGAACGCCGTCCAATAGAAGATGAACACCGGCACCTTCGCCGACAATGGCGCACGCACGGTCTTGTCACCCTCGAGCTGGGTGTCGATGGCCTCCGGCGTCCATTTCGCGTCGCCGGCCAGCAGCGCCTCGGCCAACAGCCGGGGCTTCTCCAGTCGCACGCAGCCATGGCTGGCCTGGCGCGAAAACCGATCGAACCCGCCCTTGCTGGGCGTGTCGTGCAGATAGACGGCGAAGGGGTTGTCGAAGTCGAACTTGAAGCGTCCCAGGGCGCTCTCGTCGCCTGACGCCTGCTGTAGCCGGGGCTGGCCGCCCTCGACCGGGATGATCCGATAACCGTTCTTGGCCAGGTAGCCGGGGTTGGCCTTCTCCTTCGGCCACAACTCCTTGGTCGCGATACTGGTCGGCACGTTCCAGGGCGGGTTGATCACCACCGAGTGGATCGTCGACATCAACATCGGCGTCTCGTCGCCTGGCCGGCCGGAGACCGCCTTCATGGACAAAACCGGCTTGTCGTCGCGGAACAAGGTGACGACGGCGGCGCCGGAGTTCACCTGCACGCGGGTGGCGGGCATGGCCGAAGGCAGCCAGCGCCAGCGTTCCATATTGGCGGTGATCTGCAGGATGCGCTGGCCGATCGGCTGGTTGAGGTAGGCCAGAACCTCGCGCCCGGCCACGCCGTCAGGGTTCAAGCCGAACCGGCGCTGGGCCCGCTGTACGGCCGCCTGCAACGGCTTGTCGAAGCCCGCGCCCGTCGCAGGGACCAGCGCATCCTCCGCCGCCAGCCGGGCGCGCAGCGCGGCGGCGCGGGGGTCCTTGTCGCCCAGCTTGAGCGGTTTGCCCTCGGGCACCGGCTTCCAGGCGCCTTTGGCGGCGATGTCGCGATAGCGGGCCAGGCCACGCTTCAGAGCCGCGTAGCCGGAATAGCGCGGCGGCAGGCCGTCCAGCCAGGCCTGCAGGCGCTCCTCGCCCAGCGCCTTCACTAGGTCCGCCGAGGGATCGTAGTCCGCCGGGCGCACGGCCCACAGTTCCGGGAAGGCGCCCGGGTCCATCCGCCCGACGTGGACGTCGTGCGCATAGCGGACGAGGCCATCGGCCAGCGCTGCCTGCTGGGCGGCGGTCAGGACGCCACTGTCGGCCACGCCTTGGGGCACATAGCTCTTGGGCTGCAGGCCTTGCAGATCGGCGGCGCGCAGAACCGACAGCGCCGTCTGCGCCTGGGGCGGGGTCAGCGCGGGGATCTCGACCGGCGCGGCCGGGGGCGCAGGCTGGGCGGCGGGGGGGGGCGCCGAGGTGGGCGCCGGCGCCTGAGCCGGGCTGGACGCCTGAGGCTGGGCAGCCGTCGCGACGTTGCCCAACGCCAGCGCTAGGGCGGCGGCCAAGGCGAGGCAGCGCCCTATGCGTTCGCCCCGCGAGCCATGCCCACCCATGTCTGAACTCTACCCTCGCCGTTGCCGCCCGGCGTCAACCGGGCTCCGCCGATCATGACGTATTCCGCTGACCCTGGGATGAACGCATAAGTGGGCGTGTCGGGCATGGGTGTCGACCGCGCCACATGCGGTGACAGTCCGACTGTCACTTCAGAGCCACAGCGAATGCGCTACGCAGTCGGATAGGCGTGCGGCTTGCCAGACGGATCGCTGACCACGCCGTCGCCGACATAGCAGGGCCCGACCGGCGCCTTGCCGTAGCCCCCCGGAATGTCGAGGACATAGGTCAGCTGGCAGAGGCCGGAGACCCGGCCCCGCAGGTCGGCCATCAGCGCCTGGCCCTCGGCGAGCGTGGTGCGGAAGTGGCCGGTGCCCGGGGCCAGGTCGGCGTGGTGCAGGTAGTAGGGCTTGATCCGCAGTTCCACGAACCGCCGCAGCAGCGCCTCCAGCACCGCCGGGTTGTCGTTGATCCCCCGCAGCAGCACGGTCTGGCTGACCATCGGGATACCGGCGTCCAGGATGCGGGCGCAGGCGGCCTCGGCGGCGGGCGTCAGTTCGTCCGGATGGTTGGCGTGCAGCCCGACCCAGGTGGTCTTGCCCGGCGCCTTCAGGGCCGCGACCAGCGCCGGCGTGATCCGCCCCGGATCGACCGCCGGCACGCGGGTGTGGAAGCGCACCACCTTCACATGTTCGATCCGCGCCAGCCGCGCCATGATGTCCGACAGCCGTCGCGGCGACAGGATCAGCGGGTCGCCCCCGGTGACGATCACCTCCCAGATCTCCGGCCGCCCGGCGATGTAGGCCATGGCCGCGTCCAACTGCTTCGGCGAGAGGGGTCGGATGCCTTCGGGGCCAACCATCTCGCGGCGAAAGCAGAACCGGCAGTAGACGGCGCAGGCGTGGTTGGCCTTCAGCAGCACGCGGTCGGCATAGCGGTGGACGACGCCCTCGACCGGACTGTGGGTGTCGTCGCCGACCGGGTCGGCGGATTCCCCAGGCACCTGGATCAGTTCGGCATCGGTCGGAACAAACTGTCGGGCGATGGCGTCGTCGGGCGCGCCGATGGCCTCGACCATCGCCGGCGTGATCGCCACGGCGTAGCGGGCCGCGACCTGCTCCAGCACCGGCAGGGCGTCGCGCAAGACGAGACCGGCGTTGGCTAGGTCTTCAGGGGAGCGCAGGGTGCGGGCCGAGGTCATGAGGCGCGCGATATGGGCCGAAGCCTCTCGC